>NZ_JBRKTB010000002.1:0-712115 GCF_053005425.1 Aeromonas sp. 25-248 | reverse complement strand
GCGTCCTTAGCTCAGCTGGTTAGAGCATCACCTTGACATGGTGGGGGTCGGTGGTTCGAATCCACTAGGACGCACCAGATTTGAAAAGCCCGCTTGATAGCGGGCTTTTTGCATTGCTCGGATCTGACACCCGCTCTCCCCCGTCATCTGCCTCCTGTCCCCTCTGGCACGCGGGCCGCCATTGTCGTGCCATGGCCGCCGCGTTTACCTCGCGTTGTCAGAAGAGATCGAGCTGCTGGCCGCAGATCCGCTCGAACGACTCCCCCACGAAGGGAAGGATGGCGTCGGCGATGGGCCTGAGCTGCTTGTCAATGTAGTGCTCGTAGTCGACGGCGCTGCGCCGGTACTCCAAAGGCTCGGGGCCGTTCAGGGTCATCAGGTAGGCGATGGTGCCCCTGTGCTGATAGCGCTGGGGCAGGCCGCGGCGCAGATTCTCCTCATCCGCCAGGCGCGCCGCCCGCACATGGGGTGGCACGTTCTTCTGATACTCCTCGAGTTTCTGGCGCAGCCGCTTGCGGTAGATGAGCAGATCGTCGTGACGGCCCGCCCGGGTCTCGTCCACCATGGTGCGCACATAGCTGCTGGGATCCTGGTCGTGGAACACCATTTCGTAGAGCCGGGTCTGGAATGCCTTGGCAAGGGGGGTCCAGTCGGTGCGCACCGTCTCCAGCCCCTTGAACACCAGATGCTCCCCTTCCCCTTCGCCCACCAGTCCCGCATAGCGTTTCTTGCTCCCCTTCTCCAGCCCGCGAATGGTGGGCATCAGGAATCGGCGGTAGTGGGTTTCGTACTGGATCTCCAGATGGCTCGGCAGGTCGAACTCCCGCCTGATCAGCGCGGCCCAGTTGTCGTTGATCATCTTCGCCAGTCGCTGGCCAATCTCGTCCGCTTGTTCGAGACGGATATCGCTCCCCAGGTGCACGAAGGTGGAGTCGGTATCCCCATAGATCACCTCGAACCCTTCTGCCTCTATCCACTCCCGGGTCTGCTGCATGATGCCGTGGCCCCGCAAGGTGATGGAGGAGGCGAGCCTCGGGTCGTAGAAGCGGCAGCCCCCCGACCCCAGCACCCCGTAGAAGGAGTTCATGATGATCTTGATGGCCTGGGAGAGGGCCTTGTTACTGGCGGCCTTGGCCCGATCCCGCGCCGCCCAGAGGGTGGCGATGAGATCCGGCAGGAAGTGACGGGTTCGGGAGAACAGGGCGCCGCGAAAGCCTGGAATGGCGTTATCCGGGTGTTTGAGCCCCTCCACCAGCCCCATGGGGTCGATGCAGAAGGTGCGGATGATGCTGGGATAGAGGCTCTTGAAGTCGAGCACCAGCACGTGGCGATAGAGCCCCGGCTTGGAGTCCATCACATAGCCGCCGGGGCTGGCGAGCCCACCATCAGCCGGCAGGTTGGGCGCCACATAGCCACCGCGGTGCAGCCGTGGCAGATAGAGGTTGGTGAACGCCGCCACCGACCCCCCAACCCGGTCGAGCTCAAGACCGGTGAGGGAGGCGCGCTCGATGGCGAAGGGGATGAGGTGGCAGAAATCGAAGATCTCCCACACCAGCCTGCAATCTTCCAGGTTGTAGCGGGCCAGCGCCTCCTTGTCGGAGTGGAACAGCTCGGTGATCTTCTCCCCCCGGTTGGCCACGTCCTCTATGTCCTTGCCCCGCCCGAGCAGCTCGCTCGCCACCGCATCCAGGCTGTAGCTCGGGAACTGCCAGGTGGCGCTCTTGAGGGTATCGATGCCGTCCAGCACCATGCGCCCCGGGATGATGACGTTGCCGCTCTGGGGGTCGTTTCGGGACGAGCGCCAGAAGCAGAGCTCCCGCCCGCGCCCGAGCCGCAGCCGCCGCTTGTGGAGTTCGGCGCGGCGCAGCAGCAGGCGAAAGTCGAAATTCACCACGTTCCAGCCGATGACGAGATCGGGATCGTGCAGGCTGAACCAGCCCTCCAGGGCAGCGAGCAGGGCAGGCTCGTCCGCCACCCACTCGACGGGGGTCTCCCAGTCCTGCGAGTCCGGCTCCGGGGCACCAATCATGATGACCCGCGCGTCCTCTTCACTATGGAGCCCCACCGAGAAGAGGGTGCCATCCATGGCGCACTCCACGTCCAGGGAGACCCAGGAGAGGGTCGGCGTCACCGCCTGCGGCGCACAACGCGCCTCGTTTACCTCCCAGTAACCCTGCCTGCCCCCCTTGCGCCTCGCCTTGCCGTCAAAGCGCATCCCGGCGGTGATGAAGCGCTCCATGAGAAAGCGCTCGGGCAGGCGGATATCTGCCTCGAAGTGCTCCAATCCGCGGATGAGCAGCAGCTCGATGGCGCGGTGAAAGGCGCTCAGGGTGGCAAAGTAGCAGCCCACCACCCGGCTCCCCTCGAAGGTGTGCATGGGCAGGCGGCGAAAACGCCCCCTCACCCCGGCCCCCTTGAAGAGCTCTGCCGCCTCCTCCAGGTGGCGTTCCGGCAGGAAGAAGACCGGCTCCTGCCCCGGCACCACCACCCGTACCGGTCCCTGTGCGCTCCAGAGCCACATCACGATCTCGGTACGCCCCTGCACATCCCGACCATGGCGGGTCAGGATGAAGCCGTCGAGCGGCGGGGTCACGGGAGGGAGGGGCTGGATGTCGGTCATGCAGGTGGTCGGGCTCAAGAGTGGGATGGGACTATTGTACGTTCATACAGTACCCGGCTGCAATTGCCGGGCTAGGCCCTCAGGGCAGGCGCTGTGCCCCGTCTTTGCCATCCGGCGCCGGATTGGGGCATAGTAGCCTCGGTATCACCCACCGGCACCGGGCGAGACGGCATGTCCGTCCCCCGGCAGACGCTGCGGCCTGCTCGCGCGTGCGCCAACCCTTTCCTCGACAAGGAGCACCCCATGACACAACAGTGGCAACGCATTGCCTCCCGCCTCACCGATGTGGGCGGCATCCCGGTGGCTCGCGCCATCCCGGTCAAGGAGCGGCGCACCATCGGGCCCTGGTGTTTTCTCGATCATATCGGCCCGACCCGCTTTGCCCCCGGCGCCCCCGGCATGGATGTGGGGCCCCACCCCCACATCGCCCTGCAGACCTTCACATGGATGCTGGAGGGGGAGATCCTCCACCGGGACAGCCTGGGCAGCAAGCAGGTGATCCGTCCGGGCCAGGTGAACCTGATGACCGCAGGACGGGGCATCGCCCACACCGAGGAGTCTGTCCCGAACCAGCCCGATCTGCACGCCGCCCAGCTCTGGATAGCCCTGCCCGAGGCGGATCAGCATACCCCGCCCCGCTTCGATCACTACCCGACTCTTCCCTGCTGGCAGCAAGGGGAGATCACCCTCACTCTGCTCATCGGCGAGCACGGCGGCCGGCGCGCCCCCACTCTGCACTTCTCCCCGATTCTGGGGCTGGATCTGCACGCCCCCGAGGGAGGCGAGATCACCCTCCCCCTGGATCCCGCCTTCGAGCACGGCCTCTTTCCCCTCGCGGGGGAGACCATCGTCGCAGGGGAGGTCCTGGCCCCGGAGCAGCTGCTCTACCTGCCCCCCGGCAACCGGGAGGTGGCGCTGACCCTGCGCCCGGGCGCCCGGCTGCTGCTCATCGGCGGCGAGCCCCTGCCCAGACCGCTGCAGATCTGGTGGAACTTCGTGAACGTCGACAAGGAGGCCATTCGCACCGCCGCCGCCGACTGGGAGAGCGGTCATCCGCGCTTTGGCGAGGTGACGGGTTACCAGGGGCCCCGTCTCAAGGCGCCGCCCCTGACCGGGCTCTGAGCCAGGGTCCAAAAACAAAAGAGCGCCCATGGCGCTCTTGTTGATTGGAATGAAGGCCCGTCAGGACCCCTCTTCCTGCTCCGCCTGCAACCTGGCCCGGCGGGCCATGGCCTCTTCCTGGGCACTCTCTATCTCGTGCAGCACGCCATCCAGATCGATGGCCTCCCGGCTCTCTTCGAACAGGCCGGTGAGCTCGGTCTCGGGGCCCAGCTTGCCATCCTCGAACAAGGACCACATCTCCCGGGCATACCGGGTCTTGAGCAGCTCAGGGGCATACATGCCGTAGTAGTTGCGCATGTTGTCGACATCCCGCTCCAGCATGGCCCTGGCCTGGTTGTTGGCGGCGGCATCCACCACCTGGGGCAGGTCGATGATGACGGGCCCCTCTTCGTCCACCAGCACGTTGAACTCCGAGAGATCCCCGTGAATGAGGCCGGCGCAGAGCATGCGCACCACGTAGCGGATCACCTTGCCATGATCCGCCAGAGCCTGCTCACGGGTCAGGGCCACGTCGTTGAGACGGGGAGCGACGTTGCCGTCGGCGTCGGTGATGAGCTCCATCAGCAGCACGCCATCGAGGCAGACATAGGGCCTGGGCACCCGCACCCCGGCCGCCGCCAGCTTGAACAGGGCATCCACCTCGGTGTTCTGCCACACCTCTTCGTGCTGCTTGCGACCGTACTTGGAGCCCTTCTCCATGGCGCGGGCATCGCGGCTGCTGCGCACTCGCCGCCCTTCCTGATAGACCACGGCCTGCTTGAAGCTGCGCTTTGACGCCTCTTTGTAGACCTTGGCGCAGCGGATCTCGTCGCCGCAGCGCACCACATAGACGTCGGCCTCTTTGCCGCTCATCAGCCGGCTGATGACATCGTCCACCAGGCCGTCATCAACCAGAGGTTGGATTCGATTTGGAATTTTCATGACCGCCCTTTTACCCTATTTGCACCTTGTTTGCACCTGTTTGCTGGTGGCCTGCCACCCCTGTCAGAAACGGCCCGCAAGGGGGCCGTGTCGATCAAGGTTCCGGTGGCAGCCCCTGGCGGATGCGGCGGATCCCCGCCTCGTAGAGACCGTCCTCGCCCTGATCGTGCTCCTGGGTTTCGAAGATCTTGAGAAACCACATGTACTGCTCGGGGAAGCGGCCAAGCTGCTGCTCCACCATGCGGTTCATCTGGTTGACGTCCGCCACCAGATCCGCGGTGGGATAAGGGTCGAACGGCGCCTCGATCTCCAGCCGGTAGCACCCCTGATCCTCGTCGTAGCAGGCCAGAATGGGCACGGCGCGGGCACCGGTCAGCTTCACCAGCTTGGGCAGGGCCGGCAGGGTCGCCTTGGGGTGGTTGAAGAAGGGCACGAAGAGGCTCGCCTCCCGGCCGTGATCCTGATCCGGCAGGTAGAAGAAGCTGTCGCCGCTGCGCAGGGCCTTGATGGCGGGCTTGATGCCGACGCTGCGCTCGTAGATACGCCCGCCCTTGCTGCGCTCGCGGTTGATGTACCAGTCGAACACCGCATCCTTGGGGCTTTTCATCATGGTGCACATCTTGATCCCCTGCAGGGGGAAGTAGCGGCCAATCATGTCCACCGCCCAGGTGTGGGGCACCACGAAGATCATGGGGCGACCGGCTGCCCGCTCCGCCTCCACGTGCTCCCAGCCGCTCACCTTGACGCGCCCCTTGAGGAAGTCGGGGCTGCGCCAGGTCAGCTCGCCAAAGCCCAGGAAGGTCTTAAGCCCCACCCGGATGGATTTCAGCAGCAGGGCCTGACGGCCCGCCTCGTCGAGATGGGGGAAGCAGATCTTGAGGTTGGTGTCGGCGATGTAGGCCTGCTTCCTGGAGACGCGCAGCAGCAGGGGGGCCAGGTAGTCGGCCAGCTTGTCCCGTGCCCTTGCCGGCACCCAGGCCAGCAGGGAGAGCAGGGCGACGGCCAGCCAGCTGCCCCACAGACGGGGGTGCAGCAGGCGCGGATGAAAAGAGGTATCAAACACCGGATCTTGTGCGGACATGGTCGCCATCGAATCATCAAAACAGACCGTCATTTTAGTGATCCTGACAGCTTTTTCTACCCTGCCCTGCACAGCGCCCCCGCGCCAAGTCACTGATCAGACAAGTTAGAAATAAAAAGTGGCCCGCTTGGGGCCACATTTTTGCACCGGGTGAGCGCAAGGCTCAGGGGTGAGGAGCAAGGCCCCGGCGGATGCGCCGGATCCCCTCTTCGTAGAGGCCATCCGGCCCCACCTGATCCTCACGGGTGTCGAAGATCTTGAGGAACCACATGTACTGGCCGGGGTGGCGGCAGAGCTGGCGCTCCACGCTGTCGTTCATGCGGCAGGTATCCGCCATCAGATCCCCGCTCGGGTAGTCGGCGTAGGGAGCCTCGACCTCCAACCGGTAGCCGTGCGCCTGCTCGTCATAGCAGGCCAGCACCGGCAGGGCCCGGGCACCGGTCAGCTTCACCAGCCGTGGCAGGGCCGGCAACGTCGCCTTGGGGTGATTGAAGAAGGGGGCGAACAGGCTCGCCTCCCTGCCGTGATCCTGATCCGGCAGATAGAAGAAGCTCAGACCGGATTTCACCGCCTTGATCACCGGCTTGATGCCGGCGCTGCGCTCATAGACGCGGCAGCCGTGCCGGGCCCGCGCGCCGTTGATGTGCCAGTCGAACACCGGGTTGCGGGCGCTCTTCATCATGGTGCACATGGGCAGGCCCCGCTGGGCGAAGTAGTAGCCCGCCGCATCGATGGGCCAGCTGTGGGGCACCACCAGGATCACCGGTCGGCCAGCGGCCTGCTCCGCCTCGATATGTTCCCAGCCGCTGACCTGGATCCGCCCCATCACGTGGGCGGGGCTGCGCCAGGTGAACTCGCCAAAGCCCAGCAGGCTCTTGAGGCCGACCCGGATGGAAGTCATCAGGATGGCCTCCCGCTCGGCCTCGCTCTTCTCCTTGAAGCAGATGGCGAGGTTGGTCCTGGCGATGTAGATCTGCTTCTTCGAAATGGCGCATACCAGGGGCGTCAGAGCATCGGCCAGGCGATCCCGCCAGCGCGGGGGAACGAAGGCGAGCACACCGATGGCGCCGAGGGCGAGCCAGCTCAACCAGTAACGGGGGTGCAGCAGACGAGGCTGGAATCGGGCGTCAAACACGGGATCAGATGAGGACATGGGGCACGACAAAACAATGGGAAGATAAAGTGGCGCGCATCGTGACAGGTATTACCAGTTAACGCCAACTGAATGTCGCCTGTATGGGCAACTATTTAAGCCACTTCACGGATTGACAAAATTAATCTGCTTCATTTGATTCCCCTCTGTGTCACTGCATCACGAACGGCAGACCCCGCACGGGCGGGGTCGATGACGAGGGGGGATGAAAACCTTGTGCCTAGCGGCGTGCGGGCTGCCCCGGCAGGTCATCCTGCACCGCCGGCAGGAAGAACATCAGGTAACGCAGGGCCACGTAACCCACCACCAGGGTGGCCACCCCCAGCTCCAGATAGGCCAGCTGATGGAGCTGCTCGGCATAGCGGGCCGCCTGTGGCCACTGCGACAGCAGGTGACTCACCTTGAACAGGGCGGTGGCCCCGATCACCAGGGGGAAGGTGAAAGCGGCGTAACCCGGCGAGAACGGCAGGCGCAGCAGCTTGATGAAGGCCAGGTAGATGATGCCGGTCATCAGCACGGCGATCCCGAGCAGCACCGCCACCAGCAGCAGGGAGGGATCCTGGCTCACGGTGAGGTAGCCGGCCAGCGACAGGCTCGCCGGGGCGGCCAGGATGGCGATGGTGGGCTTGGCGGCATCCGGCACCTCGTGGCTGAAGATGAGGCGATAGAGCATCAGCGGCAGCATCAGGCCGTAGCAGGCCATGCCGAACCAGAGCAGGCCGGTGGCCAGGGATGCGAAGGGACCGCCCGGGTAGGCCACGTCAGCCACGATGATCCCCACCGGCGGCACGAACCAGCTCGGCACCATGTGATGGATTTCGAACGCTCTGGCCCTGTGCCAGACGAAAGTGGCGAGGAAGACGAGGTGGATGATGACCGCAAACAGCCAGAGCCCCTGCCCCAGGGTCGGGGCGAGCAGGCCGACCGCCTTGGAGACCACCATGGTCCCCATGGCGTAGGTGGGCACCACGCTGCCCACCACGGGATGGGCGAGATCCTGCCACAGCAGGCGCGGGTGGATCAGAAACTTGAAGGTCAGGACGAGGAGCAGCACGGCGGCGATGGCGGCCCCCAGCAGTTGCAGACGGCCATCGAACTGACCGGCATTTTCCCAGCACCAGCCGAGGCTGGCGATCCCCAGAGCCAGACCGGCCATGGGGGTCGGGGCGGCGGCCAGGGAGCGGCGGGTTCTTGCGATCATGGCGAATACCCTCTTGATGATGACGATGGGCATAGGATAAAGGGGGTCTATCGTTTACGATATCTAAATGAATTGAACTTAGCGTTTAGGAAAATCAAACGATATGAAGCTCACCCTGCAACAACTCAAGGTGTTTGCCACCATCGCCCGCCACGGCAACCTGGGGGGCGCCGCCAATGAACTCTGCCTGAGCAAGGGGGCCGTCTCCCAGTCGCTGCAGGAGCTGGAGCGCCAGCTCGCCACGCCCCTGTTCGACCGGGTGCACCCGAGGCTTCAGCTCAACAGCGAGGGGCGCCTGCTGCAACCGGCCGCCGAGGAGCTGCTGACCCGGATGCAGGAGATAGAGCAGCTCTTCAGCCCCGATGCCGAGCCGAGCGGCCAGCTGCACCTCGGGGCCAGCCAGACCATCGGCAACTACCTGCTGCCCGCCCTGCTGGCGGAGGGGGCCCAGGAGCTGGGGGCCGCCCCCAGGGTCACCATCGCCAACACCCACCTCCTGTGCCATGCCCTCGCCCACTTCGAGCTGGATCTCGCCCTCATCGAGGGGGAGAACCACCACCCGGACCTGGTGAGCGAACCCTGGCTGGAGGACGAGATGCTCATCATCGCCGCCCCCGGTCACCCCCTGGCGGATCAGCTCGAGCTGCCCCTGCGCCGGCTCGCCGGGGAAACCTGGGTGCTGCGCGAGGCGCAATCCGGCAGCCGCGAGCAGTTCGAGCAGCAGCTCCAGCCTCACCTGCCCCGCTGGCAGGCGGGGATAGAGCTCAATACCCTGGAGGCGGTGATGCTGGCGGTGGAGAAGGGGCTCGGCATCTCCTTCATCTCCCGCCTCGCGGTGGCGGACCGACTGGCACAGGGGCGCCTGGTGGCCCTCACCCCGAGTCGCCGCTTCCCACGCCAGCTCTCCCTCGTCTGGCACAAGCAGAAGTTCCACTCCGCCGCCCTGCGCCGCTTCCTGGCCTTCTGCCGCGCCCAGACCCTGGCGTGAGAAGCCCTTCGGATACGACAAGGGCGCCGTTGGCGCCCTTGTCGTTCAGCCGATGAGCCCTTCGGCCCTCCGCCCTTCCCCCGGCCTCAGCCGGCGAGTCCCCCTTCAATCCAGCCAAGCACCTGCCGGGTCACGGCCTGGGGCACCCGGGGGGAGTCCAGCAGCCGGTGGCGCAGGCAATCGGCGAAGTGATCCGCCTCGTGCTGCATGCCGCCCCCCTCCACCGGCAGGTAGATGTCCGCCGGCCAGATGACGGGAGCAGGCCCCCCTTGCCAGCGAATGTGCTGGGGATTCCACCACTTGCCCTCGATGACCAGGCGCCACCCCTCCCCGGACAAGGACGCTTCCCGCTCGAGATCCTCGATGATGGAGGCCTCGAGCTCGGCCCGAAACGGCTCATCGAACGTGAAGCTGGCGGCGAGATCCACCTCCCCCGGAGCCCGCGTCAGCGTCACCTCGGGGGCGGGGCAGCCCAGCCCCAGCCGATGGCAGAGGGCGGCATGGAGCCAGAGGGGATAGACCCCCACGTCCCAGGCAGCGCCGCCATCCAGCGCCGGATCGAACAGCTTGCCCACCCTGGGCTGGGCCGAACCGAACGCCGCCCGCAGCTCGCGCGGCGGCGGCAGCAGGGGCAGGCGCTGCAACAGGGCGCGCATGGCGGGAAAGCACATCACCTTCATGGCCTCGAGCAGCAGCAGGCCCCGTGCGTGGGCGAGCGCCACCAGGGCGTCCCAATCCGCCACCCGGGTCACCGCCGGTTTCTCCACCAGTACGTGCTTGCCCGCCAGCAGCATCTGCCTCACCAGGCCCGCGTGCTCCGGGTGGATGACCGCCACATAGACGGCCTCCACCTCGGGGCTGGCGGCCAGGGCCTCATAGCTGCCATAGGCGTGGGGCAGCCCCAGATCCCGGGCGAACTCGTCCGCCCGTCCCTGGTCCCGGGCGGCGATGGCCACCACCTCGGCTCCCCTGGCGTGCCCGTTCACATCGCGGCAAAAACGCCGGGCGATGGCCCCCGCCCCGGCAATGCCAAAGCGCAGGGGCGCCCTTGTCTCGTCGTGCATCGTCTCTCCTTGCTCCCCAATGGTGGACCCCGGCATCACGCCGGGCGCGGGCTCCCGGCCAGGCTGCGCAGCCAGCTTATCTCCTCGCCCCAGATGGACTCGTCGATGGTCTCGAGGATAAGCGGGATGCCGTCGAAACGGTCGTCGTTCATGATGTGGTGGAACACCGCCTCGCCGAGGTTGCCCTCCCGCAGGCTGTGGTGACGGTCGACCCGACTACCGAAGGTACACTTGGCGCCGTTGATATGCATCCCCTTGAGGTACTGGAACCCCACGATGCGGTCGAAGTCGGCAAACACCGCCTCGCACCCCTCGGGGGTACGCAGATCGTAACCGGCGGCGAAGGCGTGGCAGGTGTCAAAGCAGACGCCGACCCGACTCTTGCCCTCTACTCCGTCGATGAGGGTGGCCAGATGCTCGAACGACCAGCCGAGGTTGGTGCCCTGGCCGGCGGTATTCTCGATCACCGCCGTCACCCCTTCGCTGCGCTCCAGCGCCCAGTTGATGGACTCGCTCACGAGCTTGAGGCTCACCGCCTCGGGGATCTGCTTGAGATGGCTGCCCGGGTGGAAGTTCAGGTAGCACAACCCCAGTTGCTCGCAGCGCTTCATCTCGTCCAGAAACGCATCCCGGGACTTGGCGAGGGCGTCGGGGTCGGGATGACCCAGGTTGATGAGGTAGCTGTCGTGGGGCAGGATCTGCTCGGGACGAAAGCCCTCCTTCTCGCAGGCGGCCTTGAAGGCGCGAATACTGGCCTCGGAGAGGGGCGCCGCCTGCCACTGGCGCTGGTTCTTGGTAAACAGGGCGAAGGCGTTGGCCCCGATGGCTTTGGCCCGGGCGATGGTGTTTTCCACCCCGCCCGCCGCACTGACGTGGGCTCCGATAAATTTCATCTCATCTCCTGTGCACTGTGACCGGGTGCCTGCCGCGCTGGCCACCGCACCCGTTGCCGGGGCGCCATTATGCCCAAGCCAACCCCTTGCGCCAAACCGGGATTGTCGATGAGGGCAATGGAAAAGGCGCCCGAAGGCGCCTTGATGAGAGACAGAACATCCCTGTCCGTCAATAGGCCAGACCGGCCCCGTAGGGATAGAGCGGGCTTTGTGAGTCCTTGGCCACGTCCGGGGACTGGGCCAGCACCGCCTGCCAGCTCGAGGGCAGCTCGAAGGGAAGCTTGCCGCGTGCCTTCTGGGTGCCGCTCATGACATCGAACAGGGCCTGATCCAGGGCGCCGAAGTTGGCCAGCAGCACCCGGGCCGCCGGGGCCACCTCGGTCAGGATGGCGGGCCTGTCCAGATAGACGGAGAGCACCAGGGGCACCCCGGCCTGCTCGATGGCCTGGATGGCGGCATAGTCATCCGCGCCGCGGTAGACCCCTTCGTGGGCCGTCTCCTGCACCACCTGATCATTGCTGGCAAAGCCGAGCTGACCGAAGTGGATGCTGCCAAACGGGAAGCGGGGATCCTGCTCACCCGGTGCGTTGACCCGCACGATGGCAAGCTCCGCGTCGGCCAGGTTCGTCACCACCGTATAGCCGTTGGCCCTGGCCACCTCGGCGTTGACATTGTGCAGATAGACCCGCTTGCCGTCCGCCTTCAGCGGCAGCAGGGCCCCCTCGTTCTTCAGCAGCACGTGAGACGCCGCCTGGGCGGCCTGGGCCTCCTGCTGGAACTCGGTCTTGCCCACCAGAGCCACCGCGGCCTCGGCATCCACATAGGGATTCTCGAAGAGCCCGAGGGCAAACTTCTGGGCCAGGATCCGCTCGGCCGAAGTGGTGATGGCCGCCTCGGTCACCAGACCGCTCTGCACCGCCGCCAGCAGGGGTGCCGGATCTTCCACGCCACCGAACTGATCCACCCCGGCGTCGATGGCCTTGGCATAACGCTCGGCCTTGGTGAGCTTCTCCACGCCCCAGGACATGCCAAAGGGCACGGTCCAGGGGCTCACCCCGGCATTGACTTCATCCTGGGTCAGCCCCTGCTCGCAGCGGCTGTCACAGTCATTGACGATGCCCCAGTCGCTCAGCACCACGCCGTCAAACTTGAAGTGGCCCCGCAACAGATCCGTGATGATCTGGCGGTTGAAACCAAACCCCACCTCCTCGACGGGCTGCCCATCCTGGGTCAGGCCCAGGGGCATGGCGTAATAGGGCATCACGGCGGCCACCCTGGCCTCGAAGGCACCCTCGAAGGGCACCAGGTGGTAGGCAAACTGGCCGCCGGGGTAGATCTGCTCCTTGCCCCAGGGGTTGTGGGCATCCAGCCCGTCCTTCTGGGGACCGGCCCCGGCGAAGTGCTTGACCACGGTGACCACGCTCTCCTTGCCTATCCCCTCGCTCCCCTGCTGGAAGCCCTCGATGTAGGCCTTGACCAGGGACTTGGCGAGCAGGTTGTCTTCCCCGAAGGTGCCGTTGATGCGGCCCCAGCGCGGCTCGGTCGCGAGATCCGCCTGGGGCGAGAGGGCCTCGTGGATGCCGACGGCCCGGTACTCCTGACGGGCGATGTCGCCAAAGCGCTGCACCAGGGCAGCATCGCCGATGGCGGCCAGCCCCAGGGTCTCGGGCCACTGGGAGAAGGCCCCGGCACCGATGCTGGTGGCGTTGGGATCATGGGTGAAGTGGTTGCGGGGATCCGTGCTCACCGTCATGGGGATGCCGAATCCCACTCCTTCCAGCAGGGCCTGCAGGGTGTTGTTGTCCGCAGCGATGGCCGCCGGATCACCGGCCATGCGGGTGATGAAGGTGTTGACCCCGTCCTCGCGCAGCATCTTGTCCATGGCCGCGAGGTTCACCCGCCCTGCCCCGTCCAGCACCAGGGTGCCGTGCATCATCAGCCCTGCCTTCTGGGCCAGGGTGAGCCTGCCCACCAGATCCCGGGCTCGCTCGGCGGCGCCGAGGCGCCAGTCCTCGTAGGGGGTCAGGGTGCCGCTGCCATCGAGATCCTTGAATTGCAGGCCGTCCTGCTCGATGAGGGTGACGGTGCGGTGGCCCAGAACCGGCTGCTCGGGCTTGGGGGTGGAGTCGTTGTCGTTGCACCCTGCCAGCAGCAGGGCCCCGATGGCGAGGGCGACACGGGTTCGGGAGAGCGAGTGGTGTTTCATTGTTGTTATCTTCCTTGTGTGTGTAGGAGTCGCCACTCTATGCAAAAGCGGCCCCTCTCACTTGCCCGTCGGGTGCAGGAAGTTGCCGGTTGGGAGCAGGATTGAAAAGTGTGAAAAGGGTTGCAGGGTTACCCTTGGTTACAAATCTGAAACATGAAAGCGGCGCTGGCTCACGGCAATCCGCCGCCGTTGGCCGATGATGGTGGGCCACCGCTGACAAGGATTTTTGCCGTGAAGACCGTCTCCAACCGGATTGCCCTGCACTGCCTCAACCACTGGCAGGCCCGCGGGCGGGATCCTGCTGCCCTCCTGCACCCCTGCGGCATCGCTCACGAAGAGCTGCTGATCCCCCAGGGGCGGCTCGACACTGGGCGCCACTTCCGGCTGCTGGCCGGGGCAGCCCCCCACGTGGATCTGGCCCTCGACTGGACGCCCCCCGCGCTCCCCGGCCTCTTTGCCGACTTCATGTCGCTGGCGAGCCTGTGCTGCAACGCCGCCACCCTTCGCCAGGCCCTGCACTTCTTCCTCGCCTACCGCCCCCTTATCGGCGAGAGCGACGAGATCCGCCTGCAAGAAGAAGAGGGGCAGGCCAGGATCAGCTACCACTCGGAGTCCGATCACCCGGACGTCATCGCCCTGAGCAGCCTGGCCAACCTCTGCCACCTCTATGCCCTGCTCCAGTTCTACCACCCGGGCCAGGGGCTGCTGGTACTGCCCACCCCGGTACGCCCCAGGCTGTGGCGTGAGCTGGCAGGCTGGCTGGAAGGGCGGTTGCAACAGGGGGCGGCCTTCGAGCTGCGCTTTCCCGCCGCCTTGCTCGATCTCGCCCACGGGCAGTGCAACCTGCCCCTGCAACCCCTGCTGCTCGGGGAGCTCGACCGGCAGATGGCCCAGCTTCGCCCAAGCAGCCGCTACCGGGACAGGGTGATGGCACTCATCCGCCAGCAGCTGTGGCAAGAGAGCGCCGAGGCCTCCTCTCTGCTCGATGGGGTGTGCGAGCACCTCAAACTGACCCGCTGGACCCTCAACCGCCATCTGCGGGAGGAAGGGTGCCACTTCTCGGGCCTGCTGGAGCGGGTGCGCCGGGAGGAGGCCTGTCGCCTGTTGCAGGATCCCGCCCTCCCCCTGCAGACAGTGGGGGAGCGCCTGGGTTTTGCCCGCCAGAGCAGCTTTACCCGCTTCTTTCGTGAGGCGTTTGCCCTCTCGCCGAGGGAATTTCGCTCAAGGCGCAGCCGCCTCTGAGGCGCCCCCGAGATGGGCGGCGAGCAACCCCGCCAGCCAGTGGATGAAGAGCTGGACCCTGGGGGCCAGTTGGCGGCGATGGGCATAGAGGGCGTGGATGGGGAGCGGCGGCGGCTGCCACTGGGGCAGGATGCTCACCAGCTCGCCCCCCGCGAGCAGGGATTCGACCCCCACCCGCGGCATCTGGATGATGCCAAGCCCCGCCAGCGCCGCCGCCAGGTAGGTCTCGCTGTCATTGACCATGAGGGCCCCCGCCATGGGCAGCAGGGCGCGGCGGCCATCTTCCGCCAGGTATTCAAAGCCGGGCTCGCTGCGCCCCTGCCCGGCACCAAACCCGGGACCATAGTGCACCAGCCGGTGGCCCGCCAGATCCCCAAGGGTGCGGGGCACCCCGTGGCGAGCCAGGTAGCCTGCGCTGGCACAGTTGATCTGGCGATAGTGACCAAGGGGCCTGGCCACCAGGCTGGAGGGCTCCAGCGCCCCGACCCGCACCACGCAGTCAAACCCCTCGCGCACCAGATCCACCCGCCTGTCCGTGCTGCTCAGCATCAGTTGCAGGGCGGGATGCTGCGCCAGAAAGTCCGGCAGGGCCGGGATCACCAGGTGGCGGGCCATCCGGCTTGGCATGTCGACCCGCAGTTGTCCCGAGATCTGCCCCCCCTGGCGAAACAGGCCGTCAAACTCCTCCATGTCCGCCAAAAGCTCCCGGCATCTGGCATAGCAGAGCTGGCCGTCCGTGGTGAGCTGCACCCGCCGCGTGGTACGCAGCAGGAGCCGGGTCCCCATGCGCTCCTCCAGCCGGCGGATGGCGGCAGAGAGGGTCGCCTTGGGGATGCCCGTCTGCTCGGCGCAGCGGGTAAAACTCTCCAGCTCGGCAACCCGCACGAAGGCTCTCATCGCATCCAGTTGATCCATGGCCTGATTGTCTCGATAAACGGAACAGTGATTCTATTATCACGCTATTTATCCACTTTAAAAGGAACAATACAGTGATCCGGTCGGCTCGTATCGAGCCTGTGTCCGCCACCCTGACAGGAGTCATACCATGACCAGACCCATCGCCCTCATCACCGGGGCCAGCCGCGGCCTTGGCAAGCACGGGGCCCTGGCCCTCGCCGCCAAAGGCGTCGACCTCATCATCACCTACCGCAGCCAGGCCGCAGAGGCGGAGGCGGTGGTGACCCAGGCCCGCGCCCTCGGCGTTCGGGCCCATGCCCTGGCTCTGGACGTGGGAGAGAGCGCCACCTTCGCGGCCTTTGCAGAGGAGGTGACGCAACTGCTCGCCCGGGAGTGGCAGCGCACCCATTTCAACTTCCTGGTCAACAACGCCGGGATCGGCATTCATGCCAGCTTCGAGCAGACCACGGAGCAGCAGTTCGACACCCTGCTCAACATCCACCTCAAGGGGACCTTCTTCCTGACCCAGGCGCTCCTGCCCCTCCTGGCAGACGGCGGTCGCATTCTCAACCTCTCCACCGGTCTCACCCGCTTCGCCATGCCGGGTTATGCCGCCTATGCCGCCATGAAGGGGGGCGTCGAGGTGCTCACCCAGTATCTGGCCAAGGAGCTGGGCCCCAGGGGTATCGCGGTCAACGTGCTGGCCCCCGGCGCCATCGAGACCGATTTTGGCGGCGGCGTGGTGCGCGACAACAAGGGAGTCAACGACTTTCTCGCGAGCCAGACCGCCCTTGGCCGGGTGGGTCAGCCCGACGACATCGGTGGCGCCATCGCCGCCCTGCTCTCCGATGACTGCCGCTGGATCACCGCCCAGCGCATCGAAGCCTCGGGCGGCATGTTTATCTAGGCGGTCATGGTTGTCAGCTGCACAAACAAGGAAGGCCCCCTCCGATGAGGGGGCCTTCCGGCATTGGGCAGACGAGGTGCGGCGCACCGGGCCCGTTACAGGGTCTTGCCACCGCTTGCAATGACCTGGCTGTACCAGTGGAAGCTCTCTTTCTTGATGCGACGAAGAGACCCTCCCTGCTCGTCCCTGTCCACGTAGACAAAGCCGTAGCGCTTCTGGTAGCCGTTGAGCCAGCTCAGGATGTCGGTGAAGGACCAGGCGCAATATCCAATCAGCTCGACCCCGTCCTGCATCGCCTCCCGGCACGCCTTGAGGTGGCTGTGCAGATAGGCGATACGGTAGTCGTCGTTCACCCTGTCCCCGGCTTCCAGCTTGTCGAACTCCCCCAGGCCGTTCTCGGTGATCATCAGCGGCAGGGCGTAGCGGGAGGAGAGCCGACGCAGGGCGATGCGCATCCCGGTGGGATCGATGGCCCAGTCCCAGTTGCTGGTCTCAAGGTGCGGATTGGGGGCCGTCTTGTAGAGGCCGGGAATGCCGCTGGAGGGCGTAGTGCCCTTCTTGCCCGTGGTGTTGATGCGCTGCATCGTCTGGCCGCCGAGGGGGTTGTCGGTGAAGGTCAGGGTGTAGTAGTAGTTGACCCCGATGTAGTCGGGGGTGCCTTCGCGCAAGAGCTCGAGATCGCCCGGCAGGATCTCCGGCGCCTCGCCGGTCTCCCGCAGATAGGCGAGCGCCGCCTGGGGGTAACGGCCGAAGCAGTAGGCATCCAGCCACCAGAGGTTGGTGAACTCCTCGGCATTCTCGAACGCCAGCATGTCGCTCGGGGCGCAGGAGGCCGGATAGGCGGGGGAGTACGCAAAGCTCGGCCCGATCAGGCCGTTTGGCACGTGCTGGCGAAACGCCTTGATGACCCGGGCATTGGCGAGAAACGCGATGTGGTTGGCGGCGAAGAAACGCTTCCTGTCCTGCACGGCGGGAGGATGGGTGCCAAGCTGGTAGGCGTTGGTCAGGTTGTAGTTCTGCTCGTTGAGCGACACCCAGTACTTCACCTTGCCGGCGAAGCGCTGATAGAGAGTCACGCAATAGCGCTCGAAGTCGTCGATGATCCGCCTGTCTTCCCAGCCGCCGTACTCATCCTGCAGGGCCTGGGGGAGATCCCAATGATAGAGGGTCAGCACCGGCTCGATGCCGTGGGCCAGCAGGGCGTCGATGAGCCTGTCATAGAAGGCGAGCCCCGCCTCGTTCACCTCGCCACGCCCCGTCGGGTAGATGCGCGGCCAGCTCACCGAGAAGCGATAGGCCTTGAGCCCCATCTCGGCCATCAGCGCCACGTCCTCTTCCACCCTGTGGTAGTGATCCACCGCCACGTCTCCGTTGCTCCCTTCAAAGGTCTTGCCCGGTAGCTTGGTGAAGCTGTCCCATACCGAGGGGCCCTTGCCCTCCTCGTTCCAGGCTCCTTCCACCTGATAGGCGGCGGAGGCGGCGCCCCAGAGGAAACCGTTCGGGAAGTCGTTGAACTTGTGATGATGCATCTGGTGTTGCTCCTTCTGCGCGGATGGCGGGGGCCATCCCGTGATACGTCGACCCCGTACAGGGGTCCGAAATGAGTTGGCACCAGCATCCAACACTTCTAGAATTCCGTCCAATGACAAATATGGCCACCTATCATTCCTATTTGGAATCAACCGAGGCACCATGGAGTTGAGAGACCTGAAAGCCTTCGTCACCCTGGGGGAGGTATTGCACTTTGGTCAGGCGGCGGCGCGCCAGCACGTCACCCAGTCGGCCCTGAGCAAGCAGATCCGCCGGCTGGAGGCGGACCTTGGCGGCGAGCTGTTCGAGCGCAACGCCGGCAGCACCCGGCTGACGGTGCTCGGGCGCGCCCTCTACGCCGACGCCTGCACCCTGGTGGCCCAGAGCGAACAGCTCGCCCGCAGCGCCCGCGACGTGCTGGCGGGCCACGCGGGTACCCTGCGCATCGGCTTCGGGGTCGCCACCAAGCTGCTGGTGCCCGCCGCCATCGCCCGTTTTCGGGCCAGCCGCCCCGGGGTCGCCATCGAGCTCAACGATCTCTCCACCCATCACCAGTTGCTGGCGCTGGCGGAGGGCCGGCTGGATCTCGGCTTCTGCCGCCTGCCCGCCCCCAAGGGCTGGCCGGTGCTGCCCGTGGTGCGCGCCCATTTCGTCGCCGTGCTGCCCGCAGGCTATCAGGGGGTGGCGGGGCTCGCCGATCTACAGGAGAAGCCGCTCGCCATCCTGCGCCGGGACAAGGCCCCCTCTTTTTACGATCAGTTCGTGCACTATCTGGCCCAGAGCGGCCTGCGCTTTCAGGACATCCAGTACGTGAACGACTTCGCCGCCGGCATCGCCACCGCGGCGGCCGGCATCGCCTGGACCCTGGTCCCCTCTTCCACCACCATTGAGCATCCCGATGTGCTGACCCTACCCCTCGGGGAGGCCGACGCGAGCTGGATCATCGGGATCATTCGCCCGCCGGGCAACGACAATCCCCTCGTCGCCCCCTTCTGGCAGACGGTGGCGGAGCTGGCGGATCCCGCCCTCACCGGCCTCATGACGACAGGGGACGGGGCTGCCGCCCGGGACACTCCATAAAAAGGGAACCATTCGAGAACCACATTAACGATGGCATTGGGCGGACACCCCCCTTAAAATTGCCGCACTGCCCCGACGCCAAGACAAGGATCCGTTTCGTTCATGCACTCTCACTGGCTGCTGAGGTTTGATCTGCATCGCCTCATCCTTGCGCTGGCCGTCATTGGCGTGCTGGCTACCTTTGGCAACAGCTTTTACGCCATCTATCAGGCACAAAGACAACTGCTCATCGACAGCACCCTGGAAGCAAACCGGGTCTATGCCACCAAGCTCGCCGCCTCCACCGAGACCATGCTGCGCTCGGCCCAGGGACAGCTGGCCTATGGCGCGGCCCGGCTCGCCCCCTTGCTGCAGGGCAACGACCTCCATGGACTCGAGGAGGTGGCGGGCCAGTTGCGCCAGCAGACCAACACCTTCAACTCGGTGGCCATCGTGAACACCGACTCCGTCATCGTCGCCGTCTCTCCCGAGGCATTGCATGTGAAAGGGGTCAAGCTCACCTCGGCCAATGCGAGCCGGACCCTGGCAAGCCAGCAGCCCCTCATCGCGGATCCTCTGGTCTCCCTCACTGGCAACTACCTCATCAGCCTCTCCCACCCCATCTTCTCGGCAGACAAGCGCTACCTCGGCTATGTCGCCGGCACCATCTATCTGGAGTCCGCCAGCGTGCTCTCCAGCCTGCTGGGGCAGCACTACTACCAGGATGGTTCTTATCTTTATGTGGTGGACCGCCAGCGCACCCTCATCTACCACCCGAACCCGGAGCGCATCGGCCAGAGGATTGGCAAGAACCGGGTGGTGGATGCGGTGCTCAAGGGGCAGGATGGCGCGCAAAGCGTGCTCAACTCCCGGGGCAGCGAGATGCTGGCAGGCTTTGCCCCGGTGGCGGACGCAGGCTGGGGGGTGGTGGCCCAGCGCCCCCGCAGCGCCACCCTAGCCGGTCTGGATGAACAGATGCTGGAGATCCTCAAGGGGATGATCCCGGTCACCCTCTTCATTCTCTTCGTCATCTGGCTCTCGGCCACCATCATCGCCAGGCCCTTGCGGCAACTGGCCAACCGGGCCGGGCTCATGGATCAGCAGGGGGCCGCCACCAGCATCTCGGGGATCCGTGCCTGGTATTTCGAAGCAGCCCAGTTGAAGCAGGCCATCCTCAAGGGGCTGGGGCTGCTCAACACCAAGATCGACAAACTGCACACCGACAGCCACACCGATCCCATGACGGGCCTGTTCAACCGCCGGGCCATGCAGCAGATGCTGGACGAGTACGAGGTCGAGCGTCAGCCCCTGACGGTGATTGCCCTGGACATCGATCACTTCAAGGCCATCAACGACCGCTTTGGTCACGACGTGGGGGATGCCGTCATCGTCTCCCTCGCCACCCTGATGCAGCAGGATCTGCGTTCCGATGCCGCCTTGTGTCGAAGCGGCGGCGAAGAGTTCCTGCTGCTGCTGCCCGGGGTCTCCCTTGCACAGGCGCAGAAGATCGCCGAGCGCCTGCGTACCCGGGTGGCGAGCCACGACATGGAGGTAGCTGGCCACATCACCATCTCCCTCGGCGTCGCCCACTGGGGAGCGGATGCCACCAGCATCGCCGCCGTGCTCAAGGAGGCGGACAAGGCGCTTTATGATGCCAAGAGCCAGGGCCGAAACTGCGTGGTGGTGGCCCTGGGCTGATCGGCCCAGGCTTTGCCGGACACCGTTCGGCAATAAAAAAACCCCTGCCATGGCAGGGGTCGGACGGTATCCATGTCAGGGGATCAGAGCGTGACGGCCAGGCTCTCGACCAAAGCAGTGCTCGGGGTCACCAGTACGGGCACCGATTTGGAGGTGGGGGTGAAAGAGCCCTCCCCTATGCTCTCGATGGCCACCAGGGGGTTGGTCTCGGGGTAGTAGGCGGCGATGTTGCCTTTCGGGATCTCGTAGAAGATGACGCTAAAGCCCCGCACCACCCGCTCGCGCCCATCGTTGCAAACCGCACTCATGTCCACCCGCTGCTCCTCGGCGAGCCCCAGCCTCCTGGCATCCTCCTCGTTCATGAAGACCACGTTGCGTCGCCCCTTGATGCCGCGATAGCGGTCATCCATGCCATAGATGGTGGTGTTGTACTGATCGTGGGAGCGCAGGCTCTGAAGCAGCAGCACGGGCTGGTCCACCATCTGCTCTGCGTGGCTGGTGCACTCGGGCAGGATGGAGTCCGGCAAACGGCTCGCCCTGAATTCGGCGCGCCCGCTCGCGGTGTTCCAGCGCAGCAGGGCGGCGCTGTTCTCCAGATGGAAACCGCAGGGCTCCTCGATGCGGCGGTTGAAGTCGCCAAAGTCCGCGATGGTCTCCTCGATGAGATCCCGCAGCAGCCCGTAGTCATCCCGCAGCGCCAGCCAGTCCACCCTATCGCTGCCAAGCGTTGCCTCGGCCATGCGGGCCACGATGTCTATCTCGGAGAGACAGAGCGGCGAGACCGGCTCGTTCATCCCGGTGGAGGCGTGCACCATGCTGAAGGTGTCCTCCACGGTGATCTTCTGCACCCCGGAGCGCTGCTGATCGAGCTCGGTACGGCCCAGGCAGGGGAGGATCAGGGCATCTTTTGACACCATGAGGTGGCTGCGGTTGAGCTTGGTGCTGATCTGCACGTTGAGCTCGCTCCTTCGCATCGCTTCATAGGTGAACTCGGTATCCGGCGCGGCGGCTGCCAGGTTGCCCCCAAGGCAGATGAGCACCTTGCTCTTGCCGCCATGAAGGGCTTTGAGGGCCTCGTAGACGTTGTGCCCCGGCGTGCGCTTGAAGCCCACCGGGAAGCGGCGCTCCAGGCGATCAAGGAAGGCGGCATTGGGTTTCTCGTTGATCCCCATGGTGCGGTTGCCCTGCACGTTGCTGTGACCGCGCACCGGACAGAGTCCGGCCCCCGGCTTGCCAATCTGGCCGCACATCAGGTGCAGGTTGACGATTTCGCGAATGGTGTCGACCGAATGTTTGTGCTGGGTGATCCCCATGGCCCAGCAGCTGATCACGCTCTCGCTGCTTGCGAAGATCTGCGCCGCCCGTGTGATCGCCTCCCGACCGAGGCCGGATTGCGCCTCGATCTGCGTCCACTCCGTGGCCTTCACCTGGGCCAGGTAGTCGTCAAAGTGCGCGGTGTGCTGCTCGATGAAGGCGAGATCGATGCGCCCACCCTCCTCTTCCAGGATGTATTTCGCCATGCCGCGGATGGCTGCCATGTCACCGCCAAGTTTTGGCGTGAGGTACTGGTGGCTGATGGTGGTGGCCGCCGGGGTCAGTAGCTCCGCCGGGCTCTGGGGGCTCGCGAAGCGCTCGAGGGCCACCTCTTTGAGGTTGTTGAAGGTGACGATCTGGCACCCCTGGCGCGCCGCCTTGCGCAGGGCGTTCATCATGCGCGGGTGGTTGGTACCCGGGTTCTGGCCAAAGACGAAGATGGCTTTGGCGGCGTCGAAATCATCGAGCACCACGGTGCCCTTGCCCACCCCGACGGACTGGATGAGCCCCACCCCGCTCGCCTCGTGGCACATGTTGGAGCAGTCGGGGAAGTTGTTGGTGCCATAGAGGCGGCCAAACAGCTGATAGAGGTAGGAGGCTTCGTTGCTGGCGCGTCCCGAGGTGTAGAACTCCACCTCGTCGGGGCTGGCCAGGCTCTTGAGTTTGTCGGCGATGAGGGCAAACGCCTGATCCCAGCTAACCGGCTCGTAGTGATCGGTGGCCGGGTTGTAGCGCAGGGGCTCGGTCAGTCGCCCCTGGTATTCGAGCCAGTAGTCGCTCTGGGTGGCGAGGCGACGCACCGAATGCTCGGCGAAGAAATCAGTCCCCACCGTCTTGCCGGTGGATTCCCAGGCCACCGCCTTGGCGCCGTTCTCGCAAAACTGGAAGGCCCCCTGCTTGTTGTCACCCCAGGCGCAGCCGGGACAGTCAAAGCCGTCGGTCTGGTTGACCCGCAGCAGGTTCTTGATGTTCTGGCGGGTCTTCTGGCTGCGCAGCACCTGCTTGAAGGTGGACTGCAGGGAGGAAAAGCCGCCGGCCTTGGCCGGTTTCTCAATATGACTGGACATGGGAATCTCCAACGTGATCCTGGGCGCGGGGGCTGGCATAGCAGACCGGGGCATCGGATCGGGGCACATGGATCAGGGTCAGGTTGTACTTCAGGGCCAGTCGCACCGCGAGCTGGCTGGGGGAAGCAAGGCTGATGAGGTGAGCGGCACCAAATTGCACCGCCTTGTGAATGAGTTCGCTGCCGCAGCGACTGGTGATCACCAGGGTGGCGGCCTGCACCGGCTGGCGCAGCTGCATGCCGATGAGCTTGTCCAGGGCGTTGTGCCGCCCTATGTCCTCCCGGCAGGCCAGGATCTCGCCGCGATCATCCAGCGCCAGGGCGGCATGAAGGGCGCCGCTCTGGCGGGCCTTGCTCTGCCAGGGGACGATGCGCTCCCGCAGATCCTGCAAAGAGGCGGTGTCGAAGGGGGCGCCCGGGGTCAGCGGGGTGAGCACGGGCAACGCATGTTCGATGGCCTCCACGCCGCAGATGCCACAGCCGCTGGCACCGGCCAGGCGGCGCTTGCGCTGGCCAAGCATTGCCAGACAGCGGTTGGCGATGGTGACATCGAGCACGATGCCGTGCTCGGACGGGGTGCTCTGGATATCGTGCACATCATGGTTGCCCCCGATGATCCCCTCGCCAAACAGAAAACCGATGGCGAAATCGTCGAGATCGTCCGGGGTGGCCATCATGACGGCATGGTTGATGCCGTTGATGTTGACGGACACGGCCACCTCCTCCACCAGCTCATCCAGACTGGGCAACCGTGAATTGAAAGGGATCATGCGAGACGCTTATAAGCTGTATTCGGGCCTCAAGTTTAGATAAGCCGCCGCGCCAAAACCAATGAAACAAATCTATTCACCAATAGATAACTTCTATTGCCATCGGGATGTCGATTGATTAAATTTGTCGCTCATTGCCTTTGCCTGCTGCCATTACCACGATGAATATCAAGCAGTTGCACTATTTCTACGAGCTGGCCCAGCACCGTCACTTCGCCAAGGCGGCCAAGGCTTGCTTCATCACCCAGCCGACCCTGTCGGCCAGCATCACCGCTCTGGAGAAGTCACTTGGCACCGAACTGGTGGTGCGCAACAGCCAGTTCGTGGCCCTGACCCAGGCGGGGGAAGTGGTGCTGCACCACGCCGAGCGGATGCTTCAGGAACAGGATGCCATGCGCCAGGAGCTCAGCCTCTTTCGGGGCGGGCTGTCGGGTGCGCTGCGCATCGGCGTCGTGCCCCAGTCGAGCATCGACATCATGCCGCTGCTCAAGGGGTTCAATGACGCCTACCCCAAGGTGGGCCTGCACCTCTGCGTGATGACCCATGCCACCCTGATGGAGCAGCTGGATCTGCATCGCATCGACATCGGGCTCGGCTTTGACGAGTTGCTCACCGAGCATCAGCGCCGGGCCCTCGACGTCCAGCTTCGCCACCCCAACCCCATGGCCCTGCTGGGCCCCCTGCCTGCCCACTGCGCCCCGACCGGGCCGCTGACCCTGGCGGACCTGCAAGATCTCCCTCTGATCCTGCCAAGCACCACCATGCAGTTTCGCCGCTACCTGGACGAGGCCGCCGCCCGCCAGCAGATCAGCCTGCGGGTGGTGCTGGAGACCGACTCCCTGTTCCATCTGGTCAACGGGGTGAGCCACGGCCTGGGCTGCGCCGTGGTCAGCGCCGGCATCGCCGCCACCGCCCAGCAGCTCTTCAAACTGCCCTGCCATCCCTTGAGCGATGCGAGCGCAGGCACCATCGCCTTCATCACCCGAAAACACAGTGTCACCCCCGCCATGAAGGCGTTTCTCGGTCTGCTGAAGGCGTGAATCTCCCCGCAGGGCTACGAGGCTCAGCGCGAGTACCGCCCTTCTCCGGCTGGCCTGCGCTGACCAAGAAAAAACGCCCCTGAGGGCGTTTTTTCTTTATTAGGGAACAGGACAGCTGGCCGGCGATCCCTGGTCGCGAGGCCAGAGGGTGCTGCCATCCGTCTCGGAGAGGGGCAGGAATGTCAGCCCCTCGCTCATGTTGACGGGCGGGAGATCGTCCTCCAGCACGTACATCCCCATGGGCAAGGCGCCCGAGGGCCGGTTCGCCTCCACCTGAGCGGCGGCGAGCGTCGAGTAGCGCAGACCCAGCAGATCGAAGTGGCTGCGCCAGTCCAGGCCGGTGAGCCTGCCGAGGGCGACCAGCATGAAGTCGTTGCCCGGTATGTCTCGCACCTGTTTGCCGCCATAGACCCCATGCCCCTGGAAGGGGAAGAGGCCAAAGCCGAGCCTGTCCCTGTTGGCATTCCAGTCGTTCTCGTTGTCGGCAACGGCGCCGAAGATCCGTGAATGCTGGTAGAGCAGGGTGAAGATATTGAAGCCGTTGCTCAGGCGGGTGCCGTCCGCCAGCCTCATACCGTGGGCACGCAGCGCCATCTGGATATAAAACGCCATGCGATAACCATTGTTCACCGCATAGGCATTGCTCCGCCAGGGCGCCTCGTAGCGACTCTCCCCCGCATCCAGCACCTTGCAGTTGGCCCCCAGCACCACCCGGTTGCCGCTCTTGTCCGTCACCCCGGCCGCGTCGGACATGAAGGCATAGAACAGATCCTTGTGATTCATGTGACCATCTTTGATGGGCGCGCTGTTGCCATCGCGCAGATAGTGGGCCTGCCACTTCACCACATAGGGGAAGATGTTGTTGGAGTTCTCCCCGGCGCGGCTGCCATAGCCGCGCCAGTTGTCCGTATCGCTGGCGGCGGCATAGTGCACATTCAGGCGCTGGGTTTGCAGATTGTGCCCCAGCTCGTGATTGTCCAGCCAACCGGTCGGGCTGATGCTGCCGGAAGAGTCCCAGGGGTTGCCGCTGCAGCCGACCCCGCAATGGGCATTCTGGTCGTAGTTGGCATGCTGGATGATGGTGCGGGTATGCAGTGACTCATCGAGACACAGCTCCCCCAGCAGCGCGACACAGGCGCGCCGGACCTCGCCTGGCAGCGACTCCTCCAGGCGCTTGCCCTGGATCTTGAAGCCCGCCAGGGTATAGACGCTGTTGATATGATCCCGGGAGATGCTCTCCAGCAGGGCATCGGTGTCGGCAATGGCCCCCCCGATGGCCCCGGTGAAGCGATCCCGGCGCAGATGCTGCTCGGCGCCATCGGCCCTGAGATCGACATGGGGCAGCTCGGTCTGCTCCAGCCGCTCGTTGAAGTCCCGGATCTGCTGCTCGTCACTGAAGTCCAGGATGGCCGGATGGCGGGTCACGCCGGTGGCGGTCACCTCCACTTGCAGCGCCCCGGCTCCCCCCTCCAGGTGGAGATAGACAGGGCCCCCATAGGGCGAGGTGAAGCTGACGCTGCCGCCCTTGTTCAGGGGAAGCCGCCCGCTGGCCAGCTCCAGCGGCGCCCGATAGACCTTCTGTTCATAGGCCCGGTTGGTGTTGGGTCTGTGGTAATTGAGCCGAACGGTAGCGGAAACATCCTCAGTATCCGTGCGACTCAGGGTGATACGCTGCCCCGGCAGGGCATACCAGCCCGTCGAGGTCCACTGCCCGGAATAGGGCACCGAGATGCGGCGGCTGTCGCTGATGACGGCGGGATAGGCGTAATGGGCCTGATCTCCCTTGAACACCTGGCTACGATCGACGACGTACTCCCCCAGATCGGGCTGGGCCGGGTTGCGAACACGGGCATAGCTCACCAGCCAGTCGGCAAACATCGCCCGCTGCCAGGCCTGATGCTCGTCCCAGGCGATGGGGTAATCGATGGCGACGCGGTATTTGTCGGCCAGCAGCAGGCTGGCCGGCAACAGCGCCAGGCCGCCGCGGGAGAAGGGGCTGATCCCCGCCTTGTCCAGGGTGATGACGGCATTCCTGAGCCAGTCGGCGCCATTCTTGAACTGCACATTGAACTCATCGACGCCGCCGCAGTTGAGGAAGTTGCCGCTGCAGGCATCCAGCCATTGGGTGCTGAAATACCCCTCCTTGAGGTTGCTCAGCAGCGTATCGACCGCCATCAGCTGGGGATCTGGCGCCATGATGGTGCTCGCCGCCAGATTGCTGACCTTGAGCTTCGACCAGTAGTTGCCCCAGGTCACCAGCCCCATCTCCAGATAGAGGGGCGCCAGCAGGGGGCTCGCCTCTCGCCGGTAGTTGGAGAGCAGCAACGGGATCCCGGCGGCCTTCGCCTTGGCGATGGCCTGGGCTATGCCCTGGTATCCCAGCCCCTGGCGATCGAGGTCGCTTATCACGATGAGATCCGGCGCCATGCGGTCGATGCAGGCGTCGAGGGCCTGATAATCGCACTCATCGGCCTGGTTGATGCTGTGGGCGTCAGGATACATGGCCTTGAGCCAGTCCCGGATCCCCTCGTTATGGGGGAAATACCAGCTGTCGGCGCGACTCGGCACCTGGGCGGTCAGGATGCGAAGGCCATCGTCATCACTGTCCCTCCCCCGGGTCAGCCAGCCGATCAGCCCCTTGAGCAGCGCCTCGCTCTGGGGGGTGCGATCCACCGCAAACAGGTTCGCCCCCATGGCTGCCCGGCGATACTCATCCTGCTCGGAGACCATCACCAGGCCGCGGATCTCGCTCTCCCCCTTGCCATTGATGTTGGAGGGAAGCAGGGTCAGGGTGTTTTCGGGCTGGAAGCTGGAGAAGGTGATGGAGTCGTGGCTCGGGTTCCAGCTGATGGCCCCCAGCCCCTGATAGAGGGTGCGAACCAGCTCGGTGCGACGCGCCTCGCTGTCGGCGATGGCGCCACGGGCATGGGCGATGAGCTCAACGTCGCTGGCGAGGGCGTGATCCTCACGGGCAATGGCATGGGCGGCATGCTTGATAAAGCGCGCCGACACCTGGCAATCGGCGCCCATGGGGCCCGTGATGTAGTCGTGCCCCTGCAGGGTGCCGTCACAGCCCTCTATGCGCTCCAGCACGAAGCCGGCGTCGGGCGCGACGGTGAAACGCCCCCGCTCACCGGCGCTCAGGCGCAGGCTGACCGGGCTCAGCCGCCCACCCTGGCTGCTCTGGGTGGTGGCCTCGAAATAGACGGGGGCCGTCTCCTGAGTGAAGCTCGCCGAGATCTGGCAATCGCCGCGCATGGGGCCCGTGGTATAGGTGAGGCCGTCCAGCGTCCCCTCACAACCCGCAATCTGCGCCAACACATAGCCGGCGTCGGGTGCTACGGTGAAACTGCCCTGCTCACCGGCGCTCAGGCGCAGGCTGGCCGGGCTCAACTGCCCACCCTGGGTGCTCTGGGTGGACGCCTCGAAATAGGTTGTTATCGTGGGGGGAATGGCATCGTCTTTCCCGCCTTCTCCCCCCCCGCATCCATTCATGGCAAAGGCCAGCAAGGGTGTGAGAATGACTCTTCTCATCTTCTATCCTCCTCTCTACCAGGCTGTTTGGGGCGGGCAGTGTAGGGGGCGTGCGGCGTAATTTCAACCCTGAACGAATCCCATTTTAAGCTCCGATTAGCCGGGATCGCCTTCCCTCGCCTGGCGGCACTTCACTCCCCCGGGCAGTCGACCCCGCAAGAGAATGGCAGTCCCTTCCATAGAGGGCCAGACACTCTGGCTTGTGGAATAAATATGCAGAAAAATCAGCATAATCCGCGCGCCATATATGAACTTGTCTGCTGTTTGTATGAAGCATCATGCTGCCGAAAATTTTCTGTGAGCCACCTCCCGCCGTTTAATTTAAGAGCCTATAACCTTGACCCGTACAATAAAAACCTGACGTGTTCCGGTTTATTTCACCATGCATCACAAAGGAGTGTCATATGTATAAAAAAGTGAAACTGGCGAGCATTATCAGCACCCTTATTCTCTCGGCCACTGCATATTCTGCAGAGATGACCGTGGGCTTCTCGCAAATTGGTTCTGAATCCGGGTGGCGAGCTGCAGAAACATCGGTCGCCAAGAGCGAAGCCCAAAAACGCGGCATCATCCTGAAAATTGCCGATGCCCAGCAGAAGCAGGAGAACCAGATCAAGGCCATTCGCTCCTTTATTGCCCAGGGGGTGGATGCCATCTTTATTGCCCCCGTGGTACAAACTGGCTGGGAGCCGGTACTGCAGGAGGCGAAAGAGGCCGAGATCCCGGTCTTCCTGCTGGATCGCAATATCACGGTAAAAGATGACGGTCTCTTCATGACCGGGGTCGCCGCCGACAGCGTCCACGAAGGGGAAGTGGCAGCCCAGTGGCTCATCAAGCAGCAGGATGGCAAACCGTGCAACGTGGTGGAATTGCAGGGCACAGTGGGTGCCAGCGTGGCGCTGGATCGCAAGAAGGGCTTCCTCGACACCGTCTCGGCCGTGCCCACCATCAAGATCATCCGCACCCAGTCCGGCGACTTCACCCGCAGCAAGGGCAAGGAGGTGATGGAGAGCTTCATCAAGGCGGAAAATAGCGGCAAGAATATTTGCGCCGTCTACGCCCATAACGATGACATGGCCATCGGCGCCATCCAGGCCATTAAAGAGGCCGGGCTGAAACCGGGCAAGGATATCAAGATCATCTCCATCGATGGCGTGCCGGATATTTTCAAGGCGATGATCGCAGGCGAAGCCAATGCCTCGGTGGAGCTCACGCCGAATATGGCGGGACCGGCCTTCGATGCCCTGCTGGCCTATAAGAAAGATGGCACCCTGCCCCCCAAACATATCAGGACGGAGTCCAAACTGTTTGAGCCCGGGAGTGCCGAGGCGCAGCTCGAGCTGAAAAAAGACATGGGTTATTAATCCCGCTCCCCCGCCAGACTGTCACATAGCGCGCCATATAAGTGATTGAACTTGTATGGCGCGCTATATCGGAGAGCCAATGTTCATGTCAGAGAACACTCACGATGTCGTATTGAATGCCCGCGGAATATGCAAGGCGTTTCCCGGAGTACGGGCCCTGCATCAGGTGGACTTCTCCCTGCGCCGGGGAGAGATCATGGCGCTGCTCGGCGAGAACGGGGCCGGCAAGTCCACGTTGATCAAGACCCTCACCGGTGTCTATCAGCGAGACGCCGGCCGTATCGAACTCGATGGCGTCCCCATCTCCCCCACGGACACCGCCCATGCCCAGCGTCTGGGGATAGGCACCGTCTATCAGGAGGTCAACCTGCTGCCGAACATGTCGGTGGCGGACAACCTCTTCATCGGCCACGAGCCACGCCGTTTCGGCTTCATCGACCGGGGCGCCATGACCCGGCAGGCCAGCGCCATCATGGCCAGCCACGGCTTCGAGATGGATGTCACCCTGCCCCTCGACCACTACTCGGTCGCCATGCAGCAGATCGTGGCCATCGCCCGGGCGGTGTCACTCTCCGCCAGGATCCTGATCCTGGACGAGCCCACCGCGAGCCTGGATGCCAGCGAAGTCCAGATGCTCTTCTCCCTCATGACACGCCTGCGGGATCAGGGGGTGAGCCTCATCTTCATCACCCATTTTCTCGATCAGGTCTACGCCATCAGCGATCGCATCACAGTGCTGCGCAACGGCGAGCTGGTCGGCACCCGCGACACCCAGGCACTGCCACAACTGGAGCTGGTCAAGATGATGCTGGGACGCGAGCTGGACGACAATGCCCTCAAGCGGGCGGGCAAGACACTGCGCAGCAACCAGCCCATGGTGTCGTTCAGGGACTATGGCAAGCGGGGAGTCATCGCCCCCTTCAGTCTCGACGTCATGCCCGGGGAGATAGTGGGCCTCGCCGGCCTGCTCGGGTCCGGTCGTACCGAGACCGCCGAGCTGATGTTCGGCATAGTGCCGAGCGACAGCGGCGAGTGCCGGGTGCGGGACAAACCGGTGACCATCCGCTCTGCACGCCAGGCGGCCGCCAACGGCTTTGGTTTCTGCCCGGAGGATCGCAAGAGCGCCGGCATCATCGCCTCGGCCTCGGTGCGGGAGAACATGGTGCTGGCCCTGCAAGCCCAGCGGGGCTGGTTGCATCCCCTGTCTCGCAAGGAACAGGACGAGATCACCGCCCGCCTCATCGAGCAGTTGGCCATCAAGACCCCAGGACCAGAGCAGCCCATCCAGTTTCTCTCCGGGGGCAACCAGCAAAAAGTGCTGCTCGCCCGCTGGCTGCTCACCAAACCCCAGTTCCTGATCCTGGACGAGCCTACCCGGGGCATCGACGTGGGGGCCCACGCCGAGATCATCCGCCTCATCGAATCCCTCTGCGCCAACGGGCTGGCCCTGCTGGTCATCTCCTCCGAGCTCGAGGAGCTGGTGGGCTATGCCGATCGGGTGATCGTCCTTCGTGACAGAAAACAGGTGGCAGAGCTTGCGACGGACGCCCTGAGCGTCCCTGCCATCATGAACGCCATTGCATGTGAGGCCTGATATGACGTCATCCACTCTTCCCCTCTCCAAGGGGGCCAGCCGCCCCCGCCGGCCCTGGCCCACGGGCTCGGCCCAGTGCGCCGCCCTGGTGTGCGTGCTGCTCATCAATGCCCTGGTCGCCGACAACTTCTTCGCCATCCACATCCAGGATGGGCGGCTGTTTGGCAGCCTCATCGACATCCTCAACCGCTGTGCCCCGGTGGCCCTGCTCTCCCTCGGCATGACGCTGGTGATCGCCACCGGCGGCATCGACCTGTCGGTGGGCGCCGTCATGGCCATCAGCGGGGCCACCATGGCCAGCCTGGCCACCGGCGGTCACAGCCTGCCGGTCATCTTCGCCGCCGTCATCGGGGTGGGCCTTCTGTGCGGCCTGTGGAACGGCCTGCTGGTGGCGGTGTTCAAGATCCAGCCCATCGTCGCCACCCTGATCCTCATGGTGGCGGGCCGGGGCATCGCCCAGCTCATCACCGAGGGGCAGATCATCACCTTCAACAACGACGCCCTCGCCTGGATCGGCAGCGGCTCCCTCTTCTATCTGCCCACCCCGGTCATCATCACCCTGGGCATGGCGCTGCTGCTCTGGCTGCTGACCAAGCGCACCGCCCTCGGCCTCTTCATCGAAGCGGTGGGGATCAACATCAAGGCCGCCAAGAACGCCGGGCTCAACACCCCCATGGTGGTGATCGCCACCTACCTGTTGAGCGGCATGATGGCCGCCGTCGCCGGCATGATAGTCGCCGCCGACATCCGGGGTGCCGATGCCAACAACGCCGGGCTCTGGCTCGAGATGGACGCCATTCTGGCGGTGGTGATAGGAGGCACCTCCCTGATGGGGGGGCGCTTCAACCTCGCCCTCTCCCTGATCGGCATACTGATCATCCAGGGGGTGAACACCGGGATCCTGCTCTCCGGCTACCAGCCCCAGTGGAACCAGATCGTCAAAGCCCTGGTGGTACTGGCGGTGCTGGTCATGCAGTCACCGACCCTCAACCACCTCTTCCAGCGAGGGACTCGCCATGTTTAAACGCAACCTCCCCCTGATGGTGACCATCATGGTCTTCGTGCTGGGCTATCTGCTCTGCCTGGCCTCCTTCCCTGCCTTCATGTCCACCCGCATCATCTGCAATATCCTGACGGACAACGCGTTTCTGGGAATAGTGGCGGTGGGCATGACCTTCGTCATCCTCTCGGGGGGCATCGACCTGTCGGTGGGGGCCGTCATCGCCTTCACCGGCGTGCTGCTGGCAACCCTCATCGGGAAGCTGGGGGTCAGCCCCGTGCTGGCCATCCCCCTTGTGCTGGTGCTCGGAGCAGGCTTTGGCGCCCTCATGGGCTGGCTCATCGACACCCTGAAGATCCCCGCCTTCATCATCACCCTGGCGGGCATGTTCTTCCTGCGGGGGGCCAGTTTTCTCATCTCCGAGCAGTCCCTGCCCATCGATCATCCCACCTTCACCTACCTGTCGAGCCTGTCGTGGAAGATACCGGGGGGCGGTCGCCTGAGCCTGCTGGCCCTCATCATGCTGGCGGTGGTGGTCTTCGGCATCCTGCTCGCCAACCGCACCCGCTTTGGCAACAACGTTTACGCCATCGGCGGCAACGCCACCTCGGCAGCCCTGATGGGGATCTCGGTGCGCCACACCACCATTCGCATCTACCTGCTCTCCACCACCCTGGCGACCCTCGCAGGCATCGTGTTCGCGCTCTATACCTCGGCGGGCTATCCGCTCGCCGCCGTCGGGGTGGAGCTCGATGCCATCGCCGCCGTGGTGATCGGCGGCACTCTGCTGAGCGGCGGGGTGGGCACCGTCTTCGGTTCCCTGTTCGGGGTGCTGATCCAGGGGTTGATCCAGACCTACATCAACTTCGACGGCACCCTCAGCTCCTGGTGGACCAAGATCATCATCGGCCTGCTGCTGTTCAGCTTCATCGCCCTGCAGCGCCTGCTGATCCTGGTCTCGGAGCACCGCAAGGCCAACAAGCCAGGTCCTTTCAAGCGCCAGGTTGCCGCCCAGCCCGAGTGAGGTATCAGCAAGACCCCGGTGGCAGAAGATAACGGGGGCAAGGCGCTCCCGTGCGCCCTCCCCGCCCGGTCATTGCTGGCCCGGCACAGAGGATGGGGAGGCAGCGGGGGCGCTCACAGGGCCCGGCCCCAACCTCCCGCACGCCCCTTTGAGGGGTGACACCGTCTTTGGAGGGCACTCAGGTCAATCGCGCCACCAGGGGCTGCCCTCATGGGGGCTCAGCACCTCCAGAGGCTCCCCCATGACAGGCGTGGTCAGGGGGATCTGTTGCTCGGCAGCCAGTCGGGCAATCTGCTCAAGCGGGTCGTTCCAGCGGTGCATGGCCAGATCGAAGGTGCCGTTGTGCACCGGATAGAGCCATTTCCCCCCAAGATCGTGAAACGCCTGCGCCGTCTGCGCCGGGAGCATGTGCACCAGCTCCCAGCGCTTGTCGTAGGCCCCGGTCTCGAGGAAGGTCACGTCGAACGGACCGTAGCGCCTGCCAATCTCCTTGAAACCGTCGAAGTAGCCGCTGTCACCGCTGAAGAAGAGGTTGACCCCCTCGCCGCGAATGACCCAGGAGGCCCAGAGGGTCTGGTTGCCGTCCCCGAGGCCACGGCCGGAGAAATGCTGGGCCGGGGTCGCTACCAGGGTGACACCGCCCACTCGGGTCTGCTGCCACCAGTCCAGTTCGCGGATCTTCTCCTTCGCAATTCCCCAGGCCATGAGGCGCGCCCCCACCCCGAGGGGCGTGATGAAGTGGCCGACCTTCTCCTGCAGCGCCAGTATTGCCCCGTGATCGAGATGGTCGTAGTGATCGTGGGAGAGGATCACCCCCTCGATGGGGGGCAGCGCTTCCAGGGTGATGGGCGGCTGATGCCAGCGCTTGGGGCCGAACCACTGCACCGGTGAGGCCCGCTCGCTGAACACGGGATCCGTCAGCCAGAACGTGCCCTGCAACTTGAGCAGCAGAGTGGAGTGGCCGAAGCGCCACACGCTGTTGTCCGGCGCCGCGATGAGCCCCTCCCGGGTCATGACCTGTACCGGAATGGCGCGATCCGGCACCGTGCCCTCAGGCTTGGCGAACAGGAAGTCCCACCAGAGCCTGGCCCCTTCCCAGAGGCTTCGCGCCTGGGGTGTCACGGCATTGTTGAACCGGCCCCCCTGATATTGCGAGGAGTCCGGGTGTTCGGGCAGGCCCGGTTTGAGTAGAGATGCGATCATGCCAATCATCAGGGCTCCTTTGAGCAACCACAGAAAACGGCGCCCCTCAGGGGCGCGAAAAGAGGCTGACGGGGTCTGCATTCATGCCACGCCTGTCAGCCTGGTCTCTGGTGAGTCGAGAGCAGCCCCTGCACGGGGCCTCACCATCCATAAAACAGAACGGGAGAGTCGCACGGTATGAAACCGGTTCCCGGCGTCTCCAGTAACGGCAAGATATCCTGCCCGGGCTCCCGCCACCAGAGGGGTTCGCGTTGCCGCGTGGCCCCGGCATGGTGTCGCATCAAGCGCATGGCCTCACCTGCTCTGCCGGCGCCAACAAAAGGAGGCGTCAGATGGCGTACTGCAAGAGCTTGCAGTGCTGAAAGTCAGAAGATGGCTGGGCCATAGAGGCCACGGGAGGTGACTGAGGGAAAGCATGATCTCAAGGGGACAGTGACGCGGTCTGAAGCCTGATAAACGCCCATAGGGCACAGGTGTAGTGGTTTAATCATCCCGGACACCATTTAGGTGGTACAGTCGCCACCATGATCAGAGGTGTTCAATGGCAAAACAATGTTGTTTATTCACTGCCAAGTTCAAGCAGGAAGCGTGTCCTAGATGCTCGACCAAGGCTGTTCCGTCTCCGAAGCCAACAGTTCTCTGGACGTTGGCGAAACCGTGCCTCGTTGATGAATTCAGAAGAGTCCATCCAAACGAATTGACTCAACTCCTATTATCAAGTCTCTGACCCTTGGATACCGAATTGCAGTTTCGCCCTATCTTGATTTTGCCAAAAGGGAAAAGTAAAGCCCTGTTAGGGCTTTACTCTAAATAAGCTTAAGAAAATAAAGCCGTGAGATGATTGATGAAACGCTTTGTTTCATTCTCAACATCCGGATTTTTTACCACATCATTTGTGATAAAGGTGGGTAGTGCTTTCATGCCCAAAAACTGATTTGCCTTATGGAAATGCAGGTATACCCCATCCACTCCCTGGCCTTCAAAGAACTGTTTAGGATCATTAAATGCCTCTAATGGTGCATTCCATGTAAGAGAGAGCATGTATTTTTTGTCCTGAACAAGACCGCCTGAGCCATATTTTTTTGACATATCGGAGCGAGTTCGGCCATCACTTTCATACAGAGAGCCATGACCCTCTGTAAACACATCATCGATCCATTTTTTAACGGTCCATGGTTCCCCCATCCACCATCCCGGCATCTGATAAATCAGTACATCGCTGTTGAGAATTTTTGCTATCTCGCTTGGAGGATCAAAATCGCTATCAGCATTGGTAACAGATACCGTGTGCCCAAGGTGGTTTAATATCTCACAAGCGACATTGACATAATGTTGGTTTAACTCACCTTTGGCAAAACCATAACTTTTGGCGCCATTAACAATCAGAATGTTACTCATAAAATCACTACCTTTTTCAGATTGCAAGAGGCTGGGCGCACTAGAATCTTTGAGTTTTTCCAGGCGGACCCATCTCGATTCAAACATGCTCACCAGCATTTTTAATAAAAATTCGACATATGATAATGCTCGGCACTTATCAGTAACAGTTATTACCCCCCGGCAGTTAATAATATAAAGCAGGGAGGCTAATCTTAAAAACTGTCTGGAGAAATGAATGTGGCCATTCGCAAGATATTTTCTGCAGCATGAAATGCACTGCAAATCCCTGGAGATGGTGACAACCGTCTTTCAATCATCAGGGGAGTATTTCCTTTTCCTACTGGCGGACGTCAAGATTCAGTTCAGCGACGATGCGGGTTCCAGGTGCACATTGCGTCCTGCAGCCATTCCAGTACAAGCGCCAGCCACAGCGAGCGCAGCAGTCACCAACAGTGGCACAGTCCAACTACCGGACCAATCGTGCACTTGACCCAGCAGCAGCGGTCCCATTGCCGCCATCAAATAGCCGACACACTGCGCCATTCCTGACAGGGCTGCAGCATCGCCAGCATTTTGTGTGCGCAAACCGATGAAGGTCAGACCCAACATCATGCTCGCACCTGAGCCAAACCCCAGAATAGCGGCCCACAGCATTGCCAAATCGGGCGCATAGGCTATTCCCATCAGAGACAGTGCCGTCAGCAGACTGACCACGACGGCCAATAGCCTCTGGTCTTTCAGGCGGCGCAGCATCGCTGCCAGTATTATTCCGGGAATAGCCGTAGTTAGCTGCAGCATTCCGTGCACGGCACCAGCTGTTGCAGAGGAGATACCATGGTCCGTCAGAATCGCTGGCAGCCAGCCTACCGCAACATAAAAGGGCATTGCATTCAGCCCCATAAACAACGTGACCTGCCATGCCAGAGGGGATTTCCAAACCTCGACAGTTGTTGTCTTTTTCGTAACTGATAGCTGTTGTTGATGGTGTTTTTTAAGCTGTGGCAGCCATAAAGTAAGCGCAAGTAGCGGAGCTACCACTATCAGCGCCAAAGCAATATTCCAGCTCCAAAACTGCGTCAGCGGAATGATAATTGCCGAACCGATAGCACCTGCCGCCCCCATCGTAATGGAATAAGCACCTGTCATAGATGCCATGTTTGAAGAAAAATCACGTTTGATCAGGCTAGGCAACAATACATTCCCCAGAGCGATCCCTGTTCCAATCAGGATCGTGCCCACGTACAACGCCCAAATACTTCCTGCGGAACGGAGTAGAATCCCTGCTGAGATAATAACCATTGCGCCCAATAGGGTTCGCTCCAGTCCTAATCTCTGAGCAACAGGGGCGCTCAACGGTGAAAATGCTGCAAAGGCAAGCAAGGGTAATGAATTGAGCAACCCTACTGCGGTGATACTGAGTCCAAACTTGTCTTGGATTAATGGTAAAACCGGTGCGATAGCGGTGAAAGGAACGCGCAAGTTCACGGCAATAAAAAGGATTCCCATCACAAGTGCCATGGTATGCCACTTGTTTTTTATGTTTGACATTTTCTATGTTATCTCTGAAAAAATAATATTTTAAAATGCATGTTGATTGCAAGATATAGAAAACAAGACAGCATGTTTCTAAATTATGCCAAAGCACTAAACATGTTATGTCGCCAGAGGCGATTGAAACCGCTCTCCTCTAGGGCCACCCTGCTCTGTCATTCGATATCAAATACACCATTTTTGAGCATATTGTACGGTAGGACTTCCATCATCCAGCCCTAATATGGCCACGGATTGTTATTACAGATTGATGGACTATATAGTGGTTGAGTCGAGGAAATACGAGGTCGCCATGAGGGGGAGCACTTGGTTATTCGGATTAAAGCCCCATGGTCCCCCTTATGGGTGACAGTCAGATGAAGGTCATATCTCCAGAGACCACTGATGCGGCAAATCGATTTTCTGGCAAGCCGGAGATGGCGTTTGATCTGGCCTTTAATATCGCACCGTCATGTCGTGATGGCGCGGAAAGACCAATACGTGCACTGGTGCAGTATAGGGTTGTGAATGCCTCACCTGCCAGCGTTGGGCATGTGCTCTGAATAGCAGGGGATGGAAGAACGCAGTCAATTGTTCCGTCCGGACAATAGCGCACAATCCGATTGCCTCCCCATTCTGCATTCCATAAGTAGCCCTGCGCATCCACACAAGAACCATCTGGTGCCCCACCTCCTTCTATTTCAGTAAACACGCGTTGATTTTCGAAGGAAGGGTAATCACAGCAGAAAATGCGCCCTTGCATCGAGTCGCAGTAATACATGGTGCCACCATCCGGGCTGAAACAGATGCTATTGGGAATAGCCACTTCGGGAAGAGGCAACGTCTCTATATCAAGCGTCGCGGCATTCAGTCTGTGGAATTTTCCGATACTCTGTAACGGGTCTCCATCATCCATGGTGCCGAAGACATAATTGCCTGAACGATCGCAGCGGCCATCACCTATTCGCGTTCCGATCTCCCCCGGAGAGGAAACCAATTCAGTAAAACTGCGAGTATTCAGGTCATAGAAACCGATCCGAGATGCCAATCCCATCAGCAGAACGTCTGTCTTTTCGGTGAGTGCGAATGAGCCGAGGCGTTCAGGCAAAGACCAGCGCGTTACCGCGTTACTATCTCCTTCAAAGGCGAGCAGCTCGCTACCTTCAATGTCCGTCCAGAACAGCCTGCGGGTTTTATCACACCAAAGGGGGCACTCTCCCAGTGTGTTCCTGGCATCTACTGCAATTGAAAACATGTTAATCCTCCTGGCACTTTCATAAGGTATTGGCGAACGTCTACCCCAGGGGCAGACGTTCGTGAAGGTCAAAAATCAGAATGCCGCTTCATCAGTGCATAAGGCGCTCAGCTAACCGATCACCGAACAGCATGATGACGAGCCCGGTCAGCATGACCAGCATTCCACCCAGCTTTATCAAAGATACCGGACGCTGGATGGTGCCAAGCAGACCAAAATGGTCGATGACCTGGGATGAGAGCAACTGTCCGACGATGGCCAACCCAAGCAGGGCTGAAAACCCGATTTTCGGTGCGAGCACGACATAGCTGAACAACGCGCAAGCACCGATCAGGCCGCCAGCCAGACTCCACAGAGGCTGTGATGGAATGGCCGCAAGCGAGGTGAATAATCCGCCACGCAGCAGCGAGAAGATCCCAAGGCTGAATGCACCGGCCGCGAAGGAGAACAATGCGGCGGTGACCGAATCGCCCCCGAGTCCTCGTGCCAGCTGACTATTCAGAGTCGTCTGCAGCGTGATCCCGAGACCTGCGGCAAAAGCGATGACGTAATACAGCGTGCTCATGGGTTTCATACCTGTCAGTGTGCCTGTGCCAGCGGCAGGAAGGCGTCAGCAAAAATGTCAGGCTCATACCCGGCGGCGGCAAACAGATGCTCACGGGACTCATCAATGGCGGCGCGAAGGCGCGTGCTGTCTACGCCCAGCACCTTGCCATGCTGCTTGACGATGCGTCCACCGATCATGACGGTATCAATGTTGCTGCGCTCTGTCGCATGCACCACGGTGCCAAAGGCATTGCCGGACGGGTAGAGGTTGATGTCGCCAGCATTGATCAGAATGAGATCCGCCTGTTTTCCTGGTGTCAGGCTCCCTACCTTGTCCAGCAGCCCTGCACAGGCAGCACCATCGACAGTCGCCGATTTGAGGAGTTGGGCAGCCGGCAGCGTGGTCAGCGAGTGGTCGGTGCCGCAGCAATGCTGTTGATGCATGCCCATCACCCGTTGCAGGTAAAATGCCACGCGCATTTCCATAAACATATCAGTGCTGTAAGAGGTTTCATTGTCGACGCTGAGGCCAGGGCTGATGCCATGACGCTGCGCTGCCTGGATGGCAAACATACCGTCCTCGATGCCATAGTGCGCATCGGAGCGCGGGCAGACATTCACCCGGACACCGGCTTCTCGCAGGATCTTCCATCCCTCATCTGGCAGTGACGTGCAGTGATTGAAAATATTGTCCGGGCCGAGCAGACCGCGCCGATGCAGTGACTCCAGCTCAGACGCCATAAAAGAACCAAAGAATTCAGTGACGATCGGCAGTCCCAGCCTGCGAGCCTCAGCCCACAATGCAGGCTCCAGCTGGGCCATGACAGCAAGGGAAACCAGGCTCTCTGGGTTGTCCTTGAAATATTTCTCTTGCAGGCGTTGCCAGTTACCCGGCCAATGAGCCTTGTCCCATTCCCCCGATACCGGTGCGCCGGAGGCGTGTATGGCACGGATCCCTGCATCCAGCAGGGCCTCGACGGCGGCGTCCGAATGAGCTGCGGTGCGGCTGTTATGGGAATTGTCAATGACGGTGGTGATGCCTGCATCAATGCAGCCCAGTGCCGTCAGCAGGTTGCCGATATACATATCGGCAGGGCGATAGTACTTGGCGAAAGAGAAGTGCGTGGCGTTGCTGTAGTCTTCCAGACAAGTGGCATTCGGATTGATGCGGCGCAGTTGTCCCTCCCAGGAGTGGCGATGAGAATCCACCATCCCCGGCATGGCGATCATGTTCGTAGCATCGATGACACGGGCCCCATTCGCCTCCAGATTCTCGCCTATGGCCGTAATGGTTGATCCACTGATCAGAATGTCTCCACGTGCAATGTTACCCACGTTCTCATCCATGCTGAGGATCGTGGCTCCCTTGATCAAGATTGAATCTGGCCTTACATCTTGATTATTAACAATATTTCTAAGGTATCCGGTCATTTCAAGAGCCTCTTCTCTAGTCAATGGCGAAAAGATACGGCACTCTATTACCCTGAAAAAGATGACCAGACTGGTTTCATAATTCATGATCTTCGAATAATCATGGGAACTATCGGTAGAGGTATCGCCTCAAGGGAGAAGGGCTGTGGATCGTATTCAGGCTATGCAGATCTTTATGCGGGTTGCTGAGACCGGAAGCTTCGTGCGGGCAGCAGAGACCCTCTCACTGCCTTCCTCGACAGTCAGCAGTACGATTAAAAACCTCGAGAAATACCTGCTGGTGCGCCTGCTGAACAGAACAACGAGGCGGGTGAACCTCACCCCTGAAGGCCTGCAGTATCTTGCTCAGTGCAGGGAAATTCTCTCATTGATCGAGCATGCCGAGTCCAGCCTGACGGAGACTATCAAGCGGCCACAGGGGCGTTTGCGGGTTGATATGCCGAGCGGGATAGCACATTCCATCGTCATGCCGAATCTCAGAGACTTTCACCAACGTTATCCAGATATCTACCCGATGATAGGTGTGAGTGACCGGCAGGTTGATCTTGTTCAGGAAGGTGTGGACTGCGTGATCAGAACAGGAGAGCTGAATAACTCCACCCTTGTTGCTCGTCCCCTTGGCAGGTTTCGGTGGGTAACCTGCGCCTCGCCTGAATACCTTCACGAAAACGGTGTTCCCCAGTCCCCTGAAGAACTGTCTATGCACCAGGCGGTCCACTACTTTTCGGGCCTCGCCAGGCATGCAAACGAAATGCGATTTGTCCGCGGTAAAGAGACTCTATCGGTTACTGTGAGCGGCACCGCAGCCGTCAATGACACGGGGCTTTATATCAAGATGTGCCTCGATGGCTTTGGCCTCATCCAGCTTGCCGAGAATGTTGTACTGGATCACCTGCAGGCAGGAAGGCTCATCGAGGTGCTAGCAGATTGGCAACCGCCATCGGTACCTGTCACATTGCTTTATCCCCATCAGCGTTTTCTGTCTCCTGCCGTGCGTGCATTTGCTGATTGGATCGCCGAGCTTATTCATAATGCCAGCCCGGAAAAACGAATGTGACGAGATAAGAAAATAGAACTTTAAATATACTCAACATGTATAAAAACAGACTAAGCAACATCGTTATCTAAACTATGCCAGACTACAAAAAAGAGATCTCTTCACCTGAAGAATTTGACTCGGATACATTCACTCAGGCAGCCGTTGCCTTGCACGTGATATCTTCAGGCGAGTATTCAGGTATCAACCCGCACGCTCACAGGAAAGGTCAGCTGATAATGTCTTTACATGGCGCAGTCAGCTGTGAAGTACAGAATGCATTGTGGCTTGTTCCTCCCGGGCATGCGGTATGGATTCCTGGTGATACACCTCACAGTTGTCGTATAACGCAAAATGCCCGCACTTGCTTTCTTTTTATTGAGCCCGGCTCAGCAGTCATGCCTGAAACCTGCTGTACGATTGCTATTACCCCCCTCGTTCGCGAGCTCATTCTTCATCTTGCAGATCAGGGGCCTTCCTATCCTTCAGAAGGAAAGATGGCCAGACTCGCATCTGTACTTTTGGAACAAATTCCTGATGCGCCAGTTGAAGCGCTTTATCTACCAGTATCTACTCATCCCAAAATCAAACACATTACGGATGCACTTTTTGCCACCCCGGGTGACCGCACAACATTACGACAGTGGGCCGTTCGGCTTGCAACCAGTGAACGATCGCTCGCCAGACTGGTGCAAAGTGAAACAGGGGTGAGTTTCGGACGTTGGCGTCAGCAGCTTCATTTGGTGATTGCGTTAAGGCATTTGGCAGAGGGACAGTCAGTTCAAAATGTGGCCGGCACTCTGGGCTATGACTCTGTGAGTGCTTTCATCACCATGTTCAAGAAAGCACTGGGGAAATCTCCGACGCAATATTTTGCGTCTTTTCGTTGATCTGCTCAAATTAATTTTCCGCGGGCTTTCATTAGGCTAACCGATTTTATATGAGGCTCCGACATTTCAAACATCAACAGTTCGCTATTTTACAACCTGTATTTAAAAACATCCTGGATGCCTGGGGATGGTATTCACCTAATATCCATGTGCCTAAACCACAATCTAATTGAAATGGATAGGGTCACTCGGGTTCGATGAGGCGTATGACTCGAAGATTATATAATCCCGGTACTGTTCATCTGGTCGAGCTCCTAACGTAGTGTATTAGTCGGTGCTTTAAGCGGAAGTGAAAGGCTACAATCTGAATTAACATCAACACCACTGAGTAAAGGGCAAGAATTGAATATTTCAGTGACCCAGTTAACAAAAGCTCGTACTTTGGGAGATAAATGGCGGTTCTGCAAATATGCGACTGAAATTGGGATTGGCGAAGGGGATAGTTGTGGCGATTCACTTTTGGTGCCCAGGATAGGGCATTCTCTTTCAGATAACGCTCACTGAGTTCTGAGAGTGCAGGGGATGAAATGGCAGAAGGAGTCTCAGAGACTGCCTTAGGAGCAGGATTGGCCGCTGAGGGTGTCTGTTGCTGTAGCCACTGAGGCTCTGGCAGGAAGTTTGGCTGAGGTTCTGGCTGGACAGACTCAGGCTTTACCCGAGAACGAGCGCAGGCGAGCAACTGAGCCACCTTGCTACGGGCAACTAACTTATCTCGGGAATGAAAGGATTTCTGGATCTCTTTACGACGACCACAGGGGAGCGTAGTGACTTTCCGGTAATACCAGATGCCGTGTGGACTGAGCCAGAGATTCACTTTGAAGACTCCTGATTCATCCACACAAAGTAGATTACCAAGAGGTCTGAAGGGGGTATTAGCTGTAACTTGTTGAATGGCAAAAACAGGTGGTGGCCCCACCAGCCACATCCCGGCACTCGAGTCCCCCGCCTTGGCTGCTACCTTCCGGTCCTGACCAGGTCGACGGGTTATCAATGCGAGAGGACCAATAGGACCACCGGCGAGGAGAATAGGCAAACTGGCCCCTCAATGCAATGGCTTTCTACCGCATCGCGAGCCGTTCGCCTTATTTTTCAACAATCTGGCCAAGGGTTCAGCTAAAGAGCATGAATTTGGCACCCACCAGCAACATGAGCAGGGCAAAGGCCTGCTTGAGCCGCCGGGGTGACATACTGTGTGCCAGTCTGGCGCCCAGACGGGCAAACTGGGTGCTGGTGAGCACGATGCCAAGCAGGGCCGGCAGATAGATGAATCCGACGCTCCACTCGGGCAGATCGGCGTCTCCCCAACCGGCATAGAGGTAGCTGAGGCTGCCTGCCAGGGCGATGGGCATGCTGCAGGCGGCGGAGGCGGCCACGGCGTTGCGCATGGGCACCGAATTCCAGGTGAGGTAAGGCACGGTCAGCGAGCCGCCACCGATGCCGAACAAGGCCGACATCCAGCCGATGACGGTGCCCGCGATCCCGGTACCAAGGGGGCCCGGCATGTGTCGCTCCGCTTTTGGCCTCAGATTGAGCCCCATCTGCAGGGCCATGGTCCAGGCGAAGCAGCCGATGATGATGTTGAGGGTGCTGGCGCTCAGCAGGTTGGCGGTCATGCCGCCGAGCCAGGCACCGACCAGCATGCCGGCGCCCAGGCGCCGAATCATCCCCCAGTCTACCGCCCCGGCCTCCTGGTGCGCACGCAGGGAGCTGAAACCGGTGAAGATCATGGTGGGCAGCGAGGTGCCGAGGGCCAGATGGGTGATGATCTCCGGCGCCACGCCCTGTGCGTGAAAACTCAGGACCAGCACGGGGACGATGATGAGGCCGCCGCCGATACCGAACAGCCCGGCCAGCATGCCCGCGAAGGCGCCCAACACCAGATAGCCCACAAACAGCATAAACATTCCTTCAATAACGAAACAGCGGTCAACTTGACCGCCATTGCCCATAAAAAAGAGATGGCATCTTGCCATCCCTTTATTGTGCCGATTAATGCAGGGGAATGGTACCGTCCATCACCTTGTAGAACGCCAGCACGGCGCAACCGAGCAGGGCTGCCGTCATCCCCTGCTCCAGCCGGTTGAGGCTGCGCAGGCCGTGGTGCTGGCGCGCCTTCCAGTAGATGAAGATCCCCGGGCTGTAGAGCAGCGCCACCAGCAAGAGGTACTCCACCCCGGCGGCATAGACCAGCCAGCAGCCATAGACGGTGGCCACCAGGGCCAACAGCAGGTCGCGCTTGCGCTGATGGGGCTGGCCCGCGTAGGTCTCCCCTTTCAACGCCAGCTTGAGGCCGTAAGCACCGGAGAAGACATAGGGCACCAGGGCCGCCGAGGTGGCGATGTTCACCAACGCCAGATAGGTGCTGTTCTGGAAGTAGATGATGATGAGGAAAATTTGCACCAGGCAGGTGGAGCACCAGAGCGACACCTTGGGGGAGCCGTTCTTGTTCTCCTTGGCGAACCAGGCCGGGAAGACCCCGGTCTTGCCCGCGATGTAGGGCACTTCCGCCGCCAGCACGGTCCAGCTCAGCAGGGCCCCCATCACCGAGATCACCAGGCCGATGTTGATGAGCCAGGCGCCCCAGGGGCCGACCACGGCTTCCAGGATCATGGCGGTGGAGGGGTTCTTGAGGGCCGCCAGTTGCGGCTGGTTCATGACCCCCAGGGAGAACAGGGTCACCATGACGTAGAGCGCCAGGGCGCCGAGCAGCGCCAGCACGGTGGCGCGGCCCACGTCCTTGCGATGGCGGGCACGGGCGGAGACCACCACGGCCCCCTCGATGCCGATGAAGACCCACAGGGTCACCTTCATGGTGGACTTCACCTGATCCATCACGGAACCGAGCTCGGGACTCCCCTGCCCCCAGAGATCCAGGGTGAAGGTCTCCATGTTGAAAGCGAGCAGGATGGCCACGCAGAAGACGATGAGGGGCACCATTTTGGCGATGGTGGTGACGATGTTCACCAGCGCCGCCACCTGGATGCCGCGCAGCACCAGGGCATGCACCGACCAGATGAGCAGGGAAGCGAGCGTGATGGCGACCGGGGTGTTGCCGTCACCGAAGATGACATTGTCCGGCGTGTCGAAGAAGTAGCTCAGCGCACTGAACACCACGATGGCGTAGGAGACGTTGGCCAGCAGCTGGCACAGCCAGTAACCCCAGGCGGCGTTGAAGCCGACGAAATCCCCGAACCCTGCTTTGGCGTAGCTGAAGATGCCGCCATCGAGATCCGGTCGACGCATGGAGAGATTCTGGTAGACCAAGGCGAGGCAGATCATGCCGATCCCCGTGATGGCCCATCCCAGGGCGACGGCCCCGGCACTGGCGTGCGCTGCGATGTTTTGCGGCAGACTGAAAACCCCGGCACCGACCATGGAGCCGATCACCAGCGAAATGAGGGCACCCAGCCCCAGTTTCTTGTCCATCTCAAACCTGTTTTATTAGGCGGCGGCTGAGCATCCGTATTCATACAGCGCGCGACATGGGAGGGGCTAAAAATCCGTACCCCGTGAAAAAGGCGGCAACTATATTGCATGACTATTCCGGCCGCAATCCCTCTTGCCGTCAATCATGAGCCGCCTTGACCGCGCGCAATTTTACAGCACTGACCCGGGGTGCCTGTGAGCTGGTTCAAATTAAGAAAGACCCGTTGATATTTCACGACTTTTCATGATGCCGCCCCGCTTTTCAAAAGCCGGACCTGCATGGCTATGCACCCTTGCACTGGGGCCTTTCCCCTGCAAAAACGCCCCTGCAGGAGGGGCGTCAGAGAGGGTATATGCAGGGGGGACTAGAGCCTCAAGCCGCCGTCCAGCTCGATCATCCGCCCCGACAGATAGTCGTTGGCAAGGATGAACTGCACCGTCTGGGCCAGCTGCGCCGCCTGCCCCAGGGTGCCCACCGGGATGGCCTGTTGCATGCGGGCCATGGCTTCGGGCTTCATCGCCGCCGTCATGTCGGTGGCAAAGACGCCGGGGGCGATGCCCATCACCCGGATGCCGTGACGGGCCAGTTCCTTCCCCCAGGTGACCACCAGAGAGGCCACCCCCGCCTTGCTGGCGGCATAGTTGCTCTGGCCCATGTTGCCGGCCCGGGCGATGGAGGAGATGTTGATGATGACGCCCCCCTCCCCGCCGATGGCCATCAGCGCCGCCCCCTCGCGCCCGCACAGGAAGGTGCCGGTGAGGTTGACGTCGATGACGCTCTGCCACTGGGCAAGGCTCATCTTCTCCGTCAGAGCCCCCTCCTTCACCTTGATCAGCATGCCGTCGCGCAGGATGCCGGCACAGTTGACGAGGCCGTGCAGGGCACCGAACTGATCCTTGATGGCGGCGAAGGTCGCCTCGACCTCTGGCTCGCTTGCCACGTTGCAGACGAACAGGGCGCAGCGGCCGTCACGGCTGCGCACTTCCGCCTCGGTCACCTCCAGATCGGTGCAGTTGACGTCGATGAGGGCAAGCACGGCCCCCTGCTCCGCCAGACTCAGAGCGATGGCGCGGCCCAGCCCCCTGCCCGCCCCCGTGATGGCGATGACTTTCCGTGTGATATCCATAAATGCTCCTGGTGAGATGGCCGGTGACTGTCGAGTCAAAGACTATCGGGTAAATAGGTAGATAGCGGCCCTTAACCCGGCGCTGTCTTGTCCCGATAGAGCTCGAGGATGCTGGAAAAATCCTTGTTCTCCTGGCCCTGGCTCCCGTGCAGGTTGAAGAGGTTGCGGGCCAGGGCCCCCATGGGCACGGCGCTGTGGGCATGTTCCGCCAACGCCATGGCGAGCCCCAAATCCTTGACCATCAGCCGGGTCATAAAGCCCCCTGTATACCCACGCGACGCCGGCACATTTTCCATCAACCCGGGCCAGGGGTTGTAGCGCTCCAGGCTCCAGTTGTTGCCCGAACTCTTGCCCATGATGGTGGAGAGCACGGCGGGATCCAGCCCCTCCTTGACCCCGAGCGCCAGCGCCTCGGCGGTGCCCACCATGTGGATGGCGAGCAGCATGTTGTTGCACATCTTGGCGATCTGGCCAGCACCGAGGGCCCCGGCGTGAAACAGGTTCTGCCCCATGCAGGCGAGCACGGGTCTGGCCGCTTCAAAATCCGCTTGTTCGCCGCCGACGATGAAGGTGAGCGTGCCCGCCGCCGCACCGGCCACGCCCCCCGAGACGGGGGCATCGAGAAAACGGATGCCGCTCGCCTGCGCCGCCGCCCCCACCTGACGGGCCGAGGCCACGTCTATGGTGGAGCAGTCGATGACCAGGGCACCGGGCGACAGGGCCGCCAGCAGATCCTGGCCACCCCGCTCACCGACACTCTCCCCCAGCCAGAGACTGCGCACGTGCTCCCCCGCTGGCAGCATGCTGATGACCAGCTCGCAGCCACTCACCGCTTCCCGGGCATTCCCGGCAGCAATGCAGCCAGCCTCGATGGCCCGGCTCAGGCTCTCGGGCACCAAATCAAACACCTGCACCCTGTGCCCCGCCCTGGCCAGGTTGGCGGCCATGGGCCCCCCCATATTGCCAAGCCCGATAAACCCAATCCTTGTCATGGTGTGCTCCTTGTGTGTGATCCCGCGTCAGCGGAGGCGCAAGGGGTTGTCCCCCTCGGGCCAGCGATAGAAGGCATCCAGCCAGGCCTCGCCCGCCTGCGGGGCCTGCCAGCGAGGGGATTTGTCCTTGTCGATGAGCAGAGCCCGCACCCCTTCCACGAAGTCCCCTCTGAGCACGCAATTGACCGAGAGGGTCAGCTCGTCGGCAAACACCTCGGCCAGGGACTGGCGCCGTGCCTGCCAGAACTGGCGCCAGAGAATGGCGCGGCTGATGGGGCTGCCGCGAAGGCAGGTCTCCCGTCCCTGAGCCAGCGCCGGTTCGTCCAGCTCGGCCCCCTCGAGGCGCGCCAACACCCCTTGCAGGGAGCGGCCGGTCAACAGCGCATCGATGCGGGCCTGGTGGGGCAGCAGTACGGGAGGCGGCAATGCCTGGCCAAGGGATCGCTGCAAACCGGTGAGCAGCGCCTCGATCTGCTCGCCGGGGTCGCCTGCGGACCAGTCGAGGGCGGCGAGGCGCGCCGGCAGCTCGGCCCGCTCGCGGCTCCCCATGGCGTGATCCGCGAGCCCCAGGCCGATGGCGTCCGCCCCGTTGAAGCGGGCACCGGTGAGGCCGAGCCAGAGTCCGAGCCGCCCCGGCATCCGGCTCAAAAACCAGCTGGCCCCCACATCCGGATAGAGGCCGATGGTCACCTCCGGCATGGCGAACAGACTCTTCTCCGTCACCACCCGAAAAGCGGCCCCGGCAAAGAGGCCGATGCCGCCCCCCATGCAGATGCCGTCCGCCACGCAGACAAGGGGCTTGCCGTAGCAGTGGATGTGGTGATCGAGCCGGTACTCCTGTTCGAAGAAGTCGCGGGCATAGCCAAACAGTGCCGACTCGCTCCCCTCCTGCTTGCGGTAATAGAAGGAGCGGATGTCGCCACCGGCGCAGAATGCCTTCTCGCCGGCCCCCTGCAGCAGCACGCAGACAATGGCCGGATCCTGCTCCCAGCGGGTCAACGCCCCCTGCAACAACTGGATCATCTCAAGGCTCAGGGCGTTGAGGGAGGCGGGGCTGTCCAGAGTCAGCATGCCGATGTGGCGGCCATCCGCCGTGGGGTGGGTCTCGATGCGCACGGGCTCACTCATGGTCGGCCCCCGCAGACCGGGTATCTGCCCCTGCGACATGGCGGGTCGCCATCAATACCTCATTCATCCTTCACTCCCTCACTCTTTCGGCCTGGATTGGTCATAACGCCACCGCGGGGCCCGCTTCTCCAGGAAGGCCGCCACCCCTTCGCGCTGGTTGGCATCGTCAAACAGGGCAAGAAAGAGGCTGCGCTCGAGCGGCAGCGCCGCGTCCCTGTGGGTGCTTCGCCCCTGATTGATGAGCTGTTTGCAGGCACGCAGGGCGCTCGGGCTCTGGCGCTCCACCAGCTGGGCCATCTGCTGCGCCGCCTCCCAGGCGTGCCCCTCGGTCACCACCTCCTCCACCAGCCCCATCTCGTAGGCCAGGGTGGCGCTCACCTTCTCGCCGCAGAGGATCATCCGCTTGGCCCAGCCCGGCCCCACCAGCTCGGTGAGGCGCTGGGTGCCGCCGGCGCAGGGCAGCAAGCCCACCGAGGCCTCCGGCAACCCCAGCTTGGCCTGCTGCTCGGCAATGCGGATGTCGCAGGCCAGCGCGACTTCGAGCCCCCCTCCCATGGCATAGCCGTTGATGGCAGCGATGCTGACCCCGTGAAAGCGGGCCAGCGCCTCGAAGGCGTGGCCAAAGGCCTCGGCCACCTCGCGGGCGTGCGCCAGGCTGCCGTCGGCGAACATCTTGAGATCGGCGCCGGCGCAGAAGAATTTCTCTCCGGCACCGCGGATCACCAGGGCCACCACGTCGGGGCGACCATCCAGCTCCACCATCATCTGCAAGAAGGCTTGCAGGCTGGCGAGCGTCCAGGTGTTGGCGGGTGGGTGATCGAGGGTGATGTAGGCCACGTGGCCGTGATATTCGAGCCTGATCCTTGTCATTGCGTTGTCCTTGTCAAAAAAACTGCCCCATGATGACAGGGTTGAATGGAGCCAACCTGCACCTGGCTCACAAAGCCTGAGGACGCGCCGACTGCGTCCTCAGGGCAGGCTACTCCCGCTACTCCAGCGACAGGCCGGGGTCGGCCAGCAGGCGGCGGGCGATGATGAGCCGCATCACTTCATTCGTCCCTTCCAGAATGCGGTGCACCCGGGTGTCGCGCAGATAGCGCTCAAGCGGATACTCGCGGATATAACCATAGCCGCCAAAGAGTTGCAGGGCGTCGTCGCAGATGCGGTGCCCCACGTCGGTGGCAAAACGCTTGGCCATGGCGCACCAGGCGCTCTTGTCCGGGCTGCCCTCATCGAGTTTGGCGGCCGCCTGGCGCACCAGCAGGCGGGCGGCGGCGAGCTCGGTGGCCATGTCGGCCAGGCGAAACTGCACGCTCTGGAATTCGCTGATCAGGTGTCCAAATTGCTGACGCTGGCGCACGTGCTCCAACGCGTCGTCCAGGGCCTGCTGGGCGGTGCCCAGCGAACAGCTGGCGATGTTGATGCGCCCCCCATCGAGCGCCTGCATGGCGAACCTGAACCCTTCCCCCTCCTCCCCCAGCCGGAAGCGAGCGGGAATGCGCACGGCATTGAAGTTCACCTCCCGGGTCGGCTGGCTGTTCCAGCCCATCTTTTCCTCCGCCTTGCCATAGTTCACGCCGGGGGTCTGGGCCGGTACCATGAAGGCAGAGATCCCCTTGGCCCCCTCGCCACCGGTGCGGGCCATCACCACCAGCACGTCGGTGCTGCCGGCACCCGAGATGAACACCTTGCTGCCGTCGAGGAGGTAATCCTCGCCATCGCGCACGGCGCGGGTCTTGAGGGCCGCAGCGTCGGAGCCCGCCCCTGGCTCGGTGAGGCAGTAGGATCCCAGCAACTCGCCGCTGGCGAGCCTGGGTACCCACTCCTCGGCCACCTCGGCAGGCAGCCAACTGCCCAGCATCCAGCTCACCATGTTGTGGATGGTGAGATAGGCGGTGGTGGAGGTGCAGCCCATGGCGAGGCGCTCAAAGATAAGGCTGGCATCGAGCCTGCTCAGGCCCAGACCGTCATACTGCTCCGGGGTATAGAGGCCGCACAGGCCCAGCGCCGCCGCCTGCTTGATGGTGGGGATGGGGAACTCGTGCTCCCTGTCCCAGCGCGCGGCGTGGGGTTTGAGCGCCAGATCGGCGAAGGCGCCGGCCGACTCGACACAGGCCCGTTGGGATTCGGTCAGGGTAAAATCCATCTTGTTCGCTTCCTTTGTACTTGTTCCGTCGATCCGTTGCTGTCAATGGGGGCGCCCGGGCAAAGTGGGCAACTCCTGCCGTCAGCGCAGCTGGATGGTCATATTGGGGCCGCTGGGAATGTCTTCGTCGAACCAGCGCTCCGTCACCGTCTTGGTCTCGGTGTAAAAACGCACCGCCTGTTTGCCGTAGGCGTGCAGATCCCCGTAGAAGGAGCCGCGCCAGCCGGTAAAAGAGAAGAACGGCAGCGGCACCGGGATGGGCACGTTGATCCCCACCTGGCCCACCGCCACCTCGTGGCGGAACTTGCGGGCGGCGGCGCCACAGCCGGTGAAGAGGGAGGTGCCGTTGCCATAGGGGTTGGCGTTGATGAGGGCAAGCGCCTCGTCGAGGCTCTCCACCTCGAGGCAGGCCAGCACGGGCCCGAAGATCTCCTCCTTGTAGATGCGCATCTCGGGGGTCACGCCGTGAAACAGGGTCGGCCCCACCCAGTTGCCCACCGGGTAGCCGGGGACGTCGCAAAAACGGCCGTCAAGCAGGCACTCGGCTCCCTCGGCAATCCCCGCCTCGATAAGCCCCTCCACCCTGACTTTCGCCTCCGGGCTGATGAGGGGGCCATAAGCCGCTTCGGGATCGTGCCAGACGCCGGGTTTCACCTTGGCGAACTCGGCGGCGAGCTCGGGGATCCACTCTCGGGCGCTCCCCACGAACACTGCCACGCTGATGGCCATGCAGCGCTGACCGGCGGCGCCGACTCCGGCTCCCACGAGGTTGCCGAGTACCTGCGCCTTGTTGGCATCCGGCATGATCACCATGTGATTCTTGGCCCCGACAAAGCACTGGGCGCGCTTGAGCTGCGACGTGGCGCTGCGATAGACGTGGCCGCCGACCCGGGCCGAGCCCACGAAACTGACTGCCTTGACATCGGGATGGGCCAGCAGCGCATCCACCTGCTCGGCGCCGCCGTGCACCACCGACAGAATGCCCCTGGGGGCCCCCGCCTCGGTAAACAGCTCGGCCAGGCGCATGGGGGTGAGAGGATCCTGCTCGGAGGGCTTGAGCACAAAGCCGTTGCCGCAGGCCACCGCCAGCGGGAACATCCAGAGCGGGATCATGGCCGGAAAGTTGAACGGCGTGATGCCGACGCAGACCCCGAGGGGCTGCACCCAGGAGTGGCCGTCGACCCGGCGCGCCACGTTGCCCATGGTCTCCCCCAGGGTCTGGCTGGCAATGGCGCAGGCCTGCTCCACCACCTCGATGCCGCGCCACACATCCCCCTTGGCATCCGCCAGGTTCTTGCCGGTTTCCTGGGCCAGCAGGGTCGCCAGCTCGTCGTGATGCACTTTCAACAGATGCTGGTAGTTGAACATCACCCGGGCCCGCTCGGAGGTCGGCACCTCTCGCCACAGCAGATAGGCCTCGTGAGTGGTGCGCACCGCCAGCTCAATTTCCGCAGAGGTAGCTTTCGGCACCCGCGCCAGCAGATGCTGGTCCGCCGGGTCGGTCACCTCTATCCACTCGTCGCTTGCGGACGGACACGCCTCGCCACCGATGTAGAGCGGCAGATCCCCGTACTGGGTGTGATGCTGGCTCATGCCCCCCTCCTAGCCCGTTGGCAGGCGATGGCAGGCCACTGCAGGCCGGCCACATCAATCTTGCTGTTGCACATCCTGTTCACTCCTTGCGCTCCTCTGCCCGGGTAGCCCTTACGGCGGGCTGCCATCGAATTTACCTTAGACTAACAATCAATTTACGTTTACGCTAACGTAAACTTGAATCACAAATGGACTGACCAGTCATCACCCTGATGGCAGGGGAAATCGGCAGTCCACTGCACCAAGGAGAGCACGGATGCATGCCCTGATGGATGAAACCCTCCAGGCCCTGACCGAACAGGTCGAGGCTTTCTGCCAGAAAGTGATCGCACCGCGCGCCAGCGAGATCGATCAGAGCAACGCTTTCCCCCGGGATCTCTGGCCCCGCATGGGTGAGCTGGGGCTGCACGGCATCACGGTGGCGGAGGAGTATGACGGGGTGAACCTCGGCTATCTGGCCCATGTGCTGGTGATGGAGCAGGTGAGCCGCGCCAGCGCCTCGGTCGGCCTCTCCTACGGCGCCCACTCCAATCTCTGCATCAACCAGATCCACCGCCACGGCACCCCTGATCAGAAGGCGAGATATCTGCCTGATCTGGTCAGCGGCAAACACGTGGGGGCGCTGGCCATGAGCGAGCCGGGTGCCGGCTCCGACGTGGTGAGCATGCGCCTCACCGCGGTGCGCGAGGGGGATCACTTCGTGCTGAACGGCAACAAGATGTGGATCACCAATGGGCCCGATGCCGACACCTTCGTCATCTATGCCAAGACCGATGCCGCCGCCGGGCCCAAAGGGATTTCCGCCTTTATCGTCGAGGCGGGGACTCCCGGTTTTTCCACCGCCCAGAAGCTCGACAAGCTCGGCATGCGCGGATCCAGTACCTGCGAGCTGGTGTTCGACAACTGCCGGGTGCCGCAGGAGAACCTGCTGGGCCCCCTGCACGGCGGGGTCAAGGTGCTGATGAGCGGTCTGGACTACGAGCGGGTGGTGCTGGCGGCTGGCCCCCTTGGCATCATGCAGGCCTGCATGGACGTGGTGCTCCCCTATGTGCGCGAGCGCAAGCAGTTCGGTCAGGCCATCGGCGAGTTCCAGCTGGTGCAGGGCAAGCTCGCCGACATGTATACCCGTCTCGCCAGCAGCCGGGCGCTGGTCTATTCGGTGGCGAGCGCCTGCGATCAGGGCCGCACCAGCCGCAAGGATTGCGCCGCCGCCATCCTGTTTGCCGCCGAGAACGCCACCCAGATGGCCCTCGATGCCATCCAGCTGCTCGGCGGCAACGGCTACATCAACGAATACCCCACCGGCCGGCTGCTGCGGGACGCCAAACTCTACGAAATCGGCGCCGGCACCTCGGAGATCCGCCGCTGGCTCATCGGCCGCGAGCTGATGGGAGAGAGCGCATGAGCAGGATCCACTCCCGTCTCGACACCGCGAGCCCCGACTATGAGGCCAATCGGGCCGCCATGCAGGCACTGGTCGACGATCTGAATACCCGCCTGGAGGAGATAGCCCAGGGCGGGGGCGCGGCCAACAACGCCCGCCATCAGGCCCGTGGCAAGCTGCTGCCCCGCGAGCGCATCGACCAGCTGCTGGACCCGGGTTCCCCCTTTCTCGAACTGTCGGCGCTGGCGGGCTGGCAGGTCTATGACGAACCGGTGCCCGCTGCCGGCATCCTCACCGGCATCGGACGGGTCTCGGGGCGCCTGTGCATGCTGGTGGTGAATGACGCCACCGTGAAGGGCGGCACCTACTACCCCCTCACGGTGAAAAAGCACCTGCGCGCCCAGGCCATTGCCGAGCGACTGCGCCTCCCATGCCTCTATCTGGTGGATTCCGGCGGTGCCTTCCTGCCCATGCAGGACGAGGTGTTCCCCGACCGGGAGCATTTTGGCCGCATCTTCTACAACCAGGCTCGCATGTCGGCCCAGAGCATCCCCCAGCTGGCGGTGGTGATGGGGCTCTGCACCGCCGGCGGCGCCTACGTGCCCGCCATGGCGGACGAGTCCATCATGGTCAGGGAGCAGGCCACCCTCTTTCTGGCGGGCCCGCCCCTGGTCAAGGCCGCCACCGGCGAGGAGATCAGCGCAGAAGCCTTGGGGGGCGCCGAGGTGCACTGCGTCCACTCCGGGGTGGCGGATCACATGGCCCGGGACGATGCCCATGCCCTGGCCATCGCCCGCACCCTGGTAAGCAACCTGGGGGACAACCAGACGGCGGCGTCACCCGCCCCATCCGCTCCCTCCTATGATGAGCCGCACTACCCCATCGAGGAGCTCTACGGCCTGGTGGGCACCAGTCTCAAGCGCCCCTATGACGCACGAGAATTGATCGCCCGGCTGGTGGATGGCTCTGTGTTTGACGAATTCAAGGCGTTGTTCGGCACTACCTTGGTGACGGGTTTTTCCCGCATTGAGGGCATGCAGGTGGGGATCCTCGCCAACAACGGCGTGCTGCACAGCGACAGCGCCCAGAAGGGAGCCCACTTCATCCAGCTCTGCAACCAGCGGGGGATCCCGCTGCTGTTTCTGCAAAACATCACCGGCTTTATGGTGGGGAGTACGGCGGAGAAAGAGGGGATCGCCAAGCACGGCGCCAAGCTGGTGACCGCCGTGGCCTGCAGCCGGGTGCCCAAGATCACCCTGATCGTCGGCGGCAGCTTCGGTGCCGGCAACTACGGCATGTGCGGGCGCGCCTATGAACCGGATTTTCTCTTCAGCTGGCCCAACAGCCGCATCTCCGTCATGGGGGGCGAGCAGGCGGCCGGGGTGCTGGTGCAGGTGCGCCGGGACAAGCTGGCCGCCGAGGGCAAGACTCTGGGCGAGCCGGAGGCGGCCGCCATTCGCGCCCCGGTGATCGCGCAGTACGAGCGCCAGGGTCACCCCTATTACGCCAGTGCTCGCCTGTGGGATGACGGCGTCATCGACCCGGCCCAGAGCCGCACCGTGCTGGCCCTGGCGCTGGCGGCCTGCCAGGGGGCCGAGCCGGGCCCCGGGCAGTACGGCATCTTCCGGATGTAAGGAGTTCATATGTCAGACCCGCTCTTCAACGATCCCCTTGCCCATTTTCGCCTGGAGCGCCACGGCCCGGTGATCGAGCTGGTGCTCGCCCGCCCGGCCCGCCACAACGCCCTTGATGCCGACCTGATGCAGGGGCTGCTCGACTGTCTCGACGAGCTGGCCCACGGCCAGCCGCTGGCCGACCGCCCCCACGTGCTGCTGCTGCGCGCCGAGGGGCCGCATTTTTGCGCGGGCGCCGATCTCGAGTGGATGCGCAAGATGGCCGGGGAAGCGTTCGACCCCCGCGCCTTTGACAAGAATCGCGAGGACGCCCGGGTGCTGGCCCACCTGATGCAGGCACTGGACGAGCTGCCCTTCCCCACGGTAGCCCTGGTGCAGGGGGCCGCCTACGGCGGAGCCTTAGGCCTTGTCTGCGCCTGCGACATCGTGCTGGCCAGCGAAAATGCCCGCTTCTGCCTCTCCGAGGTGACCCTGGGACTGGTGCCTGCGGTGATCAGCCCCTACGTGGTGCGCGCCATGGGGATGCGCCAGGCCCGCCGCTACATGCTGAGCGCAGAGCCTTTCGATGCCATCACCGCCTGCCGACTCAACGTGGTGCACAGGCTCAGCCAGCCTGATCAGTTGCTGGCGGAGGGACGCGCCATGGCCCTGCGGTTGTGTCGCAACGGCCCCCAGGCGATGAAGGAGACCAAGCGGCTGCTGGCCGCCCTCGAAGGGCGCCCAGGCCACCAGCACGAAGAGCAGACCGTCGAGACCATCGCCCGGGTACGGGTCGGTCTCGAGGCCCAGGAGGGGATCCAGGCCTTCTTCGACAAACGCCCCCCAACCTGGCGCCCCCGTTTCAAGGACGAAGCATGACTCAATACCACCTCATCAAGCACCTGCTGATCGCCAACTGTGGTCAATATAACGGGAGTGTGGATCAACACGCTTCGCACTTGTGCGCCTTGAACAACAGGGAGGCAGCATGACCCATCACACTCCCATCAAGCGCCTGCTGATCGCCAATCGCGGTGAAATCGCCGTGCGCATCATCAAGACCGCACGGCGCCTCGGCATTCACACCATCGCCCTCTACTCGGACGCCGACGCCCGCGCCATGCACGTGCGCGAAGCCGACGAGGCCTGGCATCTGGGGCCGGCCCCTGCCCGGGAGAGCTACCTCGACACCGGCAAGGTGCTCAAGATTGCCAAAGAGGCGAATGCCGACGCCATCCACCCGGGCTACGGTTTCCTGTCCGAGAACAGCGACTTTGCCACCGCCTGCGAACAGCGGGACGTGCGCTTTGTCGGCCCAAGCGGCGCCGCCATCCTCGCCATGGGGGACAAGTCGGGGGCCAAGGGGCTGATGCAGGCAGCCGGCGTACCCGTGCTACCCGGTTATCACGGCGCGGATCAGCACCCCGACTTTTTGCGCGATCAGGCGAGCCAGGTGGGCTTCCCGCTCCTTATCAAGGCGGCCAGTGGCGGCGGTGGCAAGGGGATGCGCCGGGTCGATCAGCTGGCCGACTTTGACGCGGCCCTGGCGGCGGTCAAGCGGGAGGCGAGTGCCGCCTTTGGCGACGACCATGTGCTGCTGGAGCGCTATCTCCCCCGCGCCCGTCACGTGGAGGTGCAGGTCTTTGCCGATGCCCTTGGCAACGCCATTTATCTGGGGGACAGGGACTGCTCCTTGCAGCGCCGCCACCAGAAGGTGATCGAGGAGGCCCCCGCCCCCGACATCTCCCCTGACCTGCGCCGCGCCATGGGCGAGGCGGCCGTGGCGGCGGCCAAGGCCATCGCCTATCGGGGGGTGGGCACCATCGAGTTTCTGCTCTGCGGGGAGGAGTTCTTCTTCATGGAGATGAACACCCGGTTGCAGGTGGAGCACCCGGTTACCGAAGCCATCACCGGCCAGGATCTGGTGGCCTGGCAGTTGGCGGTGGCCGAGGGCAAACCGCTGCCCCTCACCCAGGATGAGGTGGTGCTGCGTGGCCACGCGGTGGAGGCGCGCCTCTACGCCGAGGACGTGGCCGCCGGTTTCCTGCCCGCGAGCGGCCCCATCCACTGGCTCACCTGGCCCAAGGGGGTGCGCATCGACACCGGCGTCACCGCCGGCGATGAGGTGAGCCCCTATTACGACCCCATGATCGCCAAGCTCGTCGCCCACGCACCGAGCCGCAGCGAAGCCTTTGCCACCCTGGCCGATGCCCTGGCAGCCCTGGAGCTCGGCCCTCTGGTGCACAACGGCCCGCTCCTGCAGCGCCTGTGCGAAGCGCCAGAGGTGCTGGCGATGCGCCACCACACCCAGTGGCCCATCCCCACCGACACCCTGCCCGTTCCGGCGCTCGCCTGGCCCCTCGCCACCCTCTGGCTCGCCACTCGCGAGCGCGATGCCTCCCCCTGGCAGCAGGCCGCAGGCTTTCGGCTGGGCCCCACCCGCCGCTTTTGCGCCACGGTGCGCATCGGCGAGGAGACCCGCACCCTCACCCTCGCCGAGCGAGGGGGCGCCCTGCTCTGGCAGGGCGAGCAGATCCCGTTTGAACTCGGGTCAGATCAGATCCGCCTGTGCCAGGGTGGACATTGGCAGCGCTATCCGGTGCAGCCCCTCGGCGAGGGTGCCTATTTGCTGCACCTGGCGGGCAGACGCATCCGCTTCTCGCTCGATGATCAGCATCATCAACTGCACCATGATCACGAGGCAGGCGATGCCCCCGGCATCCTGGCCCCCATGCACGGCATCGTGGTGGCGTTGCAGGTCGAGGCCGGCCAGCCGGTCAGCAAGGGGCAACCCCTGCTGGTGCTGGAGGCAATGAAGATGGAGCACGTCCTCAAGGCTGACCGGGACGGGGTGATTGAGGCCCTGCAGTGCCGCCAGGGGGAACAGGTGAGCCAGGGCGCCGTGCTGGTGCGCTTTGCCGAGGACCATGCCGCGCAGGAGGAACACTCATGAGCCACACGCACGAGAACCGGGACGACAAGGTCAGCCTGGTGGAGATGGGGCCGCGGGATGGCCTGCAAAATGAGACCACCACCCTCTCCCTGGCGCAGCGGCTGGCGCTCATCGCCCGCCTGGCCGAGAGCGGGTTGCAGCGCATCGAGGTGGGGGCCTTCGTCTCCCCCAAAAAGGTGCCGCAGATGGCGGATTCCGCCGCACTGTTCAACGCCCTGCCGCGCAGGGGGCCGACCCGCTATGGCGCCCTGGTGCCCAATCTGCAGGGTCTGCAGGCCGCCATTGCCGCCCGCGCCGATGAGATAGGCCTCTTTACCGCCTGCTCCGACGGCTTTACCCGAGCCAACATCGGCATCAGCGTGGAGGAGTCCCTGGTGCGCTTCGCCCCCTTGGTGCAGGAAGCGCGCAGCCTCGGCATCAAGGTGCGCGGCTACCTCTCCACCGTCATCGCCTGCCCGTTCGACGGCCCGACCCGCCCGAAACGGGTCGCCGCCCTGGCCGAGCGGCTGCTGGATCTGGGCTGCCACGAGATATCCCTCGGCGACACCATCGGTGTCGGCACCCCGGGCACCGTGGCTCCCATGCTGGATGCGGTACTGCACGAGATCCCGGCGGGCCGGCTTGCGGTTCATTTTCACGACACCTATGGCCAGGGGCTGGCCAACCTGCTGCCGGCGCTCGAGCGCGGCATCCGCACCATCGACTGCTCGGTGGCCGGGCTCGGCGGCTGCCCCTATGCCCCCGGCGCCTCCGGCAATGTGGCGTCGGAAGAGGTGGTCTATCTGCTGCACGGCCTTGGCATGAGCACCGGCGTCGACCTCGACCAGCTGGCCGCCACCGGCCAGTGGGTGAGCGAGCTGCTGGGGCGCCCCAACGGCTCCCGGGTCGGCCAGGCCCTGCACGGGAGGGGACGGCGCCTCGCACAAGAGCGCGAGCAGCGCACCCCGGGAGGCCATCATGCATCATGACCCCGGCCCTTGCCGCGGGGCCAGGACCCCGCCAGCTCATCAGGAGGGCGCACCATGAGAGCCAGACACGCCAGTGGCAAGGAGAGGACCTACAGCATCTCGGAGCTGGCCCAGGAGTTCGACATCACCCCCCGCACCATCCGCTATTACGAGGACGAGGGGCTCATCACCCCGACCCGGGAGGGGCAGACCCGCATCTACAGCCACAAGGACAGGATCCGCCTGAAATTGACCCTGCGCGGCAAACGCCTCGGGTTCAGCCTGGCGGAGATCCGCGAGCTGTTCGACATGTACGACACCGACCGCTCCAGCCGGATGCAGCTTCACTCCATGATCCAGCTCATCGAAGCCAGACGCCACTCCCTGCGCCAGCAGCTGGAGGATATCCAGATGGTGATGGCCGAGCTCGATGCCGCCGAGCAGCGCTGCATCCACTCCCTCGGCGGCTTGAAAACCGACGGGGATTGACAGACTCTGGGGGTATCTCGCCCCCGGTATCCCGGTTTTCCAGTGGATATCCGCAGTGGCAGGCCCTGACCCGGCAACCCCCTTGTTCCCCACATCGCCCGTCACGGCATGCCGGACAGACTGGGCGGTTTGGGCAAGCGGCGAGGTGGGGCAAACGGGGAAAATCCGGCCTTGGTCGCACAATAATTCCCCAGCCCGGTCAGAGTGCGGCGCACCTCATGAGTCCTTCCCATGAACCGGGCACGATTAATTGCTACCATATGCGCATCAAATGGAGACCATCATGCTCAAGCCTCTGCCCGCTCGTCTGCTGCGCTATGCCCTCTATCTTCTCGCGCTCCTGCTCATCGGCATCACCATCCTGCTCTGGCAGGCGCCGACCCTCATCCAGCGCCATCTCCCCGGCTGGCTTGCCACCCATTACGGTCTGCACCTCTCCCTTGGCAAGATAGAGGTGGGGATCCGCTCCCCCTCCCTCGTGCTGGGGCCCAGCGCCCTGCTCGATGACCAGCAGCAAGCGCTGGTGTCGTTTGAAGAGCTGAAGCTCATTCCCGCCTTGAAAGCGAGCTGGCAGCAGCGCGCCCTGGTACTGGAAGAGGCCACCCTGACCGCCCCCAGGGCAGATCTGGTGCGCCTCGAGGATCTCAAGGGGGAGGCACGCTTCAACCTGACCGATGCACTGGCCTCTCTGCTCTCCCCTGCGCCGGAGCAAACACCGCCAGCCACCGCCGAGCCCGTGCTGGTGACCATCGGCAAGCTGTCCGTCGAGCAGGGCCGGCTCAGCTACCGGGACAGCCGCAAGCAGAGCAGCCCGGGGTGGGTGCCGCCCCTCACCCTGGACAAGCTCGCCCTGCACCTGCCCGGCTTTTCCACCGCAGAGGGGGTGCTCAACCCCTATCGCCTGAGCGCCACCGTCAACGAGAAGAGCCCCCTCAAGGCCGAAGGGGAATTCGACATGATGAGCGGCGCCGGCAAGGGCCACCTCAGCCTTGGCAAGGTGGCCATCGCCCCCTTCGCCCCCCTCTGGGCCCCCTATCTCAAGGCGACCCTCGCCAAAGGGGAGGCCAGCGCCGAGCTCGCCTATCGCCTCACCCAGGGCAAGCAGGGACTGGACTGGCAGTTGTCAAAGGGCAAGCTGACCCTGGCCAACTGGCAGCTCACACGCAATAAGGGGGAGGAATTTGCCCGCTTCAAGCAGTTGGCGCTGACCGGGATCCGCATCGATGGCAACAAGCAGCGCCTTGAGCTCGATGCCGCCACCCTCAAGAGCCCGGCCATCACCGCTGCCCTCGACCACCAGCAACAACTGGATCTCGCGGACCTGCTGATCCCCCAGAAGACCCCCAAGGTGGGCAAACAACCGGCCACCCCCGCCAAGCCCTGGCAATGGGCCCTCAAGCAGACCCGCATCGACCAGGGCAGCCTCACCCTGACCGAAGCCACCAGCGGCAAGCCCCTGAAACGGGCCATCTCCGCCCTCACCCTCACCCTGGGGCCCCTTGGCAGCCAGGCCGCCCAACCCAGCCCCCTCACCCTCAACGCAGCCCTCGACACCAGGACGACGGTGGCGTTTGACGGCACCCTGGGGCTGACCCCCTTCACCCTGAACGGCGCCATCCGCCAGCAGGGGCTGCCGCTGACCCTGGCCCAACCCTACCTGCAGGATCTGCTGCGTATCAGCGTGCGGGACGGCGAGCTTGCCAGCCGCACCAGGCTGGACCTGGCCACCGACCGCCAGGGGGCCATCAGCAAGCTGGAGATAAGCGGTGGGCTCGAGGTCGCCGGGCTCAACGTGCTGGATCGGGCCGACAACCAGCGCCTGCTCCAGATAGAGAATCTGCAACTGAGCGGCCTGCACTATGATGGCCTGAGCCAGCAACTGCGTATCGCCGACATCCTGCTCAGCAAACCCTATGCCCGCATCGAGATCAACGAAGAGGGGATCACCAACGTGCAGCAACTGCTGCTGCCGCAACCCGCTGCGAACGCCAGGGAGAGCGCCCCCGCCCCGCACATCGTCATCGATCAGATCCGTACCGCCCAGGGCAACCTGCGCTTCGCCGATCGCAGCCTGAGCCCGGAGTTCGTGGTGGACATCGCCTCCCTCGACGGCCAGAGCCGCCATATCAGCAACACCCCGGGGCAGCGCTCCGAGCTCGCCTTCAACGGCAAGGTGGACCGCTACGCCCCCGTCACCATCCGGGGGGGCGCCAACCTGCTCATCGAGGATCCCGTGCTGGACGTGGCCGTGGCCTTCAACAATCTGGAGCTCACCACCTTCACCCCCTACTCCAGCACCTATGCAGGCTATGCCATCGACAAGGGGCAGCTCTCCATGAAACTCAACTACAAGCTGCAGGGCAACCGGCTGGAAGGGGACAACGACATCACCATCAAGAAGCTGCAACTCGGGGAGAAGGTCAAGAGCGAGCAGGCCAAGGATCTGCCCCTCGGCCTCGCCATCGCCCTGCTGAGCGATTCGAACGGCGTCATCAAGATGAACCTCAAGGTGAAGGGCAATCTGGATCAGCCTGATTTCAGCCTGGGCAACATCTTCTGGGACGTGCTCGGCAATACCCTCGGCAAGGCCATCACCTCCCCCTTCTCCCTGCTTGCGTCCCTGACGGGGGGCACCAAGGATCTCGACGAGCTCCCCTTCCTGCCCGGCGATCCCGCCCTGACCCCGACCCAGCAGACCAAGCTGACCACCCTCGCCCAGGCCTTCAAGGAGAGGCCCAAGCTCAGCATGAACATCCGCGGCAAGGTCAACTTCAACGAAGAGCGCCCCATCCTCCAGCGCCAGAAGCTTGAGCGGCTGCTGGCCAAGACCACCGGCAGCCCGGTGGATTTGACGCTGCTGGAGCAGGATCCCGCCATGCAGTCCGCACTGGCAGAGGCTTATGAAGCCAAGTTCAATGAAGATCTCGGGGATCTGGCCGACCGCTTGCGACTCGATGAAGGGAGCGAGGCCCTGCGCGCCCAGGCGGTGCTCCTGCTGCGGGATCAGCAGCTCATCACCGCCAAGTCCCTGCGAAACCTCGCCATGCGCCGCGCCCAGAACACCAAGGAGTATCTGGTGGATACCCAGGGCATCGCGCCGGAGCGCCTCTTCGTGCTCGACAGCCAGGTAAAGGAGACCGACAAGGAAGCCAAGGTGGTGCTGACCCTGGACAACTGATCCGGCGCCCGCCCGATATCCCTCTTGTTTGCCCCGACGGCATATGGTCCGAGGGGCTCCCACCCCCGACCGGATAACGCCTTCCTGGCCATTTAAGGTGCCCACCGCCCAGGTACCGGGCGGCGCCAGTTGCTCGACCCTTTCGTCCCTTTCTTTCCCGCCGGGGCGAGCGGGCGGTTGCTGGCCCCGCGCTTTGCCCCTGTTGTTCCCTTTGTGCCTAGCGGAGGCGACATCATGGTGGAGCAGCCTTATCCCTCCTTGCCTGCCTGCTTGCCTGCCTGCTTGCCTGCTTCTTGCAGCGGGATGATCAGGATGGTGGCTCTCTACTTCTGGTAGCGTCTCTCCACGAGGGAATAAAGGAAGCGGATCCCTGTCCCTTGCTGAGTCTTTCACCGTGGCGGGCACGAGGTGGGCTCTCCTTATCCCTGGCTACCGGTCTGACCGATCAGAGGCAGGAGGCGACCTTGGCTGCTTGCCTCCCCTTCTCTAACCTCCCGCTGACCCCTGCCATCAGGATTTGTCTCTCGCTAGCCGTCCCGAACAATCCAGTTATCCGGCATGTCGGCATGTCGGCATGTCGGCATGTCGGCATGTCGGCATGTCGGCATGTCAAAATAGATGGCCCGATTAGATATACAGTGTCTAATCGGGCCAATCCTGAACACCCTCTCGCGCGCGCCACAGGGCCAACCCCGCGCCCCCTTCCATTTCGAAGCGTCTTCACTGGCCCCCGTTCTGCCGCACTTTCCATCTTGAGGCTCTCTGCCACAGAACGCCGCGCCCTTGGCCCAACCTCTTGCGTCTCGGCTTTTGTCACCTGGCTAGCCCATGACGCCATGCCTCCCGTCTTGACGCTTTTTCACCAGTACAACCGGTGCTGCCGTCTCTGCCATGTTGAAGCCTCCGGCCACAGGGCGATCCCTTGGCTCACCCTCTTGCGTCTTGGTTTTTGTCATCTGGGCCCATGGCCCATCCCGCCTCTGGCTTTCTGACAAGGGCAGCCTCTGAGCCCACCCGTTAATCTTGCGCCCCTTTCGCCCGTGGCAGTCAACACAGCGCGCCTGCGGGTTTCTCAGGCGCCCCGCCCTTGTGTAGGGAACACGGTGGCGAGCGCGGGGTTGACGAGAAAATGGGGAGCGCAACGGACACTGCGATGGCAAGCGATACGGGAGGTCCATGGGTCACAAACAGGAGGGAAACACTCTGGTCTGATGGCATATGAACTCATTTTTCAATCAAGCCGCCATGACGCGACCATCCGGGGCGCGTTTCCCTCACCAATCCCAGTCACCACCATCGTTGCCGACTTTCATGCCAAGGTGCCTTTTATACAAAATCGCAACGTTGAAAACGTTTTTCATTCACCACTCGTCTACCTGAATGGCACGAATGATTGGTCACTTAAACTTTCGTGTTCTTTTTTTACCATTTCTGTGTGTCCCCCCCTTGCCCGGGACCCTGAGCCTGCCTAAAATCGCGCGTCTTTTATCAACCCCACCTCTATTGTTGGAGAACACCACGTGAGCGAAAAATTGGCCAACCCTGCCCCTCTGGGTCTGATGGGTTTCGGTATGACCACCATTCTGCTGAACATCCATAACGCAGGTTTCTTCCCCATCAGCGCCATGATCCTGGCCATGGGTCTGTGCTATGGCGGTCTGGCCCAGATCATCGCCGGCATCATGGAGTACAAGCGTGGCAACACCTTCGGTGTCACCGCCTTCATCTCCTACGGCACCTTCTGGTGGAGCCTGGTGTTCCTGCTGGTGATGCCGACCATGGGTCTGGCCGAGGCCACTCCCCACGCCTACATGGGCTGGTACCTGCTGATGTGGGGCATGTTCACCCTGTTCATGCTGATCGGGACTGTCAACTTCCCCCGCGTGAAGCAGTTCGTGTTCGCCTCCCTGACCGTGCTGTTCTTCCTGCTGGCCGCCCGTGACTTCACCGGCAGCACCCTGATCGGCACCATCGCCGGTTTCGAAGGCATCATCTGCGGCGCCAGCGCCATCTACCTGGCCATGGCCACCGTGATCAACGAGCAGTTCGGTCGCACCGTGCTGCCCATCGGCGAGCAGAAGAAAGCCGCTCCCGTCGAGCTCAAAGCCGCTGCCTAAGCACCCGGCGACATCGCTGTCACGAAAAAGGCACCCTCGGGTGCCTTTTGTGTTTCTGCCGCCCGGACGCCGTGCCGGTCAGCCCTGCGCTCCGGGATCTCCCGCCAGCAACCGGGTGGCCGGGTAGCGGCCTGCGGGATCCTGGCCGTAGAAGCGGGCGAACTGGTCATAGACCGCGGGGTAGACGGCACGCAGACGCAACGGATCGGTGAAGAAGCTCTCGCTGCACACCGCGAAGAATTCGGCGGGATGCGAGGCAGCGTAGGGGTCTATCTCGGTCACCTCCTCTCTGGTCAACTGATCGTTCATCTCGTCAAACGCACCTTGTAGCGCCCGGGTCCATTGCTGGGGATCCATGCCCCGCGGCAAGGGCGGTGCACCGTCCGCATCCCCTCCCAGCATGTCGAGCTTGTGGGCAAGCTCATGGATCACCAGGTTGAATCCGTCCCAGTCACCGTCCTGCTGCAATTCGCTCCAGGCCAGCACCAGCGGCCCCTGGGGCCAGGATTCACCGGCGTTCTCCTCTTCAAATTCGCTCACCAGCCCGAACTCGTCCTGCACCTCCTGACGACGGGTCACGGGCTCGGGGATGATGATCACCTCGTGGAACCCTCGATACCAATCGAACCCCAGGTGCAGGATGGGCAGCACTGCCTGCAGGGCCAGCACCCCCTGCTGGCGGGGCGTCAGTTCCACCCCGATCTGGGTGAGGGTCTTGCGCGAGAGAAAATGGCGCGCCAGCTCCATCAGCTTCTGCGCCTCTTCTTCTTCAAGCCCCTGCAAGATGGGCACCGCCGCCAGCGCCTCGCGCCACTCCTGTTCTTCGGGGAGACGGGGCTCCCGGGGAGATGCACCACCCAATACCTCTTTCAACCTGGACCAGAACACACGGACTCCTCTTGCCAATCAGACAGCTTTCACAAAACGTTTCGGACGCTCGCAATACCCTTGCGCCAGATAAAATCGGTGCGCCCCTTCGCGCTTGAGGCTGCTGGAGAGCTCCAGCTGGCCGCACCCCAGGGCTGCCGCCCGCTGCTCTGCCGCCGCCAGCAGCAGGGCCCCGATGCCCCCACCCCTTGCACCCTCATCGACAACCAGCGCCGAGATCAGGCCCCAGGCTGGTGCAAGGTGCATGGGTTGCAAGTGGTGCCACACCAGCACCCCCACCGGGATCCCCTCGCACAGGGCCACCAGGACCTCCCGCGCCGGATCGGGCTGGGCCAGCCTGGCGCTGACCGCCCCGTCAGGGTTGGGGTAGCCCAGCTGGGCAAACAACCCCGTCAATCCGGCCCCATCCGCCTCCCCGGCGAGGCGAATGATGTATCTGTTTTCCCTTGTTGCCACTCCTGGCCTCCTATTTGCATTACCTCAATCAGCCCTCTGGGCATGGCAAAGCGGCAGATGATGGGTATGTACCGAATCTTGTCCAGTTCCATTCACCATTTGTTAATGTCAATTCACAAATTAACAAAGTCACAACACTTTTCACTAGGAAGGCCCTGAACAAACCGATATGTTAAATCCCGCGGACTAACCAGTCGAAAGTCCCGCACAATCCTGAGTGACCCCCTTGGTCACCGCATATTTCAATGTTAAGGGAGCGAGGCATATAGACCTCGCCAAGACAGCGCAACAAAGGAGTTGTTGTACATGAATGAGATCGTCAATGCCATCAATGGCGTGATTTGGAGCCCAGCGCTCATCTATCTGTGTCTGGGGGTAGGCCTCTACTTCTCCCTGCGCAGCCGTTTCCTGCAACTGCGTCATATCAAGGAAATGGTACGCCTGATGTTCGATGGCAAGAGTACGGATGCGGGCGTCTCCTCCTTCCAGGCCCTTGCCATGACCCTGGCCGGTCGCGTCGGTACCGGCAACATCGCCGGTGTGGCCACCGCCATCACCTTCGGCGGCCCGGGCGCCCTGTTCTGGATGTGGATGGTTGCCTTCCTCGGCGCCAGCTCCGCCTTCGTGGAGTCCACCCTGGGCCAGGTCTACAAGGAGAAGATCAACGGTGAATACCGCGGCGGTCCGGCCTTCTACATCGAGAAGGGGCTCGGCATGAAGTGGTACGCCTGGACCTTCGCCATCGCCACCATCTTCGCCTGCGGCGTGCTGCTGCCGGGCGTACAGGCGAACTCCATCGGCTCCAGCCTGCAGACCGCCTTTGCCATCGACCCCAACGTGACCGCCGCCGGTCTGGCGCTGCTGCTCGGTTTCATCATCTTCGGCGGCGTCAAGCGCATCGCCAACTTCGCCAGTACCGTGGTGCCCTTCATGGCGCTGGGTTACATCATCGTCGCCTGCGTCATCATCGCCCTGAACATCGGCCAGCTGCCGGGCGTGATCCTGCTCATCTGGAAGAGCGCCTTCGGGATGGACGCCGGCTTCGGCGCCATTCTGGGCTTGGCCATCATGTGGGGCGTCAAGCGCGGGGTCTACTCCAACGAAGCCGCCCAGGGCACGGGTCCGCACGCCTCCTCCGCCGCCGCGGTGAGCCACCCGGCCAAGCAGGGTCTGGTGCAGGCGTTCTCCGTCTACATCGACACCCTGTTCGTCTGCTCCGCCACCGGCTTCATGCTGCTCATCACCGGCCTGTACAACGTGCAGGGTCCGGACGGTGCCGCCCTCTACACCGGCATCGCCGGCGTGGCCGCCGGCCCAGGCTATGTGCAGACCGCCATGGAAAGCATGATGCCAGGCTTTGGCAACTACTTCGTCGCCATCGCCCTGTTCTTCTTCGCCTTCACCACCATCGTGGCCTACTACTACATCGCCGAAACCAACATCGCTTTTGTCAATCGCAAGATTAACCGCCCCTGGCTCACCTTCCTGCTCAAGCTGGCACTGATGGCATCCACCGTCTACGGCACCGTCAAGACCGCCGATCTGGCCTGGGGTCTGGGTGACATCGGCGTCGGCCTGATGGCCTGGCTCAACATCGGCGCCATTTTGATGCTGCAAAAGCCCGCCTTCGCCTGTCTGAAAGACTATGAGGCCCAGAAGGCAATGGGACTGGATCCCGTGTTCCACCCGGAAAAGCTCGGCATCAAGAACGCCGACTACTGGACCGGCCGCCGTTCCGAGCAAAACCTGGAGCAGGAGCAATCCGGTCACCCCTTCGAACCGGACCGTCAGTCCACCTGAACCGTTGACCCCTAAACAGATAACAAAATGGCAGCCTAGGCTGCCATTTTTATTTGTGCTCTCTTGAGAGTGAGCGCCGGTTCAGAGCGCGTTGCGGCGGGGTCCGAACGGCAGGCGCCAGCGAAACAGGCTGTTGAGGGTCGCCCGCCACTGGTTGGGACGCCCCAGGATCTGCCTCTGCAACCGGGTCTCTTCCTTGAGCATGGTCTCGTCACTGCGAGCCCAGGCCTGGGTGTAGAGCTGCTTGATCCCCGCCAGCGCATCCGGCGACTTGGTGATCAGGGTCCGGGCAAAGGCCCGCGCCTCTTCCAGGGGATCCGCGCACACCCGGCTCACCAGGCCGAGGGACTTGGCTTCGCTGGCTTCCAGCTCGCGCCCGCTCATGGCAAGCTCCATGGCAGTATCCATCCCCATCAGGTTGCGCAGGGTGACGCTGCCGCTCATGTCGGGGATGATGCCCCACTTGATCTCCATCACCGAGAAGCGGCAGTCCGGGGTGCTGAAGCGAAAATCGGCGCCGAGCGCTATCTGCAGGCCGCCGCCAAAACAGACCCCCTGGGTCACCGCAATCACGGGCACCGGCAACTGATGCCAGCCATAGGCCACCCGCTGGGCCAGGTTGGTCGCCTCGTCCGCCTCGCGCTTGAGGATCTCCAGCGCCGCCACCGGCTGTCTCAGCATGGATTTCACATCCAGCCCGGCGCAGAACGCCCGCCCCTCCCCGTGCAGGATCACGGCCCGCAACCCTTTTTGCCGGGATACCGCGTTCAGCGTCTCGTCGATGGCGTCGAACATGGCCCGATCCAGCGCGTTGAGCTTGTCCCCCCGGCAGAGCATCACCTCGGCAATCCCCTCCTGAAACACCCATTTGACCCTTGGCTTTTCCATCTCCGTCTTCGTCCTTTGATTCAACTGGTCATACCACAACGTTACCAGAGTGTTATGGGCAGGTACAGGGAGGCCGCCCCGGGCCTGCGACTAAAGTCGGCTGGCCCGGTGGTGGAGCCTTTGTCAGACTGGCCCCATGGTCACGGTGGAGCCTCTCATGTCACTTCTGTTCAATTTTGCCCGTCCACCGTTCGACGGCCTGGACGAGGAGGCACGCCAGCGGCTCGGTCAGCACCTCAGCATCTGCTACTTTCGCGCGGGCCAGACGGTGCAGCACGCCGGGGAGGAGCCCGCCGGGCTCTACCTCATCATCAAGGGGGCCGTGGAAGAGTCTGCCCCCCATCAATCCTTTGGGGACTATGGCGAGGGGGACATGTTCGACGTCCGTGCCCAGTTTGACGGGCACTGCCGCCACCGTTTCGCCGCCCTGGAAGATACCCTCTGCCAGCTCATTCCCCGCCCCGTCTTTCTGGCCCTGTGCGACGCGCACCCCCATATCGCCCGCTACTTCACCGCCACCCTGGCGGAGCGCCAGCGGGAGCAGGAGCGGCGCAGTCAGCTCGGACAGCAGAACCTGGCGGAGTTCATCCTGACCCGTATCGCTCCCGACCATCTGCAGGCGCCGCTCATCGTGGAAAGCAGCCTCTCGCTCCTGGCCGCCACCGAGGCCATGGTGGCCAGGGGCACCGACTGCCTGCTCTATCCCGGAGCAGACGGCAGCCTGAGCCTGGCCACCCGCAAGACCCTGCTCCACGCCCTCACCCTCAAGGGATTGCCGCTCAGTGCGCCGCTGGCGGTGCTGACCCCCACCCCGCTGACGGGTCTGCCACTGGGGAGCTATCTGTTCGATGCCCTGCTGCTGATGACCCGCCACCGCATCAAGCGCCTGGTCATCTGGCAGGGGCAGGAGGTGGCAGGCATCCTGCATCTGACCCAGGTGCTCGGGCTCTTCTCCACCCACTCCCATGTGCTGACCCTGCGCATCGCCCGCGCCGACTCCCCGGCCGCCCTCGAGGCAGTCGCCCGGGAGCAGCAGCAACTCATTCGCTCCCTGTTTGCCCAGGGGATCCACACCCTGTTCCTGATGAAGCTCATCGCCACCATCAACGAGCAGTTGATCGCCAAGGCCTTTTCCCTGGTGATCCCCGCAGCGCAGCAAGAGCAGGTGTGCCTGCTGATGCTGGGGTCGGAGGGGCGTGGCGAGCAGATCCAGAAAACCGATCAGGACAATGCCCTGATCCTGCCGGATGGCCTGCCGTGGCCCACCCAGTCGGTGGATCTGGCCGCCTTCAGCGCCCTGCTGGCGCGCCTGGGTTATCCCCCTTGCCCGGGCAGGGTGATGGTCAACAACCCGGCCTGGGTGAAGCCGCTTGGCGGCTGGCTGCAAGGGATAGAGCAGGCCTGTGTGCGCGCCAGCGAAGCGGATCTGCTCTGGCTCGCCACCCTGGCCGATGCCCAGGCCATCACGGGAGATCGCGCCCGGCTCGCCCCCGTCGCCCGCCACCTGCGGGCCTGCCTCGCCGACCGGCCGGATCTGCTGGCGGAGATGGCAAGGGCCGCCGTCGCCTTTCACGCCCCCCTCACCCTCTTTGGCAGGCTGGAGCAAGCCCCGGAGGGGCTGGATCTCAAGCGGGGCGGCCTCTTCCCCCTTGTCCACGGCGTCCGGGTACTCTCCCTGGAGGCGGGGATCCTGGAGACCTCGACCACGGGGCGCATCGAGGCCCTGGTGGGCCAGGGACGCCTCAGCCGGGACTATGGCACCAATCTGGCGGAGGCCTTCCGGCTGTTCATGCGGCTTCGGCTGCGCAGCCAGTTGCAGGAGGGAGACGGACGGGTGCGGGTGGCAGACCTCGGCCCCGCAGAGCGGGATCTGCTGCGCCATGCCCTGCACCAGGTGAAGAAGTTCCAGCAATGGCTCACCTTGCACTTTCGTCTTAGGCAATAGCGATGTGGAAGCACTGGCGCCGCCGCTGGCTTGGCAGGACGTTTCGGGAGGGGGAGTTTGCCCCGCTCTTTGCCCGCCCTGCTGGCGACGAGTGGGTGGCGCTGGACTTCGAGACCACCAGCCTGGATCCAGCGCTGGCGGAGATCGTCTCCATCGGGGCGGTGCGTATCCGGGGCAACCGGATAGAGACGGGCGATGCCCTTGCCATCCGAGTCCAGGCTCCCGCCAGCCTGAGCGCCGGGTCCGTGGTGATCCACGGCCTGCGCCATCAGGATCTGCAACAGGGAATGGCACTGGAGCCCGCGCTGCGCGCGCTGCTGGAGTTCATCGGCCCCCGTGAGCTGGTGGGGTATCACATCGCCTATGACCTGCGCATTCTCAACCTCGCCTGCCAACGGCTGTGGGGGCTCACCCTGCCCCAGCGCGGCATCGAGGTGAGCCGCCTCTATCACGATCACCTCTATCGCCGCTATCCCGATGCCGCCATCGATCTGCACCTGGCCGCGATCTGTCGCCATCTGGCGCTGCCAGCCCTGCCCCCCCACGACGCCCTGAGCGATGCCGTCACCGCCGCCCTTGTCTTTGTACGCCTGCATCAGGGCGGCCCGCTGGCTTATCCCAAAGTCTAATTGTTCAGCAATAACATTTAATTCACATTTTGCTTACATGGACAGCCGTGCTGTCCGGTAGGGAACCCCTCATCCACCGCTGACATTCACTGTCATGGAGAACTGCAATGGAACAGCAACCGTATCTTCGGATCCAGCAAGATCCCAACTTCCAGGCACTGGTCGCCAAACGCCAGCGTTTTGCCTGGACCCTCTCCATCCTGATGCTGGGGCTCTACCTGGCGTTCATCCTGCTCATCGCCTTTGCACCTGGCTGGCTTGGCACCCCCTTGAGCGAAGGCTCCAGCATCACCCGTGGCATCCCGGTCGGGATTGGCCTCATCGTATCGGCCTTCGTGCTGACCGGTATCTACGTATTTCGTGCCAACGGCGAGTTCGACGAACTGAACCAGAAGATCCTCAAGGGAGCGCAATCATGAAAGGCAAGTTTCTGCTGCCGCTGGCAGGTCTGATCTCCACCCCCTTGCTGGCGGCCGACGCCATCAGCGGCGAGGTGCAACGCCAACCCCTCAATATCTCGGCCATCGTGATGTTCGTGGTCTTCGTGGCCGCCACCCTGTTCATCACCTACTGGGCCTCCAAGCGCAACCGCTCGGCTTCCGACTACTACGCCGCCGGTGGGCGCATCACCGGCTTCCAGAACGGTCTGGCCATCGCCGGTGACTACATGTCCGCCGCCTCCTTCCTCGGCATCTCCGCCCTGGTCTACACCTCGGGCTATGACGGTCTCATCTACTCCATCGGCTTCCTGGTGGGCTGGCCCATCATACTGTTCCTGATCGCGGAGCGGCTGCGCAACCTCGGCAAGTACACCTTTGCCGACGTGGCCTCCTACCGCCTCAAGCAGACCTCGGTGCGCAGCCTCTCCGCCAGCGGCTCCCTGGTGGTGGTCGCCCTCTACCTCATCGCCCAGATGGTCGGTGCCGGCAAGCTCATCGAGCTGCTGTTCGGCCTCCAATACCACGTGGCCGTGGTGCTGGTCGGCATCCTGATGGTGCTCTACGTGCTGTTCGGCGGCATGCTGGCCACCACCTGGGTACAGATCATCAAGGCGGTGATGCTGCTCTCCGGCGCCTCCTTCATGGCCATCATGGTGATGAAGTCCGTCAACTTCGACGTCGGTACCCTGTTCAGCGAAGCGGTCAAGGTGCATGCCAATGGTGCGGCCATCATGAGCCCGGGGGGCCTGGTCGCCGACCCCATCTCCGCCATCTCCCTTGGGCTGGCCCTGATGTTCGGTACCGCCGGTCTGCCCCACATCCTGATGCGCTTCTTCACCGTGAGCGATGCCAAGGAAGCCCGTAAATCGGTGTTCTATGCCACCGGCTTCATCGGCTACTTCTACATCCTCACCTTCATCATCGGCTTTGGCGCCATCCTGCTGGTCAGCACCAACCCGGACTTCAAGGACGCCACCGGCGCCCTGCTGGGGGGCACCAACATGGCGGCGGTCCATCTGGCCGACGCGGTGGGCGGCAGCCTGTTCCTGGGCTTCATCTCCGCCGTGGCGTTTGCGACCATACTGGCGGTCGTGGCCGGGCTGACCCTGGCGGGGGCCTCCGCGGTCTCTCACGACCTCTATGCCTGCGTCATCAAGGAAGGCAAGGCCAACGAGGCCGACGAGCTGCGTGTCTCCAAGATGACCACCCTGGTGCTGGGTGTGGTCGCCATCGGCCTTGGCATCCTGTTCGAGAAGCAGAACATCGCCTTCATGGTGGGCCTGGCCTTCTCCATCGCAGCGAGCTGCAACTTCCCGGTGCTCTTCCTCTCCATGTTCTGGTCCCGCCTGACCACCCGTGGCGCCGTCTATGGCGGCTGGCTCGGTCTCATCAGCGCCGTGACCCTGATGATCCTGGGCCCCACCGTCTGGGTGAAGGTGCTGGGTCATGCCCAGGCCATCTTCCCCTACGAATACCCGGCGCTCTTCTCCATGGGGCTGGCCTTCATCGGGATCTGGTTCTTCTCGGTCACCGACAAGTCCCAGGCAGCCTCCGACGAGCATGCCAAGTTCTTCCCGCAGTTCGTCCGCTCCCAGACCGGGCTCGGTGCCTCCGGCGCCTCCGCCCACTAAGTGGCATCCTACGCATCCAAGCCGGCCCAGTGCCGGCTTTTTTCATGACCGCCCCCTCGCCTCCCCTCTGCAAGAGAGGCCGGAGCCCGTTGCCGGCCTGGTCGTGAAACCTTCCCCCCTGCAATGGGGCCAGATCACAGTTCCTGCTAAAACTTTCGGGGGATCTGTGCCATAATGCGCGCCATTTGACAGACCAACCGGGACATTCCAGTGCTTTCAAGCAACAACATCACCATGCAGTTCGGCGCCAAGCCGCTGTTTGAGAACATCAGCGTCAAGTTTGGCGGCGGCAACCGCTACGGCCTCATCGGTGCCAACGGCTGTGGCAAGTCCACCTTCATGAAGATCCTCGGCGGCGATCTCGAACCCACCGGCGGCAATGTGAGCCTGGATGTCAACGAGCGCATCGGTAAGCTGCGCCAGGATCAGTTTGCCTACGAAGAGATGCGCGTACTGGACGTGGTCATGATGGGCCACACCGAGCTGTGGGCCGCCATCGCCGAACGCGATGCCATCTACGCCAACCTGGAGGCCACCGACGACGACTACATGAAGGCCGCCGAGCTGGAAGGCCTGGTCGCCGAATATGATGGCTACACCGCCGAATCCCGCGCAGGCGAACTGCTGCTGGGTGCCGGTATTCCCATCGAGCAGCACAACGGCCCGATGAGCGAAGTGGCCCCGGGCTGGAAGCTGCGGGTACTGCTGGCGCAGGCGCTGTTCTCCAACCCCGACATCCTGTTGCTGGACGAACCGACCAACAACCTGGACATCAACACCATTCGCTGGCTGGAGCAGGTGCTCAACGATCGTGAAAGCACCATGATCATCATCTCTCACGACCGTCACTTCCTGAACTCCGTCTGCACCCACATGGCGGATCTGGACTACGGCGAGCTGCGGGTCTACCCGGGCAACTACGACGAGTACATGCTGGCTGCCACCCAGGCCCGCGAGCGCCTGCTGGCCGACAACGCCAAGAAGAAGGCCCAGATCGCCGATCTGCAATCCTTCGTCTCCCGCTTCAGCGCCAACGCCTCCAAGTCCAGCCAGGCTACCTCCCGCCTCAAGCAGATCGACAAGATCAAGATTGAGGAAGTGAAGGTCTCCAGCCGTCAGAACCCCTTCATCCGCTTCGAGCAGGACAAGAAGCTCTACCGCAACATCCTGGAGATCGAAGGCGTCTCCAAGGGTTATGGCGACGGTCCCCTGTTCAAGGGGCTCAACATGATGCTGGAAGTGGGCGAGAAGGTCGCCATCCTGGGTACCAACGGGATCGGTAAGTCCACCCTGATCAAGACGCTGGTCGGTGCCCTGGCACCGGATACCGGCACCATCAAGTGGTCCGAGAACGCCCAGATCGGCTACTACGCCCAGGATCACGCCGAAGATTTCGACACCGATCTCAATGTGTTCGACTGGATGGCCCAGTGGAAGCAGGAGAACGAAGACGAGCAGGCGGTGCGCTCCGTGCTGGGCCGTCTGCTCTTCTCCCAGGACGACATCAAGAAGCCGGTCAAGGTGCTCTCCGGTGGTGAACAGGGCCGCATGCTGTTCGGCAAGCTGATGATGCAGCGCCCCAACATCCTGATCATGGATGAACCGACCAACCACCTGGACATGGAATCCATCGAATCCTTGAACCTGGCGCTGGAGATGTACAAGGGCACCCTGATCTTCGTCTCCCACGACCGCGAGTTCGTCTCCTCCCTGGCGACCCGCATCCTGGAGCTGACCGAAGACGGCATCCGCGACTTCGGCGGCACCTACGAGGATTACCTGCGCACCCAGGGTGTGGTGTAATTCCCCGCCTTCAAGCAAAGCGATCAGAACCGGCGCCTCGTGCGCCGGTTTTTTTATGCCTCCTTTATCACGCCCCACAGCAAGAGAAGGATTGGGGATAAGGAGAGCAAGAGTACAGCGCGCTGTCATACACCTGTCCCGCTCATCCCCAGCCAGGATAGGCAGCACAGGCCCGTGCCTGGCCCCTTCCCTCCTGCGCCCGCCCGCTCTGCCGGGCTGTTGATGGCACAAAAAAACGGCTCCATCATGGAGCCGTTTTCACACTTGGGGCCGTGAGGCTGACTTACTCGACAGTGGCTTCCACGTCGGTGAAGTATTCGATCTTGGCCGCCTTGCGCAGCTCGTCGATCAGCGACTTGTAGTCGGCCTGTGCCTTGCCCTGACCCAGCTGACCTTGCAGCAGGCTCACCATCTGGGACGGCTCCTTGATGACGTTGACCTTGTCCAGCGCCACCACCACACGATCACCGTTGGCTTCGGTCACCAGCTCGACGCTCGGCTTGCCATCGGTCGGATGGGGCATGCGGAACGCCTGGGTCACCAGGTTCTGATCCATCTCCTGGGCGAAACGGGATACACCGGTATGGGTATCCACTTTCAGACCCAGCGCGGTCAGGTCGGCCTGAACGTTCTCACCGGCCTTGAGCTTGTCCAGCAGACCCTGGGCCTTGCCACGGGCCACTTCACTGGCCTTGTCGTGCTTGATAGCGGTGATCACCTGCTCTTTCACCTCGGCAAGCGGCTTGGCCGCCTTCGGCTGGTGACCCATGATGTGCAGCACCAGCGCCTTGCCGTCGGCCAGCTCGATCACGTCGGAGTTGGTGTTGTCATCGCGCAGCTGTTCGGAGAATGCCACGGAGAGCACCTTGGGATCATTGAGCGGTGCCGGCGCATCGGCCTGGCTGAAATAGCCGGTGGACTGCACCTGGAGGCCCATGGCTTCGGCGGTCAAGTCCAAGGAGTCCGGGTTCTCGAAGCTGCTGTCGGCCATCTTCTGCTGCTCGGCGAAGAACTGCTCCTTGGCCTTCTCAGACTGCAGACGGGCGATGGTATCGCTCATCACGTCCACGAAGGGCTTGGTCTTGGCAGGCTCGACTCCCAGCAGCTTGATGATGTGGAAGCCGAACGGGCTCTTCACCACGGCGGAGAGATCGCCAGCCTTGGCCAGCGCGAACGCGGCTTTCTCAAAGGCAGGGTCCATCACCCCCTTCTCGAACCAGTCGAGCTCCCCGCCCTTCTTCGCGGAGAAGGTATCGGAGGAGTCGGCCTTGGCCAGCGCGGCGAAATCGTCACCTGCCTTGGCCTTGGCCAGCACGGCCTCGGCTTTCTGCTCGGCGGCCTTTTCATCCTTGCCAAACGGGATCAGGATGTGCGCCACCTGACGGCGCTCGGGACGCTGGAACAGATCCTGATGCTGGTCGTAGTAATCCTGGGCATCCTGCTCGGTGACCTTGATGTTCTTGCCAAGGTTCGCGGCATCGAGCAGCAGATAGTCGACCTTGACCGTCTCGTCGTTCATGAAGCGAGCGCTGTTGGCCTTGTAGAACTGCTCCACCTCGGCATCGCTCACCTCGATCCCGTCCACATAGGCGGAAGCGGCCAGACGGATCAGGCGCAGGTCACGGGTCTGGTTGTAGAGACGATCCAGTTGCTCGGCCTCACCCTTGAGGGCGAACTCCGATCCCAGCACGGCGCCCATCAATTGCTGGCGCACCATGTCCTGGCGCAGGGAGTCGCGGAACATCTCGGGGGTCATGCCGGCACGGCGAATGAGCTGCAGGTAGCGGTCATTGCTGAACTTGCCGTTCTCGGCAAACTCGGGCATGGCGACGATGGCCTGCTTGATCTGCTCATCGCTGACGCGCAGACCCAGGGAGCGGGCCTTGTCATCGATCAGCGCCTGATCGATCAGACGGTCCAGCACGCCACGGCGGAACTGTTTCATGTAATCGGGATTGGCGGCCAGCTGGTTGAAGGCCTCACCCATTTGGGATTCCATGCGGGCCCGCTCATTGCGGTAGGCATTCTCCAGTGCGGGGGCACTGATGTCATTGCCGTTGACGGTGGCGGGGGCGGTACGTGCCGGGCCATTGAGGTAGCTGCCTACCCCGGCCAAGGCAAAGGAGAGGATGATCAGGCCCAAGATAACCTTGGCTACCTTGCCCTGCGCCCCTTCGCGTAGTTTATCCAACATCATGTTTGTACTTATGCTCCCGAACTCGATGGGCGTAAATAATGAAAAGGCGCACCGATTGCGATGCGCCTTGGTCAAGCAGTATGAGGGAGAGCCCTCTCACTTGTCTGGTCAGAGACCAAGGACGGTGCCGATAGATATCAGCGACCGGCTTAGTTGACCGCGTCTTTCAGGGCCTTGCCGGCTTTGAAGGCAGGAACTTTACCGGCAGCGATTTCGATGGTCGCACCAGTTTGCGGGTTGCGGCCGGAACGGGCTGCACGCTCGCGAACGGCGAAAGTACCGAAACCAACCAGAGCAACCTGGTCACCCTCTTTCAGGGCTTCGCCCACGGCATCGATGAAGGCATCCAGCGCACGGCCAGCGGCAGCTTTGGAGATATCAGCACCGTCTGCAATCTTGTCAATCAGTTGAGATTTATTCACTCTTATATTCCCCTTTTATCGAACATCGCTGCGGCGCTGATTTCCCTGGCCACAACAAGTGGAGGTTTTATAACAAGCCTCCTGATCAGTTGCAAGTGACAATCTGGCGCAAACCCGCGCCACATCACGCATTGCGACTCATCATGAGTACCCGATCGGTGGTCAAGGCTACTTCCGTTGTCCGGTGCATGCAAGCCTTAACCACCCCCCGAATGCGCCAAATTTGCGGCGCATCAACATTTACACGACAGAAACGCGTTCGAAACCTTGCGGATTGTCCTGCAACGCCAGTGCAAGCACCTCATCAATCCAGCGAACCGGATAGATTTCAAGATCTTGTTTGACGTTGGCCGGGATCTCCTCGAGGTCACGTTCGTTCTCTTTCGGGATCAGCACACGCTTGATGCCACCACGGTGGGCTGCCAGCAGTTTCTCCTTGAGACCACCGATGGGCAACACCTCGCCACGCAGGGTGATTTCCCCTGTCATGGCCACGTCGGCGCGCACTGGGTTGCCGGTGAGGCTGGAGACCAGGGCGGTACACATGGCGATACCGGCGCTCGGGCCGTCTTTCGGGGTCGCCCCTTCCGGCACGTGCACGTGGATGTCTCGCTTCTCGTAGAAGTCGCCGTTGATACGCAGCTTCTCGGCACGGGCCCGCACCACCGTCATGGCCGCCTGGATGGACTCCTGCATCACGTCACCGAGGGAACCGGTGTAAGTGAGCTTGCCCTTGCCTGGCATGTTGGTGGTCTCGATGGTGAGCAGATCGCCCCCCACTTCGGTCCACGCCAGCCCGCACACCTGACCAATCTGGTTCTGGTCGGTGGCCTTGCCATAGTCAAAGCGCTGTACCCCCAGGAACTCCTTGAGGTTCTCCTGGTTGACCTGAACATGCTTGATGCTCTTGTCCAGCAGGATGCGTTTGACTGCCTTGCGACAGATTTTGGAGATTTCACGCTCCAGGCTGCGCACACCCGCCTCGCGGGTGTAGTAGCGAATCACTCCGATCAGCGCCGAATCCTCGATGGTGATCTCGGAAGGCTTCAGGCCGTTGCGCTGGATCTGCTTGGCCACCAGGTGCTGCTTGGCAATGTTGAGCTTCTCGTCCTCGGTGTAACCGGACAGACGGATCACTTCCATCCGGTCCAGCAGCGGACCCGGGATGTTCATGGAGTTGGAGGTGGCCACGAACATCACGTCCGACAGGTCATAATCCACTTCCAGATAGTGATCGTTGAAGCTGCTGTTCTGCTCGGGATCCAGCACCTCCAGCAGGGCGGAAGCGGGATCGCCACGCATGTCCGAGCTCATCTTGTCGATTTCGTCGAGCAGGAACAGCGGGTTCTTCACGCCGACTTTCGCCATCTTCTGGATGAGCTTGCCGGGCATGGAGCCGATGTAGGTACGACGGTGACCACGGATCTCCGCCTCGTCACGCACCCCACCCAGGGCCATGCGCACATACTTGCGGCCGGTGGCCTTGGCGATGGACTGGCCCAGGGAGGTCTTGCCCACCCCGGGAGGCCCGACCAGGCAGAGGATGGGGCCCTTGAGCTTGTTCACACGCGCCTGCACCGCCAGGTATTCGAGGATGCGATCCTTGACCTTGTCCAGGCCATAGTGATCCGCATCCAGCACCTCCTGGGCCTTGCCCAAGTCTTTCTTGACCTTGGAGCGGGTCTTCCAGGGCACCTGCACCATCCAGTCCACATAGCTGCGCACCACGGTGGCTTCCGCCGACATGGGGGACATCATCTTGAGCTTGGCGAGCTCGGCCTGGGCCTTCTCGCGGGCATCCTCCGGCATCCCGGCCTCTTCAATCTTGCGATTGAGGGCTTCGAATTCATCCGGGCTGTCTTCCAGCTCACCCAGCTCTTTCTGGATGGCCTTCATCTGCTCGTTGAGGTAATACTCCCGCTGGCTCTTCTCCATCTGCTTCTTGACCCGGGAGCGGATGCGTTTCTCGACCTGCAACAGGTCGATCTCCGACTCCATCATGGCCATCAGAAACTCGATGCGCTCGGACACGGAGGCGATTTCCAGCACCTTCTGCTTGTCTTCGAGCTTGAGCGGCATGTGGGCAGCCATGGTATCGGCCAGGCGCGCCGCATCGTCGATCGCCGAAATCGAGGTGAGTACCTCGGGCGGGATCTTCTTGTTGAGCTTGATGTAACCTTCGAACTGGCCGATGGCAGAGCGCACCAGCACGTCCTGATCCTTCTCCTCGATGGGGGCGGACGCGATGTACTGGGCCTCCCCGACAAAGAAGTCGCGATCGTCGATCATCCGCTCAAGGCGGGCACGCTGGCCCCCCTCCACCAGCACCTTGACGGTGCCGTCCGGCAGCTTGAGCATCTGCAGAATATTGGCCACTGTCCCGACGGAGAAAATTTCCTCCACCGTCGGTTCGTCAGTCGACGCATCCTTCTGGGCCACCAGCAGGACTTTCTTGTCCTGCTCCATGGCCGCTTCCAGACAGCGAATGGATTTTTCCCGCCCCACAAAGAGTGGAATGACCATGTGGGGATAGACCACCACGTCACGAAGAGGCAGGACGGGAATCTCGATGCGTTCTGAACGCTCTAGGTTCATATATGTCCTCTCGGCTTGTTATACCGTTGGCAAAGGCTTGGCTGAGTATATGGGGGCGCAAAGATGAGATTCAATCGCCTTGGCCGTAAAAAGCATGAAAGGGGCAAAAAGCCCCTTTATGTGATTAAAAATCAGACAGTTACTCTGAGGCTGCGGCCTGAGTCTCGGGATTGTCGTAGATCATCAGGGGCGCGGAGTCTCCCTTGATCACCGTCTCGTCGATCACCACCTTGCTGACCCCTTTCAGGGAGGGCAGGTCATACATGGTGTCGAGCAGCACGGCCTCGACAATGGAACGCAGACCCCGGGCACCGGTTTTGCGCTCCATGGCCTTGCGGGCAATGGCATTGAGCGCGTCGTCACGAAACTCCAGCTCCACCTCTTCCAGGGCGAACAGCGCGGCATACTGCTTGGTCAGCGCGTTTTTCGGCTCTTTCAGGATCTGGATGAGGGCAGCCTCGTCAAGCTCGGTCAGGGTCGCGACCACCGGCAGACGACCGATGAACTCGGGGATGAGACCGTACTTGATGAGATCTTCCGGCTCCACCTTGGCAAAATTCTCGCTCAGGGTTGCCTTGGCATTCTTGGATTTCACCTCGGCGCCAAAACCGATGCCGGTGCCCTTGACGGAGCGCTGCTCGATCACCTTGTCCAGCCCCGCGAAGGCACCACCACAGATGAAGAGGATCTTGGAGGTGTCGACCTGCAAAAACTCCTGCTGCGGGTGCTTGCGACCGCCCTGGGGCGGCACGGAGGCGATGGTGCCTTCGATCAGTTTCAGCAGTGCCTGCTGCACCCCTTCCCCGGAGACGTCGCGGGTGATGGAGGGGTTGTCCGACTTGCGGGAGATCTTGTCGATCTCGTCGATGTAGACGATACCGCGCTGGGCCTTCTCCACGTCGTAGTCGCACTTTTGCAGCAACTTCTGGATGATGTTCTCCACGTCCTCGCCCACGTAACCGGCTTCGGTCAGGGTGGTGGCATCGGCCATGGTGAAGGGCACATCCAGCAGACGAGCCAGGGTCTCGGCCAGCAGAGTCTTGCCGCTGCCGGTGGGGCCAATCAGCAGGATGTTGGATTTGCCCAGCTCCACGCCACCGGACTCGCTGCCGCTGCGAAGACGCTTGTAGTGGTTGTAGACAGCCACTGCCAGCACCTTCTTGGCGTACTCCTGACCGATCACGTAGTCGTCCAGATGGGCGCGGATTTCATGAGGGGTCGGCAGCTCGCTACCATCGCGCTTGGGAGAGATCTCGCGGATCTCCTCGCGGATGATGTCGTTGCACAGCTCGACACACTCATCACATACGTAGACGGAAGGGCCAGCGATCAGCTTGCGCACTTCATGCTGGCTTTTGCCGCAGAAAGAGCAATACAGCAGCTTGTCGCCCTCACCCTTGCGTTTCTCTGTCATTCAGCGACCTCGTTTTATCAATAGAGGATGGATCGTCCTGTTGAGTTTACAACAGGACGGGGTACCCTGCTCAGCCGCGCTGGCTCAGGATGCCGTCAACCAGACCATAGGCAACGGCCTGCTCGGCGGACATGAAGTTGTCACGGTCGGTGTCGCGCTCGATGGTGGCCATGTCCTGACCGGTATGGAACGCCAGACGATCGTTCAGGGTATTCTTGATTTTCAGGATCTCCTGGGCATGGATCTGGATGTCAGAAGCCTGCCCCTGGAAGCCGCCCAGCGGCTGGTGGATCATCACTCGGGCATTGGGCAGGCAGAAACGCTTGCCCTTGGCGCCACCGGCCAGCAGGAAGGCCCCCATGGAGCAGGCCTGCCCCATGCAGACGGTGCTCACGTCCGGCTTGATGAACTGCATGGTGTCATAGATGGACATACCCGCAGTGACGGCGCCACCCGGCGAGTTGATGTAGATGCTGATGTCCTGATCCGGGTTCTCGGACTCCAGGAACAGCAGTTGGGCCACCACCAGGTTCGCCATGTGATCCTCGACCTGACCGGTCAGGAAGATCACCCGCTCTTTCAGCAGACGGGAATAGATGTCGTAGGAACGCTCCCCTTTCGCGGTTTGCTCTACCACCATCGGGATGAGCGCATTGCGTGGGGATTCAGTCACATCGTTATAGTTCTTGTACATAAGGCATTGTCCCTAAAATAAAATGGCCCGAGTGGAGATCACACGAGCCATTATACTTAACAGTTTTGACCTTAAGTCAAATGTTCTTAGGCAGCGGCACCGGACTTGTTGATCACTTCGTCGAAGGCAACTTCTTTCTCGGTGACTTGCGCCTTGGACAGGATCAGATCGATGGCTTGATCTTCAATGGCCAGGTTGCGCACGCCGTTCAGCATCTGCTCGTTCTGCTGATAGTACTCGATCACTTCTTTCGGATCTTCGTAGGCAGTGGCCATGGACTCGATGATGCTGGTCACACGGGCGTCGTCAGCCTTGATCTCGTTGGTGCGGATGACGTCACCCAGCAGCAGACCAACGCGGACACGGCGCTCGGCCTGGGCCTGGAACAGCTCGGCCGGCAGCTCGGGGGCGTTGCCGCCCTGGAAGCCACCGAAGCGCTGCAGAGCCTGCTGACGCAGGGTGTCGATTTCCTGGGCAACGGCAGCCTTCGGCAGATCGATCTGGTTGGCTTCAACCAGGCCGTTCAGTACCTGCTCTTTCACGCTGTTTTTCAGGGCCTGGGCCAGTTCGCGCTCCATGTTCTTGCGCACTTCAGCCTTCAGCTCTTCAACGCTGCCGCTCTCGATGCCGAAACGCTTGACGAACTCTTCGGTCAGCTCGGGCAGCACTTGCTCTTCAACCTTGTGCAGCTTGGAGGCAAACTTGGCAGCCTTGCCCTTCAGGGCTTCGGCGTGGTAGTCAGCCGGGAAAGTCACCTCGATGGTGAACTCGTCGCCCGCTTTCTTGCCCAGGATGGCGTCTTCGAAGCCCGGGATCATGCGGCCAGCGCCCAGTTCCAGGGTGAAGCCTTCAGCCTTGCCACCATCGAACTCTTCACCGTCGATGGAACCGACGAAGTCCATGGTCACACGCATGCCATTGGCGGCAGCCACAGCGGCTTCAGTCCAGGTGGCGTGCTGCTTGCGCAGGGTGTCGATCATGTTTTCCAGGTCGCTGTCCTTCACGGTGGCAACCGGCTTCTCGACCTTGATGCTCTCCAGACCGGCAACTTCGAACTCCGGATACACTTCGAAAGTGGCGGTGAATTCGAAATCCTGACCTTCTTTGATCTCTTTCGGATCCATGGTCGGGGCGCCAGCCGGGCTCAGTTTGTTCTCGATGATGGCCTTGATGAAGTTGTTCTGCATCATTTCATCGGCAACGCGGGCGTGAGCCATGGCACCGAACATCTTCTTGATGATGGCAACCGGAGCCTTGCCAGGACGGAAACCGTCGATGCGACGGGTTTTGGCCAGGCCATTCAATTCTTTGCGCACGGCGGCGTCAACGGTAGCGGCCGGTACAGTGATGGTAAGACGGCGTTCCAGACCCTGGGTTGTCTCTACAGAAACTTGCATTCTTTTACCTCGTTCAACTCAGCACTGCGTGCTGACCCTTTATTGCCCCCGGGCAAGCCCGGAGTCTTCCTGTTTATAAAGACAACGACTGTCTTTGTGATGAGAAAATATGACGCGACATTATAGCGGCGTGCAGTGGTCGCGTCGAGCCGCACATCCCCCATCCGGGGCACAGACAGCACAATTTGCGCAAGACTTTCTCCTATATGGGGAAGCCTTGCACCGAGTTCAAGCATTCCATCCGCAATAATTTGCACTGGCTCACTCTTTTTCACGGTAAATGGGCCATTTTGATCGCCATCCGCCGCCAATCGGGCACAAAAATGGCGTGCTGCGACCCAAATTGTCCACCTTCTCGCCTGTGCCATTGCGTCCCCCGGCAGGGCTCGCTATGGTGACAGCCAATTCACGTGCTGCTGGAGTCACCCACATGTCCTTTTTCCGCTTCTTGTTCAATCTGCTCTGGTTCGTCCTGGGAGGCGTCTTCATGGGGCTGGCCTGGTGGCTGGCGGGGCTGCTCTGCTTCGTCTCCCTCATCGGGATCCCCTGGGGACGCGCCTGCTTCGTCATTGGCACTTTCACCTTCTTCCCGTTTGGCAAGCAGGCGGTGAGCCGCAAGAGCATGACGGGCCAGAGCGACATCGGCACCGGCGCCCTGGGGCTGATTGGCAACATTCTCTGGTTTGTGCTCATCGGGGTCTGGCTGGCCATCGGCCACATCGCCTCGGCGCTGGCCTGTTTCGTCACCATCGTCGGCATCCCGTTCGGCATCCAGCACCTCAAGCTGGCCCTCATCAGCCTGGCCCCCATCGGCCAGATGATAGTGACCAACCACGAGGCCGAATCGGGCCGCTACATCCGCTGACGGCTCATCTCAGGCTATCCTTGCGGGTGGAAAAAAGGGCAGACTAGGGTCTGCCCTTTTTCATTGCCCCATTCGAGGTCTTCCATGCTGCCCAGCCATTTTTTTGCCAACCTCGCCCGTATGCGCCTCATCTACCGCTGGCCCCTGATGCGCAACATCCAGCCCGAAAACATCGCCGAGCACAGCCTGCAGGTCGCCATGGTGGCCCACGCCCTCGGCCTGATCAGCAATCGCCTGTTCGGCGCTCAGGTGGATGCCGACCGGGCCGCCGTCATGGCCCTCTACCACGACAGCAGCGAGGTGCTGACCGGGGATCTGCCCACCCCGGTCAAGTACTTCAATCCCGAAATCGCCCGCGAATACAAAAAGATTGAGCTTGCCGCCGAGCAGCGCCTGCTCGGCATGTTGCCGCCTGAGCTGGTCGAGGACTTTCGCCCCCTGCTCGACTCCGGCGCCCAGGACGAGGCCCTCACCAGCCTGGTGAAGGATGCAGACACCCTCTGTGCCTACACCAAGTGTCTGGAGGAGCTGAGCGTCGGCAACCGGGAGTTCGAGCCCGCGCGAAAGCGCCTCGAGCAGATGCTGGACGCCAGGATGAACCCCGCCATGCGCTACTTCATCGATGTCTTCGTGGGGAGTTTTTCACTGCCTCTCGATGAGTTGAATGCCCATTGACGCCATCAACACGGCACCGGGCATCATCTCCTCCTGCGTATTGCCTCGATAACCGCCACGTCGGGGGTTTCCCCACAAAAGAGTGACAATAAAAAGGGCCCCGCAGGGCCCTTTATCACATCCATGGGCATCAATGCCCCAGTTCCCGGGACGGCACCAGGCCGCTCGCCCGCCAGGCAGGATAGAGGGTCGCCACCAGGCTCATCAGGATGGCGGCGCCGGTCACGATGAGCAAATCCTGCATGTGCAGCTCGGTCGGCAGGAAGTCGATGAAGTAGATGTCGGGATTGAGGAAACGGTGCCCGATCACCCCTTCGATGGCGCTCAGGATCTGGGTCAGCTTGCTGGAGAGCAGGCCGCCCAGCAGGGCGCCTAGCAAGGCTCCAGCCACCCCGTTCACCATCCCCTGGATGACGAAGGTAAGCCGGATCTGGCCCGGGCTCGCCCCCATGGTCTTCAAGATGGCAATCTCGCTGCGTTTCTCGTTCACCGCCATCACCAGGGTGGAGACGATGTTGAAGCAGGCCACCGCCACCACCATCAGCATCACCACGTACATCACGGTGCGCACCATCTGGATATCCTGATAGAGATAACCCTGACGGCTCATCCAGCTACTGATATAGACGTAGTGCGGGAATTTCTGGGCCGCCGCCACCGTGATGGACTGGGCCTTGAGCACGTCGCTCACCTTGAGGCTGAACCCCTCCACCGCGCTGCCCATGCCGGTGATGGCCTGGGCGTCCGCCAGATGCATGAAACCGAGCAGGCCGTCGAGCTGGCCACCGATCTCGAGCAGCCCCACCACGGTGAGCGCCTCCCGTTTCGGGTTCTTGATGCCGGCGGCATCCCCCGCCTGGGGCAGCAGCAGGGTGACGGTGTCCCCTGTCTTGACCCCCAGCTTGTCGGCGATGATCTTGCCGAGGATGACCCCGTGTTCACCCGCCTGCAGCTCGCGAAGGCCCCGACCCGTCATGAAGTTGCCCGCATCGGAGAGATTGGCTTCCAGCTCCGGCAGCACCGCACGCAGCTGGACCCCCTTGAGGGCGGAGCCGTGCTCCAACAGGCCGTCCAGGCGAATGACGGGCGCAGCCGCCTCCACCCCGGGCTGGGCCAGCAGGTAGTCCCTGAGCCTCGGCCAGTCAGGCAGCGGCGCCTCCATGCCGATGAGCTCGCCGTGGGGGACCACGGAGAGCACCCGGTTCTTGAGCTCCCGCTCGAACCCGTTCATGGCGGAGAGGCCAAGAATGAGGGCCATCACCCCGAGGGCGATGCCGATGAGGGAGGAGGCCGAAATGAAGGCGATGAAGCCGTTGCGGCGGCGGGAGCGGCTGTAACGCAGGCCCAGGAACAGGGGCAGCGGCTTGAACATCAGGCGACCTCCGCCATGATGCCGCTCACCAGGGTGACCCGGCGGTGGAGCTTGGCGGCCAGGCTCAAGTCATGGGTCACCACCACGAACGCGGTGCCAAGCTCGCGATTGAGCTCGCACAAGAGCTCATAGACGGCGGTGGCGCTGGCATGATCCAGGTTGCCGGTGGGCTCGTCCGCCAGCACCAGGCTGGGTTCGTTGACCAGGGCACGGGCGATGGCCACCCGCTGGCGCTCGCCACCGGAGAGCTCGGACGGTCTGTGGTTGAGACGGTGGGAGAGCCCCACCCGCCCCAGCATCTTGCTCGCCTTCTCGGTGGCGCTGGCCACCGACTCACCGGCGATCAGCAGCGGCATGGCCGCATTTTCCAGCGCGCTGAATTCCGAGAGCAGGTGGTGGAACTGGTAAACGAAACCCAGCTCCTGGTTGCGAAACCTCGCCTGGGTGCGACTGTCCCAGCCATGGATGTCCTGCCCCTTGAACAGCACGGCGCCGCTGGAGGGGTTGTCGAGCGCCCCCATCAGGTGCAGCAGGGTGGTCTTGCCGGAGCCCGAGCTCCCCACCACCGCCAGCATCTCCCCGGGGGCGACGTCCAGCTCGATCCCCTTGAGTACCTGGGTCTCCAGATTGCCCTCTTTGTAGACATGGTTGAGGGCCTGGCAGCGCAGCAGCGGCTCGCAGGAGACGGATTGATTCATAACGGGGGCTCCACTTGCACCAGTAACAACAGAAGATGAATTATTCATAACGCAGCGCCTCCGCCGGTTTGACCCGGGCCGCGCGGGAGGCCGGGTAAAGGGTGGCACTGAAGCTGAGCAGCACGGCGCCCAGCAAAATGGTCATGACCTGGGCCGGCTCGACGATGACCGGCAGACCGCTGCCCCCCGCCGCCATATAGAGGTTGAGCCCAAGGGCGTTCAGCAGAGGATTGAGGCCAAAGCAGAGCGCCAGCCCCGCCAGCCCCCCGAACAGGGCGCCGATGACGCCGCTCGACGCCCCCAGCACCATGAAGATCTTGACGATGCCGGATTCGCTCATGCCCATGGTACGCAGGATGGCCACCTCCCCTTCCTTGTCGGTGACCACCATCACCAGGGCGGAGAGGATGTTGAAGGTGGCGACCGCGATGATCAGCACCAGCATCAGCCCCATCATCCGTTTTTCCATGGCCACCGCCTGGAACAGCTCGCCGCGCTCGCGGCGCCAGTCCTGCCACTCCAGCCCGTCCGGCAACTCGGTCTTCACCACCTCGTCGGCGGCGAAGGGATCGTCCAGCCAGAGGCGGATGCCGCCCACCTTGTCTGCGGGCAGGCGCAGCATGCGCTGGGCATCCCCCAGGGCAATCAGTGCCACCTGGCTGTCCACGTCGGCGCCGACCCCGAAAATGCCGGAGACGGTGAAAAGACGCTGGGCCGGCACCCGGCCAAAGGGGGTAAAGCGGGTACCTTCGGTCAGGATGAGACGCACCTGGTCGCCGATGGAGACCTTGAGGCGGCTGGCCACCCCCTGCCCCAGCACGATGTGGTATTCACCGGCCTGCAGGCTGTCAAGGCGCCCACCCAGCATCTGGGCGTGCAGGATGTCATCCTCGGGCCAGCGGGCGGGATCAATCCCCTGCACGCTCACACCGGTGAGCTGACCGGGGCTTTGCAGCATGCCTTCGCTGTCGAGCATGGGGGCCGTGGCTACCACGTGGGGCAGGCGGGCCAGATCGGGCAGACCTTCGGGCTCGGCCTCGATGCGTCCGGCCTGATTGGTCACCACCACATGGGGGATCACCCCGAGGATGCGTCCCTTGAGCTGTCCTTCGAACCCGTTCATCACCGAGATCACCACCATCAGGGCGGCGACCCCGATGGCGATGCCAAAGGTGGAGAACAGGGAGATAAAGGAGACGAAGCGGTTACTGCGTCGCGAGCCTGCATAACGCAGGCCGATGGCCAGCGACAGTGGCTGAAAAAGTCCGGTCTTCAAGGATATCTACGTTGCCAACGAAATAAGATACCGGATAATAAAGGGAAACCGTCTATGACAACAAGGGATAGCCTCCATGCAGGAACAGTTCTTCAGCGTCACCCATGCCACGCCGGTCAATGTGATCCCCATGCCGGCCGACTTTCGTCTGCCGACGCTGGAGGCCCTGGAGGCCGAGTTGCCCGAGCCGTTTCGCATCGCCTCCGCCATCACCTCCATCGATCTGGTAAGCAGCCGGTTGCTGCGCAGCCAGAACGAGTCCATGCACGATCTGGTGGATATCATCAACCAGCAGTCCCGCAAGATCGACATGATCATGGGCTATGTGCTGGCGGCCCAGGATCACCCCGAGCACCGCTTCCACACCCTGCGCTTTGGCGCCGGGCAGCTCACCTACCTGCACCCCCACCAGGGGCACGGGGAGGCCCCCGCCCTGCACCAGATAGTGCGGCTCAAGATCTTCCTGCGGGAAGAGGCCTCCGCCGTCTACTGCTACGGCGAGGTCGTGCAGCGGAACGCCGGAGAGCACGGCACCCACGTCGTGCTCGACTACGTGCGCATCCGCGAGGATGACCGGGAGCTGCTGGTGCGCGCCAGCCTGCATGTGCAGTCGAAACAGCTCAAGCTGCGTGCCCAGGAACGTCAGCGCTAACCCAGGTCCATGTCAAAAGAACGCCAACAGTAAAAGACTCCGATGATGCCAATGACCCTCCCCGCCTTGCCCGCCAAAGCGGGCCAGAAGACAACGTTCGGCCAGCTGGTCGGCAGCAGCCTGGCTCTGGTTGCCGCCCGCCTCACCCGGGAAGCCCGAAGACCCGTCCTGCTGGTCACCGCCGATACCCCGAGCGCCCTGCGCCTTGAACAGGAACTGGGGTTCCTGCTGGCGGATCAGGATTGCCCGGTGCTGCTGTTCCCGGACTGGGAGACCCTGCCCTACGACAGCTTCTCTCCCCACCAGGACATCATCTCCCAGCGCCTCGAGACTCTCTACCAGTTGCCGCAGATGCGCCACGGCGTGCTCATCGTGCCCATCTCCACCCTGATGCTGCGCACGGCGCCCCAGGCTTATCTCGACAAATACAGCCTGATGGTGACAAGCGGCCAGCGCCTCAACCTGCAGCAGCTGCGCGGGCGTCTGGCGCAGGCGGGCTACGTGGCGGTGGAACAGGTGCTGGAGCACGGCGAATTCGCCGCCCGCGGCTCCCTGCTGGATCTCTTCCCCATGGGGAGCAGCCGCCCCTATCGCATTGATTTTTTTGACGACGAGGTGGACTCCATCCGCCCGTTCGACCCCGAGACCCAGCGCTCCAGCGAGCCGGTGAAGTCGGTGAGCCTCCTGCCCGCCCGGGAATTTCCCACCGACGAGGGGGCCATCGAGCTGTTTCGTGGCCAGTATCGCGAACAGTTCGAGATCTCCCGGGCCGAGGGCTCCGTCTATCAGGAGGTGAGCAAGGGGCGCTGGCCCGCCGGCATCGAATACTACCTGCCGCTCTTCTTCAACCAGACCGCCAGCCTGTTTGACTACCTGCCAGGCAACACCCTGCTGCTCACCGTGGGGGAGATCTACCCCGCGGCCCAGCGCTTCTGGAACGACATCGGCCAGCGCTATGAAGACAGGCGCTGGGACAACACCCGTCCCCTGCTGCCGCCCCAGCAGATCTATCTGCCGGTGGAGCAGCTCTTCGCCGCCCTCGGGGACTATGGCGCCGTGCGGCTGCAGGAGGCGACCGTTGACGGCGGAGCGGGTCAGCAGGATCTGCCCCTCGCCCCCCTGCCGGATCTGCAGCTCGACCACAGCAAGGAGCAACCCCTGCTGGCCCTTGACGGCTTCCTGCAAGGCTTTGCCGGGCGCACCCTGTTTGCGGTGGAGTCCGAGGGGCGGCGCGAGGGGCTCGGGGATCTGCTCGCACGGATCAACCTGCAACCCCGGGAGTTTGCCTCCCTCGACGCCTTCCTGGTGAGCGATGCGCGCCACGGGCTGCTGGTCTGTCCCCTGGAGCGGGGCTTCCTGCTGCAAGAGCCCGGCCAGACGCCCCTTGCCCTCATCACCGAGGCCGAACTGCTGGGCGGCAAGATCCGCAGCAAGCGCCAGCGGGACAAGAGCAAGAACCTGAGCTCCGATGCGGTGATCCGAAACCTGGGCGAGCTGACCCAGGGCCAGCCGGTGGTGCACCTGGATCACGGGGTCGGTCGCTACCTGGGGCTCGAGACCATCGATGCCGGCGGCCTGCCCACCGAGTTTCTGACCCTGGAATACGCCGGCGGCGACAAGCTGTTCGTGCCGGTCACCAGTTTGCACCTGATCAGCCGCTACACCGGCTCGGACAACCCGCCCAGCCACAAGCTCGGCGGCGAGGCCTGGGTCAAGGCGCGGCGCAAGGCGGCCGAGAAGGTGCGGGACGTGGCGGCCGAGCTGCTGGATGTCTATGCCATGCGGGCAGCCCGTCACGGCTTTGCCTTCAAACACGACCGGGAGGCCTACCGCCAGTTTGCCGCGAGCTTCCCGTTCGAGGAGACCGAGGATCAGCTCAATGCCATCAACGCTGTGCTCGGCGACATGTGCCAGGCCAAGAGCATGGACCGCCTGGTGTGCGGCGACGTGGGCTTTGGCAAGACCGAAGTGGCGATGCGGGCGGCCTTTGTGGCCGTGCACGGCGGCAAACAGGTGGCCGTGCTGGTGCCCACCACCCTGCTCGCCCAGCAGCACTACGACAACTTCCGCGACCGCTTCGCCAACTGGCCGGTGCGGGTGGAGGTGCTGAGCCGCTTCCGCTCCGCCAAGGAGCAGAGCGCCGTGATGAAGGAGATGGCCGAGGGCAAGGTGGACATCATCATCGGCACCCACAAGCTGCTCGGCGCCGAGCTCACCTTCAAGGATCTGGGCCTGCTCATCGTCGACGAGGAGCACCGCTTCGGGGTGCGCCAGAAGGAGAAGATCAAGGCGCTGCGCGCCGACGTGGATATCCTCACCCTCACCGCCACCCCCATTCCCCGCACCCTCAACATGGCGATGTCCGGCATGCGGGATCTCTCCATCATCGCCACCCCGCCCGCCAAGCGGCTCGCCATCAAGACCTTCGTGCGCCAGCACGAACCTGCAGTGGTGCGCGAAGCGGTACTGCGGGAATTGAAGCGTGGCGGCCAGGTCTACTACCTGCACAACGACGTGGAGAGCATCGAGAAGTGCGCCGCCGATCTTGCCGAGCTGGTGCCGGAGGCGCGCATCGGCATCGCCCACGGCCAGATGCGCGAGCGGGAGCTCGAGCGGGTGATGTCGGACTTCTACCACCAGCGCTTCAACCTGCTGGTGTGCACCACCATCATCGAGACCGGCATCGACGTGCCGAGCGCCAACACCATCATCATGGACCGGGCGGATCACCTCGGTCTGGCCCAGCTGCACCAGCTGCGGGGCCGGGTCGGTCGCTCCCACCACCAGGCCTATGCCTACCTGCTCACCCCCCATCCCAAGCTGATGACCAAGGATGCGGCCAAGCGGCTGGAGGCCATCGCGTCCCTCGAAGATCTCGGCGCCGGCTTTGCGCTCGCCACCCACGATCTGGAGATCCGGGGCGCGGGCGAGCTGCTCGGCGACGATCAGAGCGGCCAGATCGAATCGGTGGGCTTCACCCTCTATATGGAGATGCTGGAGCAGGCGGTGGAGGCGCTCAAACATGGCAAGGAGCCGTCGCTGGAGCAGCTCATGAGCCAGCACACCGAGGTGGAGCTGCGCCTGCCCGCCTTGCTCCCGGACGACTACATCCCGGACGTCAACATGCGCCTCTCCATGTACAAGCGCATCGCCAGTGCCGCCGACGAGCAGGAGCTGCGGGAGCTCAAAGTGGAGCTCATCGATCGCTTCGGCCTCTTGCCGGAGCCGACCAAGACGCTGATGGAGCTGGCCGCCTTCCGCCAGCGCGCCACTTTGCTCGGCATTCGCCGGGTGGAGATGAGCGAGCGCGGCGGCTATCTGGACTTTACCCAGGAAACCCGCGTCAACCCGGCCTATCTGGTCAAGCTGCTCTCGGAGCAGCCGCGCATCTACAAGATGGACGGACCGACCCGGCTGCGCTTCCAGGTGCCGACCCAGGACAGGGCCATGCGCCTCAAACTGGTGGACGGCCTGCTGGCGGATCTCGCCCGCCATGCCACCCCCTGAGGGGAAGCATGACGTCAGCAGGGCGCGACCTGCCGCCTACAACAACGGGAGCCCCAGGGCTCCCGTTTCGTTGCTGGCAAGGGGCGGCATCTCGCCCCCGGCCCGCCTTCTTGCCTCCCGATGCCTCGGTTCGCCCTCCTGGCAGCACCATTTTGCCGCCGAATCCATCCACTAATGCGATGCATTGATTCACAACCCATCTAAAAAACAGATGGTTGTGGGGATGATCGTGGGCAACAAACGGGTTCAACGCGCCTCGATAGCCCCGCAGATGGCCCGTGCCGTATTTATCCCGCCCACGTATCCAGACCAGGTATCCCGGCAAGGGGGCCACCAGCCATTGCACCGCGACAACCGAAGCGTCGCGTCGGTCCGTCAGTCCGTCAGTCCGTCAGTCCGTCAGTCCGTCAGTCCGTCAGTCCGTCAGTCCGTCAGTCCGTCAGCATATCAACCTGGCTACATCCGCCTGCACGCCAATAAAAACGGGAGCCTTGACGGCTCCCGTGACAAAGGGACGCTGGCCCGGGCTTAGCCCTGGTTGGCCGGATCCTCGTGGGCGGAGAACTCCCGCATGAAGGCCTCGGCCCGCTCCACCATCCTGGTGGACCCGACGAAGTAGGGGGTGCGCTGGTGCAGAGCGGTAGGCTGGATGTCCATGATGCGGCCAAAGCCATCGGACGCCTTGCCACCGGCCTGCTCCACCAGGAAGGCCATGGGGTTGCACTCATAGAGCAGGCGCAGCTTGCCGTTCGGGGAGTTGGTGCCGGACGGGTAGATGTAGATGCCCCCCTTGAGCAGGTTGCGGTGGAAATCCGACACCAGGGAACCGATGTAGCGGGAGGTATAGGGCCTGTGAGTCGCCTCGTCACGCTCCTGGCAGTATTTCAGGTACTTCTTCACCCCGTCCGGGAACTTGATGTAGTTGCCCTCGTTGATGGAGTAGATCTTGCCCTCCTCCGGAATGCGGATGTTCTCGTGGGAGAGGCAGAAGCAGCCGATGGAGGGGTCATAGGTGAAGCCGTTGACCCCAAAGCCGGTGGTGTAGACCAGCATGGTGGAGGAGCCGTAGACCACGTAGCCCGCCGCGACCTGACGGTGACCCGGCTGCAGGAAGTCCTCCAGAGTGACCCCGGCGCCCGGTTTGCTGACCCGGCGGTAGATGGAGAAGATGGTCCCGACCGAGACGTTGACGTCGATGTTGGAGGAGCCGTCGAGGGGGTCTATCAGCACCACGTACTTGGAGTGACGAGAGAGCTCGGAATCGAAGGAGACGAAGTCCTCCTCCTCCTCAGAGGCCATGCCGCACACCTCGCCACGGGCCTCCAGCGCCGCCTTGAAGCGCTCGTTGGCATAGACGTCCAGCTTCTGCTGCACCTCGCCCTGCACGTTTTCGGCGCCGATGGAACCGATGATGTCCGCCAGACCCGCCTTGTTGATCTCCCGGTTCACCACCTTGGCGGCCAGGCGGATGGAGCTGAGCAAGGAGGTCAGCTCGCCGGTCGCGGTCGGGTAGTCCGCCTGCTTTTTGACGATGAACTCGCCCATGGTGATCATGTTTCGCATTCTTGTTCCTTTAAGATCGTTTCCGTTGGCCGTTGAAAACGTTTGCAAGTGTCGGCAAAAAAAGTGCCGATCCCCGGCAGCGTTGTTTTGTAACCCAATGTAACGCCTGTTTTTTGTTTTTGCAGCGAATTAAGCCGTTCTTTAAATCGCCAGAAAACCGCGCCACCACGGGCTTTCGCCGTGAAACAAGGGTGCCATCCGGCATCTTTTGGGGGGTTAATTCGTGACAAGAATGCATCCTGGCCGACGCAGCTGCCCGCCCTGCTCCCCCTGGCGCCCGGCAATGTTGCGCCAGAGGCTCCCCTCTTGAGATCTCCCCCCCAATCCCGCACACTGGCTGCGCTTTGGAAGCAAAAAAACATAAGGATATTCAATGAAAAAGTCGCTTATCGCCGGGGCGGTTGCCGCTCTGCTCACCCTCCCCGTCCTCGCTGCCCAGGTGCCTGAAGGCACCCAGCTTCTGCCAGCCGCCCAGCAAGTGTTCGTGCGCAACATCGGCACCGAGCCTGCCTCCATCGATCCCCAGATGGTGGAAGAGAGCGCGGGCAGCGACGTCGTCAACGATCTGTTCGAGGGGCTCTACACCCTGGATGGCAACGGCAAGCTTCAGGCGGCGGGCGCCCTTGGCTACGAGCTCGATGCCACGGGCACCGTCTACACCTTCAAGCTCAGACCCGATGCCAAATGGTCCAACGGCGAGCCGGTGACGGCGGCGGACTACGTCTATGGCTGGCAGCGGGCGGCGGACCCCAAGAACGCCTCCAACTACGCCTGGTTCATCGAGCTGACCGGCGTCGCCAATGCCAGCGACGTGGTGCAGGGCAAGCAGAGCCCGGATGCCCTGGGGATCAAGGCGCTCGATGACTACACCCTGCAGATCACCCTGAAAAACCCGGTCCCCTTCTTCCTCAAGACCCTCTCCCACTACACCACCTTCCCGGCGCCCAAGGCCACCATCGAGAAGTTCGGTCATGAGTGGGTCAAACCGGGCAATATCGTCTCCAACGGCGCCTTCGCCCTCAAGGAGTGGACCCCGAACGAGCGCCTCATCGCCGAGCGCAACCCCCACTACTGGGACAACGAGCACACCGTGCTGAACAAGGTGATCTATCTGGAGATCGTCTCCGATACCGCGGCCTACAACCGCTATCGTGCGAGCGAGCTGCACTACACCACCTATCCCCTGGAGCAGTATCAGCAGATCAAGCGCCAGAGCCCGGAGGAGCTGGTGAGCGCCCCCATGCTCGCCACCTACTACTACGTCTTCAACACCCAGCGCAAACCCTTTGACGACGTCAGGGTGCGCAAGGCACTCTCTCTTGCCATCGACCGGGACACCATCACGGAGAAGATCCTGGGACAGGGGCAGCTCTCCGCCTTCAGCCTGACCCCGCCGAGCGTGGACGGCTTCGAGCTCAAACGCCCCGCCAGCGAGCTGATGAGCAAGGAAGAGCGCATCAAGCAGGCCAAGGCGCTGCTTGGCGAGGCGGGTTACGGCCCGGACAAGCCGCTGACGGTGGACATCCTCTACAACACCAACGAGGGGCACAAGAAGATAGCGCTCGCCATCTCCTCCATGTGGAAGCACAACCTGGGGGTCAAGGCGGAGCTCAACAACATGGAGTGGAAGACCATGGTGTCGGCCCTGAACGAGGGTGACTTCGGGGTGAGCCGCTACTCCTGGAACGGAGACTACAACGATGCCTCCACCTTCCTCGACATCATGACCTCCAGCAGCAGCGCCAACAGCGGCAAGTGGTTCAACAAGGAGTACGACGCCCTCCTGGCCAAGGCCCATGACGCCAAGGACCCCGCCGAGCGCAACCGCCTCTATCAGCAGGCCGAGGTGCTGATCGACGAGGAGGCCCCCATTGCCCCTGTCTACTTCTACGTGAAATCACGGCTGCTCAAACCCAACGTCAAGGGCTACCCCTACCAGAACCCGCAAGACCTGGTCTATGCCAAGGATCTCTATCTGACGGCGCAGTGACGCTGGGCACCGAACCAAAAGACCGCCTCGAGGGCGGTCTTTTTTATCCTACTTCTTTATCCTACTTCTCCTGACAGCCCGCCACCGCGAGCCGGGCGCGTCTTCGCACCGTCACGGGCCTCACCAGCAACTGCGCCAGCAACACCCCCATCAGGGTCATGCCGCCACCGATGAGGTGATAGCTGGTGAGCCGCTCCCCGAGCCAGCTGATGGCAAGAGCGGCCGTCATGACCGGCAACAGGTTCATGAAGATGGCGGTGCGGCTCGCCCCGAGCAGGGCAATGCCCTGCATCCAGAGCCAGGGCGAGAGGGCCGAGGTCGGGATCCCCGCATAGAGGATGAGCCAGAGGGCGCTGCCATCGGGCCAGTGCCCGTCCACCAGCAGATAGAAGGGGGTGAGGAACAGGAGGCTGCACAGCACCTGACCGTAGAGCATGGACCAGTTGTCCAGCCCCAGATCCCAGCGCTTGAGCAGCACGCTGTAGAGCGCATAGGTGGCAGCCGAGAGCAGCATGTAAACGGAACCGATATGGATGCCCTGGGTCAGCAGCCGGGCCGGATCCCCCTGCCCCAGCAAAATCGCCAGCCCCAGAATGGAGATGGCGCCTCCCAGCAGCGCCCCCCAGGTGGGCCGCTCGCGCAGCAACCAGATGCTGAGCAGTACCGTCATCAAGGGGGTCAGCCCCATCATCAGGCCAATCTCGGTGGCCCCCAGGGTCTGGGCCGCGTAATAGCCAAAGGTCTGGTTCAAGACCATGCCGAGCAGGGCCAGCATCGCCAGCTTCGAGAAACCGGCCCGCAGCTTGCGGCGCTCGCGCCAGGCCCGGTGAGCCAGAAACGGGGTCAGCACCAAGGCCGCCACCATCCAGCGCGACCAGGCGAGCGCCGCAGGAGACAACACCCCGACCGCCAGCTTGCTGACGATGCCATTGCCGGCCCAGATGGCCATGCAGGAGAAGGGAAACAGGAAGGCAAGGGGCATTGCGATATCCAGAATAAAAAGGCGGGTATTGCGCGCGAGTATAGAGAGGCAATCAGGATAAGCAAGCCTGCCAACGCAGGAAGAAGCGCCATGACGCGAACGGTTGGCGCCGCGCCCAGGCGCCATCAACAATCATGCCCGCACAGGGGCGGGCATGAGGGGGACCAGGGTCAGCCTGAGGCGCCTCAGGCGGCATCCATGTGGAGCCTTGAAATCAGTTCATTGACCTCGAGCACCGTCTGGCGGTGGGGAATGTCGGCTTGCAATGGCATCATCAGCAAGCCCGACTGGAAATCGAAGCGCCCCCTGCCGTGGATGTAAATCCGCCCCTTGAAGAAGGTTTTGACATGTTTTGCCACCATCAGTGGCAGGTACTTCTTGAACACTCTCATCGTTTGCAACCTCTTGAAGTTGTATCCGTATGACAGCAGCTTATGCGAAATAATTCCGTTAAATTTATATAAAAAACCGGAAAAATCGACTCTCTCTTCCCCAAAAAACCAAACTGTAACTTATTATTAACTTTTACCGTATTGTATGCGGTCCTTCCAGCCAGAGCAAGACTCCTTTGCCATCTTGCCATTCGATGCAGGCCAGCCCGGACGTCGCGAACATGGGGGCCCCTGCCGCCGGGCAGAGACTCTGGACCAGATATCCCACCAGCGGCAGGTGACTGACCATCAGGATGTTGTCATGCTCCGCCGCCAGCGCAGTGAGGTAGCTCGCCACGAAAGCCGGATCCCCGTAGGGGGTGATGTCGCCGCTCTCCTCGACCTTGAGGGCCTTGGGCAACACGGGGGCGATGGCCTGCCAAGTCTGTCTGGCACGCAGGTAGTTGCTGTGGATCACCAGGTTCAGGGAGCCTGCCAATTGGGGAGCCAGCCAGCCCGCCATGTGGATGGACTCTTCGATGCCTTGCTCGGTCAGTGGACGCTGTTCATCAGTCTTTGCGTTCATGCCAGCCTGGCCATGACGCATGATGTAGATTTTCATTACAACCTCGCCCAGGGGGCCTGTTTAAATAGCGGGGGGATCTTACCCCGCCATGCCGGGGGAAACAATTGCGCCACCTCTCAGAAAAGGGTTTGCCTCGCAAGATAGCGGGGTCGATAATCATGTTTAAATTCAAATAAATTCACCGCGAGCCCCTCCCCAATGAGCCCATATGCCAGTCCCAATGACCATCGGCGGTATCACTATCTGGAGCTGGCAAACCGGCTCAGGGTCTTGCTGATCTGTGATCCCGAGACCGACAAATCCGCCGCCTCCCTGGCGGTGAATACCGGCCACTTCGACGATCCTGCCGATCGCCAGGGCATGGCCCATTTCCTCGAGCATATGCTGTTTCTCGGTACCCGCACCTACCCCAAACCCGGTGAGTACCAGCAATTCATGAGCCGTCACGGGGGCAGCAACAACGCCTGGACCGGTACCGAGTTCACCAACTTCTTCTTCGACATCGACAACGGCTTCTTCGAGGCGGGGCTCGACCGGTTCTCCCAGTTCTTCATCTGCCCCACCTTTGCACCGGAGTGGGTCGACAAGGAGCGCAACGCGGTGGACTCCGAGTACCGCCTCAAGCTGCAGGACGACGTGCGCCGCAGCTACCAGGTGCACAAGGAGACGGTCAATCCGGACCACCCCTTCTCCAAATTCTCGGTGGGCAACCTCGACACCCTGGCGGATCTCCCCGGCCGGGATCTGCGCTCGGACCTCATTGCGTTCTACGAAACCCACTACAGTGCGGATCGCATGGCGCTGGTCATGCTTTCACCGGCACCCATCGAGACCCAGCTGGCCTGGTGTGATCGCTTCTTTGGTGCCATTCCGGATCGCCGCCTCGGCCCTCCGGTACTGAGCCATCCTCTCTATCGGCTCGATGATCTCGGCATTCGCATTCAGCTGACCCCGGTCAAGGAGACCCGCAAGCTGGCGCTGACCTTCCCGCTGCCGTGCGTGGATGAGTATTACGACAAAAAACCCCTCACCTTCCTGAGCCACCTCATCGGCTATGAGGGAGAAGGCAGCCTGCTCTCCCTGCTCAAGGGGCGGGGCTGGGTCAATCAGCTCGCCGCCGGCGGCGGCATCAGCGGCGCCAACTTCAAGGACTTTGGCGTGAGCTTTGGCCTCACCCCCCTTGGGCTTGAGCATGTGGACGAGATCATCGCCGCCCTGTTTGGCTATCTGAAGCTCATCGAGCGGGGTGGGGTGCAGGCCTGGCGCTATGAGGAGAAGCGCAGCGTGCTGGAATCCGCCTTCCGCTTCCAGGAGCGGGGCCGGGCCCTCGACACCGTCTCCGGCCTCGTGCTCAACCTGTTCAGCTACGGGCCGGACGATCTGCTCTACGGCGATTACATGATGCGCGAGTTCGATGAGCCGCTGATCCGGCGCTTCCTCGCCAAGCTGACCCCCCACAATCTGCGAGTGACCATCCAGGCCCCGGAAGTGAGCACGGATCGCCTCGCCCGCTGGTACCAGACACCCTACAGCGTCCAGATCATCAGCGAGGCCGAGAAGATCCGCTGGCAGCAGAGTGAACCGGATCCCGCCCTGCACCTGCCGGCGCCCAACCCCTTCATCAGCACCCGCCTCGACGCCCGTCTGCCGGCACTGCCCGCCGACATGCCGGCCTGCCTGATAGACCGCCCCGGTTTTCGGCTCTGGCACCTGCACGAGCACCTGTTTGGGGTGCCCAAGGGGAGCCTTTACATCTCCGTCGACAGCGAACATGCGGTCAAGAGCCCGCGTCACATCGCCATGGCGCGTCTGGCCGTGGAGCTGCTCACGGATCACCTCAACGCCCTCACCTACCCGGCGGAGCTCGCGGGCCTTGGCTACCAGATTTATGCCCATCAGGGGGGCTTTACCATCAACCTCAGCGGTTTTGCCGACAAGCAACCGCTGCTGCTCGACATGATCCTCGGCAACCGCACCCTGGGGTATCCGGATCCAGCCCGCTTTAGCGAGATCAAGGAGCAGCTTATCCGCAACTGGGAGAACCAGTCCAAGACCCGCCCCATCTCCCAGTTGTTCAACCAGCTCACCAGTTTGCTGCAACCCAACAACCCGCCGTTCGAGCAGCTGTTGCGCCACCTGCGCACCGTCGAACTCGGGGAGATGCCCGGCTTCGTCTCCGAGCTCTTTGCCAGGGTGCATCTGGAGGCCCTGGTACACGGAGACTGGACGGCCGCCGAGGCCCTCGAACTCGCGGCCCTGCTGGAGCGCCACCTCGGTGCCAACAGCCAGCCCAGCGCCGAGACCCGCCGCCCCCTCATCTCCATCCAGGACAGAGGCACCCTCATTCGCGAGCAGGGGTGCGATCACGAGGACTCGGCGCTGCTGGTCTACTACCAGTCGCGCACCACCCGGGCGCGGGATCTCGCCTGCTTCACCCTGGCCAACCACATCATGTCATCCACCTTCTTCCACGAGCTGCGCACCCGCCAGCAGCTCGGTTACGTGGTGGGAGCCGGCAACCTGCCCCTCAACCGCCATCCCGGTCTCATCTTCTATATCCAGTCGCCGGTGGCGGGGCCGCAGATCCTGCTGGATGCGGTGGAGGAGTTCATCGATCTCTTCCCGCTCGCCATGCTGGAGTTCACCGAGCAGCAGTGGCAGGAGAGCAAGGCGGGGTTGCAGGCCCAGCTCAGCGAGCGGGATGCCAACCTGCGCAGCCGCGGCCAGCGGCTCTGGGTCAGCATCGGCAACAAGGATCTGGGTTTTGATCAGCGCGAACGGGTACGCGAGGAGGTGGGCAGGCTCAGCCGTGCCGATCTGGTGCGCTTCATCACCCAGCTGAGATCCCGTACCTCGGATCGCCTCATCCTCTGCAGCTATGGCCTGGGCCACGAGCACGACGAGCGGATCACCGGCCAGTTTGTCGACGATCCCAGGGCATTTCGGCTCAACGCCGCCACCTTCGAAGGCTGACCTCCCCTGTTGGCAACGCGCAGACAATAAAAAGCCGACCCCGTGGGGTCGGCTGGAAAAACCATAATCAATTGCGACCAGAGCCGCCAAAAGTGAACATGAGCGTGAAAATCAGACACTGGGTTGATGTTCGACCGGCGTTCAAACCAGAGCTCACCGGTCGGCACCAGCAGTGATTGAGAAACAGCCTCATCTTAGGCATTTCCCTGATTTTCCACGTTGATCTATGTCAAAGGAGGTAAAACAAGCGCCACTTCCCTCGTTGGCAGCGGCCTCGCGCCCTCTCAGCCCCGGCGGATCAGCCGGTAAGCCACCTCGTCGAAATAGGAGAGCTGCCCCGAGAGCACCCTGGGGTGATCCAGCTCAGCCCCCCGGCCCAGCACCTCGACACCAAAGTCGCGCTCAAACAGGGTGCGCACCTCCATCTCCCCTACCGAGAACGGCGGCTGTTGCTGCTGCTCGGGCTGATACTCGAGGGTCACCAGCAACACCTGCCCCCCCGCCTCCACCAGGCGGCTCATCAGGGCGGCATACTGGCGGCGCATGGCGCCCGGCAAGGCGATGAGGGCCGCCCTGTCATAGACCAGGCGATAACGCTGCCCGAGCTCCGGAGCGGCGAAGAAGTCCCCCTGATAGATGCGCAGATCCTCGTGCCGGTGGCACTGATAGGGACCCACCTCGCTTCTCTCTGCACTCAGGTTGTTCTCGTCAAAAAACTGGGTAATGGCGAGCTCGGAGAGCTCGAAGCCATCCACTGGATGCCCCTGCTCACGCAGCCAGAGCATGTCCCGGGACTTGCCGCAAAGGGGCACCAGCACGGGGTCGCTCCCTTGCTGGGCTGACCACCAGGATTGCAGCCAGCGGTTGAAATCTGCCTGATGAAAGCCAATCCGGTTCTCTTTCCACTTCTGGTGCCAAAATGCCGCTTCCATCATCTTCCTCTCGTCATCTGCAATGGTGCATCACTATCACAACTTCACCGAAGTGGCGCAAGCCCCATGATCCCGCCTCAGTGCACGAGAAGGCCCACGATGGGCAGGCCTCAGGCCACAACCCCAGGCAGGCTTGTCGCCATCGCTGCCAGCCGGGTCAGGATCTGCGCGAAGGTGGGTCGCCGGGAAGGCACCTCAAAGCCGCACTCCCCGGCCAGTCGATGAAGGGGGTCGAGGTCGGCGTCCCCCCCATCACAGCGCGCCAGCAGCTCGGCCAGCAGGCAGCCAAAGGCCCGCACTTCCAGGCGCTCCAGCCGCCCGGCCAGCACCTCATCGGCGCGGTCGTAACAGGAGGCGGCGCCAAAGTCACCGAGCAGCACCCGGCCCGGTGCCTCCTGCGACGAGTGAGGCATCGCGGGCTGCAAGGAGTACAGCAGGTTGTGCGCGTAGAGATCGCCGTGGAGGATGCCCCGCTCGTGCAGGTGCCGGGCGGCCGCAGCCACCCCCTGCACCATGGCCATCACCTGGGCCGGGGTGAAGTTCAGATCCGCCCCATAGACATCCCGGGTGCAGGAGTCCAGGCTCGGGGGCCCCGCCAGGGTGGCGAAGGCCGGGTCTATCAGGGGCATCACCAGTGCCGGGATGCCGGAGGGATGATCGCTCACCCTCCCCATCACACCGACCAGGTTTGGATGACGACCGGCGGCCAGGGACGCAGTCATCTCGCTCAGGGGCAAGCCATCGCTGGTGACGGCCCCCTTGAAGAGCTTGACCGCCACCGCCCCGGGCCCTTCGGCACTCGCCCACTCGGCGCGATAAATGACGCCGGATGCTCCCTCCCCGAGCACATCCCCCAGTGAGAGCGCCTGCCAGGGGATCTCGGTAGTGAACTCCGATGTGCCGTTCAAACACGCCTGTTCATCACAGAAAGGGTTGCCCGCAAAGGCCAGCCAGGACAGACGCGGCATCGAGGGCAGCCAACTCGGCAGCGCTGGCAGGCGGTTGGCGGCGATGCGCAAAAGCTCCAAACGGTGGCAACCGGCAAGCGTCTCGGGAAGCTCATGTAGCCGGTTGCCAGAGAGCATCAGCTTTTGCAGATCAATGCAGCGCCCCAATTCTCCGGGCAGTGTCTCTATCTCGTTGTCGGTCAGGATCAACCAGCGCAATCTGGCGGGCAGGGAGGCGGCCGGGACGGTCGCGATGCGGTTGGCCTTGAAGCCCACCATGGTGAGCGCAGGGCAGCGCCCCAGCACCTCTGGCAGTTCGGTGAAGTTGTTCTCGGAGCAGAAGAGGATGCGCAGCTTCTTGCATTCGGCCAGCGCGTCAGGCAACTCGCTCAGCTGGTTGCCGGTGAGATCCAGCACCTCCAGGGTCTCCTTGAGGCTCAGGATCTCGGGAGGGAACACCGCGAGGTTTTCAGCAAGTTTGAGGTGGCGGGCGCCGCAGAGTTCGCCTGCGCGAAGCTGTTCCAGGGTATGCATGGGATCGTCTCTATCAACATTCGGGCTTGCGGTGGCTCACTGCGGGCACTCCCCCCAGGCCACAAAGGAGGGGCATTATAGGGAATGACGGCCAAAGATGGCCGATTTTCTTGCAACGCCTTCTCTTGCAAAGGCCCCCCATCGCCACACTCCCGCTCTCCGTTGCCATGGACCATTCCGGTCGCACGCTTGGGAGGTTGAACATTTGGTTGGCGCCATATAGTATGGCACCATACAAAGTCATTCGAGACTCACCATCATGATCACGCTGGAACAGAAACACCTCGCCCTGCTCGAGGATGCAGAGCGCCGCGGACACGCGGACACCCAAAACATGCGCGTCTGCTTTGAGGTGTTGACCCTCGCCGCTGCCATCGATCAGGCGTGCGCGGCGCGCCTGGCTCCCCACCGCCTCTCCGAAGGCAAGTTCGTGCTGCTGTTTTTGCTGCGCGACCTGCCACAAGGGCTGGCCCCCCACGAGCTTGCCGACAAGGCGGGGGTCACACGGGCCACCATCACCGGCCTGCTCGACGGGCTGCAACGGGACGGCCTGTTGGCTCGCCACAGCGACAGCCAGGACAGGCGAAAGATCTCGGTGCGCCTGACAGAGCAGGGCCAGGCCCTGGCGCAGCACCTGCTCGATGAGCACAGCCAGTGGATAGGCTCCCTGTTTGCCGGGTTCGATCAGGCAGAGCGAGAGACCCTGAGTGCCCTGCTCAAGCGGGCCTGGCTCAATGTCATCTCATCCCGGGCAGGCTGCACTGAGGCCGCCACAGAGGAGCACCCATGACACGCAGCCGCATCACGGATATCGCCCCCTCACGCCTCGCCCAGCTCAACCGGGGAGAGGCTGAGGCAAGCAACCTGACCGAATGCCTGGCGGTGGATTTTGCCGCCCTGATGCAGTGCACCCGGCCTTCGCTCGGGCCCCAGGCGCTGGCGTCGATGCACGCCGCATCCGGGGAGGGCATTACCCGACGCATGGCGCTGGCCGCCAGGCTGCTCCTGGCCGAGAGCGGCACGAGGGATCTTGCGGCGCTCAGCCGCCATCCCTCCGATACCGTGCGGGGCTGGGCCTGTTTCATGGTGGGCGCGAGCGAGGGGCTGTCGCTCAGCGACCGCCTGGCCCTCATTCGCCCCCTCGCCGATGACCCGCACTTTGGGGTGCGCGAGTGGGCCTGGCTCGCAATGCGATCGACCATTGCCGCGCAGCTCGAGGTGGCCATTGCCACCCTGGTGCCCTGGACGGCGGAGCCGTCCGAGCGACTGCGACGCTTTGCCAGCGAAGCGACCCGGCCCCGCGGCGTCTGGTGTACCCATCTTGCGTCCCTGCGACAAGCGCCGGAGCAGGCCCTGATGCTGCTTGAGCCCCTCAAGGCCGATCCCGCCCCCTATGTGCAGGACTCCGTTGCCAACTGGCTGAACGATGCGAGCAAAGACAGGCCACAGTGGGTCACTGACCTCTGCACGCGCTGGTCTCGCGAAAGCCCCTGCCCCGCGACAACCCGGATTTGTCAACGCGCCTTGCGCACCTTGCGCAAAGGCCAACTCCCAAAGGAACCCCTATGACCCACTATCTGGCAGAGCTCTACACCCCCACTCCCGCCTGGCTGGCATTGAGCCAGACGGCTCGTCAGCAGTTCTTCGAGGCCATTGGCACAGGCATGGCCAACCTCGCCGCCCTCGGGGTGGAGCCCATCGCCCTGGGCGAGACCGATGCTGCCACCCTCCATGGTACGCCCCACCCCTTCTTCGCCATCTGGCGCGGGCCGGATGCCGCAGCCATCGAGGCCCTCGTCCAGGGAATAGCCGCATCGGGCTGGCACGACTACTTCGAGACGGTCAACGCCACCGGCGCCGGGGTCTCCCTGGGCGAGCACCTTGCACAGTTGGCCGCCCTGCCCTGCGCAGCTACATCCAGCCCCGCCCTGGCCTGATAACCCCTAAAAGAGCGTTATCCCACCAGGCTTTGCATCAGTGCCGCCGACACCGGTGGCACTGTTTTCCATGCCCTGCCCTTGCAAACCCAGGTCACCACCACCTGGGAAAGCGGCGCCACAGCCCCGCTCCCTTCCCACTTCCCTCCACTCCCTTCAAAAAACGCTGATATCTCCCGATGCCGTGATGGCCCATCGCCGATGGCACAAGTGAGCAAGATCCGGGTCGTCGTGACAAAGGTTCGCCGCCATAGTGCTTTCAAACCAACTGTGCTTTCAAACCAACAGTGCTTTCGACCCCCCCCCCAAAGCTTTGAACCAAAGGAGGGTTGAACCAAAGGAGGTTTGAACCAGGAGGGGGTTGAACCCATCCACTTGTCTGCCAATCCTGCATGAGCGTCGCCACCTGGCGCCATGCACATCTCGCGAGGGAACTGCCATGTCATTACTGTCCAACAAGGTCGCCATCATCACGGGAGCCAGCTCCGGTATCGGCCGCGCCAGCGCCATCCTGTTTGCCAGGGAGGGAGCCAGCGTCGTCGTCGGCGCCCGCCGCCAGACCGAGCTGAATCTGCTGGTGGAGGAGATCCGCCATGAGGGGGGCCAGGCGGTGAGTCTGGCGGGGGATGTGAAAAGCGAAACCTATGCCCGCGCCCTGGTGGATCTTGCGCTGACCCGTTTCGGCGGACTTGATATCGCCTTCAACAACGCCGGCACCACGGGGACACCGGGCAGCGTGCCGGGGCTTGAACTGGCGCAGTGGCAAGAGACCCTGGATACCAACCTCACCAGCGCCTTTGTGGGGGCCAAGTACCAGATCCCCGCCATGCAGGCACGCGGGGGCGGCTCGCTCATCTTTACCTCCACCTTCGTCGGCCATACCCTGGGACTGCCCGGCATGGCGGCCTATGCCGCAAGCAAAGCGGGCCTCATCGGCCTGACTCGGGTGCTGGCCGCCGAATATGGGGCACAAGGGGTGCGGGTCAACGCCCTGCTGCCGGGGGGCACCGACACCCCCATGGGACGGGCCTTTACCAATACCCCGGAAAGTCTCGCCTTTGTGCAGCATATGCATGCCCTCAAACGGCTGGCCCAACCGGAGGAGATCGCCCGCTCGGCACTTTATCTCGCCTCCGATGCCTCCAGCTTCACCACCGGCATTGCCCTGCTGGCCGATGGTGGGGTATCTATTTGTCGCACATGACCTTGTCGCACCCAAGATCCTGCGGCTGCCAACCTATCGTGAGAGCGCCTTATGTCTGATTACGCCCGCATCGCCGATGCCATCCGTTTTATCGCAAGCCAGGTGGCGCGCCAGCCCACCCTGGACGAGATAGCGGCGCACGTTCACTTAAGCCCCTTTCACTTCCAGCGGCTGTTCAGCCGCTGGGCCGGAGTGACACCCAAACGCTATCTGCAGGTGCTGACCCTGGAGCGGGCCAAGGCGCTGTTGCAGGAGTCGCGCCCGCTGCTGGAGGTGGCCGACACCCTGGGCCTGAGCAGCGGCTCGCGGCTCTACGATCACTTCGTGCAGCTTGAAGCGGTGACGCCGGGGGAGTACAAGCTTCGCGGGGCCGGGCTGGTTATCGATCACGGGGTGCACGACACCCCCTTCGGCCAGGCGTTCGTCGCCCTCACCCCGCGGGGGGTGTGCAACTTCTCGTTTCTCGATGACCAGGCCCCAGAGGCGCCCCTGGCCGCCCTCGCCCAGCGTTGGCCAGCGGCAGAGCTGCGAGAAGCGCCCTCACGCACCCAGGGGGTCATCCACACCATGTTCGATAGCAGCAAGAAGGCGGATCGCCCCCTCTCCTTGCACGTGAGCGGTACCAACTTTCAGATCAGCGTCTGGCGGGCGCTGCTCGCGATCCCGCCCGCCAGGGTGGTGAGCTACGCCCAGGTGGCGAGCGCCGTCGGCAACCCCAAGGCCGCCCGCGCCGTGGGGCTGGCGGTGGGTGCCAACCCCGTCGCCTTGATGATCCCCTGCCACAGGGTCATCCAGCAAAACGGCAAACTCGGCGGCTATCACTGGGGCGAGACCCGCAAACAGGCGATACACGCCTGGGAAGCAGCAAGATATGAGTAGATTCCCGATTCCATAATCAGCCTTTTCTCTTATCAGCGCCTATAAAGATTCACTCTTATCTCGTCAGTGAACACACGACTCTCACTCCATGATGAGATAATGTCCCTGTCATTAAGCCATATAACAAAAACCTGATTCTCAGGAGTTTTCTTCAAAACCGGAATATTGTATCCAACTTTTATTTCAGAATATGGCTTTGGTAGGTTTTCTAAGACAAAACGTACTTCGCCATCCGTCATAAGAGAATGATATTTATTAAAGAGTGAGATTTTCGTCGCAATAGGCATGGAGTTAATGACTAAGGATTGAGCAATGCTGCTATTGATATTGGATAGGTTAGCATCAGTACTGTTAATAATTTTACCGATGAGAGCCGACCGTTCAGGGTGGTTCACAAGTAACTCCAGATCCATCAAACCAATAATCCCAAGCTTGGCTTTATTATCAATTTCAGCGCGAAGAAGACTTTCTCTAAATTCATCATCGAGGTCGAACTCGTCTGGCTCTTCAAGGTATGTGTTGATGTTTGCGGCTACAAATAAAACCTGTAGATCTTTGTTACCAGCGAGTGCATCAAGACACTCATTACTGAAGACAATTTTACCTTCATCAATCAGAATGCGAAGCTTTGCAGGAGCAAACCCTTCTGGTAGTTTTTTGAACGACTTAGGTAGAGCATGAATATATTCTCTATAGGTGGAGTCAGACAGAGAGCCAGCATTGAAGAGGAAGCTACGCAGTCTCTGTGAATCATCATCACTAGGAATAGGCTTTTTCAGGAGAGCTGTACGGACAGTATCTCGGTCAAGATACCCTGTTAAACTCTCCACCACGAATTCTTTACTTTCTATAAAAGATAGACAGTTCAGCCAAGTTGGTTCGATCAAACCTAACTTGAACAGTGTTGCGTGCAATTTCTCTGGAATATCCGCTAACGTTGGCAACAAGGTCGTCTGTCGTTCAAGAAATTTTAGTAGATCATCCTGATCAAGTCCTTCATGCTGCATAACGGCAAGAATAGCCGAGGCATCCTCCTTGGAATTCCCTTCAAGCACCACAAGGATATCATGTAGGTAGCGTTCGAAATCGCGTTCGATCCGTTTCATCAAAGTTGTGTTATTCGTCGAACGTATAGTAGTGAAATTTCTCTCGCGTAGTTGCTCGAGATCTTTCTCTCCCAATATGGCCTGATAGATATACTCCAGATTGTCGATGGTAAGTTCGAAGCGCTCCTTCTCGAACATGGTATGTACAATCTCGGAATGCTCTTTGATTACAGCCATATCTTTGATCTCAAAGCCGAGACATACCAGACGATCTGGTGAAAGTTCAGGTGAGTTGATCAAAATTTCGGGGAGGTTCTCCGAAACAAATACTGGTAGTTTTTCGAAGCTATTTGCCAGCTCTTCGAGCTGGCTTTCGGGCAGGTTAGAAACTAATTGGGTTACATGGGGTATATTGTTAGGGCTTGCCATAATAGTAGGAACAAGTCCTTTCCAAGCGTTGGCTAGTCCCGAAAGTAGCCCTGCAATATCGCGACCACTTGTATAATAAGAGTCAAAGAAACTCTCGCAATTTTCGAATTCTGAGGATATAAAATTAAAAAACTTTCGCAATTGGACAAAGTATCGGCTCCGGTCACTTAGGAGACTATCGACAAGTTTAATGTTCAAGACATAGTTTTGCCGGAAGTCCTCATCTCGCATAGCTGCGATAACTTCATGTGGATTATCTATAGGAAAATGTGGATCAGGGATAACAAATGCTCGAATCTGGATAAGAAACTTATTGTCATTAGGTGACAAGCGGCCCGAGTGAAAGAGTGAGGTATATTGGTAGTAGGTATCATCAAGATGACCTTCTAAAATCAGGAAGCGGGCAAGCTCCCCGTTTTCTCCGAAATTGTCGAAGAGCCCCTGCACACGATCGGCGTTCAAACGCAACAGTTCATTGAGCTTAGTTGTGCGAAGCGCTGCAATTTTTGATCTTAAGTCGTGAATTCGGCGTAATATTTTATTCTTATTATCAATCGCTTTACTTTCGATCTCCGCTTTGCGTTCTTGGTAGGATTTCTGAGGGTCCACCTCGCTTTGCAATTTGGAAATATCGGTTGGCTGGGAGTAATGATTATTGGAGTAGCGGTAATAGATACGCGAAGCTCCTATCAGCTGTTCGAACTCATCGTTGCTGACCAGCTGGAAAAGTTCAATCCACGCTTGCTGGTTATGACTCACGCTGATGGCATTCGTTGGAAGCTTCTCTATTAGGGCCATAGCATAGATTTGCCGTAATTCTCTCAAGTTCGAGGGTGTCTGTCGCTCAGCAATGTCAAGCTGCTTTTCGATTTCCGTAATTTCTGCCCTATAGGTAGATTCACCAGACTCAATCAGTTTATCCTGCTGGTTTAATATTCCAGCAAGAGTACCCGCGCCGCGGTGTAGTTGCTCAAAGTCCCTTGGATAGACGTTTTTATAGATCAATATCGCGAGGAGCTTGTTGGCATCAAGCAGATTATCCCCATCAGTTTCCAAATTCGCCACATAAATAGCGTATTCATTAAATATATTCTGAATCAACCTGAGGTCATTCAGATATCGTGACACTTCTCTCAAAAACTGTCTATCAAGGCGCCCATCGAGATCAAGTCGCTTTCCTTGCGCCAATACCATATCAATCGAATTCGATGTGTTGATGATCGGTATAACAGGTATAATGAATTCGAAGAATTTTGTTCTATCTGTATTGATAAACATGTCGTCGCGTAGGGCGTAGAGGAATCTGATGGTGCGTTTCACACCTGCATTCTCGTTCACTAGGCTATTAATCTCACGCAGCGTTACAAAAATCTCTGCGTTATCAAATCGGTCTAGATCTTCAATAATCACAAGATCGTAATTCGTTGATTGGAAAAAATAGACAATTTCATCTAGGTGCCTATTTAATATAGAGGTTTGGTCATCGCACGCTGGTTTTATCTCAATATCTTTTAACGAGATGCTTTTTAGTGACAGTCCGAAGCTAGCAACATAAAAATGATGTAACGCTCCCCAGAAAAATACTACTGCAAGAGTAAATATGGCAATATTTATGCCATTGCTGATTTCGAATGGAGTAAAGTAAGTGCCACTGACAATATACTCTCGCTGATGAAAAACGTACCAAAGTGAGAAAATACCAAGCATTATGAAGAGAGATTTAAATATAGCCAATGCACTTGGAGACTGAATTCTTTTAAATCGTGATAGTGGAAGTCTGTTTGCATCGGCCCCATACAGCATCTGTTGCAGAATACTTCTCTCAATCTCTTGGCGGCTCACCTTCCCTCCCTCCGAATCGGTCTCTGGAACGAACGAAGCCAAAGAAATATGAAGCGCAGACCGCCGATATTTCAGTAAGAAAGATTGGATAATACTGCTTTTTCCTGAGCCATAAGGACCAGTTAGAGCAATGTTGGAGACCTTCCTATTGTTTGTAGCAAACAGAATCGCTTCGGAATACACGCCAGTCTTGTCTGCCTCATCAGTGGGTGCAAGGTCCACGAACTTAGATGGAGTGTTGGCGGAGCTGTCTTTACTTTCCAGCCAAGACACTAGGCTATCAAGGCGATTAGCCAGCCTGCGTGTTAGAGAAGTGATTGTCTTTATCATATGATACGGAATTAACGCCCCCTTAAAAATCGAAAACACACAGACGAAATTTTTTCAAGTCATTTTGATCATTCAACAGCCTATACATAGTGATGCTTTGGTGTTGGAGTTCTGTGATGGCGCCTTGAAGTTCATTCATTTCAACTGAACTACACACGGTTTACAAGCTTATTGCGGCAGACAAAATAATGATATGTCCATCTTTCCATTAATCGAGCTAATCCTTGTCTATACAGATCTAGTTATCACCTGTCACTTCTCGGTAGGATGTTGAACAGCCAATTCGAGTACGGTGGTGCAGCGAAGCGTGGGCATCCTATGTCCTGTGGCTCCTTCGACCCGTTGATAAAACAAGATCATCCACACAGAAGACTGTTTGCTGGAAGAAAGCCCTCTTGATAGCGTCTTGGGCCAGCAAGAAGTCACTCGCCCACCAACTGCGTGACAGCAAGCGCTCCTGGACTTGAAGCACCTTCCACAAGCCCCTGGTCGGACATCAACAAATTTGTGATGAAATACACCTAGGGTCCCACTAGCAACGCCATAGCAAGGCACCAATGCAACGCGTTCTTGCAAGTCCGAGACACTCCGCCGATCGACTCGGGCACTCACCACGACAGCATTGGCAACAGGGCCCTCACCCCCTTCGCCAGAAGCAAAATTTTCTCGCAAACGATTGGAAAAAGAAAAGGCGCCTCAAGGGCGCCTTTTTGACAGTTTTGCGTTACCGCTGGGAGAGAGGCGTTAGCCGCTTATTCCCACGCCTTTTATTCCCACTCAATGGTTGCGGGCGGCTTGCCGGAGACGTCGTACACCACGCGGGAGATGCCATTGATCTCGTTGATGATGCGGTTCGACACGTGGCCGAGGAAGTCGTACGGCAGGTGGGCCCAGTGGGCGGTCATGAAGTCGATGGTCTCGACGGCACGCAGCGCAATGACCCAGTCGTACTTGCGGCCATCGCCCATGACGCCGACGGAGCGCACCGGCAGGAAGACGGCGAACGCCTGGCTGACCTGGTTGTAGAGGTCGGCCTTGCGCAGCTCTTCGATGAAGATGGCGTCAGCCTTGCGCAGCAGGTCGCAGTACTCTTTCTTCACTTCGCCAAGCACGCGCACGCCCAGACCCGGACCCGGGAAGGGGTGACGGTAGAGCATGTCGTAGGGCAGGCCGAGTTCGAGGCCGACACGGCGCACTTCGTCCTTGAACAGCTCGCGCAGCGGCTCGACCAGACCCATCTTCATCTCTTCCGGCAGGCCGCCGACGTTGTGGTGGGACTTGATGACGTGGGCCTTGCCGGTCTTGCTGGCAGCGGATTCGATGACGTCCGGGTAGATGGTGCCCTGGGCCAGCCACTTGGCGTTCTTGAGCTTCTTGGACTCGTCGTCGAACACGTCCACGAAGACGCGGCCGATGGTCTTGCGCTTGGCTTCCGGCTCGTCAATGCCCGCGAGGGCGGAGAGGAAGCGCTCTTCGGCGTCGACCTTGATGATGTTCAGGCCGAAGTGATCGCCGAACATGTCCATCACCTGCTGGCCTTCGTTCAGGCGCAGCAGACCGTTGTCAACGAAGACGCAGGTCAGGCGATCGCCGATGGCGCGGTGCACCAGCATGGCGACCACGGAGGAGTCCACGCCGCCGGAGAGGCCCAGGATCACCTCGTCGTCACCCACCTGCTCGCGGATGCGGGCAACGGCGTCATCGATGATGGTGGCCGGGGTCCAGAGGCACTCGCAGCCGCAGATGTCCTTGACGAAGTGTTCCAGCATGCGGGCACCCTGACGGGTGTGGGTCACTTCCGGGTGGAACTGCACGCCGTAGAAGCGCTTGGCTTCGTTGGCCATGGCGGCATGGGGGCAGGTCGCGGTCTGGGCGATGGTGGTGAAACCGGCGGGGATCTCGGTGACCTTGTCGCCGTGGCTCATCCAGACATCCAGCAGGGCATTGCCGTTGTCGGCAATGGCGTCTTCGATGTTGCGCAAGAGAGCGCTGGTCTTGCCGGACTGGCCCAGCACTTCGACCTGGGCATAGCCGAATTCACGCAGGTTGGAGGACTGCACCTTGCCGCCGAGCTGCTCGGACATGGTCTGCATGCCGTAGCAGATACCGAACACCGGCACACCGGCGTTGAACACGTACTCGGGGGCGCGCGGGCTGCCCGCCTCGGTCACTGATTCCGGGCCGCCGGAGAGGATGATGCCGCTCGGGTTGAACTCGCGGATCTGCTCTTCGGTTACGTCCCAGGCCCACAGCTCGCAGTAGACGCCGATTTCACGGACGCGACGGGCGATGAGCTGGGTGTACTGGGAACCGAAATCCAGGATAAGGATACGGTGGGCGTGAATGTCTTTAGTCATTTTATTCCTGCATCAGGCTGATGTTGTCACAAAAAGCACGGGATAAAAAAAGGGTGGAAAAACGGGGCGCAGAGCCCCGTTTCATCAGCCCATCCGGTAGTTGGGGGCTTCTTTGGTAATGGTCACGTCGTGAACGTGGGACTCTTTCATCCCGGCGCCCGAGATGCGCACGAATTCGGCCTTGGTGCGCATGTCGTCGATGGTCGCGCTGCCGGTCAGACCCATGGAGGAGCGCAGGCCGCCCATCTGCTGGTGGATGATCTCTTTGAGGCGGCCCTTGTACGGCACGCGCCCTTCGATCCCTTCCGGCACCAGCTTGTCGGCGGCGTTGTCGGTCTGGAAGTAACGGTCGCTGGAGCCCTTGGACATGGCACCCAGAGAGCCCATACCGCGGTAGGACTTGAAGGAGCGGCCCTGGTAGAGCTCGATCTCGCCCGGCGCCTCTTCGGTACCGGCAAACATGGAGCCCACCATGACGCAGCTTGCGCCTGCGGCGATGGCCTTGGCCACGTCGCCGGAGAAGCGGATGCCGCCATCGGCAATCACCGGCACGCCGGTGCCTTCCAGAGCGTCAACGGCGTCGGAGATGGCGGTGATCTGGGGCACGCCCACGCCGGTCACGATACGGGTAGTACAGATGGAGCCCGGGCCGATACCGACCTTGACGGCGTTGACACCCGCTTCCACCAGCGCCTTGGCGCCCGCGGCAGTGGCGACGTTGCCGCCGATGATTTGCAGGTCAGGATAGGCTTCACGGGTCGCCTTGATGCGATCCAGCACGCCCTGGGAGTGGCCGTGGGAGGAGTCAATCAGCAGCACGTCCACACCGGCTTCCACCAGGGCGGCGACGCGCTCTTCGTTGCCGGCACCGGCACCGACGGCGGCACCGACCCGCAGACGGCCACGCTCGTCTTTACAGGCGTTGGGCTTGCGCTCGGCTTTCTGGAAGTCCTTCACGGTGATCATGCCCTTGAGCTTGAAGTCGCCGTTGACCACCAGCACCTTCTCGATGCGGTGTTTTTGCATCAGGGCCACCACCTCTTCACGAGGGGCCCCTTCACGCACGGTCACCAGACGATCTTTCTGGGTCATGATCTGTTCGACGGTCTGGGAGAGATCGATGACGAAGCGCACGTCACGGCCGGTGATGATGCCCACCAGCTGGTTGCCGTCAGTCACCACGGGGTAACCGGCGAAACCGTTCTTGTGGCTCAGCTCCTTGATCTGGGCGATGGTCATGTCAGGACGCACGGTAACGGGGTCGCTGACCACGCCGCTCTCGTACTTCTTGACCTTGCGCACTTCGGCAGCCTGCTGCTCGATGGACATGTTCTTGTGAATGAAGCCGATGCCGCCTTCCTGGGCCAGTGCGATAGCCAGACGGGCTTCGGTCACTGTGTCCATGGCAGCGGAGATCATCGGGATATTCAGCGTGATCGCAGACGTGAGCTTGGTACGCAGGTCGGCGGTATTGGGGAGAACAGTGGAGTGGGCTGGAACCAACAGTACATCGTCGAAGGTCAGCGCTTCTTTGGCAATCCTGAGCATGGCAATATCTCACCGTTGAGGAGTGGGGGTGTAAAATATTGCCGACAAATTTTACTCATGCATTGGGCAGTGGTAAAGAAGTTTTTTGAATTTTTTATGGCGTAGCCCGATTTAACGCCACCAACAGGGCAAAAAACCAATAAATTCAGCCGTAACCATGCCGTTTTTCCCGACAAGATGATCTTTTTTGCCGTTGAGCCCCTTTCTGCCGCCAGTCTCCCGGAACGGCCTTTTTTCCCTCGCGGCCGTCAGCCAGACCGGCGGTCAGTTCCCCTGATAGCGGCCCGGCTTGTGCCAGTTCATCAGCATGGCGTTCATGGCCAGCGCACTCAGGGTTGACCAGAGTAGCAGGGGAAGCGGCAGGGTGAGCAGAGAGAGCGCAAACACCAGCACATCCAGCACCATCTGGCTCTTTCCCGCATTGATGCCGGTGCGCCGTTGTAGCCAGAGCGTCACCACGCCGGTGCCCCCCACGGAGGCATTGTGGCGCGCCAGAGACAAGACCCCCATGCCGAGGAAGGTTCCCCCCACAAGGGCGGCAAACAGGGGATGGACATAGCTCACCGTCAGCAGCAGCGGCACCGCCTGGGTGGCCGCCGAGAGGGCGACGTTGACGATCAGCGTCTTGAGGGTGAAGGCGCGCCCCATGGTGACGTAGCAGAACACCATGAAGGGCAGGTTCACCAGAAAGAAGAGCACGCCGATGGGCAGGGTGCTGACATGGGCGATCAGCAGGGCGATGCCCGCGATGCCACCGGTGATCATGCCGGAACACTTGAGCAGATTGAGCCCCACGGCGATAAACATGACCCCGAGCACCATGCCGTAGACATCGTCCTTGAGGGTATGGGCCAGCCCCCTGCCCGCAGCCGCTGGCTGCATGGTCATTTCACCTTCCATATGACTCCTTAGATCCGATTTGATGGTGGCATCCGTTGCCCGACAACCAGGCCGCGTTGGGGCTGATGGCGGCGGCCCGTTCACCTTGCCGTCCCCACCCCCAATCTTGCGCTCCCCCGCCCCCTGATGTCGCCATCGTGGGGATGACAAGGCACAGCAAAAAGAGCGCCAATCAAAACAAGAGTCCGCGATACCATAAATAATCGGATTTAAATTCCGATAAATGCGCAATATGCAGGTCGAATGCACCACTTCCGTGATCGGCCATCACAGTGGCGCAGCATGTTTACCCGAGTCACCGAGAAAGGCCTCGTGGTATCCCCTTCACAGCCCGGTTTTTCGGCAGATCATGTCGATAGGATGCCGCTTTTCAGCATGGATGATGCCTGTCATAGGGTAAGCCCGAGGGCTATACGGCGTGTTTCTTCGGGGCGGGCTCCAGGGGCGGATGTGGATGGAGCGCACCAATAAAGTGCAGTTGCACCAATATTGAGCGGCTGAGTGGTACGGTTTGCCTTGCACCGCGGTGCAAAGGCGACATGGGCACCGCTTTGCTCACTGCCATGAGCACTGCAATATGCAGAGCATGGAGTGACTCGGGCGGCGGATGCACCACTCCCCTTCCCTCTAGCCCCCTGCCCATGAGCGTGCTGGTCGCGAGTCCACAGGTCTGCCCATCCACCAGCCCCCGCAGCCAGAGTCCCATCAGGATGGGGCATCCATTCAGGCATAGGCAGAAGGCAGAAGGCAGAAGGCAGAAGGCAGAATAAAAAAGTCGGCCCGAAGGCCGACTCGCTGTCCCCTGTGACAGGGCTTCCTTACTTGAGGTATTTGCCGTCCGCGCCCACCTTGCCCGGGCCGTTCAATACCCAGACCCGCGCCGAATAGGCGGGCACCGCAAAGCTCAGGCTGCCGTTGCTGACGCTCTGGCTCGCACCGGTTACCGCGTCCGTGTAGGTGCCGTTCTTCAGGCCGCTCAGGTTTATCTGCTGGGCCGAGTTGGCCGCAAGGCCCACGGCAGCGTAGCTCCCTTGGGCGCTCAGATCACGCACGAAGCTGATGCCGCTCCCCCACTCGTTCACCTGGCTCATGGGCGCCTTTTGCAGGGCGGGCACCGCCTTGCGGATCTGGTTCAGGCGCTTGATGTGCTGATAGAGCGGGTGGCTCGGGGTGGCGGGGTTGTCCAGCACCTCCCCGTAGTAGGCACGACCGGTCTGATCCACCGTCATGGTGGCCCCGTCGATGTCCTGGGGCTTGCCCGCCTGGAACATCACCTCCTCCCCGTAGTAGAGGGTCGGGATCCCCCGCGCCGTCCAGAGCAGGTTGTAGGTCATGGCCGCATTGCCCTCTTCCCCGCCGTAGCGGTACTTGAAGTCATTGTCCGGCCCCACGTCGTGGTTCTGGAAGAAGGTGATGAGCTTGGTGGCATCCCCATAGACCCAGTCCATGGCGAAGATCCCCCCTACCCCGCCAAAGTTCCCCCGGGTGACGTTGTCACGGAAGGTGGAGAACAGCGAGAAGTCCAGCACCGAGAGGCCGGAATCGTCCCCTGCACGGGGATCGGCCGGGTTCGGCGTGGTGCGGGTATACCACCAGGGGCGGATCACCGCCGAGGCATTGTCGTTGGCGAGCTCAGAGCCCCAGCCGGTGCCCTTGACCAGGTTTTCGCCAAAGACGAACAGCCCCGGCTTGTGGGCCTGCCAGTTGTGGACATAGGTCAGCAGTTCGTCCCGCTCGATGTGCTTCAAGGTATCGATACGAATCGCATCCACCCCCATGTCGAGGTACTGACGAATGGCGCCGTTGAGGTAGTCCTTGACGTTCTGGTTGCCGGTGGCCAAGTCGATGCAGTCCCCCGCCATGTGCTTGCGCTGCAGGGCGAGCGGGCTCTCCCAGTCACCGCCGGACATGAAACCGTCCAGGTGATACCAGGCGGGATCCAGGGTCTGGGCATCGATGCCGAAGAAGCGGTTGGGGTTGTAGCCTGCGCTCGGCACGGTGGCGCCGGTCTTGGGGTCTACCAGGGGCTGGGTGCCCGCCGGATCGGACTGGCAGCGGGCCTTGTACCAGTCGGGCGCCGCCGGGTTGTCGTCGTCACAGCGGTTGGCGCTGGCGTAGTCCCCGAGATTGCCCTGATAGGGGCCATTGTTGATGAGTCCCTGGCTCGACCCCGCCGGTACGTAGTATTTGACGGGCAGGCGATCGATCCAGGTCTTGCCGCGCAGACCATACTGGCTCGAGTGGTTGAGCACCACATCCTGGATCACCTTGAGCCCCTTGGCGTGGGCCGCCTGGATGAACTCCCGGTAACCCGCCCCCGGCGACTCCAGACGGGGATCGACCCGGTAGAAGTCGTAGGCATGGTAGCCGTGGTAGTCGAGGCCGGAGCGGTTCTCCACCGGCGGCGTCACCCAGATGGCGGTGAAGCCGAGATCCTTGATGTAGTCGAGCTTGGCGATCAACCCCTTGAAGTCGCCACGCCACTGGGGATCCCCCGCCTTGTAGCGATCCCGGTTGTAGTAGTTGTTGCTGGCATCGCCATCATAGAAGCGGGCAGTCAGCAGGAAGTAGATGCTCTCGGCGCGAAAATCGCCGCTCGCCACCCCCTGCTCGCCGATACGGTACTCGAAGCGCTGCTCGCGCTGATTGCCGCTGGCGTCGATGGCAAGGGTGCGGATCACCAGATCGGTGCCGCTCCCCTTGTCACTCGCCAGCAGGGGCTGGCCTGCATAGCGGGCCGATGCCGTGGTGGGCTGGCTGCCGTCCGTGGTGAAATGCACGGCGGGGGCGCTGTCCTGATCGTCGCTCACTCCCAGGGTGATGGACTGGCTGTCCACATAACTCCCCGGGGACGGGGTGGCCGTCACCGTGGGGGCCTGCAGATCGGCCCCGGCCAGCGTCTCCACCTCGATGGCCTTGCGCAGGCTGTCAAAGCAGATGCGATAACTGGTGTTGGCGCTGACCAGGTAATCCTGGGCCGGATACGCCTCGGTCCAGTCCCCCTTGTGGTCAATCTTGAAGCGGGGGTTGTTGCTGCCAAAGGCCTGCTCGGTGCAGAAGGTGGTGCCATCCTCGCTGGTCATGGGGGTGAGCCCCCAGTTGTTGGCCGTGCCCCGGAAGTACCAGCTGTCGCTGCTCTGTCCTGCCCCGACCACCACGCTCACGCTGCTGCTGCCCTTGGCGCCCTGATCGTCGGTGACCGTGAGGCCATAGGTGAAGGTGCCGGTCTGGGTGGTGTTGACGACGATGCTCTCCGTGGTCTCGCCGCTGCTCCACAGATAGCTCGCGATCTGGCCGTCAGGATCCGTGGAGTCGCTGCCGCTCAAGGTGAGCGACGCCCCCTGGGTCACGTTCACCGTCCCCCCCGGGGTGATGACCGCGAGCGGCGGCTGGTTGTCATCCCCAAGGGGGGTGATGCTGTAGGCCAGGGTCTGATCGTTGACCTGGATGCGCACCGTGCCCACGGCGCTCCAGAAGATGTCGCCGCCACTTTTCTCCAGCACGCCGTCGCCGTTGCTGTCGCCAAAGTTGACGGCCCAGTCCCCAGCCTGATCAAACTTGAGGCGCTGGCTCGCCTTGCCATCCATGTAGGCTTCCACCTGCCACAGGTGATCCCCTACCAGGGTCATGGGGAGGCTGGCCCAGCCGTTGAAGGTGCCGCGCACGTTGAGCTGCGGCAAGGTGCTGGCAAACCCCGAGGCCTCGCAACTGGCCACTGCCGTCGCGCTCACCGCCTGGGTGCTGGCGTTGATGCGGATCTGGTACGCCGTGTTGGCATTGACCCCGTAGTCGGCCGCCGGGTAGCTCTGCTGCCAGTTGCCGTACCTGTCTATCTTGAAGCGCGGGCCGCCGCTGGCATCCCCGCTCACGAAGCGCTGGCAGGTATCAAAATTGACGCCGTCCGTCGACGTCATGGCGGTCGCCGCCCATCCATTCGCGGTGCCCCGGAAGAACCACTCCGCCGCCGTGCTCGGCGCCGTGATCAGGGTTCCCAACAATCCGGCCGCGAGTATCCATCTAGCCATTGATAGTCCTTTATTTTCATTGTTTGTGTGTGATGCCGGTGTGTCCCGGCATTCCCCCATCCGCAACGTCCCGCCTTCAGATGAGCCCGACCAGTCTAGAGTCCCCCATGACCATTTCATGGCCAATGCGCGCAAAATGTGACCACTGTCGACCTCGTCATGGGCTGTATGTGATTGATAGCGCTTTCATTTCTGCTTGAGCGAGGGAGAGAGCGGCGCGACCCGCTCTGGCGCCCCCCTGACATGGACAGTCCCTGGGCGTGTCTGCCCCGAAGGCGCTCCCTTTCTCGCCTCCAATCATGGCTCGGGGCGGCCCTGGCGCTGACGCACCTGATTAAAACGCGATTGATAATGTTTCTTGTTTGCAGGCTATCCGATGGCGCATGCTGGGCGCCGAGGCCCGGTTCCGGGGCCAATCCCATCGACATTCGAGTACGAATATGACGACCAGCGAGAAGGCAGGCTGATGGACGCCTGCGCAATGAGGCCGACCTTTGGCCGCGACAAGCCGGCATTTGGCCCGGTTCACCTTGCCTGCCTGGCCGTCGCCCTTGCCCTGCATCTCGCCCTCCTCTGGCTGATGCAAGGCAGCCGCCCCGCCCCCGTCACGCCCCCCGAGCCCATCACCTTGTCTGCCCGCTGGGCCGGCGAGTCGGACAAAGATGACGCACCGGCCAAGCCGGCGGCGCCAGCGGCCACTCCGGCTCCCCCTCGGGAGGTGAAGAAACCGGCACCTGTGCCGCCGAAAGTGGTCAAGCCGGTCGTCAAGAAACCGGCTCCCAAACCGGCGCCCACTCCGCCAAAGCCCAAGCCAGTACCGATGACCAAACCAGCGCCAGTGGCCAGGGCCGAGCCGGTGGTCGCGCCCTCTGCGCCTGCTACCCCGCAGGCGGCGGTCAATACCCAGAGCGCGAGTGGCGCCAGTGCGCCGCCGACCAAGTCCCGCCAGACGGGGGCCGGGGCCGGCAGCAGTGCGCCCATCGCACGGGATGCCAGGCTGAACAACCCCGAGCCTCCCTACCCTCCGGAGTCACGCCGACGGGGAGAAGAGGGGCGCGTGGTATTGAAGGTCCGAGTCAGCAAGGAGGGCACCGCCGAGTCGGTCGACGTGGAGCAGAGCAGTGGTCATCGACGCCTGGACATGGTCGCCCGCAAGACCGTCAGCCGTTGGCGCTTCATTCCAGCCAAACAGAACAATACCGCCGTCCCAGCCTGGACAGGGGTTACCATTATTTTCAAGCTAGGAAACTAACCATGAATCCGGAAATCGAAACAAGCGGGATGGGCATAACGCATCTGCTCAGCCAAAACACCGGGGTGGGCCTGATCCCGCTGATCCTGCTGGTACTGATGTCGCTCGGCACCTGCTACTACGGGTTGCTCAAGCTCTGGCTTGGCCATCGCGAGCAGCGCCTGAACGCCCGTTTCCTGGGGGCCTTCTGGCACCATGAGAGCGTGCAGGCGATGGCGAACCAGCTCGCCCAGACGCCCCCTGAAGAAGCCTGCGGCAGGATAACGAGTGCGGCACTGACGGCGGTTGCCCAGATTGAGCGATCCCAGGGACGGGCCGCCTCCCTCAAGCTGGGCTCCCCCGATGACTTCTTGCTGCGCGCCCTGCGCCATGCCATCACCATGGAGCGGATCCGCCTCGAGCACGGCCTGGCCTTCCTCGCCTCCGTCGGCTCGGCGGCCCCCTTCATCGGGCTCTTTGGCACCGTCTGGGGCATCTATCACGCCCTGCTGGCCATAGGGGCCGCGGGTCAGAGCAGCCTGGACAAGGTCGCAGGCCCGGTCGGTGAGGCCCTCATCATGACCGGCTTCGGTCTCGCCGTCGCCCTGCCGGCGGTGCTTATCTACAACCTCTTCGTGCGCCGCAACCGCCTCAAACTCGCGGCGCTAGACGAGTTTGCCTACGACCTGTTCGCCCTGCTGGTGACCGGCGTGGAGCAGAGCGCCTCCAGGGTGACGCCACTGGCCGCCGTCGACAGCGCCAAGCAGGGGCAGATGTAATGGCTTTCGGCAAACTTCCCGGGGAATCGGACGAGCAGCCCCTCTCCGAGATCAACATGATCCCGATGATCGACGTCATGCTGGTGTTGCTCATCGTCTTCATGATCACCGCCCCCCTGCTCACCAACGCGGTCAAGCTCGAGTTGCCCGAGGCCAGCAGCCAGGTCAATCAGCCCAAGCAGGAGGATGTGATCCTCTCCATCGACGGTGCCGGCAAGATCTACTGGAACGACAAGCAGGTCGATGAGACGGCGCTGCTCGCCGAGATGGTCAAGGCCAGCGAGGCCAAGCCGGAGATCCCCGAGATCCAGCTGCGCATCGACAAGCGCGTGGAGTACGGCGCCATCGCCAAGGTGATGGCACAGGCCTCCCAGCACGGGTTACACAAGATAGCGTTCGTCAGCCAGCCTGAAAGCGAGTGATGGCCAGGAAGAGAGCAACTCGTGTAACAAGGCATCGCCCAGGTGGTGCCTTGTTTATTGGCCCCCCCTATACCCGGTTGCCAGCGGCGGGACTGCCCTGCATGATGCAAGGCCGCCCCGCCATTTCAAGGAGAGAAGATGAGAACATCGGATTACGTGAGGCTGCTGGTGCTGGCGGCCATCTGGGGCGCCAGCTTCTTGTTCATGCGCATCGCGGCGCCCGCCTTTGGCTCGGTCAACACCACCTTCCTGCGGGTCTTCTTCGCCCTCATCGGCCTCGCCGCCATGTTGCTTCTGCTGCGCACCCCCATGCGGTTCCAGGGCAAACTCAAATCCATCATGGTGCTTGGCATCATCAACTCCGGCGTCCCCTTCCTGATGTATGCCGTGGCGGCCCTCTGGCTGCCCGCGGGGTATTCCGCCATCCTCAACGCCACCACGCCCCTGATGGGCGCCCTCATCGGCTTCTCCTTCTTTCACGAGGCGCTGACCTTGCGCAAGTGGGCCGGGGTCATGCTGGGGCTGGTGGGCATCGGGCTCATCACCACCACCGGGGAGGTCGACCTGAGCGGACAACTGGCCATCGGGGTGCTGGCCTGCCTCATCGCCACCGCCTGCTATGGCTGCGCCGGCTTTCTGACGAGACGCTGGGTCACCGAGCGGGGAGGCCTGGACGCCAAACTGGTGGCCTTTGGCAGCCAGATAGGGGCCGTCCTCTTCCTGCTTCCCTTCTTCGGCTACACCCTGGCGACCGGCCCCGCCGTCGACTGGGCCCAGCCTGGGGTCTGGGCCAGCGTGCTGGCGGTCGGCTTCCTCTGCACCGCCTTCGCCTATCTGCTCTATTTCAGGCTGATCGCCGATATCGGCCCCCTGCGAAGCCTCACTGTCACCTTCCTCATTCCGCCCTTCGGCATCCTCTGGGGCTATCTGGTGCTGGGGGAAACCCTCACCGGCGGCTTCGTGTTCGGCGGGGCCGTAGTCTGCCTCGCGGTCTGGCTGGTCACCAGCCCCGCCAAAGCCGTCAAGTCGGCCAAGGCACAAGCCTAGGCTCCGCGTCATCTGCCGGGCCCATGGCTCGGCAGATGGGCGCAACTGGGGTAAGATGACCCCCATCGTTTCTCCCGCCCCGGCGGACACCACAGCAGGGCCAGCCTTGAATCACCTCGAACCCGCCAGTCAGAGCAGACAACAGCAGATCTTCACCGTCACCCGCCTCAACAGCGCCGTGCGCATGATCCTGGAGCAGGATCTGGGGCTGGTGTGGCTCACAGGGGAGCTCTCGAACCTCGCGATGCCAAGTTCCGGCCACTGGTACTTCTCCCTCAAGGACATGTCGGCCCAGGTGCGCTGCGCCATGTTCAAGGGCAACAACCGCCGGGTGCCGTTCCGTCCCCAGGATGGCATGCAGGTGCTGGTGCAGGCGCGAGTCTCCCTCTATGAACCCCGGGGCGACTACCAGCTCATCATCGAGTCCATGCAGCCCGCCGGGGATGGCATGCTGGCCCTGCGCTTCGAGGAGCTCAAGCGCCGCCTCGGGGCCGAAGGGCTCTTTGACGAAGGGCGCAAGCGCCCCTTGCCCCGGGAACCCCGCGCCGTGGGGCTGGTCACCTCCGCCACCGGCGCCGCCCTGCACGACATGCTGACCGTCTTGCACCGCCGCGCCCCGGACTTGCCCGTTTTCATCTACCCGACCCAGGTGCAGGGGAGCGCCGCCACCGCCCAGATCGTCTCGGCCATCATGCTTGCCAATCGCCGCGCCGAGGTGGATGTGCTCATCGTCGGACGCGGCGGCGGTTCCCTTGAAGATCTCTGGTGCTTCAACGAAGAGGCGGTGGCACGGGCCATCGCAGGCTCCGCCATCCCCGTGGTGAGCGCCGTAGGACACGAGGTGGACGTCACCATCAGCGACTTTGCCGCCGACCTTCGTGCCCCCACCCCCTCTGCCGCCGCCGAGCTGGTGGCGCCGGACAGGAGCACCCGCGCCCAGCGCCTCGTGCACCTGCGCCAGCGGCTCACCCAGGCCATGAGCCGTCACCAGGTCGCCGCCCGCCATGGCTTCGTCCTGCTGCAGAAGCGGCTCGATCATCAGGATCCCAAGCGACGGCTGGAGCAGCAGTCCCAGCGCCTCGACGAGCTCGACCGCCGCTTGCAGCAGCACCTGCGTGATCGCCTGCACCAGGGGGAGCGGCGCCTCGCGGGCCTCGCCATGCGCCTGCAGGCCAGAAGCCCCGAAAAGCTGCTGGCCATCGGCAAACGTCGTCACCAGCTTGCCGAGGAGCGCCTCCATGCCCTCATCGCAAAACGCCAGGATCTCGCCCGCCACCGCCTCGCCATGCTGGGAGCCCGCCTCGACGGCATCAGCCCGCTGGCCACCCTGGGGCGCGGTTACGCCATCGTGCGCACCCCCTCCGGGGAGGTGATCCGCCGCGCATCCCAGGTCAATGCAGGCCAGACCCTGATCACCACCCTCGCAGAGGGTGCGCTGCGGGTGCGGGTGGACGAGGTCCACCAGCCATAACGAACAAGGGGGGCACATCAAGTGCCCCCCTTGTCTATCATCCCCTCTTTGCCCGGCCCTCTCGGCCAGCGCACTCACACCAGTGAATGGCGCACCGCCTGCGCCGGATCGGCAGACGCCGTATCCGACCCCGCCAGCGGGTTGGTCTGTAAGTATTCAAACAACCCGGCCTGCAGATTGACGTTCCAGAAACGCCCCGCCAGGGTGAGGGCGAGACGCTCGGCCGAGAGCCGTGCCAGCCCGTGTCGCTGCCAGGCCTCAAAGAGCGGCATCAGGTGGGAGACCAGCCCCTGTGGCAATTGCGACAACGCCAGCCATCCGGTGTCGAGCCCCCCTCGCAGCAGCCCGTCGAGACGGGCATCGGGATTGGGCCTCATCACCATGCCGGGAGCACGCACGCCCTTCGCCTGCGCCTCATGCCAGGGCGCCAGATCCCGGCCATACATGAGGCCGTGGCCGTGAATGTTGCCCCCCGCCCCTGCGCCGAAGGGCAGGATCTCGGCGCCCCACTTGGCCATCTGGTTGTAGCGGCTCTGCTCGGCATCGGTGCGCCGCCAGTGGCTGCAGGAGAGCCGCTCCCAGCCCCCCGCCTCCAGCGTCCGTGCCCCGTCGGCATACATGACTGCCCGCTGCTGGCCATCGGCGGCCCAGCCCAGGGTGCCTTTCTCGTCGGCGCGCGCCAGGTTGGTGCCCGCCATGGAGATGAGCTGGTAGAGATCCACCCCGTGCACCCCGCTCGCCATCACATCCGCGATATCCTGGCGCCACACGGCCTCATCCTGCCCCGGCAGACCGAAGATGAGATCCGCCACGATCACCGCCTCGTTGTGGCGGGTCAGCGCCGCCAGCCGGGACAGCAAGGTCTCCCTGTCATCGAAGCGGGCCGCCTGCTGGCGCACGCGGGTATCAAAACTCTGCACGCCGAACGAGAAGCGGTTGAAGCCACCCGCCAGGGCCGTCTGCCACTTCTCGTCATCAAAGCCGTTGAGCCGCCCTTCCAGGGTCAGCTCCGCATCCACGGTCAGGGGAAAACGGCGGATGGCGCTGGCCAGGCGGGCGAGATCGCCCGCCGCCATGTCGGTCGGCGTACCGCCCCCCACATAGACCGCCGAGAAAGGCCGGCTCTGGACGAGCGGCGTCTCGGCTGCCTGGCGCAGCGACCCGCAGAGTGCCTCCATGTAGCGGCTCATGCGCGCCGGATTGGCGCCGTTTTCGAAGAAGTTGCAAAAACTGCAGCGCTTGCGGCAAAACGGGATATGGATATAGAGCGCTCGGGCCTTGGCCTCGCTCTCCTGCTGCCACCATGCTTGCCAGCCGGCATCGTCCAGCATCAGGGGGGCGGCCCCTCCCCGGCTGGCATGGGCCGACGTCTTGGCGGTGAAGGCGAATTTGAGGGGATCCGGGGTACAAAGCCCCGTCATGGTCGAAGAAAGCTGGAGAGTCGTCACTGGGGTTACCCTGCGTAAATAACGCAAATGATAACGAATATCAGTTGCAGGTATTTGTGCTGGATCAAGTCGGGAAGGATTGAGTCGTCACTCTGTCTCCATCAGGGCAACAGCGCGTCAGACAAGGAAGGCGTGAAACAACAAGGGAAGAGAGCCACTCTCCCACTGGAGAGTGGTGGCACACACAGGATCAGGCGGTTGATTCAAGGCTCCCGACGGGAGCGCCGCGCCGATACCGGCTGACGGGGGTCAGCCATTGCCGATGATGATGGCAACCCGGCGATTTTCCGCTCGTCCGGCAGCGGTCGCGTTGTCGGCGATGGGCGCCTCTTCTCCGCGGCCGCGGATATCCAGGTTCCCCTGGGGCATACCCACCGACACCAGGACATCGGCCACCGACCGTGCCCGCTTGAGGGAGAGTTGCTGGTTGTAGGCCTCATCACCGTTGGAGTCGGTATGACCGTCCACCCGTGCCCGGTTCAGTCCTACCTCAATCAGGGCCTTGCCGAGTTTCTCCACCACCTGGCGGGTCTCGGGGTTGAGGGCCCCCACATTGTTGGCGAACAGCACCTTGTTGGAGATATCCAGGGTCCATCCCTCGTCGGTCAGGTGAAAGCCCTGCTCCTTCAAGGCGGCGATCTGCTCCGCCGTGAGCCCCTGGGGAGGGCTCTGGCACGCCGCCAGCACACTCAGCAACAGTGCCACCAGGCCCGCTTTGATCGGGTTCAACATGCGCATTCTTATCATCCTTTCACTATTTCCGGTTCAACTTCACGTGCTCGTTTTTCGTGTTTCTCTCTCCTCCCTGCGTTGTCGTTTGGCTTGATACATGGCGTCGTCTGCCCATTGCAGCAGGGCATCCGCCGTCCGCCCCTGCTCGGGATAGCGGGCAGAGCCGATGCTGATCCCCACCCCGAGATGGCGACCGTCACTCAATACCACGGGGGTGTTCATGGCCTGCTGCACTCGCCCTATCACCTCGCGCACCTCGTCCTCCCCCTGGATCGGGGTCAGGAGGATGACGAACTCATCTCCCCCCAGCCGGCAGACCAGATCCAGGGGTCTGAGCTGATGCTGCACCCGCCGCGCCACGGCGATCAGCACTTCGTCGCCGATGCCGTGGCCCAGGTTGTCATTGATCTGCTTGAAACGATCGCAATCCAGATAGAGCAGGGCAAAACCTTCATGCCCCTTGTTGCCTGCCAGAATGGCCTGCCCCATGCGAGCCTCGAACAGAGCGCGGTTGGGCAGACCGGTCAGGGGATCATGGGTTGCCTGATGCAGCAGGCTGGCGTTCTCCCGCTTCTGGTGGGCCTGCCAGGCTTCCAGCTCGTCGAGCAGCGAATTGAAATCCTCCCCCAGCTCGTGCAGCTCGGCTATATTGGCCGCCGGCACCCGCTCCTTGAGGGCCCGCTGGCGGCTGACGTTGTAAGCCACCTCGGTCAGGGCCTTGAGGGGGGCCGTGATGGAGCGCTGCATCCGGCGCGCCACATGGAGTGCCCCGAGAATACTGATGAGCAGGCACACCAGGGTAGCCAGCAAGGTCTGCAACAGGAATCGCAGCAGGTACTGGCCGTGACCGACCAGATGCACCCTGGCTATCTCCTTGTGCTCGCGCACCATGGGGAGCGCCACGGGCCCCGGCAGGATCAGGCGGGCCAGGTGCTGCTCCAGGGTGGTCCAGGGGGTAGTGATGTCCCGGCGCCAGCTCGCCAGTACCTGGCCGTCCGGCAGCACTATGCTGGCGCTGGCTATGTCTTCCCGGGAGGTGATGGTCTCCAGGGCATCCAGTGCCGCCTCCTTGTCATGGAAGACCACGGCCGCCTCAGTGGTGTAGCTGATGGCCCGCGCCACCAGCTTGAGGTTGTGATCCGCATAAAGGCGCAGCGCCAGCAGCGCCGTGACGGTCAGAAACAGCCCGGCCATACAGACGGCAGTCAGGGAGATCATCATGTGGGTACGCCCCAGACTCTGTCTCAGGGTAAGCCTGGGAGTGGCGTGATGGACCGTCATCGCACCTCCTCATCGGCTCGCGCCAGCTTGAGCACGGCCGGGTGCACTCGTACGCCGCTGCGGGCCAGCGCATCCAGATTGACCCGAAAACGCACCCTCTCCTCCCCGGCCTGCAGACAGAAGACCGCATCGGCGATGCACTCGCGGCTCTGCTCGCTGATGCTGAGGATGGCGTGACCGCGCAGGCGCTCGAACAGGGAGAGGCGCTGTGCCGGTGCCAACACCCCCAGATAGATGACATCGCAGCGCTGGATCAGCGCCTCATCGTCCATGTCGTAGCGATGGACCTCCACCGGTCGGCCATTGGCCTGCCGTTCGATGGTCAGAAGGGATGACGCATATTCCGTCGGCGCCGTGATGCAGAGCCGAAGTCTGTCGGGCTCGCTGGGCCAGCGGGTGTAACTGAGGATATCGAGCACGGTCTGGCGCACCATGTCGCTGCGCGCCTCGGCGGAGGTTGCCGCCATGGCCTGGTTTGCCAGCATCAGCATGCAGCACAGTGGCGCCAGCCACATCAGTAACCGGAGGTAACAAAACATCTGCATGATGCCCGCGAGAGTGTCCAGGTCGGCGCCGGGGTCACCCGACGCCCATGATGAGAGTGCCTGCATGGCACCGCACCGAGCTTACCAGCCGGGTGGCCAGCCCCCAGAGGCAAGTGGCACGGTTGCGTCACCGGATGTCGCAGCCGTGCCTGCAAGGCGCTCAATGCCCCAGGCAGACACCGTCCATCGACACTACTTCTTGCCAATCCCATATTCGCGCAGCTTGTTGGCGATGGCGGTATGGGAGACACCGAGCCGCTTGGCCAGTTGGCGGGTGGAGGGGAACGCCGGGTAGAGCCGCTCCAGCAGGCGGCTCTCGAAACGCTTCACCGCCTCGTCGAGCCCCCCTTCGAACCACTCGTCGATGAGCGGCATGGCATCGGCCGCCACCGGCAAGTCCACGTGCTCGGGTCCAATCTCGTCCCCTTCCAGCAGGGTCATGGCCCTATAGAGGCAGTTGCGCAGCTGGCGCACGTTGCCGGGCCAGCGGTAGGCGGTGAGGTACTCGGCCATGTTGCGGGTAAAGCGCGGGCGCGGACGCTGCAGTTCGCTGGCAAAGCGCGACACGAACTGCTGGGCCAGGGCCATGATGTCCGCCTTGCGCTCGCGCAGCGGCGGCAGATTGAGGCTAAGCACATTGAGGCGGTAGTAGAGATCTTCACGAAACTTCCCTTCATGGACCAGATCCAGCAACTGCTTCTGGGTGGTGCAGATGAAGCGCACGTTGACCCTCACCTCCTGCTCGTCACCGACCCGGCGAAACACGCCGTCTTGCAGCACCCGCAGGAACTTGGTCTGCAGATGGGGGGACATGTCGCCGATCTCGTCCAGCATCAGGGTGCCGCCGCTGGCCAGCTCCAGCACCCCGCGCTTGCCCTCGGTGTTGTTGCCAAAGGCGCCGGGGGCATAGCCGAACAGCTCGCTCTCAGCCACGTTGTCCGGCATGGCCGCACAGTTGAGCGCCATGAAGGGGTGGCTGGAGCGCAGGCTGGCGCCGTGGCAGGCCCGGGCCAGCAACTCCTTGCCGGTGCCGGTCTCCCCCACTATGAGCAAGGGGGCGTCCTGCATCGCGAGCTTGGCTGCCTGGGCCAGCACCTCCTTCATCTTCTGGCTCTCGGCCTGGAGGTGCTCAAAGCCCCCCACTTCCACCGCGTGCAGGGCACTGAAGTGCATGCCGACCCGGCGGGCGGATTTGAGCACCACCACGGCGCCGGCCAGAGCCTGCTTGCCCTTCTCTTCGGCCACGAACAGCGGCATCAGATCGCCCAGGTACTCTTCGCCACCGAGGCTCAGCTTGCAGGTCTGGGGCTTGATCTCCCCCGACTCCAGCCAGCGGCCAAACGAGAAGCCCTTGACCAGGGAGGCGATCGCCACGCCGCGCACCTCGTCCGGTGGCAACGCCAGGGTGGTGAGGGCGGCCTGGTTGGCCTGGGTCACCCGCCCCTTGCTGTCGAGGGAGAAGACCAGGTCCGGCAGGGCCTTGAGCAGGGCCTCTATCTCGTGGTGTTCCCGCTCGGAGGGCATGTAGGGGATGGTCTTGACGTCATAGACGCCGGGAATGCGGCGAATTTCCGGCATCAGATGCTGAAAGTCACGGAACTCCAGCTCGGGGAAATTGAGATAGATGATGCCTGAGGTATCGATTTCGATGCCGCGCAGATCGATGTTGTGCTCCACCAGTCGGTCGAGCAATTCCCGGGTCAGGCCCAGACGGTCTTCACAGCTGACTTCAAGACGCATTCGGCACACACTTCCTAGCTAACATTCTGAATAACGGGATAATACAGACTCGATCCCGCCAGTGCGAGCGCTCCCCCACAAAAATGCGGGCCTGCCCCGCTTTCACCGGGCAGGCCCTGTCTGCGTTGGCGCCAGACGGCGGTTACTTCATCAGACCGTCGGTGCGGGCTGCCATGATGAAATCGTTGCGATGCAAGCCGCCTATCTTGTGGGTCCACCAGCTCACGGTCACCTTGCCCCATTCAAGCAAGATCGCCGGATGATGGAACTCCGCCTCCGCCAGTTCTCCGAGGCGGTTGGTGAACGCCAGCCCCTCCTTGAAGTTGCGAAACACAAATTCACGACGCAGTTGCAGCTCGCCGTTGACCACCAGGGGCTGCCAGTCGGGGATGAGGAGCATCAGCTCCCCCAGCTCCTGATCGCTCACCCTGGGGGCATCGGCGCGGCACGCCTCGCATCGTTGACTCGCCAGTTCAGTCATTCGTGACTCCTTTCAAGAAACATTGTGGGAATGAATACGGGTCAGCTCGCCTGCTTGCCGGCAACGGGGGCAAAGCGGGGTGGACGCAGGCCAAGACAACGGGCCTCGGCCACGGCCGCCATGATCCCCGGCCCCTCCAGACCATAGAGGGTATCGAGACGAGGCAGCACGAAATAGGTCGGCTGCATGATGTCGATGCGATAGGGGGTACGCAGGATCTCCAGCAGATCGAAGGGTTGCAGCTCGGGCTTACCCGAGAGGGCATAGGCGGTCTCGCCGATGGAGGAGAGAATGCCGCCGCCGTAGATGCGCAGCCCCTCCTCCCCCTGCAGGAGACCGAACTCCACCGTGAACCAGTAGAGCCGCGCCAGATAGACCCGCTCCTCCTTGCTCGCATGGAGTCCGAGCCGACCATACAGGTGAGTGAAGTGGGCAAAGGCCGGGTTGGTCAGCATGGCGCAGTGGCCGAAGATCTCGTGGAAGATGTCGGGCTCTTGCAGGTAGTCGAGCTCGTCCCGGCGGCGAATGAAGGTGGCGACGGGAAAACGGCGATCAGCGAGCAGCGCGAAGAAGTGATCAAAGGAGATGAGGGCTGGCACCGCCGCCACCGACCAGCCGGTGGCGGGCATCAGGGCGGCGTTGATCTCGCCCAGCTGGGGGATGCGGTCCAGAGGCAGGTCGAGGCGTGCCAGCCCGGCCTGGTATTCATCGCAGGCCTTGCCATCGAGCGCCGCAACCTGGCGTGCAATCAGGATCCGCCAGGTGCCGTGCTCCTCGTCCGTGTAGTGGATCCTGCCCTGCCCATCCGGTTGGCGGGCCGTGTAGAGACTTGCCATGAGTGCTCCCATCCTTCGGGTGCCAGCCGCCATCCGGGCGGTCACTGGCCGTTGAGTCATGGGATCACTGTAACGGTTTGCCCCTCAAAAAAGCAGCCGACCCCGGGGTCGGCTGCTTTTGACAATTGTAAATAATTTGTGACATCCATGTCGGGTCCCAGCCACCTCACGACTTGTTGAGATAACCCGCCAACTGGCCGATCAGCCGCTTGCGCAGCTCGCCAAGCTTCGGCTTCTCGTCGGCACACCATGGGAGCGGACGACAGGCTTCCATGGTACGCATCCCGAGGCGCGCGGTGAGCAACCCGGCCCCGACCCCTTGGGCGGCGCGGGCGGAGAGCTTGGCGGTCAGCTCGGCCCCCAGCAGATCCATTCCCACCTCGGTCACCAGCTCGGTGGCCCCTGCATAGAGCATGTTGCGAAACACCTGGCGGATGAGGCGGATGCGGCTCCAGTAGCCGAGCTCGATGGCGTAGACATCGGCGATGTCCTCGATCATCCGCAGGTTGCGCCAGAGCATCAGCATCATGTCGACGGTGGCGAGCGGGCTCAGGGCCACCAGCACGGCGGCCTCCCCCGACCATTTGGCGACGCGGGCCTGGGCCAGCTTGTCCCGCTCGGTGAGCACCAGCTGGCTGTAGAGGGTCAGCACTTCCCGATCGCTGTGGCTCTCGTCAAGCTGGGATAACCAGGTGCGATACCCTTCCCGCCCCTTGTCACCGCTCTTCTCGGCCAGGGTCTCGCAGAAGGCCTGCCCCTGACCCACCCCCTGATGGGCCAGCAGATCCTCGGCTCTTGAGCGCACATCCTGGCGCCGCTTCAAAGTGCGCAGCCGCAGCCATTCGCGCCCCGCCACCCCGGCGGTACCCACCGCCACCAGGCCGGAGGCGAGCAGCCAGGCCCCGCCCCAGAAGGGGGAGGCGGCAAACTGATCCACCAGAAAAGCGCCAAACTGGCCAAGGGACAACAGCCCCACCCCGCCCAGCCCCCAGGCCAGCAGACGATGACGGCGCCGAGGCCTGACGTGAAGCGCGGGTTCCACCTCGGTGAGCTCGTCCAGCGCGTCCAGAGGCTCGAAGCTCTCCTCTTCCAGCCGCCGGGCCGGGGCCGGTGGTTGCGCTTCGCTTGCCATCGAGGGCGCGGGCTCCAGCGTCACCTTGCCTTGCAGGGGAGCGGCGTCATCGGTGCGCCATCTTGTTTGATCGTTCATCGCATTCTCTCCTGTGGGCGCCCCTCGAGCACAGCGGGCCACCCACCCGTTATTCGAGGTGATCCCCGAGCAGGAATTCCAGCGCCGCATCGAGCCGGATATGGGGGAGCGCCTGATGGGCGCTCATGGGCAACGGGCGAAAGGCCTGAAAATCAAACCCTTGAGTTTTCCACCACTGCGCAGGCGGGATCTGGGCAGGCACCTCCCCCGGGAAGAGCAGCAAGGGCTCGCCCGAGAGGGTAGTGCCACGAATGGCGGGAAATTCCCGTCCGTCTGCCACCCCCTTGCCCACCTCGGTGGCCTTGATGGCGGCCAGCGCCAGGCATTCTGTCTCTATCCCCTCGAAGCGGGCCTGACCCCGGCCACGGCTCACCAGGTGCTGCAGGAGCGACACCAGAGGCCCGTGCTGCTCCGGCGTGACGTGATCGGCCTTGCTCGCCACAAACAGCAGCTTGTCGATGCGCGGGGAGAAGAGGCGGCGCCACCAGTTGCTCTTGCCGTAGGCGAAGCTCTCCATGATGCGGGCGATGGCCTGCTGCATGTCACCAAAGCTCGCGGCACCGGCATTGAGGGGCGCCAGGCAGTCCACCAGCACGATCTGGCGATCAAAGCCTGCAAAGTGCTGCTCATAGAAGCCCTGTACCAGATGCTGCTTGTACTGCTCGAAGCGCTGCTTGAAGGTGGCGTAGAGGGTGCCGTCTTCGGGGGAGTGTGTGGGCATCTCCCATACCCAGGGCACGAATTGCAGCAGCGGCGCACCGGCATACTCGCCGGGCAACACGAAACGCCCGGGCTGGATGAGGTGAAGCCCGAGCGCCTGCTTGCAGGCGTGCAGATAATCGGTGTAGCGGGCGGCCAGTTCGCTGGCGTCCCGCTCCTCGAAGGCTTGATCCGCCTGCCAGAGCGGCGTCATCCAGCCTGCCGCCAGGGCTTGCAGCTCGGGGCGGCACAGTTGCTCCCGCACCTGCTCGCTCCACTGCTCGTAGTTCAGATCCAGCAGCGGCAAATCCAGCAGCCACTCCCCGGGATAATCCACCAGATCCACATAGAGGGTGGAGATCTCCCCCAAGTGCCGACGCAGCGGATGGCGGGTGCGATAGCGGATCTCGAGGCGTACCTCGGCCACCCCCCGGGTCGGCGCGGGCCAGGCGGGCGGATCGCCAAACAGGGCATCGAGGCCCCGTTCGTAGGGGAAGGTGGGAATGTGGGCGTTTTGCTGGGGCACCCGGCGAGCACCGAGAATGCGTCCCTGGCGCTGGGCGTCCCAGAGTGGCAGACGACCGTCGATGGCCGCGTGCTCCAGTTGATTGACCAGCGCCGTGATAAACGCGGTCTTGCCACTGCGAGAGAGGCCGGTGACCGCCAGCCGGATGTGGCGATCCCGGGCCCGGTTCACCGCGTCAACGGCCTTGTGCTGGAGCACCGACCAGGAGTGTTCAAGTTTGTTGCGTATCAAGGCGGGTCTTCTTCTCCTTGTGATCACATCAGAGAGACGGCCGCGAGGCAGTATCCTCGCGGCCCGGTACGATTAGAGCTTGCTGAACTCCCGTTGCAGGGTGAACTCCTTGGAGGTCACCAGCTTCTCGATGCGCTGCACCCTGGGCTCCAGTGCATCCAGCTCCTGGCCGATGCGGACAAGGGCCTGATGAGGTGTGACGCCTGCCTGCCAGCTGCGCGCCTTCATCCGCACCTCTGCGAACTCGGCATCTTCCTGGGAGTAGAGGGTGACCGGCTTCTTGTCGAGCAAGAACCAGGCGGCAATATAGGCGGTGAAGGTGATGAAGCCGGCGAAGATGAGACCACTGATGGCCAGCAGCCGCACGATCCAGGTCTCCACCCCGAAGTACTCTGCCAGACCGGCACAGACCCCGGCAATCTTGCCTCGCTGGGGATCCCGGTACAGGTTGCGCCCTTCACGACTGACACTGTTCATACCTTGTTCCTCCAACCGGGGACTTCCGCATCCAGAATCGACTCCAGGGCGCCGACCCGTTCCTGCATCTTCTCGGCACGCACCAGCAAGCCCTGCAGCTGTTCACGCTCACCATCGGCAAGACCGGCGCCAATGCGTCCCTTGGCACGGTAGTGCAGCACCAGCCAGATGGGGGCCACCACCACCATGAAGACCACCATGGGAACCATCAATACACCCAGCAGATCTTCCATCTGTTACTCTCCCTGTTTCGGTGCCGGATTGTGCTGGCCCAGCTTCTGGCGCATGGCTTCCAGCTCGCGGCTAATCTGGTCGTCCGCTTCCAGCTCGGCAAACTGCTGGGCGAGCGCCTTGTCGGACTGCCCCAGATCGGCGCGGGCTTCCATCTCGTCGATGCGGCGCTCCATGCGCTCGAACTTGCTCACCACGGCCTGACTGTCGCCACGGGCCACCTGGCTTTGCACGTTGAGGCGGCTGCTGGCGGCTTCGCTGCGAATGGCCATCGCCTTCTGGCGGGCACGGGCGTCTTCCAGCTTGGCTTCCAGTTGGCGGATCTCCTCCCCCAGCTTCTCGATGCCGCTGTCCACCGCCTGCTGTTCCCGAGACAGGGCGTCGGCAAGCTCCGCCTGCTTGCTCTTCTCGATGAGGGCGGCCCGGGCCAGATCTTCGCGCCCTTTGGTCAGGGCCAGCTCGGCCTTGCCCTGCCACTCGGCGACCCGCTCCTGATGGCGGCTCACCTGACGGCCGATCTCTTTTTGATTCGCGAGGAAGCGGGCCAGATTGGAGCGCTCCTTCACCAGTTCATCTTCCATCTCCTGGATGATCAGACGCACCATCTTCTGGGGATCTTCCGCCTTGTCGAGCAGGGCCGTCAGATTGGAATTGATGATGTCGGCCAGGCGAGAAAAAATGCTCATGATTGTACTCCTGTGATAGGCATCGGGTTGTGTCTCCATTGACAATGGCAACTTGTGTGCCAATCTGGAACAATATTTAACTTGTTGATTTATATGGGCACTCAGAATGCAGTTCAAGTCCCGGGGAAACAAGTGATGATTAAAATAACCAACTTTTGGTAAGATTAACCAGATTTTTCAACTCACAGGGGCAGGGATGACCACGGCCACGGAAAGTCTGTTGGGTGAATCCAACGCATTTCTAGAAATCATCGAGCAGGCATCGCGCCTCGCGCCGCTGCGCAAGCCCGTACTCATCATCGGCGAGCGTGGAACCGGCAAGGAGCTCATCGCCCACCGCCTACATTATCTCTCGGATCGCTGGGATCAAAGCTTTGTCACCATCAACTGTGCCACCTTGAGCGAGAGCCTGCTAGAGACCGAGCTGTTTGGCCACGAGGCGGGCTCCTTCACTGGCGCCGCCAAGCGCCATCAGGGGCGCTTCGAGCGGGCCGACGGCGGCACCCTGTTCCTCGACGAACTGGCCACCACCAGCGCCCGGGTGCAGGAAAAACTGCTGCGGGTCATCGAGTACGGGGAGTTCGAACGGGTGGGCGGTGCCAAGCCCCTCAAGGTGGATGTGCGGCTGGTGTGCGCCACCAACGAGGATCTGCCTGCACTGGCAGAGAAAGGACAGTTTCGTCACGACCTGCTGGACCGGCTCGCCTTCGACGTCATCACCCTGCCCCCCCTTCGGGAGCGGCGCGAGGACATCCTGATGCTGGCGGAGCACTTCGCCCACGGCATGACCCGGGAGCTGGGGTATCCGCTCTTTGCCGGCTTCTCGCGCAAGGCGACCCAGCTGCTGCAAGATTACCCCTGGCCGGGCAACGTGCGGGAGCTCAAGAACGTGGTGGAGCGCAGTCTCTATCGCCAGGGCAACCCCCAGTTGCCGCTGGCGGATCTGGTGCTCAATCCCTTTGACTCCCCCTGGCGCCCCCGTGCCCGAGGTGACGCCGCCCCTTCCACGGACGCGCCGACCTCGGCAGAGACGGCCCCGACCCCGACCCTGCCGCTGGATCTCAAAGGGGCGGTGGCGGAGTACGAGATTAATTTACTCAAGCAAGCGATGCAGCAATCCCAGTATAATCAGCGCAAAGCAGCCCAGTTGCTGGCCCTGAGCTATCACCAGTTCCGGGGGATGCTGCGCAAATATCAATTGCTGGACGGGGATGACAACAGTGGCAACCAGGAGGCGGGCTGATGCCTGGCACCGGGTCTGTGCGCGCGGATAACGCGGCGCACGTCACCCCTGACGGGAGCGCCTGCCCGGCCGCCCCCCGCAACGCGCCCGCCCCCTGGCGGGCAACTTTGTCTGAAAACATGGTTCCAACATGAGAATGCTCACCCCCCTGCTGCTTGGTCTCCTGGTCCTGGTCAGCGGCTGTCAGAAACGCGATGAAGCCTCCAAAACCGGGCTCATCTATTGTGCCGAAGGGGCACCCCGAACCTTCAACCCGCAGCTTGCCAATTCGGATGCGACCCTGGATGCCAGTGCCCGCCCCATCTACGATCGCCTGCTCGAGGTCAATGCCAACACCCTCGGCATCGAAGGGGGGCTCGCCACCCGCTGGCAAAGCAGCGAGGACGGCCTCTCCTATACCCTGACCCTGCGCAAGGGAGTGACCTTCCACCGTACCCCCTGGTTCAGCCCGACCCGTCACTTCAATGCCGACGACGTCCTGTTCACCTGGCAGCGCCTGCTGGACGAACACCACCCCTTCCACGCCGTCTCCGGCGGCGAGTACCCCTATTTTTACAGCCTGGGGCTCGGCAACCTCATCAAGCGGGTCTACAAGAAGGGGCCCTATGAGGTGGTGTTCGAGCTGAACCGCCCCGATGCCTCCTTCCTCGCCACCCTGGCCAGCGACTACGCCATCGTGCTCTCCGCCGAGTACGGGGAGCAGATGCTAAAGGCCGGCACCCCGGCGCTGCTGGACAGCCGCCCCATCGGCACCGGCCCCTTCAGCTTCAAGGAGTATCGCCACAACGAGTTCGTGCGCTACCTGCGCCACCCCGGCTACTGGGGCGGCGAGGCCAGAATGGAGCAGCTCATCTACGACATCACCCCCAAGTCCTCCAAGCGCCTGGCCAAGCTGCTGACCGGCGAGTGCGACGTGATGAGCACCCCCTCTGCCAGCCAGCTGTCGGTGATCGACAAGGACTCCCACCTGGATCTGTCGGTGCAGTCGGGGATGAACGTCGCCTTCCTCGCCCTCAATACCCGCAAGGCCCCGTTCAACAAGGTGCAGGTGCGCCAGGCCCTCGCCAGCGCCATCAATGTGCAGAATCTGCTGCAGGCGGTCTATTTCGAGACCGGCCAGAGCGCTGCCAGCCTGCTGCCGCCCCTCTCCTGGGGCTACAATCCCTCCCTGCCCCAGCGCAAGCAGGATCTCAAGCTCGCTCGCCAGTTGCTCAAGGACGCGGGCTACCCCAACGGCTTCGAGATGCAGGTGCTGGTGCAACCCGGCGCCCGTCCCTACAACCCGGACGGCCTCAAGACGGCGCAACTGATGCGCAGCGATTTCGCCAAGATTGGGGTGAGCCTCAAGATAGTGCAGCAGGCCTGGCCGGTCATCGAGACCCGGCTCGCCCATGGACAATATGACAGCCTGCTCTCGGGCTGGATCGCCGACAACGCGGATCCGGACAACTTCTTCCGCCAGTTGCTGAGCTGCGCCGCCGTCGAGCGGGGCAACAACTACAGCCGCTGGTGCAGCCCCGCCTTCGATCAGCTGCTGGACGATGCGGTGACCACCCCGCAGCTCGCCTTCCGCCTGCGCAACTATTACTATGCCCAGTCCTTGCTCAACGAGCAGTTGCCGCTCATTCCCCTGGCCCATGCCCTGAGAACCCAGGTGAGTCGCAGCGACATTCAGGGGCTGACCCTGATGCCCTTTGGCGGCACCACCTTCAACCAGGCCCATCGGGAGTGACCATGACAGATAACCACTCCATCGTCGGGCCATCGGCGCACCGCCCCCAGGAGGCATAAGCATGTTTTTCTATATCCTGCGCCGCATCACCCTGCTGGTGATCACCCTCCTGGTGCTGACTCTGGGGGCCTACCTCCTGGAGTTTCGCCTCATCACCCAGGTGCTGGATTTCTGGCACGGCTATCCTGACTTCCTCCAGCGCATCGCCGCCGGGGATTTCGGGCTCTCCAGCGTCTCCGGCCAGCCGGTCCTCGACGAGATCCGTCACTACTTCCCGGCGACCCTGACCCTCTGCCTCGCCGCCTTCGCCATCTCGCTGCTGGTGGGCATCCCCCTGGGCACCCTGGCGGCCCTCTATCAGGGGCGCAGCCCGGACCTCTCCATCATGGCCGCCGGCCTCGTCGGCTATGCCATCCCGGTCTTCTGGCTGGGGCTGCTGATGGTGATGTTCTTCTCCCTGGATCTTGGCTGGCTCCCCTCCTCCGGCCAGATCAGCCTGCTCTACGACGTGCCCTCCATCACCGGGATCGCCATCGTCGATGTGCTGATGAGCCAGGAGCCCTGGCGGGAAGCGGCCCTGCACGACGCCCTGCGCCATCTGGTACTGCCTTCCCTGGTGCTGGCCGTGGTGCCCACCACCGAAGTGATCCGCCACGTGCGCAGCTCCCTCATCGACGTGATGAAACAGAACTACATCAAGGCTGCCGCCAGCCGCGGACTCTCCCGCCGCCAGATCGTCTGGCGTCACGGGCTCAAGAACGCCCTGCCCCCCGTGTTGCCGCTGCTGGGGCTGCAACTTGGCAGTGTGCTCACCTCCGCCATGATCACCGAGGTGGTGTTCGACTGGCCCGGCATCGGCCGCTGGCTGGTGAGCAGCATCGCGCTGCAGGACTACGCCGCCATCCGCGGCGCCTTCCTGGTGGTGGCGAGCTTCGTCATCTTCATCAGCGTCAGCACCGATCTGCTGACCACCATCATGTATCCGGCACGGCGTAAAGAACTCTATGCAAGACAAGATTGATTGCGGTCTGTGGATGAACCACGGCGGCCCATGGGCCACCGGCGCACAGGCGTGCCCATCCCCTTGCGACCAGCACGGGAGCCTGCACCATGCACGATAAATCGAACATCTATCCGGAGCTCAAGATCCTCTCCCCCCTGGAGCAGACCTGGGCCTCCTACCGGCGCAACCCGCTGGCCATGGCGGGGCTCTGGTGCTTCGGGCTGCTGCTGCTGGTGACCCTCATCGGTCCCCTGGTGATCCCCTACGGCATCGACGATCAGCACAGCAACCACCTGCTGCTCGCCCCCTCCTGGGCCAACAGCGGCAACATCGATTACTTCCTGGGGACCGACGATCTGGGGCGCGACATCCTCTCCCGTCTGGTGGCCGGGGCCAGACTCACCTTCGGCAACGCCCTGCTGGTGGTGCTCATCGCGCTGGTCATCGGCTCGGCCATCGGCATCCTCGGTGGCATGAGCAAGGGGGTGAAGTCGAGCGTGCTCCATCACCTGCTCGATACCCTGCTCTCCATCCCGTCCCTGCTGCTGGCCATCATCGTCGTGGCCATCCTGGGGCCGGGTCTGTTCAACACCCTGATCGCCATCACGCTCGCGTTGATACCGCCCTTCATCCGGGCGACCTACAACGCGGTTCACGCCGAGATGCAGAAGGAGTACATCATCGCCAGCCGCCTCGACGGCTCTCCGCCCCAGCGGATCATGCGCCTGGCCATCTTGCCGAACATCGTCGAGACCCTGGTGACCCAGACCACCCGCACCCTCTCCGCCGCCATCCTGGACATCTCGGCGGTGGGCTTCCTCGGTCTCGGGGCCCAGTCTCCCCAGCCGGAGTGGGGTGCCATGCTGGCCGATTCGAGCGATCTTATCTATCTGGCCCCCTGGACGGTGACCCTGCCCGGGATGGCCATCCTGTTCAGCGTGCTGGTGACCAACCTGGTGGGCGAAGGTATTCGCGAAGCACTCAAAGAGGGGAACGACTGATGTTGCCAGCCTTGTTATCTATCCCCGCCCCCGGACGCCCTGAGCGACCCGGCTGCGCCCTGAACGGGAGACATTGCTGATGCCCCTGCTCGACATACGCAACCTCACCATCGAAATCGACACCCCCCAGGGCAAGGTCAAGGCGGTGGACAGAGTCAGCCTGACCCTGAACGAGGGGGAGATCCGCGGGCTGGTGGGGGAATCCGGCTCGGGCAAGAGCCTGGTGGCCAAGGTGATCGTCGGCATCCAGAAGGACAACTGGACGGTGCGCGCCGACCGGATGCGCTTCAACGACATGGACCTGCTGACCATGGCGCCCAAGGAGCGGCGCCGCATCATGGGGCGGGAGATAGCGATGATCTTCCAGGACCCTATCAGCTGCCTCGACCCCTCCGAGGAGATAGGCACCCAGCTCGAAGAGGCCATCCCCACCAGCGCCTTCACCGGCAAGTTCTGGCAGCGTTTCCAGTGGCGCAAGAAGCGGGCCATCGCCCTGCTGCACCGGGTTGGGGTCAAGGATCACCGCAAGGTAATGCGGGCCTATCCCCACGAACTGTCGGACGGCATGTGCCAGAAGGTGATGATCGCCATGGCCATCGCCAACCAGCCGCGCCTGCTGGTGGCGGACGAGCCCACCAGCGCCATGGAGTCCACCACCCACTCCCAGATCCTGCGGTTGCTGGACAAGATGAACAAGCTGGGCAATACCACCATCCTCATCATCAGCAACGACATCGCCGCCATCGCGAACCTGACCGACACCCTCAACATCATGTATTGCGGCCAGATGGTGGAAGTGGGGACCCGGGACCAGATCCTGGAATCCCCTCACCACCCCTATACGGATGCCCTGCTCAAATCCATCCCGGACTTTGACAAGCTGGTGCGCCACAAGTCCCGGCTCGAGACCCTGCCCGGGGTGATACCGCCGCTGCAGCATCTGCCCATCGGCTGCCGCCTCGGCCCACGCTGCCCCTACGCCCAGAAGCAGTGCGTGCAGACGCCGCTGATGAGCAAGGTCAAGGGGCATCAGTTCAGTTGCCACTTCCCGCTCAACATGGAAGAACCGAAGAAATGAACCGGCACCAGACCCTGATCCGGGGCACCTGCCCGCCCCGTCAGCCCCTCTATCCGGCGAGCACACCCAAGGAGACCACGTCGTGACCGAACCTTCCCTGTTGCAGGTCAGGGGCCTGTGCAAGACCTACCAGAACCGCACCGGCCTGTTCAGGCGCCGCGCGGTGGAGGCGATAAAGCCCCTCTCGTTCGATCTCGAGGTGGGCCAGACCCTGGCCATCGTCGGGGAGGCGGGCTCGGGCAAGAGCACCCTTGCCCGCATTCTGGCGGGCATGATTGAACCGAGCGGCGGGGAGATCGCCATCGAGGGGCAACCCATGGTCCACGGCGATTACCAGACCCGCTGCAAGCTGCTGCGGATGATCTTCCAGGACCCCAACACCTCCCTTAACCGGAAAATCCGGGTCGGCCAGATCCTGGAGACCCCCCTTCGCCTCAACACGGCCCTGAGCGAGGAGGAGCGCCGGGAGAAGGTGATCCAGACCCTGCGCATGGTGGGCATGCTGCCCGACCACGCCCTCTTCTATCCCCAGATGCTCTCCGCCGGCCAGCAGCAGCGGGTGGGGCTGGCACGGGCGATCATCCTCAATCCCAAGATAGTGGTGGCGGACGAGGCGCTCTCGACCCTGGATATTTCGGTACGCTCCCAGATCATCAACCTGCTGCTGGAGATGCAGGAGACCATGGGGCTGAGCTATGTGCTGGTGGCCAACGATCTGGGGATCGTGAGCCACATCAGCGACGAGGTGCTGGTGATGCACGAAGGGCGTGTGGTGGAGCGCGGCAAGACCTTGCGGGTCTTCGCCGATCCCCAGCACGACGTCACCCGCCGCCTCATTCAGAACTACAACAACGAATACCGCCGCTGATCCCGCGGTGCGTTTCCCCTTGCGCCAGACATAAAAAAACCCGGCCTGATGTCTCATCAGTCGCCGGGGGATTGCGCTCAAAAAGTGATTGCGTCGCTCGTAGTAGGAACAGGGGAATGGTAGGCAGCCCCCGTCACCTCAACAACTGTCAGATCTGACAGGCAGTCCGCTATGGAATCGGAATTGCGGATCCGGCGAACAGATGAGCTCGGCCTCCAGGCGACCGAAGAAGGCCACCCGCTCGCTGATGTCTTCGTCTGCGAACGTCTGTGCCAGGGCCAGGTAGTCCTGATAGTGACGCGCCTCCGAGCGCAGCAGGGAGACATAGAAGCGGCCAAGCTCCTCGTCCAGATGAGGGGCCAGCCTGGCAAAACGCTCGCAGGATCGCGCTTCGATATAGGCACCGATGATCATCTTGTCCACCACGGCCGCCGGCTCGTAGGTGCGCACATGGGTCAGCAGGCTGCGGGCATAGCGGGAGGCGGTGACGGGACCATAGGGGATGCCCCGTGCGGCCATGATCTCCAGCACCTGCTCGAAGTGGTGCAGCTCCTCCTGGATGAGGCGCACCATGGGGAACAGCAGGGGATTGCGCTCCAGCTCGGCAAACACGCTCCTGTCTGATTCGCCCATGGTGCGCTTGCCGAGGATCTCCGCCTTCTCCGGCAAGGCATCGAGCTCCCGGTAGAAGGTCAGCTTGGGCAGCAGGTGACGCTTCTCCTTGGGCAGGCAGTAGCGGCGCACCAGGCTGTGGGCGGTGAGTGCCGCCTTGTTCTCGCAGTTGGCGTGATCGATAAGCAGGGTCGGCAACTGGGCGGGATCCCGCGCCATTTCCACCCACTCATCCGGGGTCTCGCAATGCAGGAACTGGCGAACGGGGGCTAACAGGTCATCCATCTGAACTCTCATCTGTTGATACGACACGCGGCGCCTGGCGCCGGGGGGCCTATGCTAACGGATCCCGCCCGGCCTGCCCACCGCCATCATGACTCAGCCCGTCAGACGCCTGAGGGAGTCGCGGCGGATCAGGGTGCCGCTGAAGGCGGGCAGTGCGTCCCGGCTCCCCTCCTCCACCATGGTGATCAGGCGGTTGATGGTCTCCTGGATCATCCCGTTCACCGGCATCTTGACGCTCGACAGCGCGGGAATGACGTAAGGGGCCAGGGGAATGTCGTCAAACCCCACCACCGAGACCTCGTCAGGCACCATCACACCGGCTTCGTGCAGCCGTTTGATGGCCCCGATCGCCATGTCATCGTTGCTGGCCACCAGGGCGCTGAAGCGAGCGCCTCGCGCCAGCAAGGTCGAGACGGCGGCCGCGCCACAGGCGGGGGTCCATTTGCCGGGGGCGATCAAGGTCTCCTGCACGGGGATGCCGTGCCGGATCAGCGCCTGCCGGTAACCGGCCAGGCGCTCGGCGCCGGTGGGGGAATCCGCAGAGCCTGCTATGAAGGCGATCTCCCTGTGCCCCATGGCCACCAGCTTGTCCACCACCGCCTCCGCCGCCGCCTGCTGGTCCGCATAGACGCAGTGGGCCGGATGGCGGCTCAGACGCCGGTTGAGCACCATGATGGGCTGCTCATGCTGCTCGATGATCTCGTCCATCTCCTCCACCCCAAGAAAGCGCGGATAGATGATGACGCCATCGCAACGGGAATCGAGCAGATACTGGATGGCCTGGCGCTCCTCGTCGGCGCTGTGCTTGCCGTCCGCCAGTATGAGCTGGCGCCCGCGATCCTCGGTCATCCGCGCCACCTGGGAGAGCAGCTCGCCGAAGTAGACGCCGTGGTAGAGGGTGTTGGTGACCACCAGTCCCAGGGTCCGGGTATGCCTGGTCGCCAGCTGCCTCGCCACCAGGTTGGGGCGATAGCCGCACTCCTCGATGGCCTGCTGCACCCGGTCCCGGGTCTCCTGGCTGGTGTAACCATTGCCCGACAACACCCGGGAGACCGTCGCCTTCGACACCCCTGCCCGCCTTGCCACCTCCAGCATCGTCGTCATTGTGTTCTCCCTTGCTCGTAACGGGGCGCAGTGTACTGCACCGCCCCCGGCTTGTCGTCGCACGAATGGCGTGCAGGCCCGGGTTCAGTGATCTCATTCACGGATCCGGACGCTCGCTGCACAAGATGCTTGTCTCCCGCGCTCAGGCCGCGCACTCTATGTGGAACCGGTTCCACATTCAGTTTCATGCGCGTTCCCGCCCTTCGCGGCGGCGGGGGCGAGCAGGCCCACTTGGTTAAAAGGATCTACCTCGATGTCAAAAAACTATGCGGCTCTGGCCGGTACCGTCATCACCGCACTCGGCGGCGCCGACAACGTCGTCGCCGTGACCCACTGCATGACGCGGCTGCGCTTTGTGCTCGGCGATCCCGCCCGGGTCAATGGCCCTGCCCTCAAGGCGATCACGGGCGTGCTCGGGGTGGTGCAGGCGGACAACCAGTGTCAGGTGATCATCGGCAACACCGTCTCCCACGCCTATCGCGAGGTGCTGGCCCTGCTGCCCCAGGGTGGCGGGCAGACCCCGCTTCCGGAAGTTTCCGCTGGCTGGAGCCTGCGCCGCATGGGCGCCGCCATCCTCGACGCCCTGATCGGCACCATGTCCCCCCTCATCCCGGCCATCATCGGCGGCTCCATGCTCAAGCTGCTGGCCATGGTGCTGGAGATGACCGGCGTGCTGGAGAAAGGCTCCTCGACCCTCACCATCCTCACGGTGGCCGGGGATGGGGCCTTCTTCTTCCTGCCCCTGATGGTGGCCGCCTCCGCCGCCGTCAAGTTCAAGACCAACATGTCCCTGGCCATCGCCATCGCAGGCGTGCTGGTGCACCCCAGCTTCATCGAGCTGATGGCCAGAGCCGCCGAAGGAGAGCAGGTGACCTTCGCCCTGGTCCCGGTGACCGCGGTCAAATACACCTACACCGTCATTCCGGCCCTGGTGATGACCTGGTGCCTCTCCTACATCGAGGGCTGGGTCGACCGCATCACTCCGGCGGTCACCAAGAACTTCCTCAAACCCATGCTGATCGTGCTGATCGCGGCGCCGCTGGCCATCCTCTTCATCGGCCCCGTCGGCATCTGGATTGGCACCGCCATCTCCGGCCTGGTCTACACGGTCCACGACTACCTGGGCTGGCTGTCGGTGGCCATCATGGGGGCGCTCTGGCCCCTGCTGGTGATGACCGGCATGCACCGCGTCTTCACCCCGACCATCATCCAGACCATCGCCGAGACCGGCAAGGAAGGCATGGTCATGCCCTCCGAAATCGGCGCCAATCTCTCTCTTGGCGGCTCGTCCCTGGCGGTGGCCTGGCGCACCCGTAACCCGGAACTGCGCCAGACGGCGCTCGCGGCGGCCGCCTCCGCCATCATGGCGGGGATCTCCGAACCCGCGCTCTACGGTGTGGCCCTGCGCCTCAAGCGTCCGCTCATCGCAAGCCTCATCAGCGGCTTTGTCTGCGGCGCCGTCGCCGGCATGGCGGGGCTCGCCAGCCACTCCATGGCCGCCCCCGGGCTCTTTACCAGCGTGCAGTTCTTCGATCCGGCCAACCCCATGACCATCGCCTGGGTGTTCGGCGTGATGGCCCTCTCGGTGGTGCTCTCCTTCGTGCTGACCCTGGTGATGGGGTTCGAGGACATCCCGGTCGAGAGCCCGGCCCCCCGCGCCGCACCCGTGCAACCCGTCGCCACCAGCCAGGCGCAGGCCGGGCTGTGACACCCCATTCAGACATGACAAGAGGTAACCAATGTCGTTAACAAGATTTCCCGAGGGCTTTCTCTGGGGCGGTGCCCTGGCCGCCAATCAGGCGGAGGGCGGCTATCTCGAGGGGGGCAAGGGGCTGACCACGGTAGACATGATCCCCCATGGCCCGCGCCGCATGGCGGTCAAACTCGGCCAGGAGAAGCGCATCACCCTGCAAGATGACGAGTTCTACCCAAGCCACGGGGCCATCGACTTCTATCACCGCTATCGGGAGGACATCGCCCTGATGGCCGAGATGGGCTTCACCGTGTTTCGCACCTCCATCGCCTGGGCCCGTCTCTACCCCAGGGGGGACGAGCGCGAGCCCAATGCCGAGGGCATCGCCTTCTACCGCGCGGTGTTCGAGGAGTGCAGAAAGTACAACATCGAGCCCCTGGTGACCCTGTGCCACTTCGATGTGCCCATGCACCTGGTGACCGAGTACGGCTCCTGGCGCAACCGCCAGATGGTGGAGTTTTTCACCCGCTACGCCCGCACCTGCTTCGAGCAGTTCGACGGCCTGGTGAAGTACTGGCTCACCTTCAACGAGATCAACATCCTGCTGCACAGCCCCTTCTCCGGGGCGGGGCTGGTGTTCGAGCAAGGGGAGCACCAGGATCAGGTGAAGTATCAGGCCGCCCACCACGAGCTGGTGGCCAGCGCCCTGGCGACCCGGATCGCCCACGAGGTGAACCCGGCCAACCAGGTGGGCTGCATGCTGGCGGGGGGCAACTTCTACCCCTACTCCTGCAAGCCCGCCGACGTCTGGACCGCCCTCCAGAAAGATCGGGAGAACCTCCTCTTCATCGACGTGCAGGCCAGGGGCGCCTATCCGGCCTATGCGCAGAGGGTGTTTCGTGACAAGGGGGTCACCCTGGTGAAGGGGCCGGAAGATGACGAGATCCTCAGGCACACCGTGGATTTCGTCTCCTTCAGCTACTACGCCTCCCGCTGCGCCGCCGCCGACATGAATGCGGGCAACACCAGCGAGGCCAACGTGGTCAAGTCCCTGCGCAATCCCCACATCGAGGTGAGCGAGTGGGGTTGGGGCATCGACCCCCTGGGCCTTCGCATCACCCTCAACACCTTGCACGATCGCTACCAGAAGCCCCTCTTCCTGGTGGAAAACGGCCTGGGTGCAGTGGACGAAGTGAACGAGCAAGGGGAGATAGAGGACGACTACCGCATCGCCTACCTGCGCGCCCACATCGAGGCCATGGGGGACGCCATCGAGGACGGCGTGCCCCTGATGGGGTACACCAGCTGGGGCTGCATCGATCTCGTCTCCGCCTCCACCGGCGAGATGAGCAAGCGCTATGGCTTCGTCCACGTGGACCGGGACGACGCCGGCCATGGCACCCTGACCCGCCGGCGCAAGAAGTCGTTCTGGTGGTACAAGAAGGTGATCGCGAGCAACGGGGAGGATCTGGCCTGAGGACCCTTGTGTGGGTTGTCCAGGCGCTGCGCCGAGTGCACGAATACAAGATGGGGGCCTAGGCCCCCATCTTTTTTCATCGCGCTGGCAATCTGAAAACGTTTAACTGCCTTCGTTGAAGATCTCGAGGTTGCTGGTCCCTTCCTGCCACTCGCGCACCGCCTTGTTGTCGTCGCTGCGCAGGGCATTGAGGTGGTCCAGATAACCCTGATCCACGTCGGAGGTCACATAGTGGCCGTTGAAGACCGAGGTCTCGAAGTGGCGCAGCTCGGGGTTGATCTCCCGCACCGCCTCTTCCAGATCTTCCAGATCCTGGAAGATGAGGCCGTCGGCACCGATAAGCTTGCACACCTCTTCCACTTCACGGCCATGGGCAATGAGCTCGTTGGCGGTGGGCATGTCGATGCCGTAGACGTTGGGGAAGCGAATTTCCGGCGCGGCCGAGGCGAAGTAGACCTTGGCGGCCCCTGCTTCACGGGCCATCTGGATGATCTGCTCGGAGGTGGTGCCCCGCACGATGGAGTCGTCCACCAGCAACACCTTCTTGCCCTTGAATTCGGAGCTGATGGCGTTGAGCTTGCGGCGCACCGACTTCTTGCGCTGGGTCTGGCCCGGCATGATGAAGGTACGGCCGATGTAGCGGTTCTTCACGAAGCCCTGACGGTACGGCAGGCCCAGGGTGTGGGCGATTTCCAGCGCCACGTCGCAGGAGGTCTCGGGGATGGGGATGACCACGTCCACGTCGAGATCGTCCCACTCCCGTGCGATCTTCTGGCCCAGCTTGCGACCCATGTTGAGGCGGGCGGCATAGACGGAGACCTTGTCGATGAAGGAGTCGGGACGGGCGAAGTAGACGTATTCGAAGATGCAGGGGTTCATCTGCGGGTTCTCCGCACACTGCTCGGAGAAAAGCTGGCCCTGCTCGGTGATGTAAATGGCCTCGCCCGGGGCGACGTCACGCACCGTCTCGAAGCCGATGGCGTCGAGGGCCACGCTCTCGGAGGCGAGCATGTACTCCACCTGCCCCTGCTCGTCGACCCGGCGACCCAGGATCAGCGGGCGAATGCCGTTGGGGTCGCGGAACCCGATGAGGCCGTGGCCGATCACCAGAGAGACCACGGCATAGGCGCCGCGGATCTGCTGGTGCACCTTGCGCACCGCCGAGAAGATATCTTCCGGGCGCAGCGCCATCTTGTCGCACAAGTCCAGCTCGTGGGCCAGCACGTTCAACAGCACTTCGGAGTCCGAGGTGGTGTTGATGTGGCGGCGGGCCACCTTGAACTGCTGCTCCTTGAGCTCCTTGGCGTTGGTGAGGTTGCCGTTGTGGGCCAGCACCATGCCGTAGGGGGAGTTCACGTAAAACGGCTGCGCCTCTGCCGCACTGGAGCTGCCTGCGGTGGGATAACGGACGTGTCCGATGCCGATATTCCCTTTCAGGCGCTGCATGTGGCGCACTTCAAACACATCCTTCACCAGACCGTTGGCCTTGCGTTGCCGGAAGTTTCCACTGTCAATGGTCACGATCCCGGCGGCATCCTGTCCCCTGTGCTGCAACACCGTCAAGGCGTCGTAGAGGGCCTGATTGACGGGGGTGGTGCCAACTATACCGACAATACCGCACATGTCTTTGCTACCTCGAAGTCACTGTACCTGTTGAAGAAAACTGGACGAGCTCATCATGAACCCGAAAAACCACTGGATCACCGGTTTGAACTCCGGCACCAGCCTGGACGCCACCCACCAGTCGCTCTGGGAGAGGCTGGTGAAGGTATCCATGAAAAACAGCAGGGCGCTGACGATCAGCACCCCGCGAATGGCGCCAAAACAGACCCCGAGCACCCTGTCGGTGCCGGAAAGCCCGGTCTTTTCCACCAGCAGGCCCACCACGTAGTTCACCACGCTGCCGAGGATCAGGGTCGCCACGAACAGGGCGGCGATGGCCAGACCGTTGCGAACCATGGCATCGGAGAAAGAGGTGAAATAGACGGCGAGATCGGGATAGAAATGGCTGGCAATGAAAAAGGCGACGAACCAGGTGACCAGAGACATGGCCTCCTTGAGAAAGCCGCGCACCAGGCTGATGAGGGCGGAGAAACCGACGATGCCGATGATGGCGTAATCAATCCAGACCATAGAAAAAGATGTCCTGCGAAATTGCGGCGCAGTCTAACAAAAACGATTGCGCAATGCTTGATAAAATTGTGTTACAGGCCCGAAGGGAGCTATCCCTTCCCCTTGCGGCGGGTTTCCCGGGCCCAGAATGCACAACGCCATGGCATGCCATGGCGTTGTCGTCTGCAACGAGCGCTTACCCGATGTGGGTCAGGCCGCCCATGTAGGATTGCAGCGCAGCCGGGATGGCGATGCGGCCATCTGCCTGCTGGTAGTTCTCGAGCACGGCCACCAGGGTACGACCCACCGCCAGACCGGAACCATTCAGGGTGTGAATGAGCTGCGGCTTGCCGTCGATGCGCACGCGAGCCTGCATGCGGCGCGCCTGGAAGTCGGTGCAGTTGGAGACGGAGGAGATCTCGCGATAGGTGTTCTGGGCCGGCAGCCACACTTCCAGATCGTAGGTCTTGGCGGCGCAGAAGCCCATGTCACCGGTGGAAAGCGCCATCACGCGATACGGCAGCTCCAGCAGTTGCAGCACCTTCTCGGCGTGACCCACCATCTCTTCCAGGGCATCCCAGGATTTTTCCGGGTGCACCAGTTGCACCATCTCGACCTTGTCGAACTGGTGCATACGGATGAGGCCACGGGTATCACGACCGTAGGAGCCCGCTTCGGAGCGGAAGCAGGGGCTGTGGGCGGTCATCTTGATGGGCAGCTCCTGCTCGTCGAAGATCTCGTCACGGGCCATGTTGGTGAGCGGCACTTCGGAGGTCGGGATGAGGGAGAACTTGCGCACCTTGCCTTCGTCTTCCCCTTCCCCTTCGATGCCGGTATTGAAGAGATCCTGGGAGAACTTGGGCAGCTGGCCGGTGCCGTACAGGCTGTCCGGGTTGACCAGATAGGGCACGTAGCACTCGGTGTAGCCGTGCTGCAGGGTGTGCAGGTCCAGCATGAACTGGGCCAGGGCGCGGTGCAGACGGGCAATCTGACCCTTCATGACCACGAAACGGGCGCCGGAGAGCTTGACGCCGTTCTTGAAGTCGACCCCCTTGGCCGCCTCACCCAGATCGATGTGATCGCGCACCGGGAAATCGAACTCACGCGGGGTACCCCAGCGGCGGACCTCCACGTTGTCGTTCTCGTCACGGCCCACCGGGGTGGTCTCGCTCGGCAGGTTGGGGATGGCGTCGGCGATCCCCTTGAGCTGGGCCAGCAGGGCCTCCAGCTCGACCTTGCTGGTCTCGAGCTCGTCGTTGATCTTGGTCACCTCGGCCTTGAGGGGGGCAACATCTTCACCACGACGGGCAGCCTCACCGATGGACTTGGAGCGGGCGTTGCGCTCGGCCTGCAGCTCCTGGGTGCGGGACTGCAGATCCTTGCGTTTCTCTTCCAGAACATTGACCGCCGCTACGTCCAGAACGTAGCCACGTGTCGCCAGACGAGCGGCAGCTTCGGTGATGTCGCTGCGCAGATATTTGGGATCCAGCATGGTTTACCTACTTTTTTTAATGGGATCTGGGCCCGGGTCATCGTGACCGGGTTGGGAAACAGATCCGGAAGTTAACATCGGTTGGCGCACCCCTTTGCCTTCGGAATCGGGCCTTCGAAATCAAGAAGATGGTGCAAGGCCAAGACAACCGGGGTCAGACGGGCAGTGTAGCAGACCGCCCCCCCGCCCGAACAGGGACTATTGCGCCCGTTTTTGCCGGGAACCCCCTCCCCTGATGCCTTTGCCGTGCCCTTTTCCGGGCAAGGAACCTGAAGGTCTTTCCTATCGCTTGCGCGGGCTCTGCTTGTCCAGCTCATGCAGATAGTCGAGCTTCTGGGCTATCTGCTTCTCAAGCCCCCGCTCGGTGGGCTGATAGTACTGCTTGCCGGCAAGCTCCGGGGGGAAGTACTGCTCGCCGGCCGCATAGGCCCCCGGCTCGTCGTGGGCGTAGCGATACTCGGCGCCGTAGCCCAGCTCGCTCATCAGCTTGGTCGGTGCATTGCGAAGGTGCGGCGGCACCTCGAAGTCCGGCAGGTTCTTGGCGTCGTGAAGCGCCGCCTTCCAGGCGGTGTAGACCGCATTGCTCTTGGGGGCGCAGGCGAGGTAGACGATGGCCTGGGCGATGGCCCGCTCCCCTTCCGCCGGGCCGATGCGATGGAAGCAGTCCCAGGCCGAGAGCGCCACCTGCATGGCACGGGGATCGGCGTTGCCCACGTCTTCCGAGGCAATGGCCAGCAAGCGGCGGGCGATGTAGAGGGGATCGCAGCCGGCGCTCACCATACGGGCATACCAGTAGAGGGCCGCATCCGGTGCCGAGCCGCGAATGGACTTGTGCACCGCCGAGATGAGGTCGTAGAAGTGATCGCCGCCCTTGTCGAAACGGGCCACGTGCTCCCCCACCACGGCGGCGAGCAGGGTACTGTCGATCACCCGCGCCCCTGAGCTGTCGGCCTCGGCCATGTCGGCCAGGAGCTCCAGATAGTTCAGAGACTTGCGCCCGTCCCCGTCCACCGCTTTCGCCAGCGCCTCCTTGGCCCCGGGGGCAAAGCGCAGGCTAGGGTCATTGAGGCCGCGCGGGTCCTGCATCGCCTGATCGATCATGGCGAGGATGTCCTGCTCCTCCAGCCTCTTGAGCAGATAGACCCGGGCCCGGGAGAGCAGCGCGTTGTTGAGCTCGAATGAGGGGTTCTCGGTGGTGGCGCCGATGAAGGTGATGGTGCCGTCTTCGATGTGGGGCAGGAAGACATCCTGCTGGCTCTTGTTGAAGCGGTGGACTTCATCCACGAACAGGATGGTGCGCACCCCGCGCCAACCGTTCTCCTTCGCCTTGTCGAGGGCCGCGCGGATCTCCTTGATGCCGGAGGTGACCGCCGAGAGCCGCTCCACCTCCGCCTGGCAGTAGTGGGCAACCAGTTCTGCCAGCGTGGTCTTGCCGGTGCCGGGGGGCCCCCAGAGGATCATGGAGTGGCAGTGCCCCGCCAGGATCGCTTTTCGCAGGGGCTTGTCCGGCCCCAGGATATGCTGCTGGCCGATGTACTGCTCGAGGGTTTGCGGCCGCATCCGGGCCGCCAGCGGACGAAAGTCCGAGGAGAAATCCAGGGATAAATTGCTCATCTGCATTGACCTTGCAGCTGACCGGTCGTCCATGACGCCCGGTCAGACGATAACGCCGGTAACGGCTGGCTCATCAACGCTGGTCGTCCAGCTCGACCCCCTTCGGGATCTTGAAGACAAATTCGTTGCCCTTGAGCACCGGCTTGCGATCAAAACCACTTAAGACGAACTCGCTCCACTGCCCCTGCGCCTCTTTCACGTCGAAGCGGCTGATGTTGTTCTGACGGTCGAAGGTGATGCGAAAGGAGGCGATCAGCTCGTCCTTGTTGCGGCTGGTGACGGTGTAGACATCCCCTTCCTGGGTCACGTCATAGTTCTTCCAGAGGCTGTTGTCGTTGCCCGCGATGAGCACGAAGGGGGTGTTGAGCACCGCATCCTTCATCTTGAGGGCGGTGACCTGCTCGACGAAGGGGTCGTACACCCACACATCCTTGCCATCGGCCACGATCAGGCTCTCGTCCGGGGAGGTAGTGTGCCAGTTGAAGCGGTTGGGCCGCTGCACCAGCAGGGAGCCGCTCGCCTTTTGCAGCTCCTTGCCCTTGCTGTCATAGACGGTCTGGGCAAATGTGGCGGAGAAGACATTGACGGAGGAGAGCTTCTCCTTGAGATCGCTGGCCGCATCGGCCCATACCTGGCTGCTGGCGACCAGCAGAATGGAACCCATCAACAGTTGTTTTTTCATCAGGCTCTTCATAGGGAGGTTCTCGATAAAAGGCCACGCCCGCAGAGGGCATGGCCAGGATGATGTGAGGCTTAGTCACGGACCGGCGGCGGTGCCAGCACGTCGCGCTGGCCGTTGCCGCCCGGGGCGCTGACGATGCCCTGGTTTTCCATCTGCTCGATGAGACGGGCCGCCCGGTTGTAACCGATCTTGAACTTGCGCTGGACGCTGGAGGTGGAGCCACGGCGGGATTCCACCACGAAGGCCACCGCCTCGTCGAACAGGGGATCGAGCTCTTCATCGCCGCCCCCGCCGAAGTCGCCACCGCCGCCCTCGCCGTCCGACTCACCGGAGAGGATCTCGTCGATGTAATCCGGCTCCCCACGCAGTTTCCAGTCCGCCACCACCTTGTGTACCTCGTGGTCATCGACGAAGGCACCGTGGACACGGGTGGGGTTGGAGGTGCCGGCAGGCATGTAGAGCATGTCACCCATGCCGAGCAGGGATTCGGCGCCCCCCTGGTCCAGGATGGTGCGCGAATCAATCTTGCTCGACACCTGGAAGGAGATACGGGTCGGGATGTTGGCCTTGATGAGACCGGTAATGACATCCACCGACGGACGCTGGGTCGCGAGGATAAGGTGAATACCGGCCGCCCGCGCCTTCTGGGCGATACGGGCGATAAGCTCCTCCACCTTCTTGCCGACGATCATCATCATGTCGGCGAACTCGTCCACCACCACCACGATGTGGGGCAGTTTTTCCAGCTCCGGCGGCATCTGATCCATGGAGTCGCCCGGACGCCACAGGGGGTCGACCAGGGGATCCCCCGCCTCGATGGCGGCCAGCACCTTGTCGTTGTACCCCTTGAGGTTGCGCACCCCGACCGCGGACATCAGCTTGTAGCGACGCTCCATCTCGCCTACGCACCAGCGCAGGGCGTTGGCGGCATCCTTCATGTCGGTGACCACCTCGGTCAGCAGATGCGGAATGCCTTCATAGACCGAGAGCTCCAGCATCTTGGGGTCGATCATGATAAAACGCAGATCCTCGGGGGAGGATTTGTAGAGCATGGAGATGATCATGGTGTTCACCCCCACCGACTTGCCCGAACCCGTGGTACCGGCCACCAGCAGGTGGGGCATCTTGGCGAGGTTCACCACCACGGGTTCCCCCGCGATGTCCTGACCCAGCCCCATGGTGAGCGGATTGCGGCTGGCCGCGAACGCCTCGCAGTCGAGGGTTTCCCGCAGGTAGACGGTCTGGCGTACCCGGTTGGGCAGCTCGATCCCGACGAACGTCTTGCCCGGAATCACTTCCACCACCCGCACGCTGCTGGCAGAGAGAGAACGGGCGAGATCCCGGGAAAGATTGGTGATCTTGCTCGCCTTCATGCCCGGCGCCAGGTCCAGCTCGAAGCGGGTAATGACGGGACCGGGATAGACGCCCACCACCTTGGCCTGCACGTTGTAATCGGCGAGCTTCGCCTCCACCAGCCGGCCCATGCGCTCCAGCTCGTCCTTGCTCATCATCTGGGTCTTGGCGGGCGGCCTGTCCAGCAGATCGATGCTCGGCAAAGGGGCCAGACCGGGCTGGGGACGGCGCTTGGCTTTCACCGGCGCAGCGGCAATGGGAGCATCGGGTTCGTCATCCCCCTCCGCCCAGGGCAAGTCGAGGTCATCTTCCTCCTGGCGCACGGCAGGACGCGGACGGCCATTGGCCACGCGCTTGCCCTTGGCGGCAGGCGCCGGAGCCTCGTCCTCTTCGTCGTCAAACTGCGGATCGAACTGGAAGGTGTCTTCGTCAAGCTCCGGCAGCCATTCGTCAGCTTTTGTCTTTTGAGCGCGATTCTTCGCCTTGGGGTTGCGTGTCCAGCTGCCATGGGGGTCTTCGTCATCCTCTTCCTGATCGAAGCTGCCCACGCCCCCTTCCAGCAGGGGATCCGGCCCCTCATAGCGGGGCTGGCGCCAGCCACCGGTGAGCCAGCGGCCCAGGGTGGTGGGGAAATGGTAGATGGCGCTGACTGAGCCGGTGCAGGCGGCACCGATGCGCTCGACGATGGTGAGCCAGGACCAGCCGGTAAAGAGGGTGATGCCGGTGGCCACGAAGCAGAGCAGCATCAGGTTTGCCCCCACGCCGCCAAAGAGCGGCACCACGGCTGAGGCGATCACATCCCCCACCAGGCCGCCGGCGGAAAAGTTCTGCAAGTCGTTGAAGTTCATGCTGGCGATGGCGGACATGCCAAGCACCGTCAGCACGAAGCCGATGATCCGTACCGACAGGGTGAGGTAATCCACTTCCAGCAGCTTGCTCGGGCGCCAGAACAGGCTCCAGCCAAGCAGCACCACCAGAGGGGGCACCAGATAGGAGAAGGCCCCGAAGGTAAACATGGTGATGTCGGCGAGCCAGGCACCGGCGCTGCCCGCGAGGTTTTTCACCTCCCCTTGCCAGGAGGTTTGCGACCAGCCGGGATCGGCGGGATGGTAGGTCAGCAGGGCAAGCAAAAGATAGGCAGCCATCAGGGTGATGGCGATCAAGACGGCCTCGAAGATCCGTTGTGTACCTGATAAAGGAGTAAACAGCTTTTTATCGGCCAAACTCCGGCTCCTTTGTGAAAACATGAATGCGGGGATAGGGGGCCTAGTATCCCTGAAAAGCCCACCGATTGTCAGCCAGTGCCTGAGGGCGGGCCTGAAACTCTCTATAAGAAGAAACGAGCGGACCGGCCGCTCGTTTCTGACTATCGTGACTCGTCATGGAACTTGCAAGTCACAGCACAACCCCGCTTATCGGGTGCTGATCACCAGACGACTGCTCTGTTTGACCTCTTCCATCACCACGTAGGTGCGGGTGTCGTTGACGCCCGGCAGACGCAGCAGGGTTTCACCCAGCAGGCGGCGGTAAGCGGACATGTCGCTGACGCGGGTCTTGAGCAGATAGTCGAAATCACCGGACACCAGATGGCACTCCTGGATCTCTTCGAGCACCTGAACAGCCTTGTTGAACTGCTCGAACACATCGGGGGCGCCACGATTGAGGGTAATTTCCACGAACACCAGCAGAGACGCGTCCAGATAATGAGGGTTCAGAATGGCGGCATATCCTTCGATATACCCTTGTCGCTCCAGGCGACGAACCCGTTCCAGACACGGTGTGGGACTCAGGCCAACTCGTTTGGACAACTCAACGTTCGAAATCCTGCCATCCTTTTGCAGTTCATTCAGAATGTTGCGGTCAATCCTGTCCAAATCCTTTAGCCGACTCTTAGCTTCCATCATTTAATTCCATCCTTTGGCTATTTTTTGGTAAGAATCACCAGTCATTTTATAATAATGGTCACAAATCCTGTCAATACCTGAATATACTAGGCGCAAATGTCGCTTAACATCTAGGCAACATAAACCACCAATCGATAGACGAGGGATAGCATGATTATCGGTGTACCTAAGGAAATAAAAAACCATGAATATCGCGTAGGCATGGTTCCGGCCAGTGTACGTGAACTGACAGCACGAAACCATACTGTTTTCGTCCAAAGCGGCGCAGGAAATGGCATTGGGTTCAGTGACGCAGATTATCTGGCTGCCGGAGCCGAGATCCTGGCCTCCGCTGCCGAAGTTTTCGCCAAGGCGGAGATGATCGTCAAGGTCAAGGAACCCCAGGCAGTGGAACGGGCCATGCTGCGTCCCGGCCAGACCCTCTTTACCTATCTGCATCTGGCGCCGGACCTGGCCCAGACCCAGGATCTCATCGACAGTGGTGCCGTCTGCATCGCCTATGAAACCGTCACGGACGGTCGTGGCGGTCTGCCCCTGCTGGCCCCCATGTCGGAAGTGGCCGGACGCATGTCTATTCAGGCCGGTGCCCAGGCACTGGAGAAATCCCGTGGCGGCAGCGGCGTGCTGCTCGGCGGTGTGCCCGGTGTGGAACCGGCCAAGGTGGTGATCATCGGTGGTGGTGTGGTGGGCTCCAACGCAGCCCGCATGGCCGTCGGCCTGCGTGCCGACGTCACCATCCTCGACAACAACGTCGATACCCTGCGCCGTCTCGACAGCGAGTTCCAAGGGGCTGCCAAGGTGGTCTACTCCAACCGCGAGACCCTGGAGCGCCATCTGCTGGCGGCGGACCTGGTCATCGGCGGCGTGCTGGTGCCTGGCGCCACTGCGCCAAAACTTGTCAGCCGTGACCACATTGCTCGCATGAAACCCGGTGCAGCCATCGTGGACGTGGCCATCGACCAGGGCGGCTGTGTCGAGACCTCCCATGCCACCACCCATGAAGATCCCACCTTCATCGTCGACGAGGTGGTGCACTACTGCGTGGCCAACATGCCGGGTGCCGTGGCGCGGACCTCCACCGTGGCCCTGAACAACGCCACCCTCCCCTTCATCATCAAGCTGGCCGAACAGGGCTATCGCAACGCACTGCTCGCCGATCCCCACCTGTTGCACGGCCTGAATGTGATGGCGGGCAAAATCACCTGCAAGGAGGTTGCCGTGGCCCACAACCTGGCTTACACGGATCCCCTGACCCTGCTGAACTGATCGCGTCCCTGCAAAGGGAGGTAGATGAGTGAAAATCCGCCCGCGATGGGCGGTTTTTTTATGCCTGCCATCCCCGGCTCACCCCTGTTGTTGGCGATTGCCCCAATCGATGCGCTGGCCTTTGACCCCGGATCACGAATTACCTACAATCGCGCAAACTCATCACGTCTCGGAAATCACATCATGAGCCAAGTCACTCACAGCAAACTGCTGATCCTGGGATCCGGTCCGGCAGGTTACACTGCGGCCGTCTATGCCGCTCGCGCCAACCTCAATCCCCTGCTTATCACCGGCATGCAGCAAGGTGGTCAGCTGACCACCACCACCGAAGTGGAAAACTGGCCAGGGGACGCGGAAGGGCTGACCGGCCCGGCCCTGATGGAGCGCATGAAAGAGCATGCAGAGAAGTTCGATACCCGCATCCTCTTTGATCACATCAATGAAGTGACGCTGACCGAGCGTCCCTTCCGCCTCAAGGGCGACAACAGTGAATACACCTGCGATGCGCTGATCCTCGCCACCGGCGCCTCCGCCAAATACCTGGGTCTGCCCTCCGAAGAGGCTTTCAAGGGCCGCGGCGTCTCCGCCTGCGCCACCTGTGACGGCTTCTTCTACCGCAACCAGGAAGTGGCCGTGGTCGGCGGCGGCAACACCGCCGTGGAAGAGGCACTCTATCTGGCCAACATCGCCAAGAAGGTGCACCTCATTCATCGCCGCGACGAGTTCCGCGCCGAGAAGATCCTGATCAAGCGCCTCAACGACAAGGTCGAGAGTGGCAATATCGTCCTGCACACCCATCAGACCCTGGACGAAGTACTGGGTGACGACATGGGCGTCACCGGTGTGCGCCTGCGCAGCACCCGGGATGACACCACCTCCGAGCTGCCGCTGATGGGGGTCTTCATCGCCATCGGTCACCAGCCCAACACCCAGATCTTCGAAGGGCAGCTGGCGATGGAAAACGGCTATCTGAAAGTGCGTGGCGGACTGGAAGGGTTCGCAACCCAGACCAGCATCCCGGGCGTGTTCGCCGCTGGCGACGTGGCCGACCACGTCTACCGCCAGGCGATCACCTCCGCAGGAACCGGCTGCATGGCCGCCCTCGATGCAGAGCGATATCTGGACGCACAATAATCGGAAGGATATAAAGGGCATGCCAGTTGGCATGCCCTTTTTTATTGCAAGGAGCAGGATGAAACGAAAAATAATGATAGTGGAAGACAGCCTGACGGTACGCCGCATGCTGACCCAGGCCATTGCGCAGCAGACAGGGCTGGAAATCGACGCCTTCGACACCCTTGAAGGGGCTCGCGATTGCCATGGGGAAGATTATGTGGTCGCCCTGGTGGATCTCACCCTGCCGGACGCCCCCGGCGGAGAGGCTGTCAACGTGCTGAGGGAGCGTGGGCTGCCGGTGGTGATCCTGACGGCCGACATCAGCGAAGAGAAGCGGGAAGCCTGGCTGGAGGCCGGGGTGCTGGACTACGTGATGAAGGATTCACGTCACTCCCTGCAATATGCCGTCGGTCTGGTGCACCGCCTCTACCTCAACCAGGCCATCGAAGTCTTGGTGGTCGACGATTCACGCACCTCCCGTCACCGTACCGCGGCCCAGTTGCGCAAGCAGTTGTTGCAGGTGCACGAGGCCAATTCAGCCCGCGATGCGCTGGCACAGCTTGAGCAGCACCCCGCCATTCGCCTGATGCTGGTGGACTACTACATGCCGGAGATCGATGGCATCAGCCTGGTGCGAATGCTGCGCGAGCGCTACAGCAAGCAGCAGCTCGCCATCATCGGCATCTCGGTGTCGGACAAGCACGGCCTCTCGGCACGCTACCTCAAGCAAGGGGCGAATGATTTTCTCAATCAGCCCTTTGAACCCGAGGAGCTGCAGTGCCGGGTCAGCCACAACCTGGAGGCCCTTGAGCAGTTTAACAACATCCAGGAATCGGCCAACCGAGACTACCTGACCGGGCTTTACAACAGACGCTACTGGTTCAACGAGGGTCAAAAGTGGTTCGAGGAGCATCAGCGCCATCAGGCGCAGCTCTCCCTGTGCGTGCTCGACGTGGATCACTTCAAGCAGGTCAATGATCACTGGGGGCACGCCATCGGCGATCAGCTGCTCTGTCATCTGGCCAGGCTGCTCACCCAGTTCTTCCCGGATGCCATGATAGCCCGATTCGGTGGCGAAGAATTTGCCCTGATGGTGCCACACTGCCCCGTTCCCGTGCTGCTCAAGCGACTGGAAGGGCTTCGTCTGCAAATGCGTCAGCAACCGCTGTCGCGGGAGATATCGCTCTTTGTACGCGCCAGTTTCGGCGTCATCAATGTCGGGCGGCTCTCCATGGACGAGGCGCTGAGCGAGGCAGATCGCCAGTTGTATCAGGCAAAGAATACCGGGCGAGACAAGATAGTCTGTCAGGACGTCTGAGCAAGCATCAGCAGAGACACTCCGTGTAGTACCGCCCGGCGCCCCTTGTGTGGTGGCCGCCGGGTCAATCCCTTCTTCACCGTTCAATAGGTCTTGTCGACTCGCACCCCATCGTTGAAATAGAGGATGCGCACCTTGTCGCCCTGCGCAAAGACCATGGCCGGATCGTAATCCTGGATCACGTTGATGAGCCCGTTCTGCTCGTTGCGGATCAGCAGCTCCACCAGCTTGTTCTCCACCACGCTGCCCCCTGACTGAAACTGCTGCACTGCCGCCGCTCCCGCCAGCGCCCCGACCGCAGTCGCAATCTCCCGCCCGTGCCCACCGCCAAACTGGTTCCCGAGCAGCCCGCCAAGCACGGCCCCTCCCAGGGTTTTCCAGCCGGAATGCTCTGATTCCACCATCTGGCGCTGGGTGATGTTGCGCACCGCATCCACCTGGCCGAAGACCACCTGCTCCACCGGACGCGCCGTGTTGCGTTCATACACCGCACTCCAGGCCGGCGCCGTGACAAAGCCAAGCAAGCTGGATACTATCAGGATAATGGCCTTCATCTATGAACCTCTGCCTTATGTCTCGCTATCTTACCGAACTGGATGATGAGCTGTGCTGGTTTCCCTCCCCCAGCCATGCGCTGGAAGAGCCCAACGGGCTGCTCGCGATTGGGGGAGATCTCTCCCCCGCTCGATTGCTGGCAGCTTACCACAGCGGGATCTTTCCATGGAATGAACCCCATCAGCCACTGCTGTGGTGGTCACCGGACCCCAGGGGAGTCATCGTGCCCGAGGAACTCCACATCGGCCGCAGCCTGCAGAAGTGTTTGCGCCGCACCCCCTTCGAGATTTACATCAATCGCGCCTTTGATGACGTCATTGCAGCCTGCGCCGCGCCTCGTCGCACCGCCAGCGGCACCTGGATAAGTGCCCCCATGATCGACGCCTATCGGCGCCTTCATCGCCTCGGTCATGCCCACTCCATCGAGATCTGGCAGGATGATCAGTTGCAGGCAGGCCTCTATGGCCTCTCCCTGGGCCGACTCTTTTGTGGTGAATCCATGTTCAGCCGCATCGACAATGGCGCCAAACTGGCCATGGTGGCCCTCTGCCGCCACTTTGCAGGGCACGGCGGTGCCCTCATCGACTGCCAGATGCAAAACGACTTTCTGGCCACGCTGGGCGTCCAGGAGTGGCCAAGGCAGCGCTTTCTGACCACCCTGGCCACCCTGACCCGGCAACCGTTGCAAGAGGGATGCTGGCAACCGAGGAGAATCAGCCTATGAGTGAAGAAGTGATCCTCAAGGTCGGGCTGACCCCAAGGCACCCGTGCAGCTACCTCGGTCACGAGCAGGAGCAGTTGCTGGTCCTGATGGACCATGAACTGCTCAACGCCGCCGGGTACGAACGGCTGCTGACGGCAGGATTCCGGCGCAGTGGCAACGACATCTATCGTCCTCACTGCCCCGCCTGCAGCGCCTGTCAATCCTTGCGCATACACAGTGAACGCTTCACCCCGAGCCGTGGGCAGAAACGCATTCGCCAGTTGAACCGGGATCTCGAACTCGTACTGAGCTATGACGACAAGCCCGAGTATTACCAGCTCTATGAACGCTATATCCGTGAGCGTCATCGGGATGGCAGCATGTATCCACCGAGCCGGACCCAATACAAGGGATTCCTGCACTGCGACTGGATGCCCCCCCTCTATCTGGAGATGCGCAAGGAGGGACGCCTCATCGGCGTGGCCACCACGGACCTGCTTCCCCACTCTCTGAGCGCCATGTACACCTTCTTCGACCCCGACTATGCCGACCGGTCGCTCGGCACCTTCGCCATCCTGAGCCAGTTGGAACTGGCCAGACGTACCGGTCGTCAGTGGCTCTATCTGGGGTATCTGGTGGAGGAGTGCCGCAAGATGAATTACAAGCGCCAATACCTGCCCCATGAGCTGCTGGTACAGGGCGAATGGAAAAAAATCGACACCAAGCCCGAGTAAACTTTACACATAGCCTTAAATCCGGCATGATCCAGCGGTTTTTTGTTGTGGCTTATCAAGAGGATTCAATGGCTAAAGAAGACAGTATTGAGATGCAGGGTACCATTCTCGAAACCTTGCCCAATACCATGTTCCGTGTGGAACTGGAAAATGGTCACGTGGTTATCGCTCATATTTCCGGCAAGATGCGCAAAAACTACATCCGTATCCTGACTGGGGACAAAGTAACGGTGGCTCTGACTCCGTACGATCTCTCCAAGGGACGTATTGTTTTCCGCTCTCGCTAAGCCAGGAATTCAGCAAAAAACCCCAGCCTCTCGGTTGGGGTTTTTTGTCATTTCCGGCCTTGCTCACAGTCAGTGAGAGACAGCTTCAACGTTGACCTGAAAATCAAAGCTGAGGCTGTTGTTCACCAGCTCAACCTTCACAATACCGCCATCGACCAGGGAACCGAACAGGATCTCGTTGGCCAGGGGCTTCTTGAGGTGCTCCTGAATGACCCGGCCCATGGGTCTTGCTCCCATTGCCCTGTCATAACCTTTCTCTGCCAACCAGTGGCGCGCCTCTTCAGACACCTCCAGTGAAACGCCCTTGGCATCCAGCTGAACCTGCAGCTCGACGATGAACTTGTCGACCACCTGATGGATCACTCCCATGTCGAGATGGTTGAACCAGATGGTGTGATCGAGCCGGTTGCGGAACTCCGGACTGAACGTCTTGTTGATCACCGCCATGGCATCGTGGCTCATGTCCTGCTGCTGGAAGCCGATGGACTTGCGCTGGGTCTCCTGAACCCCTGCGTTGGTGGTCATCACCAGGATCACATTGCGAAAATCTGCCTTGCGCCCGTTGTTGTCCGTCAGGGTACCGTTGTCCATCACCTGCAGCAGCAGGTTGAAGACATCCGGGTGCGCCTTCTCGATCTCGTCAAGCAGCACGACGGAGTGCGGATGCTTGAGGACGGAGTCGGTCAACAGCCCTCCCTGCTCGAATCCCACGTAACCGGGAGGAGCCCCGATCAACCGGGACACGGTATGGCGTTCCATGTATTCCGACATGTCAAATCGCAATACCTCGACCCCGAGCGCCTTGCCCAGTTGCTGGGTCACTTCGGTCTTGCCCACCCCGGTCGGGCCGGCAAACAGGAAGCAGCCCACAGGTCGGCGTTCGTTGCCAAGCCCTGAACGTGACAACCGAATGGCATCGGTCAGCACCTCGATGGCCTTGTCTTGCCCGAACACCACCATCTTGAGATTGCGCTCCAGATTCTTCAGCACCTCCTTGTCGGAGGAGGAGACAGATTTCTCGGGAATACGAGCAATCTTGGCAACAATGGCCTCGATTTCCGGCACATTGATCACCTTCTTGCGCTTGCTGACGGGCAAGAGGCGTTGCCCTGCACCCGCTTCGTCGATGACGTCGATGGCCTTGTCAGGCAGATGGCGATCATTGATGTACTTGGCGGAAAGCTCCACCGCCGCCCGGATCGCCTTGACGGTATAACGCACGCCATGGTGAGACTCATAACGGCTCTTGAGTCCCATCAGAATGCGAGTGGTGTCGTCTACTGTGGGTTCGACGATGTCGATCTTCTGGAAGCGACGAGCCAGAGCCCTGTCCTTCTCGAAGATCTGGGCATATTCCTGGTAGGTGGTGGAGCCCACGCAGCGCAGCAAACCATTGGAGAGCAGCGGCTTGATGAGGTTGGCCGCATCCAGCTGGCCACCGGAAGCCGCACCAGCGCCAATGATGGTGTGGATCTCGTCGATGAAGAGGATGGCCCCCTCCTGACGTTCAATCTGCTTGAGCAGCACCTTGAGGCGCTTCTCGAAGTCACCACGATACTTGGTGCCCGCCAGCAGGGAGCCCATGTCCAGGGAGTAGATGGTGCTACCCGCAATCACCTCGGGCACATCCCCCTTGACGATACGGTAGGCAAGCCCTTCGGCGATGGCGGTCTTGCCCACACCGGCTTCCCCGACCAGCAAGGGGTTGTTCTTGCGACGGCGGCACAATACCTGAATGGTGCGATTGAGCTCCTGATCACGGCCGATGAGCGGATCGATACGCCCCTCCAGCACCAGCTGGTTGAGATTGGTGGCAAAGCTTTCTATCTGGGCAGAGGATACCTCGTCATCAGATTCCGCATTGTTACCACCACTCTCGGGCTTGTTGTCCTTGCGCACCCCGTGGGACAGGAAGTTCACCACATCCAGGCGACTTATTTCGGCTTTTTTCAGGAAGTAGGCGGCCTGGGACTCTTGTTCGCTGAAAATGGCGACCAGGACATTGGCGCCGCTCACCTCGGTATTGCCGGACGACTGGACATGGAAGACGGCACGTTGCAGTACGCGCTGGAAGCCCAGCGTCGGCTGGGTTTCCCTGTCTTCGTCGTCACGGGGGATGAGCGGAGTCGTTTGATTGATGAAGGCGCGGATCTCTTTGCGCATCTGTTCCACATCCGCACCACATGAACTCAGCGCCTCATGGGCTGAGCTGTTATCCAGCAGGGCCAACAACAGGTGCTCGACGGTCATGAATTCGTGGCGCTCGTCACGGGCCAGCTTGAAAGCCTCGTTCAGCGTCTTTTCTAGATCTTTGTTCAACATAGGCACCTCCCCTCAGTACAGCAACAATGCGGTGTCGTTATCGCCATCAAGTCATCAGATTCAAGCCTTTTCCATGGTACATAGCAGTGGATGTTCGTTGTTACGTGAATAGGTGTTGACCTGGACCACTTTGGTCTCGGCAATCTCGGCGGTAAATGTGCCGCAGACTCCCTTACCACTATAATGCACGCTCAGCATCACCTGAGTGGCCTTCTCCAGATCCATACCAAAGAACCTTTGCAGCACCTCCACCACGAACTCCATCGGTGTGTAGTCGTCGTTGTTCAGGACGACCTTGTACATGGGTGGCGGTTGCAGCTTCGTTTTCTCTGCCTCTGCAATCTCTTCATTAGCAAAGAGTTCTTTCTGCTTGCTCATAGTTGCGCTTTGGTACCTCTAGATTACTACCGTGTCGCTCAAGATTGTCAATAGACTTGTTAACCAGATCACATCGGTTGTTAACAACTTCTTGACTCGCTTAAAAGTTGGACTAGATTGGTTACTTGCTAATCGGCGCCCGTCTGCTACGGGGTCATGCCCTAGTTATATAAGGCTGGCGCAGGTTACTCAACGACTTCAGGGTAATCAATAAAAGGATGTAGATGTATGGCAACCGGAACAGTCAAGTGGTTCAACAACGCAAAAGGATTTGGGTTTATCTGTCCGGAAGGCGGTGGTGAAGACATCTTCGCTCACTACTCCACGATTCAAATGGAAGGTTACAAGACCTTGAAAGCAGGTCAGGCAGTCAACTTTGAACTGCAGCAGGGGCCGAAAGGAAATCATGCCTCTGTCATCGTGCCAAACGAAGCACAGAACATCTAAGAGTCAAACTGGATAAATTAAAAAGCGGCATCCCAAGGGATGCCGCTTTTTTATGGACAGGCACGAAGAGGGGAACAAGAAAGGCCAGGCCTTCCTTGTTCCCTGCTGCAGCTACCTCAGCGGGCCAGCAGGATGTTCAGCATGCGGCGCAGCGGCTCGGCGGCGCCCCACAGCAACTGGTCACCCACGGTAAAGGCGGCCAGGTATTCCGGGCCCATGTTGAGCTTGCGCAGACGACCCACCGGGATGCTGAGGGTGCCGGTGACGGCAGCCGGGGTCAGCTCGCGGGCGGTGATGTCGCGATCATTCGGGATCACCTTAACCCAGTCGTTGTGAGCGGCCAGCAGGGCTTCGATCTCGGCCAGCGGCACATCTTTTTTCAGCTTGATGGTGAAGGCCTGGCTGTGGCAGCGCAGGGCCCCGATCCGCACGCACAGACCATCCACCGGGATAGCGGCGTTTTCGATACCCAGGATCTTGTTGGTCTCGGCCTGGCCCTTCCACTCTTCACGGCTCTGGCCGTTGTCGAGCTTGGTGTCGATCCAGGGAATGAGGCCACCGGCCAGCGGCACACCGAAATTGTCCACCGGCAGGGTGCCGGAGCGGGTCTTCTCGGTGATCTTGCGCTCGATGTCGAGGATGGCGGAGGCGGGATCCGCCAGCTCCACCGCCACTTCATCCCGCAGCATGCCCATCTGGGTGACCAGCTCGCGCATGTGGCGGGCACCACCACCGGAGGCCGCCTGATAGGTGGCCACGCTCACCCACTCCACCAGATCGGCCTTGAACAGGCCACCCAGGGCCAGCAGCATCAGGCTGACGGTGCAGTTGCCGCCAACGAAGGTCTTGATGCCGTTGTTCAGGGCGTGTTCGATGACGTCGCCGTTGACCGGATCCAGGATGATGACCGCGTCTTTCTCCATGCGCAGGGAGGAGGCGGCGTCAATCCAGTAGCCCTGCCAGCCGGCGGCTTTCAGGCGCGGATAGACATCCTTGGTGTAGTCGCCGCCCTGGGCGGTGATGATGACGTCCTGCGCGGCCAGTGCCTCGAGATCGAAGGCGTCCTGCAGGGTGCCGGCATCGACGCCAAAATTGGGGGCGGCCTCACCGGCCTGGGAGGTGGTGAAGAAGGTGGGTTGAATGCGGGCAAAATCCTTCTCTTCCTGCATCCGGCTCATCAACACCGAACCCACCATGCCACGCCAACCGACCAAACCTACTTTTTTCATAATGTCCTACCCTGGATAGCTGCTTATAGAAATCGTGTGTGGTACCCGTGACCCCCCTGCCTTGGCGCCAGCCGTTTACAAGGGATTCACAATATATGAGTTGCAAAAAATGCGTCTGTCCACATTACGGATTGTGACGGCGGGCGCAAGTCGAATTGCGCAATATTCTGTGCCATTCGCTGCAATATCCGTCGGCCTGGCCGACCTGCGGGCAGCCGGTTGGCATCCTGCCTCCAGTTGGGGCATCATTGAGACCGACCGGCAGCCCCGCTGCCCCTCGGGGACGGCCCCGAGGCCTCCTGATACGCAGGGACGACCCTGCTTCCTGCGGAATCTGCCTTATGTCCTGGTTGCTATTGCTGTTGGCCGGCTTGTTCGAGGTCGCCTGGGCCATCGGCCTCAAATACACCGACGGTTTCAGCCGTCCCCTCCCCACCCTGCTGACCCTGATCGCCATGGGGGTGAGCGTGCTGCTGCTCGCCATGGCGGTCAAACAGTTGCCCCTTGGTACCGCCTACGCGGTCTGGACCGGCATCGGCGCGGTCGGCACCGTGCTGATGGGGATCTGGCTGTTCAACGAACCGGCCACCCTGGCCCGAGTGCTCTGCCTGCTGCTGATCATCGGCGGGATCCTGGGTCTGAAATTCATCGGTTAGGCGCGCTGAAAGGGCCGGGTACACCGGCCCCGACGTGGCAAGCTCCAGGGGACGATGTCAGCCCGGCGTGTTGCTGTGTTCCTCTGCTTGCTGATGTGTTCGCAGGCGGTGGGTAAAGGCGGGCGGCACAGACGTGGCATGGCAAGCAAGATCCTCCCCATGACCGCCCGGGCGAACATGAGGCGCCTCCTTTTATCTTTTCGTCTGCTCCTTCAATCACTCCACCAGCGTCTGCTCGATGCGGACCCCAGGCATCATCTGCGTAAGACCGGCAATCAGCCTGTCGCCGGCCTCCCACAAGGCCGTGCGCGGCATCGGCGGCAGACACTCCAGAATGAACCACATCCGGGGGGAAGAGAGGCTCAGGCGAGTGCGGATCCCCTGGCGCCAGTTCCAGCGGCGACAGGTGACGCCGAGATCGTCCCGCCACACCACCTCTCCGGGAGCCGGTGCCTCCTGGGTTGGCAGCCCTTCTTTGAGGGTGTCAAAGCATTCGCTGCCATCGGCAATCACCAGGCGCGGCGCTCCCACATAGGCCGCCAGATCCTCCCCGCCCACGGGAATGGCATACTCGATGCTGATGGCGTTGTAGAGATCCACCACGGGATCGATGGCGGGCAAGACGCCATCGCGCAGCACCCGCTTGCGCAGTGCCTGGGCCGAGCAGGGCGTGCGGGCAGGCTTGGCGCCAAACCCCTTGAACACCTGATCCCAGGCGGCCAGATGTTCAAGGGCCCAGGGGGCCTCGTCGGTGCCAAGGGCCGCACATGCCCGGGCCAGGGCCCGCTCCCCCACCAGAGTGTCAATCACGGGGGCGGCTTCCACCACGATGCTGAGGGCACAAAAGCCCGGCGCCAACCTGGCTATCTCGGGGTCGATACGGGGGATCATCGGGAACATTTAGCACTCCTGGTCAAGGCTCATCAAGACGGGGTGGCGGAACGGGCACGGGCGCTCCCTCTTTTCCTCCCCCCACCAACGGTTGACGCCATGATGAAGGGCACAGGGTCATAATAAAATTTACTTTATCTTAATTGTGTTAAGTAAAACTGATGGCCCAACCCTCTTTCCCATGAAAAATCACCGCCCCGCACCGCACCGCCCGGCCCCACTACCACACCCCGCCCCTCCAATGCAGACCTGGGCAAGCCCACACCATTGCCCTGGCCGCTTTCCCCGTCACTCATGCTATTATCTGCGTCCAAACATGAGCCCATAAAATCAGGACATTGTGATGACCGACCACACTTTTATTCCCGGCAAGGACGCAGCGCTGGAAGACTCCATCGAACGCTTCCAGACCAAGCTGCAAGCCCTGGGGTTTGATATCGAAGAGGCCTCCTGGCTCAACCCCGTGCCCAACGTCTGGTCCGTGCACATCCGGGACAAGGAGTGCGCCCTCTGCTTCACCAACGGCAAGGGTGCCAGCAAGAAGGCGGCGCTCGCCTCCGCCCTTGGCGAGTATTTCGAGCGTCTCTCCACCAACTACTTCTTCGCCGACTTCTACCTGGGCGAGCAGGTCGCCAATGGCGACTTCGTCCACTACCCGAACGAGAAGTGGTTCCCCATCGAGGGGGATCAGCTGCCCGCCGGTCTGCTCGACTCCTTCACCCGCAAGTTCTACAACCCGGACGGTGAAGTGACCGCCGACATGCTGGTGGACCTGCAATCCGGCAACGAGGAGCGCGGCATCGTCGCCCTGCCCTTCGAGCGCCAGTCCGACCACCAGACCGTCTATATCCCGATGAACATCGTCGGCAACCTGTATGTTTCCAACGGCATGAGCGCCGGCAACACCCGCACCGAGGCCCGCACCCAGGGGCTGTCGGAGGTGTTCGAGCGCCACGTGAAGAACAAGATCATCGCCGAGGCCATCAGCCTGCCCCAGATCCCGGGCGAGGTCATCGCCCGTTACCCCGGCATCAAGGCGTCCATCGATGCACTGGAGGCCGAAGGCTTCCCCATCTACAGCTTCGATGCCTCCCTCGGCGGCCGTTATCCGGTCATCTGCGTGGTGCTGCTCAACCCGAGCAACGGCACCTGCTTTGCCTCCTTCGGCGCCCACCCGCGCTTCGAGGTCGCCTTCGAGCGCACCGTCACCGAACTGCTGCAAGGGCGCAGCCTCAAGGATCTGGACGTCTTCGTGCCGCCGTCGTTTGACAACGAGCAGGTGGCGGATCACCACAACCTGGAGACCCACTTCATCGACTCCTCCGGCCTCATCAGCTGGGATCTGTTCAAGGAAGAGTCCGACTTCGAGTTTGCCGACTGGGACTTCCGTGGCACCTCGCAAGAGGAGTTCGACCACCTGATCGGCATCTTCCACGAGCTGGAGCAGCCGGTCTACATCGCCGACTACGAGCACCTGGGTGTCTACGCCTGCCGTATCCTGGTGCCCGGCATGTCCGACATCTATCCGGTGGAAGATCTGCTGCTGGCCAACAACACCATGGGGGCCCACCTGCGGGAGACCATCCTGGCGCTGCCGGCGCTCGAGTGGGACGCAGAGCAGTACATGGCGCTGTTCGACCAGTTGGATGAAGAGGGTCACGACGAGCGCACCCGGGTACGCGAGCTGCTCGGCATCGCCGCCGCCAAGGGCACTGCCCTGCACACCCTGCGCGTCGGTGAGCTCAAAGCCATGCTGGCGCTGGCCGCTGGTGACCTGGAGAGCGCCCTCGACCTCATCGACTGGACCATGGAGTTCAACCAGTCGGTGTTCCCGGCGGACCGCGCCGCTTACTACCGCGCCCTGCGCGCCTGCGTCGAGCTTTTCCTCGACGAGGAACGCGACCCCGAACAGTACCGCCCGGTGTTCGCCCGCATGTTCGGGGAAGAGACCCTGGCGCAGGCGTGGGCCAACGCCCGCGGCGAGGCGCGCTTCCACGGTCTGGAAGCCGCCGATCTCTCCCTCTCCCAATTCCCGCTGCACCAGAAACTGCTGGCCGCTTACGAGAAATTGCAAAAAGCCAAACGAATCCATACCTGGAACTGATATGCTAGCGTGACGAAGGGGCCTTATGGCCCCTTCTGTTTTATGGTCTACGCTTTGGCTGGCCGTGCCACAAAGATGAAATAAAAGACAAAAAATACCTCTTAGGGGGTTGTTAATTTGGCACTCATGGTGCAGTGCGGCCGCACAGGTGCCTTGCCGGTACGTTTTTCAGGGTGTCCTTTATAAGTTCTTAAAAATCATAAAATTAATAACAGACCCATTTCTGTTTCACCTGAAACCTGGTGTAAAGAAACGCTTCCGGATGGCGAAAAATCCTGTAGTAAAATTACATTCACAATCTGTAATTCTTGATCGGAGTCAATTTTGGGGATCAGCCCCTTTGTTATGATTTCCACAGGCAAAATATGCAGGTACTGAGAATTGAAAGCAGAATCTCCCTTTGATTGTCTGAAGCCCGAAGCCATCGCCGCCCTGGCCGAAGACATTACCTATGCCAAGGCCACCAAGCCCGCATACAAGGTCATTCCCCTGGCCATCACCGCTGGCGCCTTCATCGCCATCGCCTTCGTCTTCTATATCACCGTCACCACGGGCTCAAGCGGCATGGCCTGGGGCATGTCCAAGCTGGTGGGCGGCATCTGCTTCTCCCTCGGTCTCATCCTCTGCGTCCTGCTCGGCGCCGAACTGTTCACCTCCACTACCCTCACCCTGGTAGCCAAGGCGGCGAATCGCATCAGCTGGGCCCAGCTGCTCAAGAACTGGGGACTGGTCTACTTCGGCAACCTCATCGGCGGTCTCATCATCGTCGGCCTCATCATCATGTCGGCGGAATACACGGCAGCGGATGGTCAGTGGGGTCTGAACGCCATGAAAGTGGCCCAGCACAAGATCCATCACACCTTCTTCGAGGCCGTGGCCCTTGGCATCCTCTGCAACCTCATGGTGTGTCTCGCCGTGTGGATGGCCTTCGGCGCCCGCAGCGCCACCGACAAGGTGATGGTGATGCTGCTCCCCGTCGCCATGTTCGTGGCCTCCGGTTTTGAGCACAGCATCGCAAACATGTTTATGATCCCGGTCGGTATCGCCATCCACAGCGTCGCGAGCCCGGAATTCTGGCAGGCCATCGGCCAGGATCCGGCGACCTTTGCCGACCTGACCGTGTCCAACTTCGTCCTGCACAACCTCATCCCTGTCACCATCGGTAATATCATTGGTGGTGGCGTCATGGTTGGGCTGACTTACTGGTTTATCTTCCGTCGCCATCATTAAGGATGGCGGCAGACACATAAATACCTTGAGAGGTAATGAAAATGGCAGAACTTAACGAACAGTTCCAAAAAGCATGGGAAGGCTTCGCAGCCGGTGAATGGCAGACCTCTGTCAACACCCGTGACTTCATCCAGAAGAACTACACCCCGTATGAAGGTGACGAGTCCTTCCTGGCTGGCGCGACCGAAGCTACCACCAAGCTGTGGGACAAGGTCATGGAAGGCATCAAGATCGAGAACCGCACTCACGCGCCGGTCGATTTTGATACCGACCTGCCCTCCACCATTACCGCTCACGATGCCGGCTATATCGACCAGAGCCTGGAGCAAATCGTTGGTCTGCAGACCGACAAACCGCTCAAGCGCGCCATCATCGCCAACGGCGGTATCAAGATGGTCAAGACCTCTTGCGAAGTGTACGGTCGCCAGCTTGACCCCATGGTCGAGAAGATCTTCACCGAGTACCGCAAGACTCACAACCAGGGCGTGTTCGACGTCTACACCAAAGACATCCTGAACTGCCGCAAGTCCGGCGTCATCACCGGTCTGCCGGATGCCTACGGCCGTGGCCGCATCATCGGTGACTACCGTCGTGTTGCCCTGTACGGTATCGACTTCCTGATGGCCGACAAACTGGCTCAGTTCAAGTCCCTGCAGGCTGACCTGGAAAACGGTGTCAACCTGGAAGCCACCATCCGTCTGCGCGAAGAGATCTCCGAGCAGCACCGTGCCCTGGCCCAGATGAAGGTGATGGCTGCCAAATATGGCTGCGATATCTCCGTACCGGCCAAGACCGCCAAAGAAGCCGTACAGTGGACCTACTTCGCCTACCTCGCGGCGGTCAAGTCCCAGAACGGCGCGGCCATGTCCTTCGGTCGTACCTCCAGCTTCCTGGACATCTACATCGAGCGTGACCTGCAAAAGGGTCTGATCACCGAGCAAGAAGCCCAGGAGCTGATGGACCACATGGTCATGAAGCTGCGTATGGTTCGCTTCCTGCGTACCCCGGAATACGATTCACTGTTCTCCGGCGACCCGATGTGGGCCACCGAGACCCTGGCTGGTATGGGCGTTGATGGCCGTACCCTGGTCACCAAGAACAGCTTCCGTATGCTGAACACCCTGTACACCATGGGCCCGTCCCCTGAGCCGAACCTGACCATCCTGTGGTCCGAGAAGCTGCCGGTCGGTTTCAAGAAGTACTGCGCCAAGGTATCCATCGAGACCTCTTCCGTTCAGTACGAGAACGACGACCTGATGCGTCCGGACTTCAACAACGATGACTACGCCATCGCTTGCTGTGTGTCCCCGATGATCGTCGGCAAACAGATGCAGTTCTTCGGTGCCCGTGCCAACCTGGCCAAGACCATGCTGTATGCAATCAACGGCGGTATGGACGAGAAGCTCAAGATCCAGGTCGGTCCGAAGACCGAAATGGTCACCTCCGAGTACCTCGACTACAACGACGTGATGGACAGACTGGATCACTTCATGGACTGGCTGGCCAAGCAGTATGTCGCCGCCCTGAACATCATCCACTACATGCACGACAAGTACAGCTACGAAGCCTCCTTGATGGCGCTGCACGACCGTGACGTCTATCGCACCATGGCCTGTGGTATCGCCGGTCTGTCCGTAGCCGCTGACTCCCTGTCTGCCATCAAGTACGCCAAGGTCAAGCCGGTACGTGATGCCGATGGCGTCTCCATCGACTTCGAAATCGAAGGCGAGTACCCGCAGTTCGGCAACAACGACGCTCGCGTCGATGACATCGCCTGCGACCTGGTCGAGCGCTTCATGAAGAAGATCCAGAAGCTCAACACCTACCGCGGAGCCGTGGCTACCCAGTCCGTGCTGACCATCACCTCCAACGTGGTGTACGGCAAGAAGACCGGTAACACCCCGGATGGTCGTCGCGCCGGTGCGCCGTTCGGCCCGGGTGCCAACCCGATGCACGGTCGTGATCAGAAGGGTGCCGTTGCTTCCCTGACGTCCGTTGCCAAGCTGCCGTTCGCCTACGCCAAAGATGGTATCTCCTATACCTTCTCCATCGTGCCGAACGCGCTGGGTAAAGACATGGAAGCCCAGAAAGCCAACCTGGCCGGCCTGATGGATGGTTACTTCCACCACGAAGCCAACCTGGAAGGTGGTCAGCACCTGAACGTCAACGTAATGAACCGTGAAATGCTGCTGGACGCCATGGAAAACCCGGAGAAATATCCGCAGTTGACCATCCGCGTATCCGGTTATGCCGTTCGCTTCAACTCCTTGACCAAGGAGCAACAGCAAGACGTCATCACCCGTACCTTCACCGCTTCTCTGTAATAGCGTCTCGGTGAAACAAAACCGGCGCCAAGGCGCCGGTTTTTTTATGGCCGTTAGCCGGTGTGCAACCAGTTCCTACCTCACAGTTTCTACTGGCGTTGGCCCGCTGATTCACTGGCTTTGACCCGCAGGCTCGGGCAGACATTGGTCTCCTAACGCCCCTCTCTATGCCCCTTCTCCACTCCCCTCCTGCGCTTGATGCACGGATGTGCCCACCGGCACTCAGGCACTCAGGTACTCAGGTACTCAGGTACTCAGGTACTCAGGTACTCAGGTACTCAGGTACTCAGGTACTCAGGTACTCAGAAAAGCAGAGCAGAACCATGCTCGACCACCACGAGTTTTGCATAGCAACCTCGATCTATTCCCTCTCCCCTTGGGAGAGGGTCAGGGTGAGGGGAAACCACTCTACATCGCTAGCAAGCGCCAGAAAGCAACAAGGGCTGCAGAGTGTGCTCCGCAGCCCTTGTGTCATGGATGCAGTTTAACGGGTGCTGGCTGCGTCAGGGGCGACCTCTCACGACTTCACGATGCTTTCATCTCACCATGAAGTTTCAAACTGCCTTTATCGCAAAAAACTGATCACTTATACACCAAAAACAACAGAGGCAGCGGAGTCTCACTCCCCTGCCCCTGTAGTAAGCAATAAACGGCGGATTAAGGCTTAGCTTGCCCAGGTGATGATATGGTCGGCCCAATCGCCGGCATGTACCTCATGGATCACCTTGCCGCGCACCGACTGACCAGCCTGGTGCATGGCGCTGCGGCTGCCGGTGATAAGGGGATGCCAAGTCGGCAGGGTCTGCCCTTCCGCCAGCAGGCGGTAGGCACAGGTAGAGGGCAGCCAGTTGAACTCGGCAATCTTGTCGTGGGTGATCTGCAGGCAGTCCGGCTCTTTTTTAAAGCGGTTGCCGTAGTCGGAGCACTGGCAGGTCTTGGTATTGAGCAGGTTGCAGGCCACGTTGGTGAACACCAGCTCCTCGGTGTCCTCGTCGATCAGCTTGTTCAGGCAGCACTTGCCGCAGCCGTCGCACAGGGACTCCCACTCGGTCATAGTCATCTGTTGCAGGCTTTTTACCTGCCAAAAGGGGGCGTTCTGCACGGGTTCAGTCTGCTGCATAAAAATTGGCTCACTCAATACACTGACAAGCGCGTGGTTATACGCCCTATGGCCTGATTTTTCAAGGTTGGCAGAAGAACCTTGCTCGCCTACTCACTAGTAGCTGTCGGTAAAACAAGGGGAGACAAATAGATACAAGACAATAAATTTTGAAATTCTAATGTTCCCATGATGGGTTGAATTGCCCTATTGAGTATGAGTATCAGACTTTCTTGGTCAAGGCATTACTCTATCAATAGCCACATCAAACAATTGCAATGTCAAAAATGGCATTTCACTCGAATAAATTGGAAAGCATCAGCAATGTTTTTCAAGCATCCAATTACACTGCGATAATACAACCACAAAAACCGTCAAAATATATTGAAGAAAGTTGTTAAAATGACTCTGTGGTTCACAAACCAAACTATAAAACAACCATATATAATCACACTGCATATGCAGATATGGTCTGTAAGTAATTTACTATTTTCTCTCAATCATTTTTTTAAGCTCATCTAATTTTGTCATGGTTGCATAGAAAGTTTGATATCCATGGCCTTCTATCTTACCTGTTGTATGCCACGTCGGAACATCTTTAATGTTTTTATTTACAGTGTGAAATTGACCTTCATTACTCAGGCTACTTACATAATTGAAAGCTGCTGCCAGTTGTATTTTCTGAGCGCCAGACAAAGTGCTTATTATGTCACTAAATTGAGTGGGCGTTAGCCCTAAACGAGCTTGCACCGTAGCACTAATGCTTCGAGTACTTATATATGCAATTCCTTGTGCCTGCATGACAAATGTTGCTAATTTAGTATCCTTTGGCAAATTCTGATAAATACTGCTGATATCATTTCCCACTAAAAATTGGGATATGCGTAAACCAGACACGATTGTAATTCCACTATTCTGATAGCCACCCTGCCCATCAATTTTCCCATAGGGGTCAGCTTCTACATCGAATCCACCACCGGCTGTGCTGCTCCACTGAAATATAAACGTATTACCATCTGACAACTTTGATAATACTTCCGCCTGTAAAGATTGAAATTCTGACTGAGCAGTAGATGCACTCTCAATCTCCGCTGTGCACTCTTCTTTTCCTGCATTTTTGCAAGTAGCCTTAACAAGCAATTTTGTAACTAAGTCTTGCGATTTTTTCTCTAAATTAGTGAGGCTGTTTTTAATGTCTTTTATTTTTTTACCAGGATTTCCTGTCACGGGGTAGTCATATTCGATGACTTTCGACTTATCTGTACTCAGACATATCATTGAATATGGCACACGATAACTACTCGCAACGCAAGGCATTCCAACAGTATCTATAGGAAGTTGGCCATTTATTGCAAGAAAGCGACTTTGAAATGGAATGTCATTAAAGTAAGATGAAATACCGCCATCATTTTGAGTCGAGCTAGTCAGTTTATCTACTGCACTTAGATTACTAGAACAGCCAGAAATAAGTGCAGAAGAAAAACAAAATAAAAACATACTTTTCGAAGTCATCATATTACCCTCCCCAGCAGTATTGACACTGATATCATTTGCAAGCCATAAGAATATAGCCCGCCATTCAGCATGTGCAAATTTTATTATTATGACTGTATCGTTTACATAATGTTCTTCAATTCATCGCACGCAGAGAACAGCGCCTTCATCGCGCCCCTTTGAGCTGAGATGTGTACTGAATTAAGTTACGCAGGCGAAAAAGCAAACTATCCCCATAAAAAATGCCGCCCCAAAGGGCGGCATTTTGCTATCCGAGATAACAGGCTAAAGAACTTACCAGCCAGTTACTTCACGCAGGGCCTTGCCGATATCGGCCAGGGAGCGCACGGTTTTCACGCCGGCATCTTCCAGGGCGGCAAATTTCTCGGCCGCGGTGCCTTTACCACCGGCGATGATGGCGCCCGCATGACCCATGCGCTTGCCAGCCGGGGCGGTGACGCCCGCGATGTAGGAGACCACCGGCTTGGTGACGTGGGCCTTGATGTAGGCCGCCGCGTCTTCCTCGGCGTTGCCGCCGATCTCGCCGATCATCACGATGGCTTCGGTCTGCGGGTCATTCTGGAACATCTCCAGAATGTCGATAAAGTTGGAACCCGGGATGGGGTCCCCACCGATACCGACGCAGGTGGACTGGCCGAAGCCCTCGTCCGTGGTCTGCTTGACCGCTTCATAGGTCAGGGTGCCGGAGCGGGAGACGATGCCCACCTTGCCTGGCTTGTGAATGTGGCCTGGCATGATGCCGATCTTGCACTCACCCGGGGTGATGACACCCGGGCAGTTCGGGCCGATCATCCGCACGCCGGTTTCCTGCAGCTTCACCTTGACGTCCAGCATGTCCAGGGTCGGGATGCCTTCGGTGATGGTGACGATGAGCTTGATGCCGGCATCGATGGCTTCCAGGATGGCGTCCTTGCAGAACGGGGCCGGTACATAGATGACGGAGGCGGTGGCGCCGGTGGCTTCCACGGCGTCACGGACGGTGTTGAACACCGGCAGGCCCAGGTGGGTAGTGCCACCCTTGCCCGGGGACACACCGCCGACCATCTGGGTACCGTAGGCAATGGCCTGTTCGGAGTGGAAGGTACCCTGACCGCCGGTAAAGCCCTGGCAGATCACCTTGGTGTCTTTGTTGATCAGAACGCTCATTATTTGGCCTCCGCTGCTTTTACCACTTGCTGAGCTGCGTCAGTCAGACTCGTTGCGGCGATGATATTGAGGCCGCTGTCGGCCAGTTTACGGGCACCCAGTTCGGCATTGTTGCCTTCCAGACGCACCACCACGGGCACTTTCACCCCCACTTCCTTCACGGCACCGATGATGCCTTCCGCGATCATGTCGCAGCGCACGATGCCGCCAAAGATGTTGACCAGCACGGCTTGTACCTTGCTGTCGGAGAGGATGATCTTGAAGGCCTCGGTCACGCGCTCCTTGGTGGCGCCGCCGCCGACGTCCAGGAAGTTGGCAGGTGAACCGCCGTGCAGGTTGACGATGTCCATGGTGCCCATGGCCAGACCGGCGCCGTTGACCATGCAGCCGATGTTGCCATCGAGCGCCACATAGTTCAGCTCCCACTGGGCGGCGTGCGCTTCGCGGGGGTCATCCTGGGACGGGTCGTGCATCTCGCGCAGCTTGGGCTGACGGTACAGGGCGTTGGCGTCGATGTTGATCTTGCCGTCCAGGCAGTGCAGGTTGCCCTTGTCGGTGATGACCAGGGGGTTGATCTCCAGCAGGGCGAAATCGCAGTCCAGGAACATCTGGCCCAGACCCATGAAGATCTTGGTGAACTGCTTGATCTGATCGCCGACCAGACCCAGCTTGAAGGCCAGCTCGCGGGCCTGATAAGGCTGCGGGCCTACCAGGGGATCGATGGCAGCCTTGTGAATGAGTTCCGGGGTTTCGTGGGCGACTTTCTCAATCTCCACACCACCTTCGGTGGAAGCCATGAAGACCACGCGGCGAGAGCCACGGTCGACCACGGCGCCCAGGTACAGTTCCTTGGCGATGTCGGTGCAGGACTCCACCAGGATCTTGGTAACCGGCTGACCATTGGCGTCAGTCTGATAGGTCACCAGGTTCTTGCCGAGCCAGTTCTGGGCGAAGGCGCGGATCTCGTCCTTGCTCTTGGCCAGCTTGACGCCGCCCGCCTTGCCGCGGCCACCGGCGTGGACCTGGCACTTGACGACCCAGGTGTTGCCGCCAATCTTGTCGGCCGCTTCGGCCGCTTCCTGCGGGGTGGCACAGGCATAACCTTCGGAGACCGGCAGGCCATACTCGGCAAACAGCTGTTTTGCCTGATATTCATGCAGATTCATAGATGCTCTATCCGTGTTGTAGGTATTTCCGTCCGGGGCTCGTGTTTCTCAATCCCCTGTGAATGGGGGCCTGGGCGGCCCCTCGTTATCTTTCAGTCACGCTTGCTCAGACATCCAGCAGCAGACGGGTCGGGTCTTCCAGCAGCTCCTTGATGGAGACCAGGAAGCCCACGGACTCGCGGCCGTCGATGATGCGGTGATCGTAGGAGAGCGCCAGGTACATCATCGGCAGGATCTCGACCTTGCCGTCGACGGCCATGGGGCGGTCCTGGATCTTGTGCATGCCCAGAATGGCGCTCTGGGGCGGGTTGATGATGGGGGTGGACATCAGGGAGCCGAACACGCCACCGTTGGTGATGGTGAAGTTGCCGCCAGTCAGTTCATCCACGGTCAGCTTGCCGTCACGGCCCTTGCCGGCCAGATCTTTGATGGCCTTCTCGATGTCCGCCAGGCTCATGTTGTCGCAGTCGCGCAGCACCGGGGTCACCAGACCACGGGGGGTGGAGACGGCGATGCTGACGTCGAAGTAGTTGTGGTAGACGATGTCGTCACCGTCCAGCGCCGCGTTCACTTCCGGGTAGCGCTTAAGGGATTCGACCACGGCCTTCACATAGAAGGACATGAAGCCGAGCTTGATGCCGTGCTTCTTCTCGAAGATCTCGCCGTACTGCTTGCGCAGCTTCATGATGGGCGCCATGTTGATCTCGTTGAAGGTAGTCAACATTGCGGTGGTGTTCTTGGCCTCCAGCAGACGCTCGGCGATGCGCTTGCGCAGACGGGTCATGGGCACACGCTTCTCGGTGCGACCGGCCAGCGGCGCGACCGGTGCGGCAGCCACGGGAGCGGCAGCAGTCGGTGCAGCCACCGGAGCTTTGCCCAGATTCTTGATGAAGGCTTCCACATCTTCCTTGGTGACACGACCGCCCTTGCCGGTGCCGGTCAGCTTGGCGACGTCGATGTCGTGCTCGGCCACCATGCGGCGCACGGAAGGGCTCAGGCCATCGGCAGCGTCATCAGCCACGGCTTCCACCGGCTTTTCGCTGGTCGCTTCACCGGCAACGGGGGCCGGCTTGAGCATGGCGATCAGCTGGCGGGAGAGCACGGTCGCCCCTTCGCTCTGCAGGATGTCGCCCAGTACGCCGGCTTCCGGCGCGGGCACTTCCAGCACGACTTTATCGGTTTCGATGTCAACCAGCACTTCGTCACGGGCAACCAGATCACCCGGTTTCTTGTGCCAGGTCGCGATGGTGGCATCCGCCACTGATTCCGGCAGGTCCGGTACCTTGATCTCGATAGTCATGTAATCAGTTCCTTGTTACTTCTTGGCCAGCAGGCTTGTTCCAGGTCAGAGAGGGTCCCGACACGGGCCCTCTCATCCACAACTCGTTCATTCCAGGGTAAGGGCGTCTTCCACCAGGGCTTTTTGCTGCTTGGCGTGGACGGACATGTAACCGACAGCCGGTGAGGCCGACGCCGGGCGACCGGCATAACGCAGACGGGCATGGCTTGGCAGCACGCTGTCGTAGTGATGACGGGTGCTGTACCAGGCGCCCTGGTTCTGCGGCTCTTCCTGACACCAGACGAAGTCGGTGACATGGCTGTAATCGGCCAGGATGGCGCGCACTTCCTCTTCCGGGAAGGGATAGAGCTGCTCGATCCGTACCAGGGCCACGTCCTGCTGCTCCGCCTTGCGACGGGCATCGAGCAGGTCGTAGTAGACCTTGCCGGAGCAGAAGACCACGCGCTTGACGCCTTTGGGATCCAGCGCATCGATCTCGCCGATGGCGTTCTGGAAGGTGCCCTCTGCCAGCTCTTCGAGCTTGCTCACCGCCAGCGGGTGGCGCAGCAGGGATTTGGGCGTCATCACGATAAGCGGACGGCGCATCGGGCGCACCACCTGGCGACGCAGCATGTGGAACACCTGCGCCGGGGTGGAGGGCACGCACACCTGCATGTTGTGCTGGGCGCACATCTGCAGGTAACGCTCCAGACGGGCGGAGGAGTGCTCCGGGCCCTGACCCTCGTAACCGTGGGGCAGCAGCATGGTCAGGCCGCACATCCGGCCCCACTTCTGCTCGCCGGAGGAGAGGAACTGATCCACCACCACCTGGGCGCAGTTGGCGAAGTCACCGAACTGGGCTTCCCAGATGGTGAGACCGGCCGGTTCCGCGCTGGCGTAGCCATATTCAAACGCCAGTACCGCGTTCTCGGTCAGCACGGAGTCATAGACTTCAAACGGGCCCTGCTCGTCGTGCAGGTTGCACAGCGGGGTGTAGGTGCTGGCATCGGTCTGGCTGTGCAGCACGGCGTGGCGATGGAAGAAGGTGCCACGCCCGGAGTCTTCCCCGGTGAAGCGAATGCGGGAGCCCTTGTCCACCAGGGTGGCATAGGCCAGCGTCTCGGCAAAGCCCCAGTCCACCAGCTTCTCACCGGCGGCCATCAGGCGACGGTCTTCGTAGATCTTCTCGACCTGACGTTGCAGCACATGGGTCGCCGGGTACTGGCTGATGCGCTCGCCCAGGGCCTTCAGGTGATCCATGGGCACAGTGCTGTCATAGGCCATGGCCCAGTCGTGACCCAGATACGGGGTCCAGTCCACGGAGTGCAGCTCCATGGGACGCCACTCCTTGCTCACCCGCTCGCCCCGATCCAGGGTATCGCGATAGTCGTTGACTAGCGTGGTGGCCAGCTCAGGCGCGATGGCTCCTTCGGCGATCAGCTGATCGGCGTAGATCTTGCGCGGAGTCGGGTGCTGCTTGATCTTCTGATACATCAGGGGCTGGGTCGCGCTCGGCTCGTCAGCCTCGTTGTGGCCGTGACGACGGTAGCAGACCAGCTCGATCACCACGTCGCGCTTGAAGGTGTTGCGGTAATCCAGGGCAATCTGGGTCACCAGCACCACGGCTTCCGGGTCATCCCCGTTGACGTGCAGCACAGGTGCCTGCACCGCCTTGGCGATGTCGGTGCAATATTCGGTGGAGCGCAGGTCACGGATATAGGAGGTGGTGAAGCCCACCTGGTTGTTGATGACGATGCGCACTGTCCCGCCCACGCCATAGGCACGGGTCTGAGACATGTTGAAGGTCTCGGCAACGACCCCCTGCCCCGCGATGGCGGAGTCACCGTGGATGGTGATGGGCAGGACGCTGGAGCCGTCCTTGTCACCACGGCGATCCATACGGGCACGCACGGAGCCGATGACCACGGGATTGACGATCTCGAGGTGCGACGGGTTGAACGCCAGCGCCAGGTGGACGTTGCCGCCCGGGGTGGCGAAGTCGGAGGAGAAGCCCATGTGGTACTTCACGTCCCCTGTGCCCCAGGATTCGCCGTGCTTGCCGGCGAACTCGTCGAACAGGTCCTGAGCGCGCTTGCCCAGTACGTTGATGAGCACGTTGAGGCGACCGCGGTGGGCCATGCCGATGACGGCTTCCTTGCAACCCTGCTCACCGGCGCGACGGATCAACTCTTTGAGCATGGGCACCATGGCATCGCCCCCTTCCAGGGAGAAACGCTTGGCCCCCGGGAACTTGGCACCCAGGTATTTTTCCAGCCCTTCGGCGGCGGTCAGGCTCTCGAGGAAGCGGGTCTTCTCTTCGAGGGTATAGTTGCCCTTCCCTTCGATGGATTCCAGCCGGTCTTGCAGCCAGCGCTTCTCCTCGGTGGAGGTAAGGTGCATGTAGTCGGCGCCGATGCTGCCGCAATAGGTTTTCTTCAGCGAGGCATACAGATCGGAGAGCACCATGGTCTCGCGACCGATGGCGTAGGAGCCCACATTGAAGGTGGCCTCCATGTCTGCACCTTGCAGGTTGTGGAAGGCCGGGTCCAGCTCGGCGACCGGCTCGCGCTGCCACAGACCCAGGGGGTCCAGGTTGGCGTTCTGGTGACCGCGGAAGCGGAAGGCGTTGATCAGTTGCAGTACGCGAACCTGTTTGGCATCCACCTGGGGATCGGAGACGGGAGCGCTGTAACGGGAGGAGTCCTTGGCCAGGCGGCGGAAATAGTCGCGAACCTGGGAGTGGGGTTGTTCTACTGCATGTCCGTTGACCTGGGGCAGCGACTGGAACAGGCTGCGCCATTCGTCGGCAACGGAGTCGGGGTTTTCCAGGAAGGATTCGTACAAATCCTCAATGTAGCTTGCATTCGCACCAGCCAGGTGAGATGACTCCAACCAGGCCTTCATCACGCCGTTATGCATTTCTATCCCTTGTACATCTTGTTCGCTGCACTGCAGCTTGTAGGGTCATAGCCATCCCGGGGCGGGATGGCTATCCAGAGGTCGGGCCCGGCGCAAGGCGCCCTGGCCCCGATACTACACGGCCCGGTTGAGCAACATCGACTTGATCTGACCGATGGCCTTGGTCGGGTTCAAGCCCTTGGGACAGACGTTCACGCAGTTCATGATGCCGTGGCAGCGGAACACGCTGAAGGCGTCATCCAGGTTGCCCAGTCGCTCACTGGCCGCAGTATCGCGGCTGTCCGCCAGCCAGCGATAGGCGGCGAGCAGGCCGGCCGGACCGATGAACTTGTCCGGGTTCCACCAGAAGGAGGGGCAAGAGGTGGAGCAGCAGGCACAGAGTATGCACTCGTACAGGCCATCCAGCTTGGCGCGCTCTTCGGGGGATTGCAGGTGCTCACGCACGGGCGGCAGTTTTTCGTCGTTGATGAGGAAGGGTTTGACCTTCTCCCACTGGGTGTAGAACTGAGTCATGTCGATCACCAGATCCCGGATCACCGGCAGACCGGGCAAGGGTCGAATGACGACCTTGCTGCCCTTCTTCAAGAGATCGGAGAGCGGCGTGATGCAGGCCAGACCGTTTTTGCCATTCATGTTGAGACCGTCAGATCCACAGACCCCTTCGCGGCAGGAGCGGCGGAAGGCGAGGGTGGGATCCAGCTCCTTGAGCTGGATCAGTGCGTCGAGCACCATCATGTCGGAACCTTCAGGAATATCAAGACGATAATCCTTCATATACGGGACGTTATCAACGTCCGGATTGTATCTGTAGACAGAGAATGTGACGTTCATTGTGCTTAGCTCCGCAATCAGTAAGTCCGGACCTTGGGCGGGAACGCCTCACGGGTCTTGGGTGACATGTTGACAGCGCGACGGGTCATGGACTCGGTGTCCGGATGATAGAGGCTGTGGCACAGCCAGCTCTCATCGTCACGCTCCGGGAAGTCGAAGCGGCTGTGGGCGCCACGACTCTCGGTACGGAAGTTCGCCGCCACCGCGGTGGCATAGGCGGTCTCCATCAGGTTGTCCAGCTCCAGGCACTCGATGCGCTGGGTATTGAACTCCTTGGAGGTGTCGTCCAGACGGGCGTTCTTGAGACGCTCGCGGATGAGTTTCAGCTCGGCCAGCCCTTCTGCCATGGCATCCCCTTCCCGGAACACGGAGAAGTTGTTCTGCATGCAGCGCTGCAGGTCCTTGCGGATCTGGGCCGGGTCTTCCCCGTCACGGTTGTTTTCCCAGCGGTTGAAGCGCTCCAGCGCCTTGGCGATGTCGGCGTCGGTGGCTTCCGCGCCGTGCTCCATCGAGCCAAGGGTCTCCACCAGGTGCATGCCGGCAGCACGACCGAACACCACCAGATCCAGCAGCGAGTTGCCGCCCAGACGGTTGGCACCGTGCACGGAGACGCAGGCGATCTCGCCCACCGCGAACAGACCGACAACCGGCACGTCGTTGCCATCCTTGTCCTGGGTCAGGCACTGGCCGTTCACGCTGGTCGGCACGCCGCCCATCATGTAGTGGCAGGTCGGGATGATGGGGATGGGCTCTTTGACCGGATCCACGTGGGCGAAGGTGCGAGAGAGCTCGCAGATGCCCGGCAGGCGGGATTCCAGCACCTCTTTGCCGAGGTGATCCAGCTTGAGCTTGATGTGCGGGCCCCAGGGACCGTCACAGCCACGGCCTTCGCGGATCTCGATCATGATGGAGCGGGCCACCACGTCGCGACCGGCCAGGTCCTTGGCGTTTGGCGCATAACGCTCCATGAAGCGCTCACCGTCCTTGTTCAGCAGGTAGCCGCCTTCACCACGGCAACCCTCGGTCACCAGTACCCCTGCCCCGGCGATGCCGGTGGGGTGGAACTGCCAGAACTCCATGTCCTGCACGCCGACCCCGGCGCGCAGCGCCATGCCGACGCCGTCACCGGTGTTGATGTGGGCGTTGGTAGTGGACTGGTAGATGCGACCGGCGCCGCCGGTGGCGAGCACGGTGGCCTTGGCCTTGAAGTAGACGACTTCACCACTCTCCATGTCGATGGCGGTACAGCCGACGATATGGCCATCCTGGTTCTTCACCAGATCCAGGGCATACCACTCGGAGAAGACGGTGGTCTTGTTCTTGACGTTTTGTTGATACAGGGTGTGCAGCAGGGCGTGACCGGTACGGTCGGCTGCCGCCGCGGTGCGGGCAGCCTGCTCGCCGCCGAAGTTCTTGGACTGACCGCCGAACGGACGCTGGTAGACGGTACCGTTGTCAAAGCGGGAGAAAGGCAAGCCCATGTTCTCCAGCTCATAGATGGCCTCGGGGCCGGTCTTGCACATGTATTCGATGGCTTCCTGATCACCGATGTAATCGGAGCCCTTGACGGTGTCATACATGTGCCACTGCCAGTTGTCGTCGTGGGCATTGCCCAGGGCGACCGTGATCCCGCCCTGGGCGGAGACCGTGTGGGAACGGGTCGGGAAAACCTTGGATAACAGGGCGCAGCTCTTGCCGGACTGGGCAATCTGCAGCGCGGCGCGCATACCGGCGCCACCGGCACCGATCACGACCGCATCAAATTCACGAGTTGGAATAGTCACCTTACACACCCCACAGCACGACGAAACCAGTCATCACATAGACAAACAGCACCACCACCAGCACAAACTGCAGCGCACCGCGCAGTCCGACCGGCTTGATATAGTCGGTCAGCACCTGCCACAGACCGATCCAGGCGTGGATCAAGACGCATACGAGCGTCAGCAGGGTGAAGACCTTGGTGAAGGTGTTGGAGAAGAAGCCGGTCCACACCTCGTAGGTGATGTCGTTGAACGCGACAAAGCCAACCAGATAGAGGACGTAGCACGTCATGATGAGGGCGGTGGCGCGGATCAGGATGTAATCATGAACACCGCTGCGCCCGAAAGTTGCAGAATTGGTTACCATACCAGTACCCCCGCCAATACCGCCAAAACCGCGGTGATCACGAAGGCCACACGGGCACTCTGATTACCGGATTCCAGCTCTTCCCAATAGCCCATGTCCATGACCAGGTGCCGCAGACCGCCCACGATGTGGTAAGCCAGCGCGGTCAGGATCCCCCACAGCACGAACTTGACCAGGAAGTTGTCCATGATGGCAACGACCGATTCAAATCCTTCGGGAGAGGCGAGTGAAGTACCAAGCATCCACAGCAAGATGGCCAATGCCACAAAGGTGATGACCCCTGAGACACGATGCAAGATGGAAGCGATGGCGGTGACAGGAAAGCTGATCGTCTGTAGGTCGAGGTTTACAGGTCTCTGTTTGTTTTTCACGGCTTTGCCCACTCAGCTCCATTGAGCACGTTAGTTATTGTTTTCACACGCTTTGAGGGCGAGGAGTGGCATTTGTTAGGTTTTTGTTACCAAAACAACTCAGGAAAGCCAAAAATAACATTTTCGATATCACATCTGGCTTTGCGAAAGCGTTTCAAACACCGACGACCATCACCCACGTGGCGCAGTATATCGGCGGCCTTAACCAATGACAATCAAATAGCTACACAGAAAATCCAAAACCGTAAACCAGATCTCACAACAGCTTTAACAAGTCATTAATGATCATCCAGCAAAATTGACAAAGACATGGTTCTCTGGTTCAAATAAGGCGCTCCAGCCGCCGTGGTACGGGTAAGAACCTTTGCCAGCGTCATAACAGTCGTAATAAAGTAGGGCTGGAACCAAATTATAAAAGAGCAAAGGAGACGTGCTATGGCTGATAAGATAGCCACCCTACATCTGCCCGGAAAAGAGCCGGTTGAATTGCCGATCCTCTCCGGTACCGTTGGACCCGATGTGATCGATGTCAGAAAGCTGGGCACGCAAGGATATTTCACCTTCGACCCCGGCTTCATGGCCACCGGTTCTTGCAAATCTTCCATCACCTACATCGATGGCGACCAGGGTGTCTTGCTGCACCGCGGTTACCCCATCGCCCAGTTGGCCACCCAGGCCAGCTACCTCGAAGTCTGCTACATCCTGCTGTACGGCGAGGCCCCCACCAAGACCCAATATGCGGAATTTGAACGTCTGGTCACCCGCCACACCATGGTGCACGAGCAGATCGCCTTCTTCTTCCGCGGCTTCCGCCGCGACGCCCACCCCATGGCCGTCATGTGCGGCGTGGTCAGCGCGCTGTCCGCCTTCTATCACGACGCCCTCGACATCAACAACGAGGAGCATCGCGAGATCTGTGCCTTCCGTCTGCTCTCCAAGATGCCGACCCTGGCCGCCATGTGTTACAAGTATTCCATCGGCCAGCCCTTCATGCAGCCGCGCAACGCCCTCTCCTATGCAGGCAACTTCCTGCACATGATGTTTGGCGTGCCGACCGAAGAGTACAAGGTCAACCCCATCGTCGAGCGCGCCATGGACCGCATCTTCACCCTGCATGCGGATCATGAGCAAAACGCCTCCACCTCCACCGTGCGTCTGGCCGGTTCTTCCGGTGCCAACCCGTTTGCCTGTATCGCCGCGGGGATCGCCTCCCTGTGGGGCCCGGCCCACGGTGGTGCCAACGAAGCCTGCCTCAAGATGCTCGAAGAGATTGGCTCCGTGGATCGCATTCCCGAGTACATCGGCCGCGCCAAGGACAAGAACGATCCGTTCCGTCTGATGGGCTTCGGTCACCGGGTCTACAAGAACCACGACCCCCGTGCCACCGTAATGCGCGAAACCTGCCACGAGGTACTGACCGAGCTGCAGATCAAGGATCCGCTGCTGGACGTGGCCATGGAGCTGGAACGCATCGCGCTGTCCGACCCCTACTTCATCGAGAAGAAGCTCTACCCGAACGTGGACTTCTACTCCGGCATCATCATGAAGGCCATCGGTATCCCCATGTCCATGTTCACCGTGATCTTCGCCATCTCACGTACCATCGGCTGGATTGCCCACTGGAACGAGATGCACTCGGACCCGGATCAGAAGATCGGCCGTCCCCGTCAGCTCTACACCGGTCAGCCCCTGCGCGAGTTCGTGCCCCTCGACCAGCGCTGAGCCCGATCTGTCATGGTTTGTTACAAAGGCGGTCATTGACCGCCTTTTCTTTTGCAGGTTTAATCGCGCCCTTTTACGCCAAGGACATTCATCATGAAATCTCCCCTGCTCCTCAGCTCCGCCCTCCTGCTCAGCGCCTGCCAGAGCGCCCCGACCACCGAAACCCTCTATATCCAGGACAAGTTGGCAGACTGCGTCGGTGTCGCCCCCATGAAGTGCATGCAGGTGCGCAGTCAGCCGGGAGAGAACTGGAGCCTCTTCTATCAGCAAATCGAAGGCTTCACCTTTGAACCGGGCTTTCGCTATCAACTGGAAGTGAGCAAGGAGCAACTTGCCGATGTGCCGGCCGATGCCCCTTCCTTGCGCTACCAGCTGATCAAGATCGTGAGCAAGGAGCCGGTTCGCTGACGAGTCGCTGACAGGTGACCCGGTTTCGTTTGTGTGCTCTCTGGGGTATGCTGTCACCCCTTTTTGCCACGGTTTGAGTACGGACCCGACCCGCATCATGATCACCATCCGCACCATCCGCACGCCAGACTGGCCCGCCATCATGGCCATCCAGCACGAGTGTTATCACCAGTTCGAACCCGAGCCCCTCGAGGTGATGCAGAACAAGACCGAGCTGGCCCCCGCCTCCTGCTGGGTGGCCGAGCGTCAGGGCAAGGTGCTGGGTTACCTGCTCTGCCACCCCTGGCGTGCCCACCAGCCCCCGCCCCTCTCGGTGCCGATGAAGGCGCTTGCCGGTCACGACGAGTTCTATCTGCACGATCTCGCTGTCTCGAGCAAGGCACGCGGCCTGGGTGTCGGACAGCGGCTGCTGGCAAGGGCGCTCGCTTTCGCGAGCCATGCAGGATATCGCCATGCAGGCCTGGTGGCGGTTCAGGATGCCCCGGCCTTCTGGCGCAAGCAGGGGTTTGTGCCCGCCGACACCGGCAAGTCGCTGGTGGAGTATGGTGACGGGGCTGTCTATATGCGGTTGCCCCTGGCAGACAGCGGTCCCGAACCGGGAACCATCAGCAGAGTTCAATAAAAAGAGTTCAATAAAAAAGGCGCCTTTCGGCGCCTTTTTCTATTTCGCGTTGCGCTCCCCACGGGGAGATCAAGCCTTGAACTTGCTGAACACCAGAGAGGCGTTGGTACCGCCAAAGCCGAAGCTGTTGGACATGACGGTATTGAGGTCGGCCGCTTCGTATTCACGCACGATGGGCAGGCCCACGGCTTTCTCGTCCAGATTCTCGATGTTGATGCTGGGGGCGATGAAGCCGTGTTCCATCATCAGCAGGGAGTAGACGGCCTCGTGCACGCCGGCGGCGCCCAGAGCATGGCCGGTCATCGCCTTGGTGGCGGAGAGCTTGGGTGCATTGCTGCCAAACAGGGTCTGAATGGCTTCCAGCTCCTTGGTGTCACCAACCGGAGTAGAGGTACCGTGAGTGTTGATGTAGTCCACCTTGCCGACACCCTGCATCGCCATCTTCATGCAACGCACAGCGCCTTCACCGCTCGGGGCCACCATGTCGTAGCCGTCGGAGGTCGCACCGTAACCGGTGATTTCGGCGTAGATGTGGGCACCACGGGCCAGGGCGTGTTCCAGCTCCTCGACCACCAGGATGCCGCCGCCACCGGAGATGACGAAGCCGTCGCGGTCCGCATCATAGGTGCGGGACGCTTTTTCCGGGTTGTCGTTGTACTTGGTGGAGAGCGCGCCCATGGCGTCGAACTGGATGGTGGAAGACCAGTCCAGCTCCTCGCCGCCACCGGCAAAGATGATGTCCTGCTTGCCAAGCTGGATCAGTTCCAAGGCATGACCGATGCAGTGGGCAGAGGTCGCACAGGCGGAGCTGATGGTGTAGTTGACACCCTTGATCTTGAACGGGGTGGCAAGACAGGCGGAGGTGGTGGAGGACATGGTACGCGGCACCATGTAGGGACCCACCCGCTTGACGCCCTTTTCACGGGCGATATCGGCAGATTCGGAGGTGTTCTTGCCGGAGGCGCCGCCGGAACCGGTCACGATGCCGGTACGCTCGTTGGAGACCATCTCTTCCGGCAGGCCGGCATCTTCGATGGCCTGCTGCATGGAGAGGTAGGCGTAGGCCGCGGCGTCACCCATGAAACGCATGACTTTACGGTCGATCAGTTCAGACGGATCGAGTTTGATGTTACCCCAGACACGGCTGCGCAGGTTGTACTGCTCGAACTGCTCGGAATAGGTGATGCCGGATTTGCCTGCTTTCAGGGAGGCCAGCACCTCTTCCTTGTTGTTGCCGATACTGGAGATGACGCCGATACCGGTGATCACTGCTCTTCTCATTAATTCATCTCGTCTGGAAAAACTGGCACCGAGTCTACCCGCTTTCGGCTGCCAAACTGGTCTGCTTTCACGTAGAATGCCCGCGATTTTGTGACGCGAGCCGAGGAAAACGTGAGTCAAACATCCTTACATCATGCCCGATTGGACTGGAACGAAGCGGGAACTCCAGTCTCCAGTGAGTTCGGGGATGTGTACTTTTCCAATGATAACGGTCTAAGTGAAACCCGCTACGTCTTTTTGCAGCAAAATCGATTGCCAGAGCGATTTTCGCACCACGATAGTGACAGTTTCGTGATTGGTGAAACAGGTTTCGGTACAGGACTTAACTTTCTGGCCACAATGGCCGTCTTTCTGGAACAGGCCCCCCTGTCCGGCAACGGATCCCGGCTGCACTTCATCAGCGTCGAGAAATACCCCCTTACCCAGGCCGATCTGCGCAAGGCCCTGGCCGCCTGGCCCGAGCTCGCCCCCTTGAGCCAGCCTCTCATCGACCAGTGGCCGCTGCCGGTCTCCGGCTGCCATCGCCTGCTCTTTGCCGATGGCCGCATCCGCCTCGATCTCTGGTTTGGCGACATCAAGGAGATGCTGCCTCAGGTGCCCCATCCGGCAACCGGTCTGGTGGACGCCTGGTATCTGGACGGTTTCTCCCCTGCCAAGAACCCAGAGATGTGGACCCAGGATCTCTTCGACGATCTCGCTCGCCTCGCCCGCCCCGATGCCACCCTCTCGACCTTTACCTGCGCCGGTTTCGTGCGACGGGGGCTGATTGCCGCCGGCTTTGCCATGAAGAAGGTGAAGGGCCATGGCAGCAAGCGGGAGATGCTGGCGGGTGTTCGGGAAGGCAAAGTGCCGCAGCAGAGCATCGCCCCCTGGTATGCCCGCCCCGCAGGGCGGGAGGGAGAGGTGCTCATCATCGGTGGCGGCATCGCTTCCGCCATGACGGCGCTCTCTCTGGTGGAGCGGGGTCGGCACGTCACCTTGCTGTGCGAAGATGGCGAACCGGCCAGCGGCGCCTCCGGCAATCGACAAGGAGCCCTCTACCCCCTGCTCAACGGCGAGCACGATGCCCTGTCGCGCTTCTATTCGCTGGCCTTCGGCTTTGCCAGAAACCGGCTGCTGGCCCTGGCAAAGCACCACCCCGTCGCCTTCTCCCTGTGTGGCGTCACCCAACTCGGTTACGACGACAAATCCGCCGCGAAGCTTGCCAAGATGAGCCAGGGCCCCTTCCCCCCCGAGCTGATGCACCCACTCTCGGCAGCGGAGGTTGAGCAGGTGGTCGGCCTGCCCTGCGATGCGGATGGCGTGAGCTATCCCCTGGGGGGCTGGCTCTGTCCGGCGGATCTCACCCGCGCCGCCATCAGGGAGGCGCAGGCCAGCGGGCGGCTGGAAGTGGTGTTCAATGCCGCTGTAACGCGTATTGCCGAAGAGGCCGATGGCTGGCGAGTGGAGAGCCGGGATGGCCGCCAGTGGCACGCCCCCAATCTGGTGGTGGCAGCCGGGCATCAGTTGCCAGCCCTTCTCCCCTTCGCCGAGCTGCCGCTCTATCCGGTGCGCGGCCAGGTGAGCCATGTGCCGACCACGGCTGGCTTGAGCCAGCTCAAGACCGTGCTCTGCTACGATGGCTACCTCACACCGGCCCACAACGGCGCGCACTGCATCGGGGCCAGCTATGGCCGCAACCAGACCGATCTAGCTTACCGCACCGACGAGCAGGACCAGAACAGGGCGCGGCTGCAAGCCTGTGTGCCCCAGCAGCGCTGGCCTGCCGAGGTGGATGTGAGCGGTGCTCAGGCCCGCATCGGGGTGCGCTGCGCCAGCCGGGATCACCTGCCGGTCGCCGGGCCCGTCGCCCGGTTGACGGCGCTGGCGGATCATGACGTCAACGCCCCCGCGGATCAGCAGAGCGCGCTGCCCCTGCACGCCGGCCTCTACGTGCTGGGGGCGCTCGGCTCCCGGGGTCTGTGCTCGGCGCCCCTGTGCGGCGAGCTGGTCGCCAGCGAGATCTGCGGCGATCCCCTGCCGCTGGCCGCCGATCTGCTGGAGGCGCTCCATCCCGCCCGCTACTGGGTGCGAAGGCTGCGCAGGGGCAAGCCACTGCGCGACTAGCCACCCGGGAGCCGGGGCTGCCCGCCTCCACGCCATTGGGCGCACCAACAAAAAACGGGCTCAATCAGCCCGTTTTTTATGTTTCCCATGAGCGGCCATGGGCCTGTACACGTGTTATCAGCCAGCCCTGGGCCAGACGACCCCCAGCTTGCGCCCCTGATCGGTCTGGCTGGCCAGGGTGTCGAACCGCGCCCGGGTGGCCTCCAGCACCGCCTGCCCTGCCTGCCAGCCCTGATGCTCCAGGGTTGGGCAATCCCGGGTCACCGGCAACTGGGCGAGGCGCGTGCCAAGCTGGCTCACGCTCTCCAACAGGATATCCTTGTGACGGCTCTCGTAGTCAAACATGGCGGCCACCAGTTTGTCCCACTTCTGGCGCTCCTTCGCGGGCGCACGGGCCTTGTCCATCCAGTTGGGTACTCTGACCTGGATGCGCGCACGAACGCTGGCCTGCTCCAGCTCGCAGCGTGTCGCCGTCGCCTTCGTCTGCAACTGCCAAGAGAGCTGATAACTGGCCTTGCCGATGTGCCCGTCTGCCTGGGTGGGCGACAAGGCGGTGATCTGGCGCATCACGGCCCCCACATCGGCCCCGGAGACCCGATAGAACTGGAAGTCGACCTTGATATCGGGGGCGACCTTCACACCGGCATAGTGGGAAGGTACAGCACCAATTGAGGCGGCATAAATGAGGGCCACCGTCACCCCTGTCTTGCTGAAGAGTCCCATCTGTCCGCGGCTTTGCTCCTTGTGAGTCCCGGCTTAATTTCAATTAATAATCAATGAATTAATAACCCGATTGGGAGATTACCCCTGATCCAGCCCCCTGTCATCCGCTCTTGGCACCCGGTTGCTGCAAACGTGCGAGTCATCACCCCGGCTCAGGCGGGGATTTGCAGTCGAGATCACAAGCTGCCATCGAATGGATGGTGAAATACTCCTTAGTGGGTAATATCCGCAGTGTTTTTGTTGGCCGATACCGGATAGTCCAGCGCAACCCTCTGGTGAGCCCTGGCAGGCCCCCCTCACTTCAACTCTTGGGAAGGTTTTATGATAGAACTCCTGATCGGCACCCTGGTCACCCTGGCCGTGGGTCGCTACATCTTCAAGGGCTACTCCGCCACCGGGGTACTGCTCAGCGGCGGCCTGCTGCTGCTGGCGATCACCGCCCTGATGGGCAAGGCGGTGCTGCCGGCGAGCGTCCCCTCCACCGGCCACATGGCCACCGACATCTTCGAATACGTGCGCTTCCTGCTGGTCGACAGGGGGGGTGGCCTCGGCATGCTCATCATGGTGCTGTGCGGCTTTGCCGGCTACATGAGCCACATCGGCGCCAACACCATACTGGTGAAGCTCGCGAGCAAGCCCCTCGGTGTCATCAAGTCCCCCTACATCCTGCTGGTGGCCGCCTATCTGGTCGCCTGCGCCATGTCGCTGGCGGTGAGCTCCGCGACCGGCCTCGGGGTTCTGCTGATGGCCACCCTCTTCCCGCTGATGGTCAACATGGGGATCTCCCGTGGCGCGGCGGCGGCGGTGTGCGCCTCGCCGGCCGCCATCATCCTCTCCCCCACCTCGGGGGACGTGGTGATGGCAGCCCAGGCCGCGAACATGGAGCTCATCGAGTTTGCCTTCAAGCTGACCCTGCCCATTTCCCTGGTGGCCATCGCCGCCATGGCGGTGACCCACTTCTTCTGGCAGCGTTATCTGGATCAGAAGGCCGGGGAGCACAACGCCGCGGTCGCCCCGAGCGATCTCGTCACCGACGCCCCCGGTTTCTACGCCATCCTGCCCTTCACCCCCATCATCGGTGTGCTGCTGTTTGACGGCAAACTGGGGCCCAAGCTCGACATCGTCACCATCATCGTCATCTGCCTGGTGCTGGCCGCCCTGCTGGAGCTGGTGCGCAAGCGCAACGGCCGCGAGCTGCTGGACGGACTGCAGGTGTGCTGGCGCAACATGGCCGACGCCTTCGCCGGCGTGGTGATGCTGCTGGTGGGTGCCGGGGTCTTTGCCCAGGGTCTGATGGGGCTCGGTTTCATCGCCAACCTCCTGGATCTGGCCCAGAGCTTCGGTACCGGCGGCATCGTCATCATGCTGGTGCTGGTGGTCATCACCACCCTGGCGGCCTTCACCACGGGTTCCGGCAACGCCCCCTTCTACGCCTTCGTGGAGCTCATCCCCCATTTGGCCACCAGCCTCGGCGTCAACCCGGCCTATCTGGTGATCCCCATGCTGCAGGCATCCAACCTCGGCCGCACCATCTCGCCGGTCTCCGGGGTGGTGGTCGCCTGTGCGGGGATGGGCAATCTCTCTCCGTTCGAGGTGGTCAAACGTACCTCGCTGCCGGTGGCCGTCGGCCTGCTGGTAGTGATCCTCGCCACCCAGATCATGGTTCCCGCCTGACTCTTTACCGGCCCGGCTGCCGCCGGGCTGGTATCCCCCCCACCCCATGCAGTAGACTCGGTGCTCTTTTTTCCTAAGGAGGACCGAGCCTTGAGTATGACGGTTCAACTTGCCCACTTCAGCGACTGCCACTCCCATTTCGATGGCGCCCCCATGCGCTTCTCCCCCGATGGCGAGTCCGAATGGCGCACCCAGTGCGGCGGCTATGGCCGCATCCTGACCCGGCTCACCGCCCTGCGCCAACAGGCCGAGGCAGCCGGCCAGACCTGCCTGCTGCTGCATGGCGGCGATACCTTCCAGGGGTCACTTTACTTCAACCGCTTCAAAGGGCGGGCCAATGCGGACCTGCTGGCCCTCTTGCGACCGGATGCCATGGTGATCGGCAACCACGAATTCGATCTGGGCAACGGGCCGCTGGTGGAGTTTTTGCGCCAGCTCGATTTCCCGGTGCTCGCCGCCAACATCGACAACCGTCAGGAGCCCGCCGATGCCCCGCTGCGGCTGCAGGGACTGCCGCAGCTGTTTGACGCAAGCCGCCCCTGGCACAAGCGCGTCATCGACGACGTGCCCTTCGCCCTGCTCGGCATCACGCTGCCGCAGATGGCCGCCATCGCGAGCCCCGATCCCCACACCCGTTTCCACGGTATCGAAGAGACCTTGAGCCGTGCCCTCGGCGAGATCAAGGCCGCCGGCATCCAGCACATTATCCTGCTCAGCCACCTGGGTCTGGCGCAGGACAAGCGACTGGCGACCCGCTTCCCCGAGCTCAGCCTCATCGTCGGCGGGCACACCCACAGCCTGCTGGGGGATCTGGCGCCGCTCGGGCTCGACAGCGAAGGCAGCTATCCCCTCATGGTGAACGGGGTGGCCATCCTGCACGCCGCCCACAGCGCCCTCTGTCTCGGGGTGTGCGAACTCACCTTCGACGAGCAGGGACGCGTGTGCCAAAGCCGCGGCCAGCTGGAGTGGTTACCCTGGGATCCCTGGCCCTTTGCTTCCCCGCCTCCTGCGGGGCTGCACTTCTGCGAACCGGCCCCCGAGCTCGAACAGCATCTGGCCAGACGCTATCGCCCCGAGCTCGAAACCATGACCCGGCGCGTAGTGACCCGGCTCGCCGATCCGCTCCACCACCAGCGCCTGCCCGATGCCAGCCTGCCCGCCGGCAGCCAGGTCGCCCCCCTGGTAGCGAGCGCCATGCTGGCCAGTGCCCGCGAACAGGTGGGTCAGGTGGACTTTGCCCTGCACAATGCCGGGGGCGTACGCTGCTCCCTCGAGCCCGGCCCCCTGACCGAAGCAGACGTTGCCGGACGCCTGCTGCCCTTTGCCATTCCCCTCACCCTCTACCGGGTGCACGGCCATGAACTGGCCGAGGCGCTGGAGGGGGCCATCGACAACGCCACCAACAACGGGGTGACGGGCAATGGCAGCGGCAGCTTCCCCTATACCGCCGGGGTGCGCTTCTGCTATCAGGCCGACAGACCCAAAGGGGAGAGGATCACTCGCCTGGAATGGGAAGCCAGCCCGGGTCAGTGGCAGCACGTCGAGCCGGATGCCATCTATCGCGGGGTCTCCAGTGCCTATACCGCCTCCGGCAAGGAGGGCTACACGGCCCTTGCCCGCACCCTGACCCAGCACAATCAGGAGCTCGGCATTACCCTGGCGGATGCCTTCCTGCGCTGGGCACGCCACCTGCCGGAACTCAGCCCCCTGCCGGCCCTGGTGGAGTATCACGGCCAGTGAATCTGGCACCGACCCATCCCGGGTCGGTGCCGCCTTTCCCCCGCATAGGGGCATCCTGATCCGCTCCCAGGCGCAGGCCCCTACCATGCAACCTCAGGCTGTGACGCCCGACTGCGCCAGCCCTGTCTTGTGATGGGGCCTGCCAGTGCAGCCAGAGGCGTGAAAACGATACTTTTACGAATTATTTCAGGTGCCTACACTTCTTCCATTGCATCGTGCAGCCCGGCTCGGCAAGATAAGCCCGCTTTTTCAGTCTTTCCCGCAGGAACAGGTCACCCATGAATCATGCCATCCGCTTTACCCCGCACCGCCACAATCCCGGGATCAGGCCGTCGGTCATCTTGCTCACCGCCCTGATGGCTCTGCTGTTCTGTCTGCGCAATCCGCTGTTCCACGGCATGGCCCCGGGATTTGATGCCTCCCTGTTTGCGGTGATGGGCAAGATGTGGAGCGAGGGGGGCGTACTCTATCGGGACATGATCGACATCAAGGGTCCCATGATCTTCGCCCTCGATGCACTGGGCTATGGCCTTGGTGGCTTCTTCGGGATCTGGCTGCTGGAGTGGGTGCTCTGCTGGCTGGGCCTCATGGCGAGCTGGCAGGCTTTTTCTCAGCTCGGGCTCTCGGTGCGGGCGCGACTTGGCAGCATGCTGGCCCTGCTGGCGCTCTACAGCACTCGCTACTACTACGGCAACATGACTGAGGACTGGACATTCCATCTGGCCCTCATCGCCCAGTGGGCTTTCATCACCATGCTGCTGGACAAGCGATTCAGCTGGGGACCGGCCCTGGTCGCCGCACTCACCTTCGCCATCGTGGCCTGGATGCGCACCAACAACGGCGCCTTCTGGGGTGCCTGGTATCTGGTGCTCTTCTGTCACTGGTGCCTGCGCGAGCAGTGGCGCTGCGCCTTTGCCCTGCTCTTTTCCAGCCTGCTTGGACTGGCCCTCGTCGGCGGCCCGCTCTATGCCTACTTCCAGCACCACGACGTGCTGGCCGAGTTCAAATACTACGCCTTCGGCATCTTCTTCGAAGGGAGCTACGGCAACGGCTTCTCTCCTGAGGTGGGCGCCGTCGGTCTGCTGCGCACCGGCCTCATCATGCTGCTGCCCGCCTTCCTCGTCCTGATGCTCGGGCGCCGCCAGGAGTGGTATCTCCCGGCGCTGTGCGCCACCCTGCTGGGGGTGCTGTTCACCCTGATCGCCAACTCGGTCTCCGGCCATGTGTTCGATCACTATGACGTGCTCTATCTGCAACTTGGCCTGCTGCCGCTCGCCTGCCTGCTGGACAGAAGCGAGCAGCGATCCGATGCACTGGGGCTGCTCTGCATCTCCCTGGTGGTGCTGACCGCCAGCTGGTTGCTGGCCCAGCAGCTCGGCTATGGCTGGAGCACCAAGGAGTGGTCTCTGGAGCGGGTGCGCGAGGTGCTCGGCAACAGCCTGCTGTGGGCCTTGCCCGTGCTCATTCTGGTCCCACTCTGGCGCGCCTGGGACGTGCGTAGCGCCACCCCCTGGCTCGCCTCGCTGGCCATGCTGGCGCTGCTGGTCAACAACGCCTGGGAAGGCAATCTCAAGGGCAGGCCGTTCAATCCTCCCGCTCAGGTCAGGGTCGACCGTATCCTCGCCGAGACGACCCCCACCGACAAGATCTGGGTCGATGGCATCCAGCCGCAATACTACCTCTGGACCGATCGCCAGCCGGCCTCCGCCTATCTGTTCTTTGCCAACGTCAACCCGCCCTACGATGTGCGCGAGCGGGTGCTGGCTGACATCCAGCGCCAACACCCCAAATTCATCATCGCCAAACCGGAGCGGGTGGCACAGGAGCTCAAGACTCCGACCTCCCCCTCCCACCTTGCCTTCTACCAGTATCTGGCAGGTCAGTATGAAGAGGTGGACCCGGGCCTGTACCGGCGCCGCTAATCAGGCACACAGAAGGGGCCATCCTGGTGATGGCCCCTTTTCGTTGCCGTCATAAAGAGGGGGCCCACCATGTTCAAGGGGCCCCATCCTGACTACAATGGCGCTCTTTTTTGCGGCAGAGGGAAGAATCATGGCGGAGCTGACTTATCTGGGGGGCTATCCGGAGCCACTCAAGGCTCAGGTGCAGCAGTTGATTGCGGCGGGCAAACTCGGCGAGATGCTGGCCAAGCGCTACCCGCAAACCCACCTCGTCCAGAGCGACAAGGCGCTGCTCGCCTATACCATGGAGCTGAAGAACCGCTACCTGAAAAGCTCCGCGCCGCTTTCCAAGGTGATCTTCGACGGCAAGATCAACGTGATCAAGGATGCCCTGGGACTGCACACCTATGTCAGCCGGGTGCAAGGCAGCAAGCTCAAGGCCAAGAACGAGATCCGCATCGCAGTCCTGTTCAAGGAGGCCCATCCCGCCTTTCTCAAGATGATAGTGGTACACGAGCTGGCCCATCTGAAGGAGAAGGATCACAACAAGGCTTTCTACCAGCTCTGCCAGCACATGGAACCGGACTATCATCAACTGGAGTTCGATCTCAGGCTCTGGCTCACCTGGCGTGATATCGAGCGTACCACCCGCTGATCCCCTTGCAAGGAGGCAAGATGCGCCCATGGCACACACCTGTCCAGCCCGTTCGCCATGGGCACTGGTTGCTCCTGGGGCTGATGCTCTGGCTCTTCTCCCTGCCGCTGTCGGCCACCGAACGCTGGCAACGTGATGACTACCTTGTCCAGAGCTTCATGGAAATCGCCATGAAACGGGAGTATGGCCATGAACAACAGGAGCACTTCTCCCGCTGGCCGGGCCCCGTGCGTCTCAAGCTCGTCAACGAATTCGGCGACAAGCCGCTGCAGGCCGAGGTCGTCAAGGTACAGACCCGTCACCTGAGCAGGATCACCGGTCACCCCATCGAGATTGTCAGCGACAACCCCAATCTCACCCTCATCATGACCCGGCACAAACAGATGGCGAGCTGGGCTGCGCGCACCATGCGCCAGGACGAGTCGGTGCGCATCGCCCTCAAGGAGGGGATCTGCCTGGCCAATTTCGCCACCAACGCTCGCTACGAGATCACCCGTGCCACCATCATCATTCCGGTGGATTACAGCCGGGCAAAGGGCCGTTTTCTGGATTGCGTAGTGGAAGAGTTGAGCCAGGTGATGGGACTGCCCAACGACTCGGACAAGGTGTTCCCCTCCATCTTCAATGACAACAGCATCGACAGCTTTCTGACCGGGCTCGATTACGTGTTGCTCAAGCTTGCCTACCACCCGGCATTGCAACCGGGTATGACATCAGACGAGGTACGCGCGGCGCTCCCCACCGCCCTCAAGGCACTGCGTGCCAATGGCGACATCGCACAGGCCACCCAACGGGTGCAGGTCGACAGCCTCAAGCGTTGGGCGGGACTCTGAGCGCAGCGCCGTCACTCTTCTACTCTTCGACTCTTTCGCCTTTCGCCTTTCGCCTTTCGCCTTTCGCCTTTCGCCTTTCGCCTTTCGCCTTTCGCCTTTCGCCTTTCGCCTTCATGGTCATGCGCTTACCCCATCAACGCAACACGCAGCCCGAGGCTGCGTGTTTTGAAGAGCGGTTCGGCAAAGCCTGTACAGGGATCATCATCCGGCTGGAGACTCCTCCTCTCGGCCTGGCAGATCACGACGATGCTTGCTGCTGAGAGCTTATCTTCAGGCCTCCAGAGCCTCTTCTTCCGGCATCCAGCTATCGGCGTTTTCCCACACCTCCTGAACCATGGCTTCGGCCAGCTCCTTGTCTTCCTTGCTGGCGCGACTGACCGTCAGAGCCATGGCACTACCCGGTGCCACCCGCACATGCAGATCGGGAAAGCGCTCACCCAGTTGCTTGAGCAGCTCCTGGCGCAAGGCCTCCATGGTCGAGGTGGGGATCTGGTGTTTTCTGTCGATGATGATTTCCAGGCGCATAGGGTACGTCTCCATGATAATTTACTGTATTTTTATACAGTTGTTTTGAAAAGTAAAGATGGTGGCTGCACATAGGCCCTCACCGCCCATGCCTTCTTGCTGACGATGTGCAGCCGAACGGCCCCGATTTTCCCCCATCGCTGTCATCATGGAAAAAACAGTTGATATTGATTCTCATCCATCGCATCATCCTTTATCGTTATAACATAACAAAAGAGGCAATCATGCGCCCCCATATTCACCCTGAATACCGTAAGGTTCTGTTCCACGATCTCGCCAGCAATACCTACTTTCTGATCGGCTCCACGCTGGCCACCGATCGCACCAGAGAGTGGGAAGATGGCAACACCTACCCCTATGTGACGCTGGATGTCTCCAGCGCGTCCCACCCCTTCTATACCGGCAAACAGAAGCAGGTCGGCAAGGAAGGTCAGGTCGCTCGCTTCGGCCAGCGATTCGGTCAGTTCTTCAGCAAAGGAAAAGAGAAACAATGAAAGTCCTCGCCTCCCTGAAATCCGCCAAGTCGCGTCACCCGGACTGCCAGATCGTGCGTCGACGCGGCAAGCTGTTCGTCATCTGCAAGAGCAATCCCAGGTTCAAGGCTCGTCAGGGCTGATTGCGCATCCGCCCCCTCATGGATAACAAAAGCCCTCGTCATGAGGGCTTTGTCATCTCTGGGCTCTGCTCACAGCGGGGTGGCGCACTTGCGGTATTCGGTGGGGCTGACCCCTACCCGCTTTCGGAACACCCGCGAGAAGTAGAGCTGATCGTCATAGCCCACCTGCTGGCCTATGGTGGCGACCGACAGCGGCGTGGTCTGCAGCAGCAGCTTGGCCCGCATGATGCGCTGATCCTCGCGCCAGCGCACTATGCTCACCCCCACCTGCTCGCGAAACAGGTGCGCGAGGCGCGAGGGAGACAAGAATACCTGCTCCGCCAGCGCTTCCACCGAGATCTCGGCCGAGAGGGACTCGCTCAGGATCTGGCACGCCTCGTGGACCCGGTGATCGATGGCGGGATAGGCATTCTGGGACGATGCCTCGTAGCAGCGGATGAGCAACCGCTCCAAGAGGTTCATGGCGAGCTGCTCCGACATGGGCCGCAGCTGCTTGTGGGTCTCCTCGATGTCGAGGAAGAGGGTGTCGAATTCGGTGAGCAGCTGGTTGTCCGCCAGTTGCAGTCGCCCCACCTGCTCCGTCACCTGGGGCCACTTGAGCCAGTCAGCCCAATAGGCCCGCGGCCGGAAATAGACCCAGCGGTGATACCACTCCCGGGCATCCGGCGCCCGGCCGTAATGGTGCACCGCCGCGGGTGGAAAGAGCAGCAGGTCGCCGGGTTCCACGGTGAAGGCCTTGTCCCCCTGAAAGATCTGCCCCTTGCCCTTGATGGTCAGATTGACGATGAACCCCTTCATGCCGTGGGGCCTGTCGATGGTGAAATCCAGCGCACTCCCCTGCTCGATGGGAGTCATCCCCGAGACCAGGAAGACGTCGAAGGCGTAACCAGGCAGCAGGGGATTGAGTTGTTTCGGCTTCTCTTTTTGCATCGAGGACATGGCGGAAAACAGGGTTTCGGTAAGAAAGTCGACATGGGCCATTGTAGAGATCCGGCGTAGGAACCCCCTAAGTTCGCAAGCTGTTCGTTGTGAAATTGTTGAACTGGCTCACAGCTTGCCGGGGAAAACACCGGGCCGGCGCGAGGCCGGCCCGGTGACGAGGAAAGACATCGCTCAGATACGGGCTTTGCGCACCTGCTTGTAGCGGTCGAACAGCACGGCGGCGAGCAGGATGAGGCCACGCACCACGTACTGGGCAAACGGGGAGATGTTGAGCAGGTTCATGGCGTTCTCCATCAGCCCCAGGATCAGCACCCCGGCGATGATGTAGGAGATCTTGCCGATCCCCCCCTTCATGGAGACCCCACCCAGCACGCAGGCGGAGATCACCACCAGCTCGAAGCCGATGGAGGTCATGGGCTGACCCGAGGTCATGCGGGATGCGAGGATGATGCCGGCGAGCGAGGCGATGAGCCCGGTCATGGTGAAGATGATGATCTTGGTGCGCACCACGTTGACCCCGGCCAGACGTGCGGCCTCCTCGTTACCCCCCATGGCCAGGGTATTGCGCCCGAAGGTGGTCTTGTTGAGCAGCAGCCCGAACAGCACGAAGCAGACAGCCGTCAGCCAGATGGGCGTCGGGATGCCGAGCAGGGCGGAGTTGCCAAGCTCGAAGAAGCCCTCCTCCACGATGCCCACCGCCTTGCCGTCGGAGATGATGTAGCCCACCCCGCGCGCCATCTGCATGGTGGCAAGGGTGGTGATGAGGGCGTTGATCTTGAATTTGGCCACGACGATGCCGTTGATGAGGCCAAAGACAAGGCCCACCGAGAGACCGGCCAGAATGCCGAGGGGGATGCTCTCGGTGGCGTTGATACCCACCGCGCAGGCAACCCCGGAGCAGGCCACCACTGAGCCCACCGACATGTCGAACTCGCCGGAGGCGAGGCAGAACAGCATGCCGCAGGCCACCATGCCCGACATGGAGACGGCAAGCCCGAGCCCCCGCATGTTGATCAGGCTGGCGAAGTTGGGGACCAGCACGCAGGCGAGCAGGAACAGGATGGCGAAGATCACCAGCATGCCGTACTGATCCCAGATGCGGGTCAGTTGCAGGCGGGTACCGCTCACCGCGGTGTCGTTGGCGGCTTGGCCGACCGAGGTCGTTGTTGTCATGGTATTTCTCCTGAAAATTCCGGGTGCTATCTCGTTGCGGTCAGCAGATCAACGGGCCGGCATGGCCAGATTGAGCGCCTTGACCTCGTTGGCCTCGTCGTGGGAAAGCTCGCCGGCGATCTCCCCCTCCCGCATGACCAGGATCCGATCCGCGATGCCCAGCACCTCCGGCAGCTCGCTCGAGACCACCACCACGGCGATGCCCACCTTGGCCAGATCGTAAATCACGTTGTAAATCTCGTTCTTCGCCCCGACGTCGATGCCCCGGGTCGGTTCATCGAGCAGGATCACTTTCATGTCTTCCGACAGCCAGCGCCCCAGAATGGCCTTCTGCTGGTTACCGCCGGAGAGGTTCATGATGGCCTGCTGGGGAGACGGGGTCTTGACCCGCATGTCGCGGATCCGCAGCCTCGCGTTCTCGTCCTCCCACTTCTGGTTGATCCAGAAGCCTCCCCACGCGTGGTGGCGGCGGGCGCTGATGTTGATGTTCTCCTGCACCGAATGGATGGGGATGATGCCGAGCGCCTTCCTGTCTTCGGTGCAGAGCATGATGCCGCTGCGAATGGCGTCGATGGGGCTCTGAATGACCACCTGTTTGCCAAACACCGATATCTCGCCCCCTCGAGGTGTCTCGGCGCCGAAGATAAGCTTCATCAGCTCGCTGCGCCCGGCCCCCACCAGCCCGAAGATGCCGAGGATCTCCCCGCGTTTCACCTCGAGCGACACCGGCGCCTTGAGGCCGGGTCCCATCAGGTGCTCCACCTTGAGGCCCGCCTCGCCAAGCGGCCTTGGGCTGTAACCATAGATGTCGGTCAGTTCGCGCCCCACCATGGTCTTGACCAGCAGATCCCGGTCCACCTCGGCCATGGAAGCGAAGGTGCGCACGAACTGGCCATCCTTGAACACCGTGATGGCATCGCACAGGGCGAAGATCTCGTCCATGCGGTGGGAGACGTAGAGAATGACCTTGCCCTCGTCCCGCAACTGGCGGATGACCCGAAACAGCTGCTCAATCTCGCGGGACGACAGGCTGCTGGTCGGCTCGTCGAAGGCGATGACGCTGGCGTCCCGGGTCAGGGCCTTGGCGATCTCCACCATCTGCCACTGACCCAGGGACAGGTACTTGAGCGGCGTCTCGGGGGAGACATCCATCCCGAGGCGCGCCAGCTGCCTGGCTGCATCCTGATAGAGCTTCTCCCGATCGATGACGCCGCGCCGGGTCGGCAACTGCCCCAGGTAGATGTTCTCCGCCACGCTCATTTCAGGGACCAGGTGCAGCTCCTGATAGATGATGGCAACCCCGCTCTCAAGGGCATCGACCGTGTTTTGGAACACTTTCTCCTGACCCGCCAGCTTCACCACCCCGCGGGTGGGCGCCTGAAAACCGCTCAGGATCTTGAGCAGGGTGGACTTGCCGGCCCCGTTCTCTCCCATCAGCGCGTGTACCGTGCCCTGCTGGCAGGCGAAGGAGACGTTCTGCAGCGCCTTGACGCCGGGAAACTCCTTGCTGATGCCGCAAAACTCCAGATATGGAACTTGATTCATGAGATGACTCCAGCCAGCCGGCACGGCGCACTCCGCCATGCCGGCATGGGTATCAAGGGATGGGGATCACAGCCCTTTCTTTTGCAGCTCGGCCTTGAAGTTGTCGCGGGTGATGAGCACCACGTCGGTCACCTCGGTGAACTTGGCAGGCTCGGCGCCGTTGACGACCCAGTCATGGAGCATCTGGATGCTCTTGTAGCCGTGTACGTCCGGGCTTGGCAGCAGGGAGCCGAGGAAGCCGGTGGCGCTGGACTTGGAGAGCTCGTTCACCGCATCCACCCCGTTGATGCCGATGCCGATGACGTTCTCCGCCTTGAAGCCCTGCCCTTCGGTGGCGCGCACGCCGCCGAGCACGGTGTTGTCATTCATGCCGACGATGAGCCAGTTCTTGACCTCGGGGTGTTGCACCAGCATGGAGTTGGCGGCATCCAGCGCCCCCGGAATGTCGTTGCTCTTGGTGGGCGCGCGGAAGATCTGGCCCTCGGGGAAACCGGCGGCCTTGAGCGCGCCCAGGGAGCCCTCGACCCGGCGGCGGGCGGTGTCGAGCTCGTCGGCGGTGATGGCGAGCACGGCGGTGCTCTTCAGGTCCCACTGGCGTTTTTCCATCTCCTTGTAGAGCTCCTGACCCTGGCGTTCACCAATCTTGGTGGCGGCCATCATCACCAGGGGCACTTGCTCCATGGGCTGGCCCTTGGCGTTGACGAACTGGTCATCCACCGTGATGACCTTCAGATCCATGCTGTTGGCCTTCGCCATGATGGCGGCACCGAGTTTGGGATCCGGGGTACAGATGACGAAGCCCTTGGCGCCATTCGCCGCCAGACTGTCGATGGCATTGAGGGTCTTCTCCCCGTCGGGGACGGCTATCTTGATCACCTCGAAGCCCAGATCCTTGCCCGCCTTGTCGGCGAAGTTCCACTCGGTCTGGAACCAGGGCTCCTCGGGCTGCTTGACCAGGTAGCCCAGCTTCAGCGCTTCGGCCGAGAAAGCAGAATTTGCCATACCAAGGGCGAACCCCATCGCGATCATGCCTTTAACGATTTTGTTCATGCGAATGTCTCCAACGGTTCTATCAATCCATGTATCCACGCAGTGCTGCTCGTTGAGTCAATCAAGTCGCAGCCATATAAAAACATGCTTAAACAGGACGTTATTGTTGTTGCTGGTTGAGCGAACCAAGTTGTAATCGTTTTCACAATTAAAAATGGAGAGCAGGATCACGCCATGAGATTGCAGCCATTTCGTCTATATAATTAGCAATTTCGTCACATATCGAATTTTTGAGAGCTGTCACCTTGTCGCACTGACAGCGTTAAAATCCATATTTCCAGCAGCCAATGGCTAACCGCCCCTCCTGCCCATCTCCTATGGTTCCCCCCAGTCACCCCTCATTGATGGTCAGGAGCACTTATGTCTGAGCACATCGTCATCGGACTCGATTTCGGCAGCGACTCGGTCAGGGCACTCGCCGTGCGCTGCCAGGACGGCGCCGAGCTGGCGACCCATGTCGTCTATTACCCGCGCTGGCAGGCAGGCCACTACTGCCAACCGGTCAACAACCAGTTCCGCCACCACCCCCTCGACTATCTGGAGTCCATGGAGCAGGCAGTGGTGGCGGTGGTGAGCCAGCTCACGCCGAGTCAGCGTACCGCCGTGCGCGGCATCGGGGTGGACAGCACCGGATCCACCCCCGCCCCCATCGACAGAGAGGGGCGCGTGCTGGCCCTGCGTCCGGAGTTTGCCGACAACCCCAATGCCATGTTCGTGCTGTGGAAGGATCACACCGCCATCGAGGAGGCGGAGGCCATCACTGCCCTGTGCCACGGCGGCCAGTTCCCCGACTACAGCCGCTACATCGGCGGCATTTACTCCTCCGAGTGGTTCTGGGCCAAGATCCTGCACGTCTCCCGAGCCGATGCCGCCGTGCGCGCCGCCGCCTGCAACTGGGTCGAGCTGTGTGACTGGGTCCCCGCCATCCTGAGCGGCACCCAGGCCCCGGCCACCCTCAAGCGCGGGCGCTGCGCCGCCGGCCACAAGTCCCTCTGGCACCCGAGCTGGGGCGGCCTGCCCCCCGCCGACTTCCTCAATGCCCTGGATCCCCTGCTGACGGAGGATCTCGACTTCCCCCTCTTTACCGACAGCTGGACCGCCGATCTCCCAGTCGGCACCCTGACCCCGGAGTGGGCGGAGCGGCTGCACCTCTCCTGCGAGGTGGTGATCGCTGGCGGCGCCTTTGACTGCCACATGGGGGCGGTGGGGGCCGGGGCCGGCAACAATGCCCTGGTGAAGGTGATAGGCACCTCCACCTGCGACATCCTGATCGCAGACGAGGCCAACATCGGTGATCGGGCCATTGCCGGGATCTGCGGCCAGGTGGATGGCAGCGTGGTGCCGGGCATGGTAGGGCTGGAGGCGGGACAATCGGCGTTCGGTGACATCTATGCCTGGTATCAGCGCCAGCTCGGCTGGCCCCTGGACAGCCTCGCCGCCCAGTATCCGGAGCTTCGCACCGCCATCGAGCGCCACAAGCAGGCCCTGTTACCCAGCCTCGCCGCCGCCTGGGATCAGCAGCGCGACCTGGCGCACCTGCCGGTGGTGCTCGACTGGTTCAACGGCCGGCGTACCCCCTATGCCAACCAGCGCCTGCAGGGCACCCTCACGGGGATCAACCTCGGCACCGATGCCCCCGATCTCTTCGGCGCCCTGGTGGCCTCCACCGCCTTCGGGGCCCGCAGCATCATGGAGTGCATGACCAGTCAGCAGGTGCCGGTGGAGCAGGTGATCGCCCTTGGCGGCATCGCCCGCAAGTCTACCACCGTGATGCAGACCTGCGCCGACGTGATGAACAGGCCCATCCAGGTGGTGGCCTCGGATCAGTGCTGCGCCCTGGGAGCGGCCATCTTTGCCGCCGTGGCGGCCGGGATCCATCCCGATGTGGCCAAGGCCCAGCACCACATGTCAAGCGCCGTGGAGCGCACCCACCAGCCACACCCCGAGCGGGTCGCCGAGTATGAACGCCTCTACCAGCGCTACCTCGCCTGGGGCGCCGCCGCCGAACCGCTATACAACCGGGGGGTACCGGCATGAACCTCAAGACCCTCAAGGAGCAGGTGCTCGCCGCCAATCTGGATCTGCCGCGCCATGGCCTGGTGACCTTCACCTGGGGCAACGTGAGCGGCATCGATCGAGAGCGCAATCTGGTGGTGATAAAGCCAAGTGGCGTCAGCTATGAGCGGATGCGGGTCGAGGACATGGTGGTGCTGGATCTGACGGGCAAGCAGGTGGAGGGCGCCTTGCGCCCCTCCTCCGACACCGCCACCCACCTGGTGCTCTATCGCGCCTATCCGGAGCTTGGCGGCGTGGTGCACACCCACTCCACCCACGCCACCGCCTGGGCCCAGGCGGGGCGCCCCATCCCCATTTTCGGCACCACCCAGGCCGACTACTTTCACGGCGATATCCCCTGCTCCCGCCTGCTCACCCCGGGCGAAGTGGAGGAGGATTACGAGGGGCTGACCGGTCATCTCATCGTCGAAACCCTCAAGCAGACCCCCATCCTCACCATGCCGGGGGTGCTGGTGGCCAACCACGGCCCCTTCAGCTGGGGCAAGAGCGCCGAGGACGCAGTGCACAACGCCGTGGTGCTGGAAGAGGTGGCCCGCATGGCCTGGCTCACCGGCCAGATCAACCCGGGGGCCCGCCCCCTGCCCGATTACCTGCTGGAGAAGCACTACCAGCGCAAGCATGGCAAACACGCCTATTACGGCCAGACAAAAGCCTAAAAGAGGACAAACTCATGGAATTGATGAAACAGCTGGAAGTGTGGTTCCTGGTCGGCAGCCAGCACCTGTATGGCGCAACCACCCTGAAGCAGGTAGCCGATCACGCCCATACCATCACCAACCAGCTCAACGAGGGGGCGAACCTGCCCCTCAAGATAGTACTCAAACCCACCGGTACCACCCTGGATGAAATCAGCGCGGTGGCCCGGGATGCCAACCACGACGAGCGCTGCGCCGGGCTCATGGTGTGGATGCACACCTTCTCCCCCGCCAAGATGTGGATCCCGGCGCTGAGCCAGTTGCAAAAGCCCCTGTTGCAGTTCCACACCCAGTTCAACCGGGATCTCCCCTGGAGCGAGATCGACATGGACTTCATGAACCTGAACCAGACCGCCCACGGCGGACGCGAGTTCGGCTTCATGGGGGCCCGCCTGCGGCTGCCCCGCACCGTGGTGGTGGGTCACTGGCAGGATGAAGAGGCAAGACAGAAGATTGGCAACTGGATGCGCATCGCCGCCGCCATCCACGACAGCCGCCACCTCAAAATCGCCCGTTTTGGCGACAACATGCGCAACGTGGCGGTCACCGAGGGCGACAAGATTGAGGCCCAGATCCAGTTCGGCTATCAGGTGAACTACCACCCGGTCGGCGATCTGGTCAAGGTGATCGATGCCGTGCCAGAGAGCGACATCGAGGCGCTGCTGGCCGAGTATGAGGCGACCTACACCCTGACCGAGGCGGTGCAGGCGGGCGGGCCGCTGCGTACATCCCTTTATGAGGCGGCGCGCCAGGAGCTGGGGATGAAGAAATTCCTCACCGACGGCGGCTTTGGCGCTTTCACCACCACCTTCGAAGATCTCTATGGTCTGCACCAGCTGCCGGGCCTCGCCTGCCAGCGCCTGATGGAACAAGGCTTCGGTTTTGGGGCAGAAGGGGACTGGAAGACCGCGGCCCTCTTGCGCACCCTGAAAGTGATGGGATATGGCCTTGCGGGGGGCGCCTCCTTCATGGAGGACTACACCTACCATCTGGAAGCGGGCAACAACCTGGTGCTGGGGGCCCACATGCTGGAGGTCTGCCCCTCCATCGCCGCAGGCAAACCCGTGCTGGACGCCCAGCACTTAGGCATAGGCAAGAAGGCCGATCCGGCCCGCCTGCTGTTCGCGGCCCCGGCGGGCAAGGCGGTCAACGCCAGCCTCATCGATCTCGGCAACCGCTTCCGCCTGGTGGTCAATCAGCTGGAAGTGGTGGACCTGCCAGAGGCCATGCCGAAACTCCCGGTGGCCAGCGCCCTGTGGAAACCCCTGCCGGACCTGCAGACCAGCGCCGAGGCCTGGATCCTGGCGGGCGCCGCCCACCACTCGGTGTTCACCCAGGCGGTGGACATCGAGCAGCTGCGCACCTTCGCCGACATCATGGGTATCGAGTTTGTGGTCATCGACGAGCACACCCGCATCCCCGCGCTCAAGGAGCAACTGCGCTGGAACGAGGTCTACTACAAGATCTGCCAGTGACCCTTTAATCGGCCAGCGGCCATCACCATGACAACAGCCCCGCCCGCGGGGCTGTTTCATTTCGCGTCCCCTCAGGGATGACCCTCCCCCTCCAGCAGCCAGTGACAGACCCGCTGCACCCCGTGGCGCTGGCTGTCGGGCCGGGCGATCAGGGCGTATTCGTGATCCGTCTCCAGCACGGGGGCAAAGGGAGCGACCAGGGCGCCGCTCTCCAGCTCCTCGGCCACTATGGTGGGATCCCCGAGAGAGAGGCCAAACCCCTGCAAGGCGGCATTCATCGCCAAGTCCAGGGTATCGAACAGCTGCCCCCCCTGGGGCTGCCAGGGGATGTCGAGGAAGGCGGCAAACCAGTTGCGCCAGTCCCGCCTATCGGCGCTGGCATGGATGAGGGGCAGCAGGGGCAGCTCGTTCAGGTCGCGCTCGAACAGACGATGCTTGGCAGCAAACGCCGGGGCGCAGACCGGGGTCAACCGTTCCCGAAACAGGGGCTGGCTGTGGGGATAACGCCCCAGGCAGGGCTGGTAGACGATGGCGAGATCGAAGGGCTCCCGGGAGAAGTCGATGCCATGGCTGTGGCTGCCACGCACCTCCACCGCCTCCCCCTCGAACGCCTGCAACCGCCGCAGCAGCCAGCGGCTGGCGCAGGAGGGCACCTTGATGCTGATCGCCTGTTCGTGGGGCAGGGTCTGCAAGGCGCTGAGCCCCTCCCCCATGCGGGCCAGCCCTTCACGAACGAAAGGCAGCAGCCGCTCGGCGGCGGGGGTCAAGGTGAGACAACGGGTGCCGCGCACGAACAGCAGGTGGCCCAGGCGCGCCTCCAGCTGGGCGATCTGCTTGCTCACCGCCCCCTGGCTCACGCACAGCTCGTCGGCGGCCAGGGTAAAACTCAGGTGGCGAGCAGAACACTCGAAGACCTGCAGGCCATAGAGAGGCAACTGAGTACGCGGCTGGGTAGACAACATGACAAGCCTCCATGCTTGAGAAAAACTCATGCATACCATGCCGAATAATCCGTTGTCCGGCAAGCCTTGGGGGGGCTAAAAAGGGACCTCTTTCACACACGCAGGTGACGGCCCCATGTCCATCCCCCAGGTTTCCAGCAAACTGCCCCAGGTGGGCACCACCATCTTCACCGTGATCGGGGATCTGGCCGCCCGCCACCCCAGCATCAACCTCTCCCAGGGGGCGCCGAGCTTCCCCTGCGATCCCGAACTCATCCGGGTGACCCACGAGGCCATGCTGGCCGGTGAAAACCAGTACGCCCCCATGACGGGGCTGCCTGCCCTGCGCGAACAACTGGCGGCCAAGATTGCAGCCAGCTACGGCCATCACTATGACGCGGGCGACGAGATCACCATTACCGCCAGCGCCAGCGAAGCCCTGTTCTGCGCCATCACCGCCCTGGTTCACCCCGGCGACGAGGTGATCATGTTCGAGCCGGCGTTTGACAGCTACCGCCCCATGATCCAGTTGCAGGGAGCCACCCCTGTGGTGATCGCCCTCAAGGCGCCGGATTTCGCCATTCCCTGGGACGAGGTGGCCGCCCGCATCACCCCCCGCACCCGCATGATAGTGCTCAACACCCCCCACAACCCCACCGGCACCGTCTGGCAGGCAGGGGATCAGGAGCGCCTCGCCCGCCTGGTGCGCGGCACCGACATCCTGATCCTCTCGGACGAGGTGTACGAGCACGTGGTGTTCGACGGCGCCCTGCACCAGAGCGTCATCCGCTATCCGGAGCTGGTGGAGCGCTCCGTCGCCGTCTTCTCCTTCGGCAAGACCTTCCACGTCACCGGCTGGCGGGTGGGCTACTGCGTGGCGCCCCGCCCCCTGATGGAGGAGATCCGCAAGGTGCACCAGTTCGCCATGTTCGCCGCCGACACCCCCATGCAGTACGGCTTCGCCCACCTGTTGCAGCAACCGGCCCACTATCAGGGGCTGGCAGCCTTCTACCAGCGCAAGCGTGACCTGCTCGCCTCGGCCCTGGCCGGTTCGCGCCTGACCCTGCTCCCATCGGCGGGCAGCTTCTTCATGCTGGCGAGCTACGAGCGGGTAAGCGACGAACCGGACAGCCTCTTCGTGCAGCGGCTCATCCGCGATCACGGGGTCGCCACCATTCCGGTCTCCGCCTTCTATCACGACGGCACGGATCAAAGAGTCATCCGCCTCTCCTTCTCCAAGGATGACGACACCCTGCTGGCGGGCGCCGAGCGCCTTTGCGCCGTCTAGGGGGCACCATGGATTCATTGCGCGTTGCCGTCCTCCAGATGGTCTCCGGGGATGACCTTGACCACAACCTGGCCCAGGCCGAGGCGTTGCTGCGTCAGGCCGCGGCCGAGGGGGCCGAGCTGACCCTGCTGCCCGAATATTTCTACCTGATGCCGGTCGATGAGCGGGCGCGAGTGGCCCTGGCCGCCCCCGTTGACGATCACCCCCTGCTTGCCTGGGTACAGGGGCTGGCCCGGGAGCTCGGCGTCTGGATCCTGGCCGGCACATTGCCGCTTGCCAGCCACGAGCCCGGCAAGATGCACAACAGCAGCCTGCTCATCGACCCGCAAGGGCAGCTCGCAAGCCGCTACGACAAGCTGCACCTGTTTGGCTTTTGCACCGGGCAGGAGCAGTATGACGAGGCCGCGACCATGACCCCGGGCCGGGAGGTGGTGAGCCATCCCCTGCCCTGGGGCGTGCTGCGCCTCGGGATCTGCTACGACCTGCGCTTCCCGGAGCTGTTTCGCCTGGGGCCCGCCCCCGATTTCATCGCCCTGCCCGCGGCCTTCACCCACACCACCGGGCTCGCGCACTGGGCGCTGCTGCTGCGGGCCCGTGCGGTAGAGAACCTGGCCTTCGTGTTTGCCAGTGCCCAGGGGGGACACCACCCCGGTGGGCGGCGCACCTTCGGCCACAGCATGATCATCGATCCCTGGGGCCGGATACTGGCCCAGGTAGAGGAGGGTCAGGGCATGGCCATCGCCACCCTGGATCTGGCAGCACAGCGCACGGTGCGCAGCCAGTTGCCGGCCCTCACCCATCGCAAGATAGCCGTCGGCCCTTGAGGCCGGCACCCTTTAGCACGCAAGGAATGACACCACACTTCAAGGGACTGACCATGAAACTCAACACACTGATGATGCTGATGGCCCTGGCCACCGCCGGCCAGGCCGCCGCCAAACCTCTGGTGATCGCCACCGACGCCACCTATCCCCCCTTCGAGATGGTCGACAGCAACGGCCAGCTCGGCGGCTTCGAGGTCGATCTCGCCTATGCCCTGTGCGCGGCCATGAAGACCGAGTGCGAGGTGATCAACCAGCCCTGGGATGCCCTGCTGCCGGGCCTGCAGGTGCGCAAGTACGACGCCATCATGTCCTCCATGAACATCACGGACGAGCGGCGCCAGAAAGTGGACTTCAGCCAGGTCTACTACATGATGCAGAACAGCTTCGTGGGGCGCAGCGACAAGGCGGCCGACTTTGCAGACGATCCGGCCCACTTCAAGGGCAAGGTGATAGCAGTGCAGGAGGGCACCCCCCAGGACAACTTCGTCACCGCCCGCTATGGCGAGGTGGCCAAGATCAAGCGCTATGTCAACGCCCAGTCCCCCATGCTGGATCTGCAGTCCGGCCGCGCCGACTACACCTTCGGCAACATGGTGCAGTTGAAGGTGGGCTTCCTCGACAAGGAGATGGGCAAGCAGTTCGCCTTCGTCGGTCCCCAGTTCAACGGCACCCAGGACAAGATCCTGGGAGAAGGGGTGGCGGTGGCCCTTCGCAAGCACGATGACAAGCTCAAGGCCCGCTTCGATGCCGCCATCGAGAGCGTCAAGGCCGACGGCACCTTCAACACCCTGCTCAAGAAGTACCAGCTCGAAGATCTGCTCTGATCCCGGCATGCCGGCCCCCTGGACAGTTGCAAGGGGCCATGGCAACAGGGCGGCCATTGGCCGCCCTGTGTCGTTTTACCGGCCTCTCGCCGTTATTGGGCCAGGCCCAGGTGCCCGGCAATCTGCTGGTACAGGGTCTGGTAGTTGTCGTCGAAGTGGTGGGAGCCCGGCAGGGTCACCGTCGTCACGTTCGGCTGCTGCAAGCGCGGACAGAGTTTGACCGGGGAGTCATCCTTCTCTCCCTGCACGCAGAGCAGCGGCAGAGTCTGGATCCGTGTCACTTCCGGCAGGGTGGGATAGCGGCCCCCCTTGTCGTGCACCACCATGTCGCTGACGTGGATCTCGAAATCCGACGCCGTCGAGGGGGAGAGCATCACCGCCCCCGCCAGGCTGTCGCGATAGGCCGGCGGCAGACGATTGATGACGAAGGGCACTATCTCGGCACCAAAGGAAAAGCCCACCAGCAGCCAGCGCTGGCGCCCCCAGCGGGACTGGTACTCGGTGAGGATGCGCACCAGATCCGCCGTCGCCTGCTCCGGCGTCTTCTTCTTCCAGTAATAGGAGAGCGAACTCCAGCCCACCACCGGCATGCCGTGGGCCTGCAACTGGGCGCTGAGCCCCTTGTCCAGCGCCGCCCAGCCGCCATCCCCGCTCATGAAGACCACCATGGGGGCGGACGAGGCTTGCGCCACGGGCAACTCCACCAGCCCCAGATCCGCGCCGACCCGCCCCGGTTGGGCGGCCACTGCCGGCAAGGTGAACGAAGAGACGAAACAGCAAATCAACAGCAACAACATGGCTCTCATGGGCCAACTCCTATTTCTTCATGAGCCCGAAGGGGCCGCGACTGATGAGGGAGACGAGATGAGTCAGGGTCCGGGGCAGCACCAGATGACCGGTACAGAGCAGGTAGCGGGGCTCCCACCTTGGGCCGAACTTCTCCTTGTAACGCCGCAATCCCTGGAAGTTGTAGAAACGGCTGCCCCGGGTGAACAGGGTGTTGCCAAGGCGGGCCCAGTAACCGCCGAGGGGGTTGTCGTTGAAGCCCGACATGGGGGCCATCCCCAGGTTGAAGCTGGCATAACCCTCCTGCTTGCCCCACAGCAGGAGCTCGACAAACAGGAAATCCATGACCGGCGCCGCCCCTGTGTCCAGGCTGTAGCGCATCAGATCGATGGAGAGGCTCTCCTTGTTGTCGCTGGTCCAGAGGTTGGCAAACCCGACGATCTGCCCCTCCCGCCGCACCAGCGCCATCGGGTTGAGGGTGAGGTAGGCAGGATCGAAACTGCCCACGGAGAAGCCCTTCTCCCTGCCCTGCTTGCTGTGCAGCCAGCTGTCGGAGATCCCCTTCAACTCGGGCAGCAGGGGGGCAATCTCACCGGGGGCCACCACCTCGAAGCGCAGCCCTTCCCGCTTGCCCTTGGCGTGACTCTGGCGCAGGTTGCGCAGGCGACTGCCGGCGAGATCGAAGTTCGGCAGATCCACGATGGCTTCCTCCCCCAGCTTGAAGGGGATGAGCCCGAGATCCAGATAGACAGGCAGATAACGGGCCGACACCTGGTAGAAGACCGGGCTGACGTCGTGCTCGTCACAGCGCTCGCGAAACTGCCAGAGCAGCTCTTCCACGAGGGAGGGCTGGCCGACGGGATCCCCCATCACTATCCAGCTGCTGCCCTCGGCCCCGTACATAAGGAACGCCTCGCCGCTTGGGTGGAACAGCAGGGACTTGTCCCCGAGCTGGGCCAGGTAGCCGTGGCCTCCCCCTGCCCGCATCACCAGCCCATGGGCACGGGAGAGCGCCTCGGCATCCGGCTTGCAGGCGGCGAGGCGCAAGGGAGCCAGCAGGTGGGCCACCCCGACCACCGCCAGCACGCCGATGACGCTCCCCATGGCGCGCAGGGCACGGGAAGCGGCCCCGGGTCCGTGGGCCGAGACGTGCAGCCAGAGGGAAGGGTCGTACTCCACATGGCGGTAGGAGAAGAGCAGCAACCACAAGGCCCCCAGCAGCACGGCTCCCACCGACATCAGCCAGGAAGGGGTAAACCGGGCGTGAAGCAGGGAACCCTTGCGATAAAAGAGGGAGTGGCAGGGGGTGATGATGAGCAAGAAGCCCCCGAGCAGCAGGGCCGACTCCCAGTCAAACCCCTTGAACAGGGAGAACAGCATGCCAAGTCCCAGCAGCCACTGGGTGATCCTGAATGCCCCGTCATGACGGCGGTAGAGGCTGTGGGCCAGCAACAGCAGCAACACGCCGCTGACGCTGCCGAGCACATGGGAGAGCTCCAGCAGGTGCAGGGGCAACACCTCCAGGAAGGCTTCGATCCGCCCCCTCATGGTGGGGATCATCCCGGAGCAGAGCAGCAGGGTACCCGCCGCGAAGGTACCCATGCTCACCAGGGCGGGCACAAACTCCCGGGTCGCCATCATCACCCCCTGCAGCCGGTGCAGGCGGGCCCGCTGTTGCAGCAGCTCCTGACCTGCGAACAGCAGCAGGGCACAGAGGAAGGGCAGGAAGTAGTAGACGCAGCGGTAGATAAGCAGGGAGGCGAGCAGCTTGTCCACCGGCAGATAGTGTGTGAGCAGCAGGCTCATGCTCGCCTCGAAGACCCCGATGCCCCCCGGCACATGGGCCAGCACCCCGAGCAGACTGGAGAGCACGAAGGCACTGAGCAGCACCGGATAGGGCACGCTGCCCGATGGCAGCAGCACATAGAGCACGGCGGCGGCGGCCATCCAGTCAAGCAGGGCGATGAGCAGTTGCAGCAGGCGGTATCTGATGCGCGGCAGGAACAGCGGGTGTCCGCGCCAGACCAGGGCAGCCCCCGGCCACACCAGATATGCCAGCACCGTCAGCAGGGCCAGGCCCCCCGCCAGTTGCAACAACCCGGTCGCCCAGCGGGGCCAGTCCACCAGCAGGGCCGCCCCCTGCCCCAGCAGCAGGGCACTGCCCCCCCAGCCCAGCAGACCGAGGAAGAAGGTGATGGAGCAAAAGAGGATCACCCTGGCCACCTCCCCGGTGCCAAGCCCCAGGGAGGAGTAGAGCCGGTAGCGTACCGAGGAGCCGGTGAGCAGCGCAAAGCCCAGGGTGTTGGAGAAGGTGTAGGCGATGAAGGAGGTCATCCCCACCTGCTGCCAGGGCAGTCGCTTGTCCAGCACCTTCAGGGCCAGCAGATCGTAGCAGCAAAGGCAGCCATAGCTGAGCAGGGTGAGCAGCAGGGCGCCCCCCAACTGCGGCAAGGGTTGTGACCAGATGGCCTGGCGGATGTCGTGCCAGTGCCACAGGTGGGTCAAATGATAGAGGACGGTCAAGGCCGCCCCCAGCAGCAGCAGGCTGCACAGGGGGCCTATCCAGATCAACAGCTGACGCCGCATTCAAGATTCCTGTCGAAAAGCGTGGAGAAAGAGAGGCTCCGAAAGCGGGCGGACAAGGCGCCCTCCCGGAGTGACTCCCCCACAGGCAGCGCATGACGCCGCACGTTCACGGGGGCAATCCTATGATTTACCAGGCCCTGCCCGCTCGCCACTTTTCTTCTGTAACCTTATGTACAGGCAGACAAAACATCCCCGTCCGGGATAGAGGCAGGAGACGCCATGACACCCTCCCCCCTGATAAGACGCTTCCCCCAAAACGCCCAGGGGCGCGATCTGGCCGTCGGCGACATCCACGGCCACTTCGCCCTGTTGCAGCAGGCCCTCGACACCCTGGATTTTGATCCCGCCCGGGACCGTCTCTTCAGCGTCGGGGATCTGGCGGATCGCGGGCCCGAGTGCAGCGAGGTGATCCACTGGCTGGCCAGACCCTGGTTTCACCCGGTCTGCGGCAATCACGATGACTACGTCTGCCGTTACGAGAGCTGCGATCGGGAGAACTGGATCCGAAACGGCGGCGGCTGGTTTGAACGGCTCTCCCCCCATCAGCAGGCGGCGTTCGCCGTCCACTACCGCAGCCTGCCCCTGGCCATCGAGGTGCAGACCACCCAGGGCCCCGTCGGGCTGCTTCACGCCGATTGCCCCTTCTCCTCCTGGCAGGGGCTGCTGGACCAACTCGATGCAGGGGTGAGCGGCGGACGGCTTCGGGCCATCAAGAACGTCTGCCTCTGGTCAAGGCGCCGTATCGAACGGCTGGACGAGAGCGGGGTCGCGGATCTCGCCGCCCTGGTGGTGGGCCACACCCCGGTGAGGGTGCCGGTGCGCCTTGGCAACGTCCACTACATCGACACCGGCGGCTGGTATCCCGAGGAGGGCGGCTACTTCACCCTGCTGGACCTCAATACCCTGACTCCTCACTTTCCCCAGCCCTGAGCCGGACCGATGGGATGACCAGGCTCACGGACAACGCCCACTGCCCATTAAAGCGCCAGGCGAACGCCCCGGACTTCGCTCTGCCAGCGCGATGGTTTACCATGCAGGCAATTGCGGTGCATGGCACCCCCACCCAGGCGCCAGTCGCCGCCGTCATCGGATACTCCTTTCGAGCAACATGAGCACATCAGCGCACCCGGCCAGCGGGCCCACGTTCTACTTCCACGACTACGAGACCTTCGGCATCAGTCCGGCCAAAGACAGGCCGTCGCAGTTTGCGGGCATTCGCACCGACGCGGATTTCAACCTCATCGGCGAGCCGCTGGTGATTTACTGCAAGCCGCCGGCGGATTACCTGCCGGAGCCGGAAGCCTGCCTCATCACCGGCATCACGCCGCAAAAGGCGATGAAGGACGGCCTGTGCGAGGCGGACTTCATCCGCCAGATCCACGCAGAGTTCGCCACCCCGGGCACCTGCGTGCTCGGCTACAACAGCATCCGCTTCGATGACGAGGTGACCCGCTACACCCTCTATCGCAACTTCTATGACCCCTATGCCTACGCCTGGCAGAACGGCAACTCCCGCTGGGACATCCTCGACATGCTGCGGGCCTGCTACGCCCTGCGCCCGCAGGGGATAGAGTGGGCGTTTGACGACGAGGGCAAGCCGAGCTTCAGGCTGGAGAAACTCACCGTGGCCAACGGCGTGGCCCACGCCAACGCCCACGATGCGCTCTCGGATGTGCTGGCCACCATCGAGATGGCCAGGCTGGTGAAAAAAGCCCAGCCCAAGCTCTTCGAGTACCTCTTTGATCTTCGCAACAAGAACAAGGTGAAGGCCCTCATCGACGTGGTGACCATGAAACCCCTGGTGCACGTCTCCGGCATGTTCTCCCCCTGGCAAGGGTGTGCAAGCTGGGTGTCGCCGCTCGCCTGGCACCCCAGCAACCAGAACGCGGTGATCATGGTGGATCTTACCCGTGACCCGACTCCGCTCATCGAGCTCTCCTGCGAGGAGATCCGCGAGCGCCTCTACACCAAAAAAGAGGAGCTGGGGGATCTGGCCGGCATTCCGGTCAAACTGGTGCACATCAACAAGTGCCCGGTGCTGGCCCCGGCCGCTACCCTGACCCCGGAGCGAGCGGACGAACTGGGCATCAATCGGGCACAGTGCCGCAAAAGCCTGGATCTGCTGCGGGCCCACCCCGAGGTGCGGGAAAAACTGGTGGAGGTGTTCAACCAGGAGTTTGCCGGCAACACCGACGGCGACCCCGACACCCAGCTCTACGCCGGCTTCTTCGGCCACGGCGACAAGTCCACCATGGATCTGGTGCGCGCCACTACGGCGGATCTGCTGGGGGAGCGGGAGTTTGCCTTCACGGATCCCCGTCTGCCCGAGATGCTGTTCCGTTACCGCGCCCGCAACTGGCCTCACACCTTGAGCGAAGCGGAGCAGAAGCGCTGGCGCCTGCACTGCAGCGACTACTTCAGCCGCCGCCTGCCGGATTATGTGCCGCGCCTGGAAGCCCTGGCGGAACAGAACCAGGGGAACGAACGGAACTTTGCGATTCTAAAGAGTCTCTATCACTACCTTGAAAATCTGTGAGATGTGAGCCGTTTCACAGTTAAAAACCGATGCGTTTCCCCGGCTCGCGACATAATGGGCAGGGAGCCCAAGCTCCTGATAGTGTGAATATTTAGATGCGCTGACGGCATGGATGCCGTGCTTTCGACTGTTGGGGAACTCTCGTTTTATGCGTTCAGCTCTGCCTGCTTTGACACTCGTCGCCTGTGCCCTGCTGCCCCAGGCCGCCCTCGCTGGCGCCCGGTTCGAGGTGCCAGACTACCTCTTGCGCCTGCCGGAGCAGACCTACCGGCTCATCGAGCACAACTTCAGCACCCTCTACCAGCAGACCGACTTCACCCCGCAAATCACCAACAGCTATTTCAACCACTCGGATCTCTACCGCTTCGCCGGCATTCCCCTGGCCATCACGCCGCAAAACGGCTTCCAGATGGAGGTGTTCGGCCAGCTCTACAACAAGTCGTCCCAGATCTATGCCCAGATGAGCCAGGATCTCTCCCTCTATCGCACCCTGCGGGTGGACATGATGGGGGATCAGAGCGACGAGATCGCCATCGGCATGGGGCTCGGCATCCCCCTGACAACCCGCCTCACCGTCAAGGCGCTCGCCTCCAGCAACGAGATCCCGGGCTATGGCTCCGCCAATTACGCCATCGGGATGGAGTGGCACTTCTAGAGACCATTTCGCCACGTAAAAAAGGCTCCCTCGGGAGCCTTTTTGCAGTGCAACGCCATCAGGGGTAGCGGATCACCGCCCCCTGCCCCCCTTGCAGCACCAGGGTGCTCCCCAGGGGCGTCTCGTCCCAGAAGTCCGTGCCCCCCGGCGCCAACGGGAACTCGCAGGGGTGCTCCCCCCAGTTGAACAGGCAGAGCAGCTCGCCGCCCCCGGGCAGCGCCACCCGCCCGCGCTCGAATGCCATCCCCTCGAAGCGGGCCGCCGGGGTGCGCGCGGCGCACAGGGCGAGCAGTTTGCCAAGGCGCGCCCCTTGCGCCTCGTCCAGATCCTGCAATCTGTCCCCCGCCAGCACCATGCCACCGCTCGCCACCAGGGCGGCCAGGTGGAAGTCGTACTCGGCGCGGCTCCCGTGCTGGCCCGGGATATCCCGCAGGCAGACGCAGTCGGGATCCAGCACCCAGAGCCGCTCGTGCTGCCAGGCGCGGCAGAAGGCTTCTCGCGCTATCTGGCGAAAACGGGGGCCCTGGCGCTCCACGTCATCGCTCACCCGCATGCCGTGCACCAGGCCGAGGCTCGGCCACAGCGGCGCATTGCAGCCGAGCAGGAAGGCCCCCTCCCCGGCGCCGCGCAGCACCGCGGCCATGCCGCGCCGATAGGCCTCCACCCTAGTGGCGGCGGGGTCGTGGAAGCGACCACCGTGGATGGCCCCCCAGAAGTTGGCATCGAGCTTGAAGTAGTGAATGCCCCACTGGGTACGCAGGGTGCGAAATACCTGCTCCAGGTGCGTCTGCACCTCGGGGTGGGTGCCATCCAGCACGTACCAGGGGGTGCAGCGCCAGCCCCCGTAGGTGACCCGCTCCGAGGGGAGCGGCAGGCCATCCTCCCCTTTCACGAACCAGTCAGGGTGCTGCTGGAACACCCGGGAGCCGGGCTCGGCGATAAAGGGGGCGACCCAGAGCGCAGGCTCGCAACCGGCGGCGCGGATCTCCCCTGCCAGGGCCGCCACCCCCTCCTCGAACTTGGCGGAAGGGGTGAGCCAGTCCCCCATCCTGGCCTGATAGCCGTCATCTATCTGCACGTAGCGCAGGGCCGGGAAACGCTCGGCCCGCACCGCCAGGTTCTCGCGAATGTCCGCCGCGCTCACGTTCGCGTAGTAGTGATACCAGGAGCACCAGCCGCTCGGGCGCGTGGGCACCTCCCCCACCAGGGAGCCGTGCTCGGCGGCGATATGCTGCGCCAGCGTCGCGAGCAGGGCCTCCCTGTCCGACCCCTCCAGGCAGATCAGCGCCTCGCTCTGCCAGTGCGCACCCGGCGCCAGGGTGCGCCCTTCGGTGTTCATCACGATCTCGAGGCGCCCGTCGGGATGGAGGCGAAATTCCCCGCCAAAGCGCTGGCAGCTCGCAAAGGCCAGCAGCAGCCAGCCCCCCTCCTGCGCCACCAGCAGCAGGTTGTGGACCGTGTGGTAGCCATGGTCGGCGGTGATGCGATAGACAGACGCATCGGGGCAGCGGCCCAGGTGCTCGGGGGCATTCCAGCGTCCCCCGGTCTGGGCCAGCATCTGGAACCCCTCTCCGTAGATGGCCGCGTCGGGCGCAAGTCCGAGATCCCCCTCAAACAGCCGCCAGTGGTGGACGGCCTCGGACTGCTTCCCGGTGTTGTCGAGCCTCACCCGGCAAAGCGGCCCCTCCCACTGGCGGGTTTGCAGCAGGGTGTCAGGGAGGGCGGGATCGGCGGGCAGTTGGCGCAACCGGGCCAGGAGAGAGGGGGTCGACATGGGAACTCCTTCTTGTGAATGGGGTTGAAGCCGGGCCATTGTATCCCCTGCGGGCCAGTTGACCCTGTTCCCTCCCCCCCGTGCCTGTTAAACTGCGACCTCGCTCACACTTGCCAAGATGAGGCCCCCGTGCTGCTGCAACGCACCCTGCGCTACCTTCGTGATTTTCTGGTCATCATCGCCTGTCTGCTGGCAGGCAAGGCCGTGGCGGCCATCCTGCCCTTTGCCTTCCCCGGCAGCATCATCGGCATGCTGCTGCTGTTCGTGCTGCTCTCCTTGCAGATTATCCGCTTCTCCTGGGTCGAGCTGGGGGGCGGCCTGCTGCTGCGCCACATGGGGGTGCTGTTCGTGCCGGTGGCGGTGGGCCTGGTGGCCTGGCTCGAGCCCCTGCGCCAATCCTTCGGTCTCATCATGCTCTGCGTCGTGCTCGGCATCGTGCTCATCCTGGGCGCGGTCGGCCACCTCTATCAAAGGATGAACAAGCCATGATCCTCTGGTTCGCCCTGCCCCTCACCCTGGCCCTCTATTTCATGACCCGGGCCCTCTACCGCCGCCTGCCCTGGCCCGTCATCAATCCGGTGCTGATCCCCACCGCCGTCATCATCGGCCTGCTGCTCTGGCTCGATCTGCCCCTGGATCAGTACCAGCAGGGGGCCTCGCCCCTGACCGCCCTGCTGGAACCCGCCGTGGTGGCCCTGGCCCTGCCGCTTTACCAGCAGGCGCGCCAGATCCGCGACAAGCTCACACCCATCCTGGCCTGCACCCTCACCGCGGTGCTCATCTCGGTCTGCACCACCCTGGGGGTCGGCCACCTGATGGGGGCGGATCCGGCGCTGCTCGCCTCCATCGCCACCAAGTCCATCACCACGCCGCTCGCCATGAGCGTCAGCCAGTCCCTCGGCGGCATTCCCGCCATCGCCGCCGCCGTGGTGGTGGTGGTGGGGATCCTGGGGGCCCTGGCGGGCTATCCCCTGCTCAAGCTGATGCGGGTCACCGACCCCGAGGCCCAGGGGCTCGCCATGGGAGCCTGCGCCCACGCCATCGGCACCGCCGCCTCCGCCGAGCAGGGGGTGACCCAGGGCGCCTTCTCGTCGCTGGCCATGGTGGTGTGCGGTGTGCTGACCGCGGCCATCGCCCCCCTGCTGTTCGCCCTCTACCACTGGCTGGCCTGATCCCCGCTGCCGTGGCCGCCCCTGCGGCCATGGCCTCTGTGCCCTTTCACCGTTTCCATCCGATACCCTCACCTCCCTGATGCCGGGAGCTGGCGCACAGATTGCGAAAGACAAACGTTTCCTTTACCATCCCCGCCCCTTTGCCCATCAAGGCGTGAGCGCGCTCACACAATTCGCCGCGCTTGCTCCCTACAATGGCCCCCCAATTGGCCTTTGAGGACACAGTATGCATCCCCGCTTTGCCAAGCCATTCGAGACCCTTTCCGCCCCGCTCCAGGCCGCCCTGCTGCCCATGCTGGGGGACGATTTCCAGGCCCGTTTCACCCCGGACCAGGTCGCGACCCTGAAAGCCGCCACCGGGCTGGATGACAGGGCCCTGCGTCTGGCCTTGCTGCCGCTGGCGGCCGCCTGCTCGGTGGCCCCCATCTCCAGGTTCTTCGTCGGCGCCATCGCCTGCGGCCTGAGCGGCACCTGGTACTTTGGCGCCAACATGGAGTTCGCGGGCCAGGGGCTGTTCCACTCGGTCCACGCCGAGCAGTCCGCCATCTCCAACGCCTGGCTGGGTGGCGAGACCGGGATCTCCGAGATCACCGTGAACTACACCCCCTGCGGCCACTGCCGCCAGTTCATGAACGAGCTGAGCACCGCCAAGACCCTGAAGGTCTCCCTGCCGGACGATCTCAGCGAGCTGCAATCCTTCCTGCCCCACTCCTTCGGCCCCGCCGATCTCGAGATCACCGATGCCCTGATGAGCCCCCAGGCTCACGACGAGCTGGTGCTCGAGAGCGACGACCCCCTGTGGCAGGCTGCGCTCGCCGCCGCCCGCCAGAGCTATGCCCCCTACAGCCAGGGCTATGCCGCGGTGGCGCTGCAGTTCGAGGATGGGCGCATCTTCTGCGGCCGCTATGCCGAGAACGCCGCCTTCAACCCGAGCCTGCCGCCGATGCAGATGGCCTGCGCCCACGCTGTGCTGGGTGGCGAGGATCTCGCCACCGTGCGCCGCGCCGTGCTGCTGGAGAGCAAGGATGGCCAGATCAGCCAGCGGGATTCGGCCCAGTCCACCCTGAAGGCGCTGGGCTCGGTCGAGCTTGAGTACAAAGCCGTCTGACCCCTGCATCCGCCAACGGGAAGGGGAGCTGCGGCTCCCCTTCTTGCTCTCTGCGGCTCTCATCCTGCCCCTCACCCCCCTTTCTCTGCGCCTCTGGCGCCGTGCATCAGATGCCCCCCTGCCCCATGTGAGGGCGGTCTCCCTCCGATGACCTTATTGGCAGACCTCCTCTTCGGTGTCGGGAAGCCCAGGTTAAGGGGCCAATGCCCCGCCCCTGCCCCTTGCGGCCCCCGTGTGTGACCCCAAGATGCATTTGCCAAGCCACTGGGATCCCGCCTCTCCATGGATTTTGCAAATACCTTCCCTGCCTGTTCCCTCGACGCTGGGCGGTATGGCGGCGGCGGGAAACGTCGGGTAAGGGGTCAATGCCCCAGCCCCGCCCGCCCCCTGTCGGCTTGCTTCCCCCTGAAATACAGCGGGGGAGCCACTGGCTCCCCCGACTGTCATTGATATGGCCCATATGGCGGCACCGACCCCCTGTCAGGACTCCCACAGGATGCGCTGGCTGCCGGACCAGCGCTCGCCGATGTCCGCGTATTTTTGTTCCAGCAGGTGGCGGCGGATCTTCATGGTGGGGGTCAGCACCCCGTTCTCGATGTTCCAGGGGCTCTTGACCACCAGGATGCCCCGCAGGCGAGCGTGGGATTCCAGCTTGTCGTTGACCCGATTGAGGGCAGCCTCCAGCTGGGCTTCCACCCCGGCCTTGTCCCCCTTCATGGCGCTCTCGGCGAGCTGCACCAGGGCGACCGGCTGCGGCATGCCGTAGCCGATGACGCAGAGCTGCTCGATGATGGGCTCCTGCCCGAGCATCCCCTCGATGGGCACCGGGGCCACGTACTTGCCCTTGGCGGTCTTGAAGACATCCTTCATGCGGCCGGTGATGGTGAGGTAACCCTCCCGGTCCAGCTTGCCCATGTCACCGGTGTGCAGCCAGCCCTCGGCGTCGATGGCCTCCGCACTGTGCTCGGGATCCTTGTAGTAGCCCACCATCATGCCGTCGCAGCGACAGAGGATCTCCCCCTCGTCGGAGATCTTGATGGTCACCCCGGGCCCGGCCTTGCCGACGGTGCCTATCTTGTCCGCCCGGAACGGGTAGTTGAGGGTGGAGTAAGCGTGGTTCTCGGTCATGCCCCAGGCCTCGGTGATATGGATGCCGATGCTGTGATACCACTCCAGCAGCGCCGGGGCCACCGGCGCCGAGCCGCAGCCCAGCACCCGCGCCTGATCCAGCCCCAGCCCCTTTTGCAGCTTGCTCTTGATGAGGCTGGAGACGAGGGGGATCTTGAGCAGCAGCGCCAGCTTTTTCTGGGGCAGCTTCTCGTGGATCTTGATGCGGAACATGGCCCAGAGCCGCGGCACCGAGATGAAGACGGTGGGACGGCAGCGCTTGACGTCCTCGATGAAGGTGTCGAGGGATTCGGGGAAGGCGATGGTGGCACCGCTGAACAGGCTGCCTCCGTAGATGTAGACCCGCTCCGTGATGTGGGCAAGGGGCAGGTAGGAGAAGCCGCGATCCTCGGCGGTGAGGGAGACCGCCTCCACCAGCTTCTCGCAGGACCAGGCGTAGCGCTCCACGCTCAGCATGGCCCCCTTGGGCTTGCCGGTGCTGCCGGAGGTGTAGACCAGGCTCAGCAGGGCATCCGGCGCCTGCACCGGGCTGTCCGGGATGGGGTCGTATTGCGCCAGCAGATCGTCCCACTGGTGGGCGGCCGGCATGGTGTCGTAAGGCAGGGCGATACGCAGCAGATCCCCGGGCACCCCCGCCTCCTGGCTCTTCCAGTCGTCCAGCTTGCCGACGAAGATCGCCCTGGTTTCGCTGTGGCGCAGCACGTATTCGATGGTGTCGACGTTGGCGGTGGGGTAGATGGGCACGCTCACGTATCCCCCCATCTGCATCGCCAGATCGGCGATGAACCACTGGGCGCAGTTCTTGGAGAGCAGGGCCACCTTGTCACCGGGCACCAGGCCCAGGGCGCGCAGTGCCGTCACCATGCGCCGCGCCTCGTCGGCGACCTCACCCCAGGTGAAATCGACGTATTCGCGGTGGATGGTCTGACGCAGATAGATTCGGTCGGGACACTGCCGCTCCCAGTGATAGAGCATCTCGAGCGGCAGTCTGGTGGCAATGCGTGAGGTGGAGGCCATGGTTTAATCCCTGAAACAAAAGGCGAGCCTCATTATTAACCTTTTGATAACACTCAGGGAAGCAGATTACTTAAACTTGTGTTTGAACTGCGAATGGGATCAAGCTTCCGCCTGGGCCTGCAGACGCTTCCACATCTCCTGCACCAGCACCTCGTCCTGCTCGGAGAGCTCACCCTGCAAGATGGCCTCGTTCAGGCTGCGCAGCACATAGCTCTTGACGTCCCGCACCAGGGTCTTGCCCTCCAGCTCGGCGCGCGCCACCGCAAGGGAGATGTGCCCTCGCAGATAGCCACCCGCAAACAGCTCGTCTTCGCTGGCCGTGGCGACCATGGCGTCGATCAGTCCCAACAACTTGTGTTCAAAATCGTGAATCGTCATTTAACGCAGCCTCATTTCCGGGGTTGCCGGCAAAAAATTCGGGGAGTGGAACCGCGATCCGGTTGATCGCGGCTCTCTGGCGCCAGGCCAGCCGCATCCTTGATGTCCTATTCCGGGTTGGCCACCGGGTAGATGACCTGATCCTTGTATCCCGTGGTTATGCGCAGATAACCACTCAACGACCGGTTCAGTGCCGGATCGTCGGTGTCCACCAGCAGCGGACGGCCTTCTAGCGCCGCCAGCTTGGCTTTGGTGGCGAGCACCTGGATATGCTCGCGCCCGACGGCCCGGATCACGTCTGGACTCAATTGCTGATTTCCGCGCCCGAACAGATGTCCCTGACCGCCGATCAGGGTGATGATCAGACGGCAGCGACGGCCGCGGATCCGGGTCAGGATCTCGGCGGCGGACAGATCCTGCCCGATAAGCCGGCCATTTTCCACCAGATCCACACCGAGCAAGGTATTTTCCAGACCCAGCTCCCCCATGCAGGCGGCCACCGTGCTCCCCGACCCCATCAGGTAGAGGGTATCGGGCTCCATCTGCTCCACCACACCGGCGGCAAGATCGGCGAGCACCAGCTCCTCGGACTCCCGCCCCCCCTGCTTGACCGCCTGCACGTAGCGCAGATCCCCGGGCACCAGCAGCTGGCCGTAGTGGCGGGCGCGCACCTTGCCGGCGCGAAACGCCTCCTCGTCGATGTCCATCACCTCCGCATCCACCAGGCTCAGAAGCTCCCCTGCGATCATTCTGGCCGCCACCCGGCCGCTCGCCGCCGGCGTCACCCCGTAGACCCCGGAGTGGATTTTGCACCCCGCCGGGATGCCGAGCACATGGCAGGACTCCCCCACCGCCGCGCAGATGTCACGGGCGGTGCCATCGCCACCGGCGAAGAGCAGCAGATCCACCCCGGCATCGCGCAGGGCCAGGGCGGCAGCCCGGGTGTCCTCGGCGCTCGTCTGCGCCCCGGCAGGCCGATGGACAATGCGATGGGGCAGCCCGAGCTCTGCGGCAAGCGTCTCCCCCATCTCACCGGCCACCGTCAGCAGCTCGAATGACGTGGTCAGCTCGCACAGGGGCAACAGGGCCTGGCGGGCCCGCTCCCGGGCCTTGGGGACGGCCCCGCGCGCCAGCGCCTCGGCGACCATGCCGTCACTGCCCTTGAGACCGACGGCCCCGCCGATGCCGGCGACGGGGTTGATGATGAGCCCTAATCGAAACATGTTTCCCTCCTGTTGGATCGCCGCCATTTTTATCTTTTCCCGCCACTGGGACAAGCCATGACCCCCTGCTAAAATGCGCGGCTTCTACCTCAATCACTGTTCAACCAAGGTTCAATCATGCTGGAATGGATTGCTGACCCCTCCGCCTGGGTCGCGCTCGCCACCCTGACCCTGCTCGAGATCGTGCTCGGCATCGACAACATCATTTTCATCTCCATCCTGGTGGGTCGCCTGCCGGAAGCCCAGCGCCAGAAAGCGCGCATCCTGGGGCTGGGGCTCGCCATGGGCACCCGCATCCTGCTGCTGCTCTCCCTGGCCTGGGTGATGCGCCTCACCGAGCCCCTCTTCACCGTGCTGGGGGAAGCCATCTCGGGACGGGATCTCATCCTGCTGGTGGGGGGTCTGTTCCTCATCGCCAAGAGCACCCACGAGATCCACCAGAGCCTGGAAGGGGCCGCCGAAGAGGCGGGTGTGGTGAGCAAGACCGCGGGCTTCCTGTCCACCCTGGTGCAGATCGCCATCCTCGACATCATCTTCAGCCTGGACTCCGTCATCACCGCCGTGGGCATGGCGGATCATGTCCCTGTCATGGTGCTGGCCATCATCATCGCCGTCGGCGTCATGATGTTTGCCGCCAAGGCCATCGGCGACTTCGTCGATACCCACCCCACCATCAAGATGCTGGCCCTCTCCTTCCTTATTCTGGTCGGGGTCGCCCTGATGGCCGAAGGGCTGGATCTGCACATTCCCAAGGGTTACATCTACTTCGCCATGGCCTTCTCGCTGGTGGTGGAGATGATCAACATCCGCCTGCGCGGCCACCAGGAGCGGGCCAAGTAAACCGCGACCTGCCGAGAGATGGCCAAACAAAAAGCGCGACCCAGGGTCGCGCTTTTTTATTGCCCCGCCAACGGGGCGCCTTGGGCTCAGAGGGCGTTGCGAGCGGCCACGGCGTCCGCCAGGTTGCGCAGCAGCACCTCGGTATCGGCCCAGCCGATGCAGGCGTCGGTGATGCTCTGGCCGAAGGTGAGCTCGCACCCGTCCACCAGATCCTGACGCCCTTCCACCAGGTGACTCTCCACCATGACGCCGAACACCGCCTTGCTGCCGGCACGCAGCTGACCGGCCACGTCCTCGGCCACCAGCATCTGGTTCTTGAACTGCTTGCTGCTGTTGGCGTGGCTGAAGTCGATCATCACTTTCTGGGGCAGACCGGCCTTGTCCAGACCACTCACCACCTCATCCACGTGACGGGCGCTGTAGTTGGGCTCGCGGCCACCGCGCAGGATGATGTGACAGTCCGGGTTGCCAGCGGTCGAGACGATGGCGGAGTGGCCGTACTTGGTCACCGACAGGAAGTGGTGCGGGGCGCTGGCGGCGCCGATGGCGTCGATGGCCACCTTGATGGTGCCGTCGGTGCCGTTCTTGAAGCCCACCGGGCAGGAGAGACCGGAGGCCAGCTCGCGGTGTACCTGGGATTCGGTGGTACGGGCGCCGATGGCACCCCAGCTCATCAGATCCGCCACGTATTGCGGGGTGATCATGTCGAGGAACTCGGAGGCGGTCGGCAGCCCCATGTCGTTGAGATCCAGCAAGAGCTTGCGACCCAGGCGCAGGCCGTCGTTGATCTGGCAGCTGTTGTCGAGGTAGGGGTCGTTGATCAGCCCCTTCCAGCCCACTGTGGTACGGGGTTTTTCGAAGTAGACCCGCATCACGATCTCCAGCTGATCTTTCAGCTCGTCGCGCAGCACCTTGAGGCGTTTGCCGTATTCCAGGGCGGCGACCGGATCGTGGATGGAGCAGGGGCCGATCACCACCAGCAGGCGATCATCGTCGCCGGCCAGGATGTTGTGGATGGCCTGACGGGATTCAAACACGGTGGCCGAGGCGGTGTCGGTCGCCGGAAACTTCTCAAGCACCGCAACCGGGGGCAATAACTCTTTGATTTCACTGATACGAACGTCGTCGGTTTGATGCTGCATGACCAAGTTTCCTGCTAGATGACTGCGATAAAGAGATCTCAATCTAGCCCTGTGCCGGGTCGGTGTAAATAGAAAATTACATTCTTCGACAAGGAATTTTATTATCGCACCTTGCAAGTTTGCATAATGCTGCTAGGAGGCATGAAAAAAGCGGGGGGCAGAGATGAAAAGGCCCGCACGAAGCGGGCCGAAAGGGCTCAGGCCTGACTGACGCTGGCCAGCTTGTCGAAGTAGTCCGGGAAGGTCTTGGAGGTGCAACCCGGATCATTGATGGTGACCGGCGTATCGGAGAGCGCCACCAGGGAGAAGCACATGGCGATGCGGTGATCGTTGTAGGTGTCGATGGCCGCGTGGGTCAGCTGTGCGGGCGGGATCACGGTGATGAAGTCGTGCCCCTCCTCCACTTCCACGCCCAGCTTGCGCAGCTCGGTCGCCATGGCGTGCAGGCGGTCGGTCTCCTTCACCCGCCAGTTGTAGATGTTGCGGATGGTGGTGGTGCCCTCGGCAAACAGCGCCGTGGTAGCGATGGTCATGGCCGCATCCGGGATGTGGTTCATGTCCATGTCGATGCCGTGCAACGGCCCCTGCTCGGCCTCGATGAAGTCATCGCCCCAGGTGATGCGAGCCCCCATCTTCTCCAGTACGTCGGCGAAGTGGATGTCCCCCTGGATGCTGTGCTTGCCGATGCCGGTAACCCGCACCTTGCCCTTGATGGCGCCCGCCGCGAGGAAGTAGGAGGCGCTGGAGGCATCCCCTTCCACCAGGAAGTCCCCCGGGCTGACATAGGTCTGGTTGCCCTTGATGTAGAACACCTTGTAGTCGTCGTGCTCGATGACCACCCCGAACTGCTTCATGATGTGCAGGGTGATGTCGATGTAGGGCTTGGAGACCAGCTCCCCCTTGATGTGGATGCGGGTGTCGCCGGCCGCCATGGGGGCCGCCATCAAGAACGCCGTCAGGAACTGGCTGGAGACGGAGCCGTCGATGTGGACATCGCCACCCCAGAGCCCCTTGGCATCCACCACCAGGGGCGGATAGCCATCTTTCTTCAGGTACTGGATGTGGGCACCCGCTTCGCGCAGGGCATCCACCAGGTGGCCGATGGGGCGCTCTTCCATGCGCGGCTCGCCGCCCAGGGTGTACTCGCCGGAGCCCAGGCACAGGGCGGCGCACAGAGGGCGCATGGCAGTACCGGCATTGCCGAGGAACAGGTTGACCGGCGCCGAGACCGCGAAGCTGCGACCCAGACCGTGCACGGTGCACTCGGTCTTGTCGGCGGAGAGCTTGTACTTGACGCCGAGCTGGGTCAGCGCCGCCAGCATGTGGCGGATGTCATCGCTGTCGAGCAGGTTGGTCAGCCGGGTGGTGCCCCGGGCCAGGGCCGCCAGCAGCAGGGCCCGGTTAGAGACACTCTTGGAGCCGGGCAGATTGACCACCCCGGCCACGCTAGAAATGGGTTCCAAACGCAACGAATTCATAGACTTCCTGTTCGATCTCAATTAAATCACCTGACCGGACGTTAACAGCCCGCGTCCCCCGCGGCAAGTTCGACAGTGGCACGACCGCGGGAGAGGGCGGCCTGGGTCAGGATGGGTCTGAAAAACAGACGCCGGGGAGTCCCCGGCGTCTGGCAATGGGGAGACACGCCTCAACCGTGGCGTTTGGCAAAGTCATCCATAAAGCTGACCAGGGCCTTGACCCCTTCCAAGGGCATGGCGTTGTAGAGGCTGGCGCGCATGCCACCGACGATGCGGTGTCCCTTGAGGGCCAGCAGACCGGCCGCTTCCGATTCCGCCAGGAACAGCTTGTCCAGAGCCTCGTTTTTCAGCTGGAAGGGCACGTTCATGCGGGAGCGGCAGGCCACATCTACCTTGTTGCCATAGAAGCTCGACTGATCGAGGTAACCGTAGAGGAAGTCGGCCTTCTCCTTGTTGCGTGCTTCCATCGCCGCCAGGCCACCCTGCTCCTTGAGCCACTCGAACACCAGACCGGCCAGGTACCAGGCGTAGGTGGGGGGCGTGTTGAACATGGAGTCGTTCTTGGCGGTGAGCTGGTAGTCAAAGATGGACGGCACATCGGCGCGGGCCTGGTTCAGCAGGTCGTCGCGCACGATGGCGATGGCCAGACCAGAGGGGCCGATGTTCTTCTGGGCACCGGCGTAGAGGATGCCGAAGCGGCTCACGTCGAGGGGACGGGAGAGGATGGTGGAGGAGAGATCCGCCACCAGGGGCACATCGCCGGTGGCCGGGATGTCGAACATCTCGATGCCATCGATGGTTTCGTTCGGGCAGTAGTGCACATAGGCGGCATCCGCGCGAAACGCCGGCGTCGGCAGCAGGTGGGAGACCCCCTGCTCGTTCTTGGCTACCCCCTGGAAGGTCTGGATGTCACCGTATTTCTGGGCTTCATCCACGGCGCTCTGGGCCCAGACGCCGGTCACCAGGTAATCCGCCTTCTTGTTGGCGCCACCCAGCAGGTTCATGGGCACGGCGGAGAACTGGCCGCGGCCACCGCCGTGCATGAAGAGCACCTTGTAGTTGTCCGGCACCGCCAGCAGGTCGCGCAGGTCCGCTTCGGCCTTCTCGGCGACCGCCATATAGGGCTTGCCGCGATGGGAAAGCTCCATGACCGAGGCTCCCAGCCCCTGGAAATTACAAAATTCGCGCTGGGCGCGCTCCATGACTTCAACCGGCAACATGGCAGGGCCGGCGCAGAAGTTGTAAATCTGTTTGCTCATGACGCTTTCCGTGAATGGATGTGTGTGATCGGTGACTCGAACGTTTTTACACGACAGCCCCCCGTGGGGGCAAAGGCTTTTTGGGATCCAGCGCAACCTTTTGCCCCGGCGCCACCGGGCACCCATCAGACAAAAGCCCTGAACGGGCCAGGGCTTGCAGAGAATATGCATGGAAACGGGGGCGAGACAGCACGGACGGCTTTTTTCGCCCCTTTGTGGCAAATTTACAGCTTGGCGGTGAGCTCCGGCAGCAGGGTGAAGAGATCCCCCACCAGACCGTAGTCCGCCACCTGGAAGATGGGGGCCTCGGCGTCCTTGTTGATGGCGACGATCACCTTGGACTCCTTCATCCCCGCCAGATGCTGGATGGCGCCCGAGATGCCCACCGCGATGTAGAGCTCGGGGGCCACCACCTTGCCGGTCTGCCCCACCTGCAGGTCGTTGGAAACATAACCGGCATCCACGGCGGCCCGCGATGCCCCGACGGCAGCCCCCAGCTTGTCCGCCAGGGCGTCGATGAGGGCAAAGTGCTCTTTCGAGCCGAGTGCCCGCCCGCCGGAGACCACCACCCGGGCCGCCCCGAGCTCGGGTCTGGCGGAGCGCACCGCACGCCGCTCGATGAGCCGGGTACGGCAGCGCACCTCGGCCACCGGCAGCGATTCCATCACGGCACGCTCCTCCCCGGACCCAGCCTTGGCGAACGCGGTGGGCCGCACGGTGAGCACCTTGACGGGGGCGCTGCTCGCCACCCGGGCGATGGCGTTGCCCGCATAGATGGGACGCAGGAAAGTGTCGGGTCCCTCGATGCCGGTCACCTCGGCGATCATCTCCACCCCGAGCCTGGCCGCCACTCGCGGCAGCAGATCCTTGCCCTGGCTGCTGGCCGCCATCAGGCAGTGCTGGTAGTCCCTGGCCACCTCGGCGAGCAGTCTGTCGACCCCGTCGTTGAGCCCCTCCGCCAGCATGGGATGTTCTGCCAGCAGCACCCGGTTTACCCCCGTGAGGGCGGCGGCCTGCTCCCCCGCCTCCGTCAGCCCCTGCCCCAGCAGCAAGAGATGCACCTCGCCCCCCAGGCGCCCCGCCGCCGTGACCAGCTGGGCCAGGTTGTCGGCGATCCGCCCCTGATGATGTTCCGCAATCACAAGTACGCTCATGGCAGCACCTTCATGTCATCCATTGATCCCTTGCTCCCCGGGGCCGTTGCCCCATGCATGGCGCTCACGCCTGCGGGAGGCATCCCTCTCATGCCCCTGCCCATCAGAGCACCCGGGCTTCGTGCTTGAGCTTGTCCAGCAGCTCGTCCACCGAGCCCACCCTGATGCCGGCGCTGCGCACCGGCGGCGCCATCACCCCGAGCTGCCGTGTCTGGTCGGCCGGCACTACCCCGAGGGCGGCGAACGGCTGGCTCTCCAGCGGCTTGCGCTTGGCCTTCATGATGTTGGGGAGGGAGGCGAAGCGAGGCTCGTTGAGGCGCAAGTCCACGGTCACCACGGCGGGCAGCGCCATGCCGAGGGTCTCGAGGCCACCGTCTATCTCGCGGGTCACCTGCAATTCCCCCTCCACCAGCCTGATGGCGGAAGCGAAAGTGGCAAGCGGCCAGTCATTGAGGGCGGCGAGCATCTGCCCTACCTGATTGTTGTCAGAGTCGATGGACTGTTTGCCGAGCAGCACCAGGTCGGGCTGCTCCTGCCCGCACACCGTTTGCAGGGCCTGGGCCACGGTGAGCGGGGTCAGGGTCTCGCCGGTAACATAGTGCAGCGCCCGATCCGCCCCCAGCGCCAGGGCATGGCGCAACTGCTCGGCCGCCGCCTCGGGGCCGAAGGTCACCACCACCAGCTCGGATGCCACGCCGGCTTCCCGCAGCCTGACCCCCTCCTCCACCGCGATTTCACAAAACGGGTTGATGCCCATCTTCACATTGGCGAGCTCCACATCGGAGCCATCCCCCTTGACCCGGATCCTGACGTTGTAATCAACGACCCGTTTGACTGCGACCAGCAGCTTCATGGCGGTCATCCCTCATACCTGTTGTGTGGGTCCACCTTGTCGTCACTCACTTTTCTGCTGACAAAGTGGTTTACGTTTACGTAAACTACCAGCACTACCCTAGGCCAAGTCGAGCACAGAGGCAAGATGGAACGCGAAGCAATGGAATTTGATGTCGTCATCGTCGGTGGCGGCCCGGCAGGCCTGAGCGCCGCCATCGCATTGAAGCAGCAGGCCCCGGCCCTCTCGGTCTGCCTGCTGGAGAAGGGGGCCGAGATCGGTGCCCACCTCATCTCCGGCGCCCTGCTCGATCCCGTCGCCCTCAGGGAGCTGCTGCCAGAGAGCTGGCAGGAGGCCCCCCTCGGCGTGCCGGTGACGGATGATCAGGTCCATCTGCTGCAAAGCGACAGCCGCTCCCTGCAGCTGCCCCACTGGGCGGTGCCACCCCGCATGCACAACGACGGCAGCCACATCATCAGCCTCGGCACCCTCTGCCGCTGGCTCGGCAAGCAGGCCGAGGCCCTCGGTGTCGAGATCTACCCGGGCTTTGCGGCGAGCACCCTCATCGTGGAGGAGGGCCGGGTGTGCGGTGTGGTGACCGGCGATCTTGGTCTCGACAAGGAGGGCAACCCCAAGCCGGATCACGTGCCCGGCATGGCCCTGTATGGCCGCTATACCCTGTTTGCCGAAGGGGCGCGCGGCCACCTCGGCAAACAGCTGATCGCCCGGTTCCATCTGGAAAATAGCGCCCAGCCGCAGCATTACGCCATCGGCTTCAAGGAGGTGTGGCAGGTGCCTGTGGGGCAATCCCATCCTGGGCGGGTGCTCCATGGCAGCGGCTGGCCCCTTGGTGAGGGAAAGGGCAACAAGAGTCAGGGGGGCTTCTATCTCTATCATCTGGCCCAGGATCAGGTGGCGGTCGGCCTTATCGTCGATCTCAACTACCAGAATCCCTGGCTCAGCCCCTTTGACGAATTCCAGCGTCTCAAGCACCACCCCCTCATCGCGGCAACGTTGCAGGGGGGCGAGCGCATCAGCTACGGCGCACGGGCCATCACCAAGGGGGGCTGGCACTCATTGCCGCGCATGCACTTTCCCGGCGGCCTGCTCATCGGCTGTGACGCGGGCACCCTGGACTTCTCCCGCATCAAGGGGATCCACACCGCCATGAAGTCCGGCATGGTGGCGGCCGCGACGGTCGCCATGGCACTGCGAGGAGGGGATGAAGGGGGACGGGATCTGGCCGAGTTTCAGGACGCGCTGCAGCAAAGCTGGCTGACCCGGGAACTGAAGAGGGCCCGCAACGTTGGGGCCGCCCTGCACCGCTTCGGCCCCTGGCTCGGCGGCGCCTTCAACTGGCTGGAGCAGCGACTCTTTGCCTTGACCTCTCCTTTTACTCTGCTGGACAAGGAGCCGGATTACCGCCAGCTGCGCCTGGCCAGCCGTTGCCAGCCCATCGACTACCCCAAACCCGACGGCAAGATCAGCTTCGACAAGCTCTCCTCCGTCTATCTGGCCAGCACCAGCCACGACGAGGATCAACCCTGTCACCTGACCCTTCAGGACGCGCGCATTCCGGTCGAGGTCAACCTGCCCACCTGGGCCGAACCCGCCCAGCGCTACTGCCCGGCCGGGGTGTTCGAGATCCTGGATGGGGATACCCGGCCAAGGCTGCAGATCAACGCCGCCAACTGCATTCACTGCAAAACCTGCGACATCAAGGATCCCAGCCAGAATATCGTCTGGACGCCGCCCCAGGGCGGCTCGGGCCCCAACTATCCCAATCTGTAACAGGCTTGCCCACGCACACCAGAGCAGATAACAAGGAGACGCAGCCCCGGAACACCGCCCGGAGACCGTTTTCTGCGCTTGGCCGGGGGCTGTCGCAGGGCGACCAGCAACCCGCCATTCCCGCCTGTGAGCCCGGGCACTCCCACACACCAGGGCGAACAAAGGAGGCGACGTCGGGATCGCCCGTTTCGAGGTCGGCGTGGCTGATCCGACCTCGCCGCTTTTTTGAGCGAACAGGCTGAACCCCTGATGAATAGGCCCTGACAAGCGGGTCCCGCCCCTGTATAGTTCGCCGCATTCAGGTTGTCCATCGGCCTCGTTATGCTATTTCATGGGATCGCTTTCCGTGCGATCTAAGGCCGCATGAACCTGTGCAACCATCCCTGATTACCCATGACTTCTTAAGGGGGGACAGATGATCACCGCCTACATTCTCAACAACAAGGTGCTGGACATAGTCACGCTCGGGCCGGATGACATCGTTCCCGACAACACCGTCTGGCTGGATGCCTACAAGCCGGACACTGCGGAGCGAGAATGGTTGACGGGCCTGTTCCTGGAGGAGGTGCCGGACAAGGAGGAGCTCGATGACATCGAGGCATCCGCCCGCTTCTACTGGGACACCGACGGTCTGCACATCCACTCCCTGTTTCCCCAGCGCATCGGTCGCGACACCAAGGGTGTGCACGTCTCCTTTACCCTGCGCAACAACCTGCTGATCAGCATCCGCGAGGATGACATCGGCCTGGTGCGTCTGCTGCGCCACTACATGCGTCAGGACAGGCTGGAGGTCGAAGACGCCCTCGACATCCTGCTGGAGGTGCAGAACCTCAAGGTGGAGTACCTCTCAGACCTGATCGAGGATGGGTACAAGACCCTGGAGAACACCGCCGATCAGATCTTCGAGCCGGACCAGATCAACCCCATGCTCAAGGAGCTGATGGCCCAGGAAGAGGCCAACGGCCAGATCCGTCTCTCCCTGCACGATACCCGCCGCGCCCTGCGCTTTCTCAAACGCAGCCTGCGCCAGCGCATGACGGGGGAGCAGAACAAGTGGATCGACGAGATGCTGCACGACGTGGAATCCCTGCTGCCCCATACCCAGTTCCTGTTCGACAAGATCAACTTCCAGCTGGAGGCCTCCATGGGGGTGACCAATCTGGAGCAGAACAAGGTGATCAAGATCTTCTCGGTAGCCGCGGTCATCTTCCTGCCGCCGACCCTTATCGCCAGCATCTATGGCATGAACTTTGGCCGCATGCCGGAGCTCGCCTGGGAATACGGCTATCCCCTCTCCCTGGTGCTGATGGTGATGTCATCGCTGGGCACCGGTCTCTTCTTCAAGCGAAAAGGCTGGCTGTGACGCCGGAACCCGGCAACTAAAGACTGCGGATTGGGGGGCATGGCCCCCCGATTAATTCCCGGCCGTTGCCGGCCTTGCAATGGCCTGCCCTGTGCCCCATATCCCCTTCATCACTCGCACTGCATGAATGGATACCGGGCCACCATGACCCTCTACCCCGAACACCGTTACGACGATCACGGCCAGTTGCGCCCCCCGCTCTGGTTCTGGCCCATCGCCCTCTTGCTGACCCGCTCGGTCTGGCTGTTTCTGATGGCGGGGGTCACCCGGGAGAGTGGCAGCGCCATCCTGACCCTCTTCTACCCGGACAAGCTCACCCTCTATATCAGCCTGCTGACGGACGTGCCCGCCATGCTGGCGCTGCTCGCCTGCGGCGGCACCCATCGCCAGACCCACAGTGCCAGAGCCTGGCTCAGACGCCACAGTCCCTTGCTGCTGCTCTGCTCTGCCGTCAGTGGCCTGCTGATGCAACTGCACAGCCTCAATCTGCAGCAGTGGTCGTTCAACTGGCCCACCGCCCTGGTGCTCATCGCCAGCCTCTGGGCGCTCTGGTATCTGTTGAGAAGCCGCCAGTTGCGGGATTACGCCCTGGATCAGCCCCACTGACAGGCTGGTTCACTGGCGCGTGACCCGGATCTGCAGAGTCTGGCGTTCGCTGCCGCTGGCCCCGCCCATGCCTGATGGATTGGCGATCGCGGCCTCCCGGCTGCCTTGGGTTGTGGAAAGCTCCCCCACCGTCAGCCACTGGCCCGGGGCGCCGCTCACCTCGGTGGCACTCTGGCCGGTGTGTATGTTGCCTCGCTCCACTCTTGCCTGTTCACTGCTGAGGGCCACCTGCACCCTGTCCCCTATCAGGGTCGCAGTGGCGTAGAGACCGTTCATCAGCGGCATCATGCCCACCACCCTTCCCCCCTGCCACTGGTAAAAGGTGACCGGCTGATAGGACCCCATCTGCAACAACACGGGCCGCCCGGAGAGGCCGCGCACCTGCCAGTTGTCACTCTGGCTGCGTTCATAGTGCCGGGCATCCCCCTCCAGCAGCCACTGCCGTTTGGCATCCAGGCCCAGCCCCACTCCGGCCTGCTGACGGCTGGAAGCGCCATCCACCCGCCACTCGATGAGCAGGCTTTGGGGCGGCTGGTTCACTTGCGCCAGGGTACGCTCGGCCTCCTGCAACTGGGCGGGGGTTCCGCTCAGTACCAGCTGGTTGCCCATGGCGCTCACCCCGAGATCCGGGTAGATCTCCTTGAGCGTCTGCACCGCGGCATCCGCCTCGAATACCGGTATGACCTTCACTTCGGCCCTCAGGGGCAATGCCAGCAACAGGCAGCACCCAAGCCCCCAATACCCTGATCCAGCGCGCATCTTCTCCTCCCGGCGTTCACCGCCACCCTCTCGCTTCCTGCCATCATGGTCCATGGCGCCCCGATTGCAACGGGCCTGGTATGCAACCCCATACAGAGGCACCTGATAAAGACTCGTTAAGATACCAATCAATACAAATAAAAATGGTTATCATTTGTTGTCACAACAAAAACCCTCGGATACAATTCGGACTCATTTTTTCGAGTCAGCCTCTGATGAAGCCAGAATCCGTCGCATCCACCCCTGCCGCCATCCACCTGGCGCTGCTCATCAACATGCTCTCCATGGGCTGCATGATGATGGTGATGCCCCTTGGCCCGGAACTGGTAACCCGCCTGGGGATGCTCCCGGAGCAGACAGGTTACTTCAGCGGCGGCGCCACCCTGGGAGCCGCCCTGCTGGGCCTCCTGGCCGCCCCCTGGCTCGATCGGGTCAACCGCAAACCCGCTCTGCTGGTGCTGCTGGTCCTGCGCTTCCTGCTCTTGATGGCTTGCGCCCTGGCCGAGGATAGCCAGACCCTGCTGCTGCTCTTTATCCTGTCCGGCTGCGTGGCCGGCCCCCTGGGGGCCATCCTGATGGCGGCGGTGCTGGATCTGGTACCGCCCGCCGAGCGGGGCCGCCGTCTCGCCTACGTGGGCATGGCGTTTTCCCTGGCCGCCATTCTGATCGTGCCCGCGGCCCTCGTGCTGGCCCAGTGGTCTGGCTGGCAGAGCCCCTTCCTCTTGTTTGGTGCTGGCGGCCTGCTGCTGGCCCTGCTGTGTGCCATCTGGCTGCCGTCCCTGCCGGTCAACCGGGCCCCGGCAGGCCAGGGGATGCGCCAGTTGCTGGGGTCACCGCTCTGCCAGGGAGCCCTTTTCATCCTCTGCCTGCAGATGTTCGGCCACTTCCTGCTCATTCCGCACTTTGCCAACTACTTCCAGTTCAACCTGGGTTTCCCGCGCGAGCAGATCCCCAGCCTCTATCTGTGCGGCGGCCTTGCCAGCATGGCCACCATGCGCCTGTGCGGCGGCTGGATCGATCAGGGCCGCGCCCAGGGCGCCATCCTGCTCACCAGCCTGGCCCTGGCCCTGATCACCCTGGTGGGCTTTGCCTTGCCGGCAGGCCTGCCTCTCTATCTGCTGTTCACCCTTTTCATGGCCCTGAGCTCCGCCCGTGCCAGCACCACCCTCGCGGTCACGGCGGCCATTCCGGCCCCCCATCAGCGCGCCGCCTTCATGTCTTTCCAGGGCTCGGTCACCAATGTGGCCGCGGGCCTCGGCAGCCTGTTCTCCGCCAGATATCTGGTCTCCGACGAGGGGGGCGCCCTGCACGGTTTCCCCACCCTGGCCTGGATCAACATTGCATGCACCCTGGTGGCCTGCGCCGGTGTCTGGTTCCTCATCCGGGGCCTGAAGAGCACAAGAGATAACAATAATCCTGCCTCTGGCACCGCCAGACAAGGAAGTCAGTGAGCACCGGATCAGAAGAATCCGGACCCCATAACCTCAGTTATATCCATGGAGTTTTTGACAATGCAGTTGCAGCACGGCCTCTTTAAACTGAACCCCATTCTGCTCTCCCTTGGTCTGCTGGCCGTACCGGGCCTGGCCCAGGCCGAGTCCGTCAAGGCCAACGAGACGGTGGTGGTCACCGCCACCCAGACCAAGCACACCGAGCTGACCGCCCCGGCCAGCGTCTCCGTGGTCACCCGCGCCGATCTGGACAAGATGAACGTCAACAACATCGGCGATGCCCTCAAGCACGTGCCCGGTGTCAACATCATCGGCACCAACCCCACGGGTCGCAACGAGATCAAGATCCGCGGCATGGGCGGTGACTACACCCTGCTGCTGGTCAACGGCAAGCGGGTCAACGCCCGCGAGACCCTGGGCAGCTCCTTTGGCAACGACTTCGACTTAAGCTCCATCCCCATGGCCGCCATCGAGCGCATCGAAGTGATCCGTGGTCCCGTCTCCTCCCTGTACGGGGCCGATGCCCTCGGCGGCGTGGTCAACGTGATCCTGCGCCAGGCCAAGGAGAACACCGAAGCGGCCGTCGGCTACACCCACACCATGCCCACCAAGGGGGATGGCGGGGATGCCAACCAGGGTAGCGCCTTCGTCTCCGGCGCCCTGATCGACAACGAGCTGCTGGGCAGCGTGGTGGTGGAAGGCTATCAGCGGGATCGCTGGAAGAGCGAGCAGTCCAACAACCCGGATGCCGACGCCCTGGAGAAACGGGAAGTGGTCAACGTGCTCTCCAGCCTGAAGTGGCTGGTGGCCGACAACCAGGACATCGACTTCGATCTGGGTTACAACCAGAACGACATGGACAGCTACTTCAACAACGTGCCCCGTGCCCCGACCGCTCCGGCCACCCCCCACAACGTGCAGAAACTCGATCGCCTGAGCCTGGGACTGACCCACAACGGCCGTTGGGAACACTTCGACAGCCGCGCTCGTTACTACTTCGAGCAGACCGATCTGATGGATGACTCCCAGCTCAACGGTGGCGCCGCCGACATCACCCAGACCAACAACACGGTGGATGGCCAGTTGAGCGGCTACCTCGGGGATCACCTGCTGACCTCGGGTGCAGAGTTCCGCAAGACCGAGCTGGAGCACAGCCGCAGCATCCAGAACGGCAGCGTGGATGCGAGCCAGAGCGCTCTCTACCTGCAAGACGAGTTCGGCTTTGGGGATCTGGCCCTGACGCTCTCCGGCCGTCTGGATCACCACGAGACCTATGGCAACGAGTTCAGCCCCCGTGCCTACGCCCTCTACTCCCTGAGTGACGAGTGGGTGATCAAGGGCGGCGCCGGCAAGGCGTTCAAGGCCCCGACCCTGGCCCAGTCCAGCGAAGGGTTCGCCACCACCGCCTGCCGCGGCGCCTGCAAGGTGATAGGCAACCCGGATCTGAAGCCGGAAACCTCCGTCAGCTACGAGCTTGGCACCGCCTACAACGCCGATCGCTTCGGCGCAGGCGTGACCGGCTTCCACAACGAGATCGAGGATCTGATCCAGAGCGATCAGTGGGGCCCGGGCTACCGTCCGACCGTCATGACCTACCTCAACGTCAAGAAGGCCCGCATCAAGGGGCTGGAGCTGACCGGCTGGTTCGACGTGCTGGACAACGTGCAGCTGACCGGCAACCTGACCCTGCTGGACTCCGAAGACAAGAGCACGGGTGACGATCTGGCCAAGACCCCGGATCACACCGGCAACATCGGCCTGGACTGGAAGGCGAGCGACGTGGTCAGCGCCAACCTGGCCTGGCAGTATGTCGGCAGCCAGGTGATCAAGGTGCCGGCCCGCAACGCCCAGGCATTCACCTCCAAGCACTACCAGACCCTGGACGTGAACACCAAGTGGACCGTCACGCCGGCCCTGGACTTCAAGCTCGGCATCACCAACCTCACCAACACCCAGCGTGACGAGGTGGCGACCGACGCCGACTTCATCCTGGAAGGTCGTACCGTCTACGCAGGGGTCGATTACAAGCTGTAATCCATCCTGTATGCGGGAGCCCCGGTCGCGGGGCTCCCTTTTTGCGTTTCTGCCCCCCCGAATTCAAGGAGTCATTGAGTGCTCAGATACCAAGCTCGGCTGTTCTGGCTCGGCGTGCTGCTCCTCTTCCTGCTGATTTGTCTGTCACTGGCCACCGGAGCCGGTGTCTATGGTGGCCGCGAGGTCGCCGGTTTCCTGATGGGCGATCCCGCCTTCGTGGCCGATGAAAAGCTCGCCATGATAGTCCATACCCTGCGCCTGCCCCGTACCCTGGCAGCCCTGGTGGTGGGGGCGTCACTCTCCCTGGCGGCCTCCATGCTGCAAAGTGCCACCCGCAACCCTCTGGCCGAACCCGGCCTGCTCGGGGTCAATGCCGGCGCCGTCTTTGCCCTGGTGATCGGCCTCACCTGGTTTGGCGTCGAATCCGCCTACGGCTATCTGCTCTGGTCCGGCATGGGGGCCCTGCTCGGCAACCTCATCGTGCTGGGCCTCGGCCTCATGGTGGGGCGCTCCAACCCCCTCAAGCTCATCCTGGTAGGAGTCGCCCTCTCCGCCACCTTCGGCGGTCTTTCCAACTTCCTGCTGCTCTCCAACCGGGTGGTGCTGGAGCAGTTCCGCTTCTGGAACTTAGGGTCCCTTGCCGCCTCCAGTCTGGAAGCGGTACTCACCGTGGTCCCCTTCGCCCTGGCCGCCCTGCTGCTGACCCTGGCGCTCTGTCGCCCTCTCACCCTGATGCAGATGGGGGATCACCAATCCAGGGCCCTCGGCATCCGCCCCACCCGGGTGCGGGTCGGCGTGCTCTTGGCCGCAACGCTCTTCACCGCCTGCGCCATCGCCATCGCCGGTCCCATCGGCTTTGTCGGCTTCCTCGCCGCCTACTGCGCCCGCCTGGTGGAGCCGGTTCGCCTCGCCATCCAGGTACGCTTCTCCGCCCTGTTCGGGGTGCTCTTTCTGCTCGGTGCCGATGTGCTGGCCCGCTGGCTGATCCAGCCCTACGAGCTGCCCAACGGCGTCATTCTGGCGCTCATCGGGGCGCCTGTGCTCATCCTGGTGGTGCGCAGCGGCGGCTTCCGCTCCCTGCTGGCCGTCAAATAAGGTGCCACGCCCATGAAGAACTCTCTCTCACTCCCGAGCGGCACCCTCTGCCTTCGCCTTGGCAGCCACACCCTGTTGCTGCACCGCCGTGCCTGGCTCATCACCCTGGGGCTCCTGGTCGCCCTCACCCTGCTCTCCCTGCTGGCCCTCACCCTGGGTTCCGGCAAGATCACCATGATGGGGGTGATCCAGACCCTTCTCGGGGAGGGAAGCCGACTCGATCAAGTAACCGTCTTCAAGATCCGACTGCCGCGCCTGTTGGCGGTGCTGGTGGCCGGCGCCGCCATGGGACTCTCGGGCTGCCTGGTGCAGACACTGGTACGCAACCGCCTCGCCACCCCGGACATGATCGGGGTCAACGAGGGGGCATCTCTTGCCATCATCATCTTCTCTCTCTATCTGACCCTGGGCACCTGGCCCTGGTGGGCCGCCCCCTTCGGCGCCCTGTTTGCCGCCGCCGTGCTCTATGCCCTGTGCAACAAGCCGGGGGAGCAGGGCTACCTGTTCGTGGTGATCGGCATCGGGGTCTCGGAACTGATGAACGCCCTCGGCCAGTTCGTCATGTCCACCCAGTCCCTGGTGCACCTCACCAGCCTCTATCTGTGGAACATGGGCAACTTCGTCGGTCAGGGCTATGGCACCTTGCTGCCGGTGAGCCTGCTGCTCCTGCTCATCTGTCCCTGGACCGTCTGTCTCTCCCGCTCCCTCGGCGTGCTGCGCCTGGGACCGGTGACGGCCAGCACCCTCGGGGTCAACGTGAACCGGGTCCAGCTCGGGGTGCTGGCCCAGGCCATCATCGTCGCAGCCCTTGGCACCGCCATCGGCGGCCCCGTGGTCTTCATTGCCATGGCGGCCCCCATCCTTGCCTCCTGGCTCAGCCGGGATCGCATCGTGCCGCTCTGGATTGCCGCCCTGTGCGGCGCCCTGATGCTGCTCGCAAGCGACACCCTGGTGCGGGTGCTGGCCAGCCCCCACGAGGTGGCCACCGGCATCATGACCCGCATTCTCGGCGGCCTGCTGCTGCTCTTCATCCTGCTCAAAGATCGCCAGAAGGCCGACTGACCATGGCATTCATCCATTTTCAATACAGACCGAGGGCCGCCCGATGACGCTCACCGTGAACCGACTCCAGTTCGGCTACCCGCAAAAGACCATCTTCAAGGAGATCTCCTTCTCCCTCCCCCGGGGCAAGCTGGTGGGGATCGTCGGCCCCAACGGCGGCGGCAAATCCACGCTGCTCAAGCTCCTTGCGGGACAGGAGCAACCCCGGTCCGGGGAGATCCTGCTCAAGGAGAAGCCACTCGGTGCCTATGGCGCCAAAGCCCTGGCTCGGGAACTCGCCTATCTGCCCCAACGTCCCCTGGTCCCCCCCGGTATCCTGGTGGAGCAGCTGGTGCAATATGGCCGCCATCCCCATCAGGGCTGGTTCAATCAGTGGAGCGAGGAAGATGCCCGCATGGTGAACTGGGCCCGGGAGCGGATGCAGCTCGATGCCATCTGGCACCAGAGCGCCAGTTCGCTGTCCGGCGGTCAGGCCCAGCGGGTGTGGCTCGCCATGGTGCTGGCCCAGGATGCGGACATCATCTTGCTGGACGAGCCCACCAGCGCGCTGGACATCGGCCACCAGACCGAGGTGATGGAGGCCATCCATCGGGTCGCCGCCGAGGGCAAGACGGTGCTTATCGTCATCCACGATCTCGCCACCGCCGCCCGCTACTGCGACGAGCTGATTGCCCTGGGGGATGGCGCCATCCAGGCCATGGGCCCGGCCCGGGAGGTGGTGACCAAGCCCCTCATCGATCGCCTCTACCAGACCGATGTGGACATACTGCACGCCCCCGGCGACGGGGCCCCTGTCATCGTGCCCCGCCGACGCGCTGACGAAGCGCCTCGCCTGCGCGCCGACCATGGCGTGTCGGCCTGACCCTGACCCTGTGCCAGAGAAAGAAACCGCCTGATGGCGGTTTCTTTCTCTGGGCTTTGCGCTGGCGTTATCCGGGCGCTGGCATCGTGCTCACAGCAGCAAGACGGTAAGCACGCCCCCCGGCAGGGCTTGCCAGTGCAGGGTGGCGCGCCAGCCGGCTGGCAGGGTCGGTGTCAGCGGGCATTTGAGCTCCAGGGTGAGAGTCTGCGCCGTCATGGCGAGCCAGCGGGCATCGAGAAAGTCAAAGTAGCGCCCCACCCGGGAATAGAGCCCCTTGAAGAGGCTCTCCTTGGCGGAAAACACCAGAGTCAGTCCCTCTGCCAGGCTCAGCTGGGCGTCGTGAGTCCCAGCCTCCAGCCGTCCCCACTCCTCCCCATCCATGATGCCGGGCCAGAGCTGCGCCCCTTGGTCGCCATCGAGCCAGGCCTCCAGATCCAGCCCGATTCCCTCCTGGCCAGGGCGCACCGCACACAGGGCCACCCCCTCTCCCGCCAGCCGGCTGTGGCTGATGCTCCCCTCCACCCCTTCAGGCCAGAGTGGCTCCCGGGCCGCTCCGATGGCCACGCTGCATCCTGCAAGACCGAAGGGACGCAGGGCCTCACGGGCTGCGAGACGCCCTGCCAGAAACTCCCCGAGGCGCTTGGGGGCAGCCCCCTGCAATGAAGCAGGCCGGATGATGCCCTGGGCCCCAAAGCACTCCGGCGAGAAGGCGGCGGGATCAAAACAGACCCGATGAAGAGGCAGCGTCTCCAGGCCCGGCAGGTACAAGGTATCGAATTGACGGACAAAGGATCCATCGAGTGAGGGACAACGAGGCAACATGCAAGGCTCCTGACAGGGGCCTGCGATGGTACCAAAGCAAGCCGAGGTCATGCCACAAGTACAAATGACAACGCTTCTCACTTGCTTTGTGGTAGCATGTCCCCGCCCATTCGGGGCTGGCCGGGCGGCTCTCAGGCACTTTCCACAGACTCCGGCCCACCGATTTCACCCATAAGGATGTCACCATGAAGATCTTCTCCCCGCTGGCCACCTTGCTCATGCTGGCCAGCCTGACGGGCTTCCAGGCCCAGGCGGGCAGCCGCCAGGTCATCGATGCCAACGGCCAGCCCCAGAGCGTCCCCGATGCGCCCCGGCGGGTCGTCGTGTTGAGCGAACTCGATCTCGACAGCGCCCTGACTCTGGGGGTGCAGCCGGTGGGCACCGTCAATGGGCGCGGCCAGTCCACCCTGCCCCGCTATCTGCTGGACAAGGCGGGCAAGGAGATCGCCGTGGTCGGGGATCTGGACAACCCCAATCTGGAGAAACTCATCGATCTGGAGCCTGACCTCATCCTCACCGGCCAGACCAAGCCCGAGCTCCTCGCCCTGCTCAAGGAGATCGCCCCCACCGTCGTCACCGGCAACTGGGGCGAGCCCTGGAAAACCGTATTCGGTCGCAGCGCCGACGCGATGAACCGGGGGGCCGAGGCCAAGGCGTTCCTCACCCGGTATGAGGCCCGCCTGGCAGAGGCCCGCAGCAAGCTTGCCCAGCATCAGGGGGAACAGATGAGCATAGTGCGCTGGAACCCCAAGGGGCCGAGCTACATGCACGGCGGCACCTTTGCCAGCAACGTGGTCACCGAGATGGGGCTCACCCGCCCCTCCCACCAGATCGGTGACAAGAGCCCCCACTCCCCGGCCCTGAGCCTCGAATCCCTCAACCTGCTGGACGGTGACTGGCTGGTGATCGGCACCCTCAGCACCAGCGGGGATGCGGTGGATGCCATGAAGCAGGCCGAGCAGACCCCGGCCTTCCAGCAGCTCGGCGCCATCAAGGGCAAGCGCTTCGGCGCCGTCGACGGGTCACTCTGGACCTCCACCGGCGGCCCCCAGGCGGCCCTCAAGGTGATCGACGACGTCGAGCGCCTGCTCACCAAACCGGATGCCGCCCCCATCGCTCACTAAGCCACCTCGGTTTACAGCCAACAAGAAGCCCGCATGATGCGGGCTTCTTTTTTATCCATCGTTCTTACCGTCCGGCAAGGCCGCCTACTCGGGCAAGGGCAGCGCCTTTCTGTCCAGCTTGCCGCTGCCGGTCTTTGGCAGAGCATCCAGCAGGATAAGCCGCGCCGGCACCATGTAGTGGGGCAGCGTCGCCTGCAGCCCCTTGCGCAGGGCCAGCCGGTTGAGAGTCACCCCGCTTTTCGCCTCCACGTAACCCACCAGCATGGCCTCGTCCCCCTCGCCCACCAGACGCACCGCCGCCTCCTGCACCCCGGCCTGGCGACGCAGTCCCGCCTCCACCTCGCCGAGCTCGATGCGAAAACCGCGCAGCTTGATCTGATCGTCGCGCCGTCCCAGATAGAGGAAGCGGTCCGCCCCCAGCCGCCGTACCCGATCGCCTGTGCGATAGAGGCGATGGGTGGCAAGGCGCAGGAAGGCGGCGCTGGTCAAGGCTGGCTTGCGCCAGTACCCCTCGCATAGGGCCGGGCTCTCGATACAGAGCTCGCCGCACTCCCCCTCCGCCACCGGCTGCCCCACTTCATCCAGCACCCAGTGACGATAGCCGGGCAGGCTGTGGCTGATGGTGATCTGGCCATCAGTCGGTGGCCAGCGCACCTCGCTCACCAGCGACCAGACGGTGGCCTCGGTGGGCCCGTAGCAGTTCCACAGCTGCCGGGTGCAGGCACAGAGCTGCTCGGCCAATCCCGAGTCCAGCGCCTCACCGCCGCACAGGGCGGTGAGGGAATTGCGCCCCTGCCAGCCCGCTTTAAGCAGCATGCGCCAGCAGACCGGGGTCGCCTGCAGCCAGTTGATGGAGGGGTCGGCCTCGAGCAGCGCCAGCATCCCCAGCGGATCCTTGTTGTGCTCGCCGCCCGCCACCGTCAACCGGCCACCGCCCCAGAGCGGCCCCAGCATCTCCAGCAGGGAGATATCGAAGGCCGGGGTGGTGATGAAGAGCCAGTGGCAGCTCGGTGAGAGCCCGAGCCGTTCGCGGATCCCGTCGAGGAAGCAGAGCAGGGCCCGCCGGCTGATGACCACCCCCTTGGGCTCGCCGGTGGAGCCCGAGGTGAACATCATGTAGGCGGCCAGGGCGTCATCCACCTGGGGCCAGGAGACGGCCCCTGCCGCTGCCGGCCCGTCGAGGGTGCGCAGCGGACAACCGAAGGCGGGGGCCGGCCTGTCGCCGTCGCAGATCACCGCCGACAGGCGCGCCTGGCGGGCGATCCCCTGCAGCCGCTCCACCGGAAAGTCCGGCTCAAGGGGCACGAAGGTGAGGCCGAGCCGCAGGCAGGCCAGCAGGCTGGCCACCAGATCGGGGCTGCGGGAGAGATAGAGGCCGACCCGCTCCCCTACCGCCAGCCCCTGCAATCGGGCGGCAATCTCGCCGACCCTGGCATTGAGCGCGCCATAGCTAAGCCACTGCTCATCTGATCCGCCCTCACTGATGCTCTCCCCGCCCATGCGGATGGCGGGGGCCAGCGGAGTGGCGGCCAGACATGCCGCCAGCCGCGCCCCCAGGTTGGCCGCCCCCTCACGGGGGGCAGGCCGGGTTTGCACGAGCGGAGCCTCATGTTTGATGGTCACTGTCATAGAGCGGCCTCCGTTTGGCGCACCAGCCAGTGTCGATAGAGCCGGCTGGGGGATGGATGGGCCTTGAGGGTCTGCAGGGTAAGCAGCGCCCGCTCCTGGCCAAACGCCTCGTTGAGAGCCGCCAGCAGGGAGAGCTGCTGCACCGAATCCACCCCGAGTTCACACAGGGTCTGCTGCCAGATGCCAGGCACACCGCACAGACGCTCCCACAGGGCCACCAGCGCGCGGGCCTCGGCCGGCGGCTGAGCCAGACCGGGTTCATCAGCCTTGGTGGCGGCCACTTGCGCCTTCGCCGGGGACGGTGCCGCCGCCACTCTGGCCGGTTGGCTCAGATCCACCTGCGCCAGCCAGTCGAGCTCGGCCAGCCAGTCAGCCAGCACCGCCTCGGCCCGGGTCTCGGGGATCTGCTCGCCGTCGAACTCGAGGCGCAGCTGGAGCGTCTCACCCCGGCTGCTGACCACCAAGGAGAGCGGCAGCTCCACCTTCTCCACCACGGCGCCAAAGCGCGGCACCAGCTGGTGGGGTTCGGGGGCGGCAGGGGCCGCCGGCATGGGGTAGTTCTCGAACACGAACAGGCTCTGGAACAGGCGCGCCCGGCCTTTGGTCAGTGCCGCCAGCGACTGGGTGCCGTGCTCGTTGAGCGCCATCAGGTCGGTCTGCAACCGGGCAATATGCTCGGCCAGGGTCAGCTCGATGCGCCAATCCAGGATGAGCGGCAGGCTGTTGATGTAGAGCCCGACGCTCGCGGTGATCCCCTCGATGGGGTAATCCCTACCCGGGGTCACGTTGCCCACCAGGGTGACGGCATCGCCAGAGCGGCGTGCCAGCAGACGGTGCCAGGCATATTGGGCCAACAGGCCCGCGGTCACGCCAAGGTCGCGGGCACGGCGCGCGAGCAAGGTCGCCACCTCGGCCGGCAGCGCCGTGGCGCACACCGCCGGTCGCTGCTGGGTATGGCGCCCGCTTGAGCTAGCGTCCAGCGTCACCCCGAACAGGCAGGCGAGATCGTTAGGCTTGGCCAAGAGCTCTCCACGCCCCTGCCAGTAGGCGTCGGCGCTGCGGGTTTGGCTGGCGATATGGCGGCCAAATTCGAGCCAAGCGGTATCCGGATCGCGTTGCGGCAACAGGCCGTTCATCAGCGCCTGATAGCCGCGATGCAAGGAACCCAGCAACACGGGGCCGCTCCAGCCATCCAGCACGCCGTGATGGGCGCTGAAGATCACCTTGTGGTGATCGGGGGCCAATTTGAAACAGGCAAGGCGCAGCAGGGGCGCCTGCTCGAGCGGGATCGGGCGGGCCAGATCCTGCTCACGGTAGGCCTGGACCCGAGCCTCTGCATTTTCCACTTCAGACAAGTCCTCATAGTGGAATGGCAACTCGGCGCGCTTGAGGATGCGCTGGAGCGCCACCCCGTCTGCCAGCACCAGTTCGCTGCGAAGGGCCGGCCAGCGAGCGATCTCCCCCTGCCAGGCCTGACGGTAGACCGCCACGTCCAGCGGCTGGTGATAGTCGATTTCGGTCTGCAGGTGATAGGCGTGATCCCGGGGCAGCAGCACCCTGTGATGGAACATGCTCTGCTGGAGCGAGGTCATGGGCAGCAGGGTCTCCACCTCGCGCCCGGCCAGCACCCGATCGAGCCCAGCTTGCGAGAGGTCAAGCCCCGGGAAGTCGCTCGGGGTATGGCGCGGCGCCTTCACCGCGCAGCAGTGCTCCACCAGCGCCGTCAGGTTGTCCGCCAGCCGCGCCATCAGAGCGTCGCTCCCTTGCTGGTTGAGGGCGCCCACCTGGCGCAGGGTGAGGCGCCCATCAAACACCCCACCGTGCAGACTGACCAGCTCGCGCGGCAGGTTGTCAGGGGAAGTAGGAGCCCCCGGCGCCAGCGGCAGGGGCTGCCAGGGTTGAGCGGCCTCGCCCTGATGGCTGACCCCCAGGTAGTTGAAGACGACAAGGGCCTGGGGCAGCTCAGACCCACGAGGGTGGTGCAGCCGCAGGGCGTTGAAACCCACTCCCTTGTCCGGCACGGCGCGCAGCTGCTCCTTGGTGGCGCATACCAGCGCATCCCACTCCTTGGCATCTGCCAGCGCCAGCGGATAGGTGCTGGTGAACCAGCCCAGGGTACGGCTCACGTCCAGTTCAGCATCGATGGCCTCGCGGCCGTGCCCTTCCAGCATCACGCAGTGACGGCTGCCGTAACCCAGCTCGCTCAGGGTACGGGTCAGGGCCACCAGCAGCAGGTCGGGCACCCGGGTGAAGTAAGCCTGGTTGGCGGTGTCGATAAGCCGGGCCGTGGTCTCCTGACTCAGTTGCAGCAGGCTGGCGGCGGCGCGGCCATCGGCAGCGCGCGCCGCTTCCAGCAGGTGACCCTGGCTGCCTTCCCCCTGAGCCAGCCAGAAGCCAAGCTGATCCTCTTCCCGTCTGGCGTAGGCCGCGAGCCCCTCACCCCACTGGCGATAGCTGCTGCCCTTGGCGGGCAGCGGCTCACCCCTGCTCACCCGGGCCAGATCCTCGGCCAGGATGCGCCAGGAGACCGCATCGATGACCAGGTGGTGGAAGGCAAGGAAGAGCCCCTCCACCGTCTCGCCCTCCCGATCCCCCTCCAAGGAGAGATTGCGCAGGCGGGCCCAGGCCAGGGTGTGGCCGCTGGCAGGATCCAGATCTCCCTGCAGCTCGGTCAGGCGGGCTTGCAGCTCAGCCTCATCGAGATTGGCGGCATCCAGGGTCGGCAGCGGCGGCAATGGCTGCTCGGCCAGGTAGCGCTGGCCGGTCGGGGTCACCGCCAGGCGCAGGGCATCGTGGTGCTGGCGCAGGGCATTCAGCCAGCCGCGCAGGTCCTCATCGTCCACCCCGGCCGGCAGGCGCAGGATCACCCCCTGGTTCCAGTGACCGGATGTGGCAAAGCCCTGCTCGAAGAACCAGTGCTGGATGGGGTGGAGCGGGAACTCGCCCGTCAGGCTGCCCTGCTCGCTCCTGTGGCTGACCGCCTGCTGCTGGCCGAGCTGGCGGCAGAGGCGGCGCACCGTCTTGGCTTCGAACACGTCCTTCACGCTGCAGTGCAATCCCGCATCCCGCAACCGGGTGGTGAGCTGGATGCTGAGGATGGAGTCACCGCCCAACCGGAAGAAATCATCCTCCACCCCGAGGGGCTGCTTGAGCACCCCTTGCCAGATGGCGAGCACGGTCTGCTCCAGTTCGTTTTGTGGCTCGCCCTTGCTCTGCTGCCAGACGATGGCGGGCAGTCGGCGCAAGTCCAGCTTGCCGTTGGGGGTGAGTGGCATCTCGGGCAGCCAGCACAGGCGCGCCGGCACCATGTATTCGGGCAGGCACTCGCCGGCCCGCTGCAGCAGGGCATCGCCGTCGGGCTCGTTCGCCCCGGCCTGCAAACAGGCATACGCCAGCAGGCGCCCCTCCTGCACCACCACCTTGATCTGACGAATGGCCGGGCACAATTCGGCAAGCCGGGTCTCTATCTCACCCGGCTCGATGCGATAGCCGCGCAGCTTGATCTGCTCGTCTATCCGGCCCAGATACTGGATGTTGCCGTCGCGGCGCAGCAGGGCCCGATCGCCGGTGCGATAGAGGCGATGGGTACGTTCCCCATTCGTTGTATCAAAGGCCAGCTCGATAAAGGCCTCTTGGGTACGCGCCGGCAGATTGAGGTAGCCGCGGGCCAGCCCCAGCCCCGCCAGGCAGAGCTCGCCGGGCACCCCCACCGGGCAGGGGTTGCCCGCCTCGTCCAGGATCAGCGCCTTCAGGTGGTTGACGGGTCGACCGATTGTGATGGGCGCCCCCGGAGTGAGCCGCGCGCAGAGCGCGGTGACGGTGCACTCGGTCGGGCCGTACATGTTGAACAGCGCCACCCGCTCTCCCCAACGCTCCACCAGGCTGCTCGGGCACGCCTCGCCGCCAAAACCGATGGCCTTGAGGGAACCGAGATCCGTCGGTGGCAGCAGGTTGGCGAGCAGGGCGGTCGGCAAAATCATGTGGCTGGCGCCGCAAGCGATCGCGGCACCGATCACCCCCTCGCCCGGCTCGCCAAAGTGCAGGGCCGCGCCGCAGTAGAGCGGCAGTAAGCTGGTCATGTTGCCTGCATCGAACGAGAGGGACATGCAGTTGAACATGGCCCCATCCTGATCAAGGGCGATGCGCTCGCCGTGATCCGCCATCAGGTTGACCAGGCTGCCCTGCTCCACCATGACCCCCTTGGGCAGACCGGTGCTGCCGGAGGTGTAGATGATCTGGGCCAGCATGGCGGCGTCCCGGGGCAGTGCGGGCGTGCTGGTTGGCATCTTGTCCAGCGCCAGCTGGTGCAGATCGTGATATTCGGCAGTCGTGCCCGCCAGCGCCTCGCCAAGCCGCGGGTCCGGCACGCCCCCCAACACCAGGCTGATGGATGCATCGCCTAAGATATGGGCCAGCCGCTCGGCAGGATAGGCAGGGTCGAGGGGTACATAGGCCGCCCCCGCCTTCCAGCAGGCGAGCAGGGCGATGACGAAGGCAACATCGCGTCTGGCCTGGATGCCGATGGCGGCGCCCGGGGTAATGCCGCAGGATTGCAGCCAGTGGGCCAACCGGTTGGCACGCACCTCCAGCTCGCCATAGGTCAACGATTGCACGCCGTCGCTGACCGCCAGCGCATCCGGCAACTGAATAGCGCGCCGCTCGATATGGCAGAGCAGGGTGTCGCGGCTCGGGTAATCCGGCGGCAGGTCTGCAAGCTCGGCGGCCAGCGCGGCCTGGTCGGTGCCCGCCTCCAGCGGCAGTTGCCAGATGTCGGTCTCGGGGGCCGCCACCACGGCGCGCATCAGGTGCAGCAGGCGATCGGCGTAGGCCTGGATGGTCTCTCGCTCGAACAAGGCGGTGGCGAACAGCCAGTCCACCCGGACGGAGTCCATCAGCTCGGTCACCTTGACCGAGATGTCGGTCTTGGCCGGCAGCACCGGCGAGGTCTCCTCCACCAGCTGGCAACCGGGGATGAGATCGTTGAAGTCCACCTTGGCCTGATAGACCAGCATGATCTGGAAGATGGGGTTGATGGCGGTGGTGCGATCGGCGCCGATGGCCTCGGCCAGTGCCTCGAAACGGTAGAGCTGGTGATCGAAGGCCGCCAGATCCTCCTCCCGGCACTGCTGCAGATAGTCGACAAAGCTGGGCTTGCCGCTGAGTTGAGTGCGCAGCACCAGGGTATTGACGAAAAAGCCCACCAGCGACTCGATCTCGTGGCGCTCGCGATAGGCGAGCGGGGTGCCGATCACCACCTCCTTCTCGCCGCTCTGGCGCACCATCAGCAAGGCAAACAGGGCGTGCAGACCGATGAAGTTGGAGGTGCTGTGCCGTTGGCACAGGCGCTTGAAGCTCTCCCACAGGTCGCTCTCGATGGTGGAGAAGACCAGCTCGCCGCCGCTGTCCTGATGGGCCGGGCGCGGCTTGTCCAGCGGCAGACCGTGCACCTCGGGGCTGCCACCGAGCCGATCGACCCAGAACGGCTTGAACTCGGCGTGATAATCGAGAAAGCGGTCCGAGTTGAACCAGCGGGCATAGTCGATGTAGGTGAGCGGCAGCTCGCTCACCTGCAGAGGCTCGCGGTTCTGATGGGCAAGAAAGGCACGCTTGAGATCCGCGAACATGTTCTTGACCGACCAGCCGTCGGAAATGATGTGGTGCTGGGTGATCAGCAGTACGTGCTCGCGGCTGCCCAGCCGAATAAGATGCACTCGGCTCAGATCCCCCTGGGTCAGGGAGAAGGGACGTCCAATCTCCTCGCGCACCCGGCGAGCCACATAGGCCTCCCGCTCGGCAGCGGGCTCTGCGCTGACATCCTCTATCTGCAGCTTGAAGGGCGTGTGGGGCAGGATCTCTTGGGCCCCCCTGCCCGCCTCGTCCTTGATGAAGCGGGTACGCATGCTGGGGTGGCGGGCAAACAGGTGGTCGAAGGCAAACTCCAGTGCCGCCGTGTCCAGCTCTCCCTTGACGCGAAAATAGACCGGCATGTTGTAGAGGTGGGAGGCCTCCTCGTACTGCTCGATAAACCAGAGCCCGCTCTGGGATGACGAGAGCGGCCCCTGCCGGGCGCCCTCGGCATTACGTTGCGCAAGAATGGGCGCCTCGAAGGCGGCGCGGGCCGCCAGGCAGCGCACCAGCTCATCCTTGTGGGCCTTGATAGTGGCGCCGATGGCCGGCGTCACCGCCTCCTTGCTCGACTGGGAGATAAGCTGGCCCCTGTCGTTCAGCGCCAGCTTCACTCCCTGCCGTTCCAGCTGTTTCAACAGCAAAATCATATTGTTCATCTGTTTCTCAAGCCTCAGGCACTCAGGGTGGCGCCGCCGTCGACGACCAGATCCTGCAGCGTGATGTGGCTGGCCAGATCCGAGGCCAGGAAGAGGACGGTATGGGCGATCTCCGCCGGGGTGGCGACCTTGCGCAGGGGGATACCGAGCTTGAACTGCTCCGGCAACCCGGCAATGGTGCGGGCCATGGCCTCCTCGCTTGGCAGCATGCCGCGCAGCATGGGGGTATCCGTCGAGCCCGGCGACACCAGGTTGGCGCGCACGCCGAAGGGGGCCAGCTCCAGCCCCACCGTCTGGGTCAGGCTGGTGACCGCCGCCTTGGAGGCGCAATAGGCCGCCATCTGCATGCGCGGCACATGGGCCGCGTTGGAGCCGATGGTGACGATGGCGCCGCGCCGCTGCTCCTTGAAGTGGGGCACCAGGGCCCGCAGCAGATAGAAGACGCCGCTGGCGTTGACCGTCATGCAGTCGTGCCAGTCATCATCGCTTAAGGTTTCGGTGGGACCGAGGCGCAAGACCCCGGCCCCGTTCACCAGCACATCGAGCCCGCCGTCCGCCAGCAGCGCTGCGCAGCAGGCGTTGACCGCCTGCGAGTCGCCGATATCGAGCAGCCGGGTGGCATAGGGGTAGTCGGCTTCGGGAAACGCCAGATCCAGCCCCACCACGGCGGCGCCAGCCGCCACGAACTGCGTCGCCACCTCGCGGCCGATGCCGCGCCCGGCCCCGGTCACCCAGACCCGCTTGCCAGTAAAATCAAAGGCCATTGCTTGTTGCTCCTTGCTCATCACCACACCATCTCCACGCTCTCTTCATCCTCGGCAAGCAGGCCGTCGAGGAAACGGCAGAAGTCGTCGAGACGCGGGTGATCGAACACGTCGGAGACCTTGACCTGCACCCCGAACTCGGCGCCGAGCCGGTTGACTATCTGGATGGTCTGCAGGGACTGGCCCCCCAGTTCGAAGAAGTTGTCCGTGGGCGCCATGGTGGCGAGCCCCAGGATCTGCTGCCAGATGGCGCCGACTCGGTTCTCGGTCTCACTGCCCAGGGTCAGGGCTTCGCCGCCCGCCTGGTAGGCGACCAGCAGGGCCTTGCGATCCAGCTTGTTGGAGCCGGTGCGGGGCAGCTGGTCATAGTGGCGATAGTCGGTGGGGATCATGGCGGCGGGCAACACCCTGGCGAGCTGCGCCTTGATGACCCGGCTGTCGCGCTCCGGCCCCGCCACGAAGGCCACCAGCCGGCGCACGCTGCCGATGCTCACCCCCTGCACGCAGGCCTCGTCCACCCCGGGCAGGGCCAGCAGCTGGGCCTCCACCTCGCCGGGCTGGATGCGATAGCCGCTTATCTTGAATTCGTTGTCGCGCCGACCGAGGTAGACCAGCCGGCCGGCCACCAAGCGCACCCGATCGCCGGTGCGATAGACGGGCATCTGCTCCGCGCCAACCCGCAGAGTGCCAAAGCTCCCTTGCACACCGCCCACGTAACCATTGGCCAGTTGTGGGCCGAGCAGCACCAGCTCTCCTTCCTCGGCAGGTTGCTCCCCCGCCCCCAGAATGAGCGCCTGCATGCCGGGCAGCGGCAGGCCGATGGGCAACTTGGCCTGGCTCGGGTCCTCCTGTTGCAGCTCATGGGTGGTCACCACCACTGTGGTCTCGGTGGGGCCGTAGGTGTTGAACAGGCGCACATCGGAGCGGCCCTGGCGCTGCCACTGGGCCAGTTGCTCGGGGTAGACAGCCTCGCCGCCGATGATGACGGTGGCCAGATTGGCAGGAATGTGGGCCTGACCCGCCGTCAGCGCCACCACCCACTCGTTCCAGAACGCGGTGGGCAGGTCGAGGTGGGTGATCCCCATCTGCTCCACCCCGGCCGCAAAGGCGGGCATGGATTCGAGCAAGGCGTCGGTGCGCAGCACCAGGGTGGCACCGGCGCTCAAGGTGGCGAACACCTCCTCGATACTGGCGTCGAAGTTGAAGGGGGCGAATTGCAACATCCGCGCCTCTTCATCCAGGTGATAGCGGCAGCGGGCGGCGGCGGCGAAGTGATCCAGCGCGCCGTGGCTCACCGCCACCCCTTTGGGCAGACCGGTCGAACCCGAGGTGAACATCAGGTAGGCGACGGCGCGGCCGGCGGCCGGCTGGTTGAGCCGATCACCGCTCACCAGATCCCCCGCCAGCAGGGTGCGCCCCTCAAACAGGCTGGCCAGCTTGTGGCGGTACTCGGCCTGGGTGATCAGGGTCTTGACCTCCCCCAGCCGCAGGATATGGCCCTGACGCTCCAGGGGCTGCTCGGGATCGAGCGGCACATAGACGGCGCCCGCCAGCAGCACCGCCAGCTGGGCGAAGATGGCCTGGGGGGTACGCGCCAGCATGACCCCCACCTTGTCGCCGGGGGCGACGCCTGCGGCCTGCAGGGCGGCCGCCATCTGTTCGGCTCTGGCCAGCAGCGCCTCATAGCTGAAGCGGGCCTCTCCCTGCTCCAGCGCTATCTTGTCCGGGGTCTGAGCGGCGAAGTGGCAGAGCGCCTCCAGCACCGGCCGCACCTGGAGAGCTTCATGGGAGGGGCCGGCGATCAGGGCGCTGGCTCGCTGCTCGGCCAGCCAGTCGGCCTTGAGGGTCCCCAGGGTCTGGGCGGGCTCGGCCAGCCAGCGGCCCAGCAGGGCAAACAGGGTATCGGCGATGGCTGCCAGATCGGCCTGCTGGTAGCAGCCGGGGTTGGCGTCCAGATCCAGTCTGGGCTGGCCATCGACGCCGACCTGCACCTCGATAGTGAGATCCTCCACCGGGCCGGCGCTGATGTTGAGAATATGGGCAGATAACGGCCCGAAGCGGCGAGCGTGATCGAACGGCATGATGTTGACCAGCGGGCCGAACAGGCGCTTGTCGCCCCCCACCAGGCCAAGGTCACGGCGCAGCAGTTCGTAGCGGTAGTGCTGATGTTTGCGCACCCCGCGCTTGGCCTTGGCCACGGCGCCGGCGGCCTCCGCCAGACTCAGCCCCTCTTCGAGCTCCAGAGCAAGGGGGGTGATGTTCATCTGCATGCAGGGCACGGTCAGCGACGCCGAGCCGATGCGGTTCATCATCATCAGGCCGAGCAGGGTCTTATCCTGGCCGCTCGACAGCGACAGCTGGGCAGAGAGGCCGGCCAGCAGCAGATCGGGCCAGCCCAGCTTGTGCTCGTCGGCAAAGCCGGTCAGGGATTGCCAGAGCGCCGCCGGCAGCGGGCGGCTCTCGCGGATAAATTCGGCGGCAATCGGTGCGCGGGTCTCGCCAAAGGACTTCACCTCGGGCCAGCCTTGCAGCTGCTCCTGCCAGAAGGCGCGGGCGGCGTCGTTCTTGCCGCTCTGCTCGCGGCTCGCCTCTTCTGCCAGCACTTCAGCCAACGAGCCGAAGGGAGATGGGGAGTTCATCTCACCGGCCAGCCCCTGTGCATACAGTTCGGCGATGCGCTGGAACAGCAAGGTGGTGCCAAAGCCGTCGAGGGCGATGTGGTGCACGCAGCTGTAGAGATAATCGCGTCCGGGGCCGCGCAGCAGGGCGAAACGGCAGGGCGCCTCTTGGGTCAACTCGAACGGGCGGCGCAGATCGGCCCAGGCCCAGGCGCGGGCCAGCGTCTCGTCATCGTGCTCGAGGGAGATTTCTTCATAGGCCAGGGGCAGCTCATGCGAGACGAAGCAGACCGCCTCCTTATCGTCTTCGAAGTGGCCCTTGAGCGCCTCGCACTCCCCTACCGCCTTGGCAAGGGCCGCGGCCAGCACGGCCGCCTCGACCTTGCCGTCGAAGGCGATGCACTCGGCGGTGTTGAACATCGCCTTGTCGTCGTTGAGCAGATGTCCGGACCAGAGCCCCTGCTGGGGGATGGTCAAGGGGAAGCGGTTCATGGGGTCACCTCCAGCGCCTGGGCTGCCAGCCTGGCCTCGATGAGGCGCCACCAGCCGTTGAGGGTCGGCAACTTGGCGAGATCCACGAAGCCGAGATCCACCCCGGCGGCGCGCCACTCGGTGAGCAGGGCCATGATCCGCACAGAATCCAGACCGTAGTCGATGAGGTTCTCGTCGGGGTCAAACTCATCTTCGTCCTCGTCGATATGACTCAGCAGCCGCGCCTTGAGCCCCTCGTAGGTCAGCAACGGATTGGTCAGCAAGGGATTGGTGGGCTGGGCGGCAGAAGCGGAAGCCGGAGCAAGGGTCAGCACCTCCTCGCAGCGGATCACCTTGCCGCAGCGGGTTGCCACGTAGTCGAGCGCCATCTGATGATCGGCCAGAGAGAAATCCGCCACCCCGTCCGCCAGGAAGAAGGGCTGGATGTCGCGCATGAAGGCGTCGCAGGCGGTCATCATGCAGCCGATATGGCCGTAGATGCCGCCGATGATCAGCTGATCCCGTCCCAGCGCTTTGAGCATCTGCTCCAGCTCGGAGCGCTGGAAGGCGCTGTAACGCCACTTGACCAGCACAGTATCGTCCCGCTCTGGGCGCAGGGCTGCCACCACCTGCTGCTGCTCGGGCCGCTTGTTGATACCCGGGCCCCACATGTCGTTGAGCAGGGCGCGATCTTCAGGGGATTGATCCTTGGGCTGGGCGGTGTAGAAGACCGGGATGCCGAGGGCCTTGCACTGCTTGCGCACGGCGGCCAGCTGCTCGGTGAGCGCCGCGATCAGCGGGCTGTTTTCGCCATAGAAGGCGGTGAAGTACTCCTGCATGTCGTGGATCAGCAGGGCGGCGCGTTTGGGCTCCAGGGTCCAGTCGACCTTGTTGGCCTTCCATTGGCTGGGCATGGCGTAATTGTTCAGGGTTGGGATAGCCATAACGTCATGATTCCTTACTAGTTTTTATGCTGTAGAGGCTGGTTGGCGGCGATGGCGTGCGCAATGCGCGCCCGCAGCCCCTGCTTGTCAATCTTGCCCACCGCCGTCATGGGCAGGGCGTCCAGAGTTTCGAAACGGTCGGGCAGCTTGAAGTCCGCCACCCCGCGCTCGCGCAGAAACTTGCGCAAGGCCAGCGGCTTCAAGGCGGGATCCGTGCTGACGATAAAGGCGCAGCTCTTCTCCCCCATGGCGCTGTCAGGCATGGAGACCAGGGCCGCATGGGTAATGCCCGGGTGGTGCAGCAGCTGGTTTTCCACCTCTTCCGCCGCGATCTTCTCGCCGCCCCGGTTGATCTGATCCTTCTGCCGCCCCACCACGGTGAGGTAACCATCGGCATCCTGTACCACCAGATCGCCGGAGCAGTAGAAACCCTCGGCATCGAACACCCGGGCGTTGTGGGCCGGGCTCTGGTAGTAGCCGCGGAAGGTATAGGGGCCGCGGGTGTGCAGGGCGCCAGGCTCGCCGGGGGCAACCAGATTGCCCGCCTCATCGAGGATGCGCACCTCGTCGTCCGGGCTCATGGGGCGGCCCTGGGTGTGAATGACCTTCTCGTCGGGATCAGAGAGCCGGGTGTAGTTGACCAGCCCTTCCGCCATACCGAACACCTGCTGCAGCCGGCAGCCGAGCAGCGGCCCAATCTTGCTGGCCACCGCCTCCCCCAGCTTGGCGCCGCCCACTTGCAGCAAGTCGAGGCTCTCGAGCTGAGTGCGCGCTGTGGGATCCGCTTCCGCTGCCTGCAGCCAGAGCGAGACCGCCGGCGGCACCAGCGAGGTGAGATTGACCCGGTGGCGGGCGATCAGCGGAAAACAGCTGATGGGGCTGGGATCGGGTGCGAGCACCACGGTGCCACCCACCTCGAACACCCCGAGGGCGCCAGGGGAGCTCAGGGGGAAGTTGTGGGGCGCCGGCAGGGCGCACAGATAGCGGGTATGTGGGTCAAGGCCGCAAATTTCGTTGCTGCGGCGCACGCTGTAGTAATAGTCGTCATGGGTGCGGGGGATGAGCTTGGGAGTGCCGGTGCTGCCGCCGGAGAGCTGGAAGAAGGCCACCTCGTTCGCCGGGGTCGGGGCAAAAGAAACGGATGGGGAGCTCCCCTCATCCCCCTCGCCGAACCAACGGGTCAGTCCCAGCGCCCCTGCGTCACCATCCAGCAGCACCAACTCGGCGCCGATGCTTGCCAGCAGCTCGCTCTCGCGCCCCTTGCTCGCAAACAGCGGATGAGCCAGCGAGCCGATAAAGAGGCGCGGTGTGATCTGCTCGGCATAAGAGAGGAGCTCCAGCCGGTTGTGGCTAAAGAGCGCGTTGACCGGCGCAATGCCGGCCTTGAGCAGGGCAAAGAACACCAGATAGAACTCGGCCACATTGGGGAGCTGCACCAGCGCGGTATCCCCCACCCCCAGGCCGTGGCGGGCCAGATTTGCGGCCAGCAGGCTCGAGGCGGCGTCCAGCTCGCCATAACTCAAGCGACGCCCGCCGCAGAGAATGGCCTCGGCGTCGGGGGCCAGCTCGCACTGACGCGCCAGCATGGCGGTCAGCGGCTCGCCGCGCCAATAGCCCTTGGCGCGGTACAGCTGGGCCAACTCTTCGGGCCAGCGGGTATAGGGCAGGAAGCGGTTGGTATCGCTCATTGCGCCACCTCCAAATCCAGGCCCAGTGCCTTGAGCATGGTGCCCAGCTTGGTGCCGGTCTCGGCCCACTCCATGGCGGGATCCGAGCCCGCGACGATACCGGCGCCAGCAAACAGCTCGACCTGATGGCCATCGAGCACGCCGCAGCGGATCACCACAGCCCACTCGCCGTTGCCCTGGCTGTCGCACCAACCAACGATGCCGCTGAACAGGGCTCGCCGGAAGGGCTCCTGCTCGCGGATGAACTGGCGGGCCAGATCAGTGGGATAGCCGCACAGGGCCGGGGTGGGATGAAGCTGGCAGGCCAAGGAGAGCACCGATGCCTCACCGCCGTGCAGCCGGCCGGCGATGGGGGTGCCCAGATGCCAGAGGGTATCCGTGCTCATCAGCGAGGGATGAGCGGGGATCGCCAGCTCGCGGCAGTGGGGGGTCAGCACCCGGCGGATCTCGTCGATCACGAGGCGGTGTTCATGCTGATCCTTGCGAGAAGCCAGCAGATCCCGGGCCACCATTTCATCTTGCGCCGGTTCGCTCGCCCGTCTGGCGGAGCCCGCCAGCGGATGGGTGAACACCTCTCCCCCGCTGACCCGCAGCAGCAGCTCGGGGCTTGCGCCCAGCAGGCGGCGGTCCTGGCCGAGCGGCAGGGAGAAGTGGAAGGCGTGGGGATTCTGGGCCATCAAACGGGCCATCACCTGCTTAGGATCGGCAGGCTGGTGCAGGGTAAGGGTGAGTTTGCGCGACAACACCACCTTGGCGAGCCGGCCTTGTGCAAACGCATCCAGCGCCGCGCTGACCGAGGCCTGAAATTCGCTGGCCGGCGGGGTGCTCTGCACCGAGATGACCCGGTTGGCCTCGGGGGCCTGCTCAGCCGCTGTCACCGATGACGGCTCTGTCGGGGCCAGTTTCTCGCCCCGCTCATAGCGGCCGGGCACATAGAGGCAGGAAGCCTCTGCCGGGTCGAACGCAAAAGCACCGATGAGCAGGGGGTTGCTCTGGCCGGCAGCCCTGGCTGCATCGAGGGCCAGGGTTATCTGCTGTGCCAGCAGGGGCCACTCGCAGGCGGGGGTGGTGATGGGTTGCCCCAGGTCAGTGGCACTGATCGTGCCCTGACCCGAGGTAAACAAGAAATCAGGCGACATCTTCGCCTCGGCAGGTGTGCCATTGTCCATTACTCGAGTCTTCACGTAACACCCTCAAAGAAGATTCAAAATGATAATGATTATCAATTTGACTTTGTGCGGCGGTAAAATACTCGCTTTGAAATCGCGGGGTCAATGGGATTTTGCATCGTTAAAACAGGAGCTTGTCTGTGGGTACTTCAGAGATGACGCCAGGGCGGGCCTGCTGGCGGTGAAGGGAAACAGCTACTCGAATGAAAACGGATTGCCATCCCCATATGGGGGATGCGACAGAAACCGGTCAGGGCGGCCCCACTGGCGGCCAACCCGCTTTGCCTCTAAGATGGCGCCACCTCTTGTGACAGCCCCGAAAATGGAACCCTCCCATGTTGAAACACCTGCTTCTGCTTCCCTTCGCCCTGCTGCTGGCGGCCTGCTCGCTGACCCAGTACAGCGTCAGCGAAGGGGAGATCAACCAGTACCTCAAGGAGCGAGTCGCCTTCGAGAAACAGCTGGGGATCCCCGGCATCATGTCGAGCAAGATCCGCCTCGATGACATGCAAAGCCGCATCGGCCGCAGCCAGGCCGACAAGGTCGAGCTGGATGCCGCCGGCGAGCTGCAGGTGGCGAGCCCCCTTGGCAGCCAGCAGATGAAGATCCGCCTCTCCCTGCGGGCACGCCCGGACTATGTGGCCGAGCAGGGCGCCATCTATCTGCGCGATCTCGAATTGCTCTCCGTCAAGACAGAGCCAGCGGACGTGGGCACCGCCCTCTCCCCGCTCTTGCCCACCTTCAACCAGTCCCTCTCCCTGTTCCTCTCCCAGACCCCCGTCTACCGGCTCGATGGCAGCCGCCAGAACGAGGCGCGGATCAAGGAGAAGGTCGAAGCCCTCAAGGTGGAGCCGGGCCGACTGGTCATCCCCTTCAAACTGATGTGACACCTGCCGCCGCGCCTCTCCTCTTCACCCCACCGGGGCGCGGTTTTTTTCTTCTCAAGCCCCGCCCTTTGCCCCATAATGCACACCATTCTCATTTAGATTCATGAGAAGCGTCATAATAAAATCAACAATATGGTGAGAAGGACATGAGAAAAACCGTACTGGTGCAGGCGATCGCCTGCGCACTCCTCAGCAGCGCCGCACAGGCTGCCGTCAAGGTGGAGGACAAGACGTTCAACACCGCCGCCAACATGCTGGCCTACACCGAATTCGAGCTCTCCGGCGAGCCGCTGGCCGAGGCCCTCGGTCTGGATCTGGATGTGCTGGACGCCAACCGCGCCGACGAGCCGACCCCGTTCGACTTCGCCGCCGGCATCGAATCCTATGAATACTCCGAAGAGGCAATGTACGCCCTCAACTACCAGTCCGGCATGGGCCCCCATCTGGTAAACGGGCCGCAAAACCAGGCCCGTGGCGGCACCCTGGCCGACCTGGGCAAACGGGTACTGGCCATGGCAGAGGCCGTCGGCTTCCCCGCCGATGAAATTCCCCAGGGCATGTATCCCCTCTCCCTGCCCTACGCCTCCGCCAACCCGGAGTTCGCCCAGGCCGTGAACGCCACCCCGGTCAACGGTGACCAGATCACCATCAAGACCGCCAAGGGCAACGAGAAGAGCGTCAAGACCCAGGTCCCCGCCTACTTCCGCGACTACGCTACCCTGCGCTGGAGCGGCAGTGACAACCTGCTGGTCCCGGCCGCCGTGGGCGGCATCCTGCTCAAGGAGGTGATGTGGTCCCAGGACTTCCTGGGGGGCATGCACGTGGCCGAGACCGATGAAGAGGTGGAAGCCGCGTCCGCCACCATGGATCAGGACGGCAAGCACAAGCTGGGGGTTTCTGCCGCCGACGGCTTCAACGGCATGATGCTGACCGAGCAGTCCATCGACAAGCTCGCCATCCTGCAAGGTCAGCTCGGCTTTGACGGCAAGACCCTGGGCGCCAAAATCACCCCGCAGTACGATCCGGCCAAGGGGGTTGTCTACTTCCCTCATCAGGTGAAAGTGACCGAGACCAGCAAGAACGACGCCGGTGCCATCGGCAAGCTGGAGGTCGTGGACGGCTCCGCCCAGTTGCGCGACGCCTGGATGCTGCTGTGGCCCCTCTCCGAGTTCTACGCCTTCAGCGATCAGCGCACGGCCAACACCAATCAGAACCCGGCCTTCCACGCCGTGTTTGACGGTGCCCCGTTCGCCGCCGCTCCGGCTGCCAACCAGACCAACGATCTGGGCAAGGCGGTGGCGGGCAGCGATGCCTTCTCCCTGGCCCTGAACCTCTCCAACCTCACCTTCAAGAACCTGCTGGCCCTGCACTTCGAGCCCAAGGCCGGCACCCTGGTCGACAGCTGGCAGGCTGGCAAACAGGCCGGGCACGTCACCACCTTCGACGCCGCCTACGCCCTGGTCGCCCTGCAGATCTTCCAGCGCGCCCAGGATGCGCTGCCGGTGGGTTACGCCGCCGGTGACAATGGCGAGCTGAACCTCAAGACCCCGCAGGGTGAGCAGGCGATCGCACTGGTCCGCAAGCAGGCTGATTTCATCCTCGCCAACCTCAAGGGCAAGAACGGCCTGGTCCATGACGGTCTGACCCTGGGCGGCAAGCTTGACGCCGGTCAGTCCATCGACGCCCAGTTCGCCGCCATCCGTGGCCTGACTGCCGCCTTCCTGGCCACCTCGGATGCCAAGTACCGCACCGCGGCGCGCGAGCTCTTCATCGCCGCCGACAAGGCCTACTTCAATGCCAAGGCCGGTACCTGGCTCGCCGGCAAGCAGGGTGAATACACCCCCTGGACCCAGGCCGCCATCTCCGGCGCCCTGCGCTCTGCCATGCTGAACCTGCGCAACGAAGGGGCCGAGAAGGCACCCGAGCTGGAGCTGGCACAGCTGACCCAGCGCTACGTGAGCTGGTTCCGCGGCACCGTCAACGGCGGCATGCAGATGGCCGAGTGGATCGGCGACTCCGGCGAGAACGTCATCGAGGGTGCCGGCAGCGACACCGACGAAGATGGTGTCCCGCAAGTGACCGCCGCCGGTGGCAAGCATGGCACCGCCATGGTGATGGCCGGCAAGGCCCTGGTCAGCGAGAAATAAATCGACCACCAATAGAAAGGGAGCCCAGGGCTCCCTTTTTTTGTCTGTGTCGACGAAGTTAGCCGAGCTTGGCCAGCATCGGCTTGGTCACCAGCACGATGCCCTGCTCGGAGCGGTAGAAGCGGCGTGCATCCTCGTCCGCGTTCTCCCCCACCACCAGGCCGTCTGGCAGCTTGCACCCCTTGTCCACCACCACCCGGCGCAAGCGGCAACCAGCCCCGATCTCGACCCCAGGGAAGATCACCGCCTGATCCAGGGTACAGAAGGAGTGCACCCGCACGTTGGTGAACAGCACCGAGTTGAGCACGAAGGAGCCGCTCACGATGGAGCCCCCCGCGAACATGGAGTTGATGGTCATGCCGTGCTGGCCGTTTCTGTCCTGCACGAACTTGGCCGGGGGCGACATGTTCTGGCTGGTCCAGATGGGCCAGTTCTCGTCATAGATGTCGAGCTCGGGCACCACGGAGGCAAGGTCCATGTTCGCCTCCCAGAACGAATCCAGGGTCCCCACGTCGCGCCAGTAGGGTTTTTGCCCCTCCTTGGCCCCGACACAGGACATGTTGAACGGGTGGGCAAAGGCCTTGCCCTCCCCCACGATGCGCGGGATCACGTCCATGCCGAAGTCGTGCTTGGACTCCTGGTTGTGGATGTCCTCTTCCAGCAACTGGTAGAGGTACTCCGCCTCAAAGATGTAGATGCCCATGGAGGCCAGCGAGCGATCCTCGCAGCCCGGCATGGCGGGCGGATTGGCCGGTTTCTCCACGAAGGCGCGGATCTTGCGTTGCTCGTCGATGTCCATCACGCCGAAAGCCGATGCCTCACAGCGCGGTACCTCGATACAGGCCACCGTCACTTTGGCACCGAGGCGCACGTGGTCCAGCAGCATGGCGGCGTAGTCCATCTTGTAGATGTGATCCCCTGCCAGCACCACTATGTACTTGGGACCGTAGTCACGGATGATGTCGACGTTCTGGTAGATGGCGTCTGCGGTGCCGCGATACCAATGCACCTCGTCCACCCGCTGCTGGGCGGGCAGCAAGTCGATGAACTCGTTCATCTGGTAGCGCAGGAAAGACCAGCCCGATTGCAGGTGGCGCAACAGGCTGTGGGACTTGTACTGGGTCACCACACCCACCCGGCGGATGCCGGAGTTGATGCAGTTGGAGAGCACGAAGTCGATGATACGGAATTTGCCGCCAAAGTGGACGGCGGGCTTGGCGCGGTTATCGGTCAACTGCTTCAGGCGGCTGCCCCGTCCCCCTGCGAGCACCAAGGCCATACTCTGATTCAATAGTTGCCGTGCTTTGGCGGTGTCTACGGGTTCTAGCAACATATCTACCTCTGCTCTGTTGGGGCTGTTTTCAACCCATCTTCGCTTTTTTTACAGACCATGAAAGTGTTTTCACTCACATTTAGTTGCATTCCGCCGGCGCTTTATCGTGGAGTTGCGTGAGTACTCATGTTTTGCGCCAGCGACTTGGTTAGAATTTCTACATCATGAACATCATCAAGGATGAAACGATGTTGAATAAACATGAGGGAAACCTGCTGCTGGTCAGCGCACTGGTCTGCATTCCCATGCTGCTGTTGCAGGGAGTGCTGCTCGCCCCCCCCGCCTCACCGCTCACCCTGCTGCTGGTCCTGATGACCACCCTGACGGGATTCGCCCTGCTGCTCTTTCTCACCCACAGCGTGCGCCGTGGGGAAAAGGCAAGGCAGGAGCAACGCTGGCTGCTGGCGCTGCAGCAGCGGGATCCCGCCATGCTCGACAGCGTACAGGCACAAACGGCTCTGCGCCAGCTCCTTGCGTCCTTCAATGAGGCCGAGATCGATGCCCACCGCCAGATCACCGAATTGCACAATCAGGCGACCCGGGACGAGATGACGGGCCTTGGCAACCGCCACGCCTTCCGGCGCGATCTGACCGAGCTGCTGCAACAGGAAAACACCCAGACCGCCATCCTGGTGCTCATCCGCGCCACCGAGCTCGGGACCCTCAACGCCCAGCGCGGCTTCCAGTCCGGGGATGCCTACATCCGGGACATCGCCGCCCTCATCAGCCACACCGTCAGCCGCTTCCCGGGCCACCGGGTCTATCGCATCTCGGGGGCCGATTTTGCCGTCCTGCTGCCTCCCCTGGCCCAGATCCCGCCCCATCTGCTGGGACGGGATCTGAAGCTCGCCTTCGATCGCTATCAGCACGATCACGAGCTCGAGAGCGCCGCCTACTCGGGCATGACCCGCTTGAGCAGCGAGCAGAAGATAGAGGCCATTCTGGCCCGGGCGGATCTCGCGCTGGCCCGCGCCCAGACGGAGGTGGTCAATGGCTGGGCCATCCAGCAGAACGACGAGGTGGTCGAGGTGCAGGGTCAGCGTCACTGGACCCAGGTGCTGACCGATCTGCTGGAGCAGGAGAGCATCAGCTTCACCTGCCAGCCCATCCAGCCCCTGCATCGCGGCATGCTCGCCTACCACGAGATCTATCCCCGTTTCAGCAGCAGCGACGGCACCGTGCTGCCAAGCGATACCCTGCTCGCCATGGCGCAGCGGCTGGACATGGTACTGCGCCTGACCCAGATGGTGATCCGCCATGTCATCCGCCAATACCGCGCCTTCGGAGGCCACAACAGCCGATGGGGTCTCAATCTGCCGGGCTCCCTGCTGCAAAACAGCGCCTTTCTCATCTGGCTGGATCACCAGTTGCAAAAAGACCCCGACATCGGGGCCAATCTGGTGTTCGAGCTCGACGAGGAGCACCTGGAGCGCAACCTGACCGGGTCCAGGCGGCTGTTCGAGCTGCTCAGGCGCCACGGCAGCCGCTCGGCCATCTGCAACTTCGGCAAGGGGATCGGCTCCTTCAGCCTGTTTCGCGAGCTCAAACCCGACTACATCAAGCTGGACCCCGGTCTCATCACCGAGCTGGAGCAGGATCTCACCAACCAGCAGTTCGTGCGGATGATCGTCGACGTCTCCCATCGCATGGGCTGCCTGGTGATCGCGGAAGGGGTGGAACAGATAGGCCAGAAGCAGATGCTGCAGAGCATGTATGTGGACGGCTTGCAGGGCTACCTCATCGCCCGGCCCCAGGAGCTGGGACCGGAGATCGGTCAGATGGGGATCTTCACGGAGACGGTTTCAGCTTCAACAGGGTCAGAATGATGTCGTTGAGCTGGCGATAACGCTCCAGCTCCTTCTGATCGTAACGGGTCGCCAGCATGGTCGGGTTGTGGCGATGTTTGAGGTAGCGGTTGATCTGCAGGCGGTTGAACCCGGCCACCTTGTAAATCTGGCCGAGCAGGGCATTGAGCTCGTCGTCCGCCAGCCCGGCCCGGGTCAGGTAATCGGGTTGAGACGGGCTCTCCTGGCGGGCCGTGACCTTCTCCAGCTGGCCACGCTCCTGCAAATAGGTGAGCCACTGCTCCACGTAAAGCGGCTTGCAGCCCCCCAGCAGATTGAAGTACCCCACGGCATCGCAGCGGCACCCGCTCAGCAGCACCAGGGCCAGCTCGTCGCTGTCACACTGAAAGCTCACCGGGCCGCTCTGGCTCCAGTCCAGCGCCTGCACCTGGATCCTCCCCTGCGCCCCCGCCTTCGTGGTCACGTCAAAGACAAACATGGCACCTCCCGATCGGCAAAGGGTTGATGATGACCCATCCCCGGAACGGGTGCAAAGGCAAATCGCCTTTCATGGCCCATGGCGGCCATAAAAAAACCGGCCCCCCGAAGGGGGCCGGTTCATCACAATCCGGCAGGACGGCAGGCTCAGGCGTCCAGTTCCACCAGCGCCTTGGCCAGCTCGATGGGCTCGAGCTCCTGACCTTCCAGATCGGCGTTCCAGTTCGGGCCGACCAGCACATCGTCCTCGTCCAGATCGTTGATCCAGATGTCCAGGAACTCTTCGAGCTCGATCACTTCCGGCTCGTAATCCGCCCACTCGTCCACGCAGTGCAGGCGGGCATCCCCTTCGGCGGACCAGAGCGGCATCACGTCCGCATCTTCGAACTCGGCGGAGCGGCACACCACCCAGTCTTCACCGTAGCGCAGACCCCACACCTGACCCGACTCGCGGACTTCTTCGATGAACAGCTGGAAATTGGCGTCAAGATTGTCAGTTAGTTTGCTCATGGGGTCTCTCTCTTGCAAAGCAATGGCAGGCTGTCGGCCAGGGCTGGCCGAGAATGGGGCAGATGGTGTCCCAAAAGCCCCCCAGACTCAAGCCTTATCCCGAAAAAGCGGGGATAAAGGCCGTCAGATGCGATATTTCGCCACCAGGGCCCCCAGCTCGTCGCAGGCCAGCGCCAGTTGCCCGGATGCCTGCTCGGTCAGCCGGTTCTGGGCCAGGGCATCCGCCGCCAGCTGGGTGATGGCCACCAGCCGCTGGTTGATCTCCTCCGCCGCCCGGCTCTGCTCCGCCGCCGCCGTGGCAATCTGCCCATTCATCGCAGTAATGGTGTGGACGGATCCATCGATGGCATTGATGGCGACATCCGCATCGCCGGCCCTGTCCGCCGTCGCGCGGGAGAGCTGCTGCAACTGGCTGATGCCGCTGACCACCTTGCCGGCCCCCTCCTGCAGCCGCTGGATCATCTGCCGGATCTCGTCGGTGGAGCTGTGGGTGCGGGTCGCCAGGGTACGCACCTCGTCGGCGACCACCGCAAAGCCGCGCCCCTGCTCCCCGGCCCGTGCCGCTTCAATGGCGGCGTTGAGGGCCAGCAGGTTGGTCTGCTCCGCCACCCCGCGAATGACGTCGAGCACGGAGCCAATCTGCTGAGTCTCCTGCTCGAGGCGGCTCACCGCCTGCACCGTCTCCACCATCTCGTCCGCCAACTGGCTGATGGACTCCCGGGTCTGGACCACCACCTCGCGGCCATGCTGGGCCAGATTGAGGGCCGAGTCCGCCGCGTCGGCGGCCTGGGCCGCGTGCTGGCCCACTTCGCGGCTACTCACCGTCATCTGCTCCATGGCGCTGGCCACCCGCAGGGTATCCTGCTCCTGGCCGGTGACGATGGCGCCTGTACGCTCCACCACCTCGGCCAGCTGGTGGGCATGCACCCGGTTCTGATCCGCTATATGCTGGCTGCGGGCCACCAGCTGCGCCATCTGGCTGGCGAAGAGGTTGAAGTTGATGCTGAGCTGGCTCAGCTCGTCACGCCCCGACTCCGGCAGACGTACCCGCAGATCCCCCTCCCCCCTGGCGATGTTGCCAAGGGCCGAGACCGAGCGGGAGAGGGGCACGACGATGCTGCGCACAATGAGGCCGACCACGGCAAACAGCAGGAGGGCCAGCACCAGCCCGATCCCCAGCAGGGTGTGCAGCACCTCCCGATACTGGGCCTCGACGTCGTCCACATAGACGCCGGTGCCGATGATCCAGTCCCAGGGGGCGAAGCGCTTGATGTAGGAGATCTTGCGTACCGGTTCGTCCACCCCCGGCTTGGGCCAGTAGTAGGCCACCTCCCCCGCGCCCTGGGCCCGGGCCAGATCGGCGAAGGCGACGAACAGCCTGAGCCCCTGCTTGTCCTCCACCCCGGAGAGATCCTTGCCGTCCAGCTCGGGTTTCATGGGGTGCATCACCATGGTGGGGTGGCTGTCGTTGATCCAGAAGTAGTCATCGTTGCCGTAACGCAACCCCTTGATCAGCGCCAGCGCCTCGGCCTTGGCGCTCGCCTCGTCCAGCTCCCCCTTGCGCACCCTGGCTTCCAGCCCCGCCACCAGACTGTAGGCGGTCTCCACCTGGGCCTGGGTCTGGCGGCTCTTCTCCCCCATCAACCCCTGCTGATAGATCTGCAGGCAGAAGAACAGCAGCAGTCCCAGCAGCGCCAGCACCATCAGGGTCACCAGCGACAGACGCCGACCGATACTCCATTGTCTCAACATACCCTCGCCCCGCAGCAGCTACATATCCTTAACACAAGGTATGCCGCCGCGACGCGGGCTGTCCACGATGTCAGCAAAAGCGATGCCAAAAACATGATCCAGCCCCAAAAACAAGAAAGGGTGCCCAGTGGCACCCTTTCTCGTGGTCGACAGGAAGAGGTATCACCGCTCCCAGTACACCTCTTCCAGGCTGTCTTCCTTCTCCGGCAACCCGCGGGAAAGGCGCGGGCTGCTCTGGGCCAGCACCTCGTAGCTCACCCGGTTGGCGTACTTGCACACCTGGGCCAGAGAGGAGTAGGTCAGGAATTCCGAGAGATGCTTGGCGGAGTTCGGCACGTTCATGCGGTGGTAGGCGTTCGCCACCATGTCGTGCAGCACGGCGGACAGCGCACCGTCCCCTGCCCCGTTGGTGTTCTTGATCTTCTCCGGGCCGCCCATGTAGGGGGAGATGTGGGAGTAGATACGCGCAGGCTTGCGGCACTTGTCCCGGGCCATGGGGCGGCTGAACTCGTACATGTTGAATTCGGGGATGACGCCGGGCAGCAGGGTGTGGGTGGTCTCGCGCTTGTAGTCCTCGTCGGTGTAGCTCGCCATGTAGAGGCCGATGGGGCCGGCGGTGCAGAGCACCATGTCCGCCCAGTCCAGCGCCTTGTCGGCCGCGCCGAGGGGATCCTTTATCCCGGTCAGGGCCTCCGCCTCGTCCTCGTTCATGGCGAGCACGGTCACGTTCTCGCTGATGAAATCGCGCCACCACTGGGGATTCTCGTCGATGACGAAGCGGGTGCCCAGGGTCAGCACCACGGGCACCCCGGCCTCACGGGCATAGCGCACCGCGGCCATGGCGGCCTCCTTCATGGGGGTGCCGTCGGCGCCGCGCACCAGGTAGGCGGTGATCACCAGGGCCGAGGCCTCCTTGATGATGGTCTCGGGGATGTGCGCCACGTCCAGGTGATCCATCTTGCCGGCGTTGATGCCAAAGCTGCGCTCTCCCCCTTCGGTGATGAAGGTGAAGCAGCGCCCGACCGGGCCGTCCACCGGCTGCAGGTAGTCGAGGTTGACCCGGGAGGAGGTGTTGCACAGATAGCGGTAGGCATAGCTGCCGATGCGGATGTCCTGGCTCATGACGCCAAGCAGGATGGAGTGGGAGTCCGCCAGCACGGAGTAGTTGTGCATGGTGTTGCCGATGGTGCCACCGGCAAATTCGCTCACCACCATGTTGTTGGCCTTGAGCTCGTCGTAGACCATCTCCGCCACCTCGTCGGAGATGAGCATGGAGTGGCCCTTGCTCAGGCCGTACCGGTTCAGGAAGTCTTCGTCCACATGGGCTTCGATATCCACCAGAGTCTGATCGATGCCCACTACATAGGCCTTGCCCAGTTCGGTGAGCTGGGAATTCTGCGGGATCAGGGGATCACGTCTGTCGACCGGGAAGTAGTGTTTGGACTTGCGCTGACCGGGAAATTTCATGGCAATCTTCTGTGCTCTGGGGAAAAGAGGGGCGGGATTTTAACACAATCCACCACGCCGAAAAGTCGCACGATTGAATTTTGAGGTCAGTATAGACAAGGGTTTGCGAGGAAAACGTTTGACTTGGCTGCCACAAAAAACCACCCCGTGGCGGGGTGGTGTTGCGGGATGACATTCAGCTTGCCGAGAGCCCCTGCGCCAGGGCCAGCACCGAGAAAATCCCCAGCGACAGCCAGAAGAAGAGGGTGCCGAAGAGGCGCGGCATGTTGGGAGCCCTGGGGATCTGGATGCCGATGGCATGCAGGATGCGACCCACCAGCAGCAGCACACCGCCCAGGTGCAGCCAGAGCGACCCGACCCCCGCCAGTTCGCACAGGGCCATCAGCAGCAGGGTGAGAGGCACGTACTCGGCAAAGTTGCCGTGGGCGCGGATCGCGGCCAGCATCTCGGGGGCTTCTCCCTCCCCTATCATCACCCTGAACTGGGCGCGGCGCTTGACCACCCAGAAGGAGAGCAGCAGGAACAAGAGCCCGAGCAGGCCGGCGTAAATCAGCGTGATATGCATCATCAGGACACTCCTTTATCGTTGAATCCGAACGTCCGCCACGTCGGGCGCCGGATGAGAACGGCCATCATGCCAGCTCGCGACAGATGAGGGAAACCATCATGCGGATATGGGCCTGATCGCTGTTGAGGGCCGGGATGTATTCAAACTGCTCGCCACCGGCGGCCATGAAGATCTCCCGGTTCTGCACCTGGATCTCCTCCAGGGTCTCGAGGCAATCCGCCGAGAAGGCCGGGCAGATGACATCGAGCCGCTTGACGCCGCGAGAGGGCAAGTCGCCCACGGTCAGGTCCGTGTAGGGCTTGAGCCACTCCTCCTTGCCAAAGCGGGACTGGAAGCTCGCGGTCCACTGCTCCGGGGCCAGCCCCAGCGCCTCCGCCAGCAGGGCGGCGGTGCGCCTGCATTGATGACCATAAGGATCCCCTTCCCGCTCGTAGCGCTCGGGAATGCCGTGGAAGGACATCAGCAGATGCTCCCCCTGGCCGTGCTGCTCCCAGTGGCGACGCACGCTCATGGCCAGCGCCTGGATGTACTCCGGGTGGGCATGGTAATCGCGGATGAGCCGCACCACCGGCAGATTGCGTTCGGTTTTCATCGCCCTGGCCCAGGCGTCGAATACCGAGGCGGTGGTACTGACCGAATACTGGGGATAGAGCGGCAGCAGGATCACCCGGTTGACCCCCTGGGCCTTGAGGGCCTGCCAGCCATCGGCCAGCGACGGGGCGCCATAGGTCATGGCGAGCGCCACCGGCACCTCGACCCCTTCCCGCTTGAGCTCGTGCTCCAGGGCCGCGCGCTGCTGCTGGCTGATGACCATCAGGGGGGAACCCTGCTCGGTCCATACCTGCTGATAGAGCTTGGCCACCTTGGGGGAGCGGGTCGGCAGGATGATGAAGTGAAGCAGGGGGCACCAGAGGTAGCGCGGCAGGTCGACGACCCGCTGATCGTGCAGAAACTGGCTGAGAAACGCCTTGACCGCCGCCGTGGTCGGCGCGGCCGGGGTACCCAGATTGACCAGCAAGATCCCGGTTTTCGTGGTCACGTTAGCATCCTGTCGTTCTGTGTCGTGGGAATGGAATGCAAGAAAGGGCCCGGTATGGACCCTTTTCTCACTCTCGTAGCCAGCCGGCGAACGGCTGCGTCCTGCCGGCCCTGAATGGCTTAACCGAGAATGGCGGCCAGTTGCTGGCTGACCAGATCCACCGGCTGGGTGCCGTCGATCTTGACGTAACGGGTGTTGCCCGCTTCCGCTTCTTTGCCGTAGAAACCGATGAGCGGCGCGGTCTGCTGATGGTAGACATCCAGACGCTTGCGCACTGTGGTCTCTTCGTCGTCGGCACGGATCACCAGATCTTCACCGGTCACGTCATCCTTGCCTTCCACTTTCGGCGGGTTGAACACCACGTGGTAGGTACGGCCGGAGCCGGAGTGCACGCGGCGGCCGCTCATGCGCTTGACGATCTCTTCGTCCGGCACGTCGAACTCCAGCACGAAGTCCACGGTCACACCGGCATCCTTCATGGCTTGCGCCTGGGGAATGGTGCGGGGGAAGCCGTCCAGCAGGAAGCCGTTGGCGCAATCCGGTTGCGCGATGCGTTCTTTGACCAGGCCGATGATGATGTCGTCGGAGACGAGCTGACCTGCGTCCATCACGGCTTTGGCCTTGAGGCCCAGCTCGGTACCCGCTTTGATCGCCGCACGCAGCATGTCGCCGGTGGAGATCTGCGGAATACCGTGTTTTTCCATGATGAACTGAGCCTGGGTACCCTTGCCGGCGCCCGGAGCTCCCAACAGAACAATGCGCATACACGCTCCTAGTTGATTGGTTATTCAATTCTTGAGAAGGCAAAAAACTACACGTTTTCGCCCGTATTAACAAGCTCGCCCCGTGTGAGTGGCCAGATTATCACCACACTCCCGCCCCGTCTCTGCGACCAAAGACGCAGACGACGACCACAAAAAATGATTGAAAATGCAGCAGCGCACCAGAGGGGAACGGCCAAAAAAAAGCCCACTGTCATGCAGTGGGCCAATCACAATCACATCACGCCTGGAGTAGCAGACGGTTGATACGGGAGACGAAGCTCGCCGGATCATTGAGACCGCCCTGCTCCGCCAGCTGGGCCTGCTCGTGCAGGAGGGAGACCCACTCGCCAAACAGGCTCTCATCCTCGATGGTGCCGAGCTTCTTCACCAGGGCGTGGTCGGGGTTGAGCTCCAGGATGTACTTCTGCTCCGGCACCGGCTGACCGGCGGCGCGCATCAGCTTGATCATCTGGGTGCTCATGCCGTGGGCGTCGGTGACGATGCAGGACGGCGAGTCGGTCAGACGGTGGGTGACGCGCACCTCTTTCACCGCCTCCCCGAGGCTCTTCTTGACCCGCTCAACCAGACCGGCGTTGGCTTTTTCGGCCTCTTCCTGCGCCTGCTTGGAGGCGTCGTCTTCCAGATCCCCGAGATCCAGTTCGCCACGGGTGACGGAGACCAGCTGCTTGCCGTCGAACTCGGTCAGGTGGCTCATCAGCCACTCGTCCACCCGCTCCCACATCAGCAGCACTTCGACGCCCTTCTTGCGGAAGATCTCGAGGTGCGGGCTGTTCTTGGCAGCGGCATAAGAGTCGGCGGTGATGTAGTAAATCTTCTGCTGACCTTCCTTCATGCGGCCAACGTAATCCTCGAGCGACACGGTCTGGGCTTCGCCCTCGCCGGCGGTGCTGGCAAAGCGCAAGAGCTTCGCGATCTCTTCCCGGTTGGCGTAATCCTCGGCCGGGCCCTCTTTGAGCACATTGCCGAACTCGCTCCAGAACTTGGCGTACTTCTCGGCATCCTCTTTCGCCAGCTTGTTGAGCATGGTGAGCACGCGCTTGGAGCAGGCCCTGCGCAAGGAGGCGGTCACCTTGTTGTCCTGCAGGATTTCACGGCTGACGTTGAGCGGCAGATCGTTGGAGTCCAGCACCCCTTTCACGAAGCGCAGGTATGTCGGCATGAACTGCTCGGCGTCGTCCATGATGAAGACGCGCTGCACGTAGAGTTTCAGGCCGTGCTTCTGTTCGCGGTTGTAGAGATCGAACGGCGCACGGGCGGGGATGTAGAGCAGGCTGGTGTACTCCTGGGCCCCTTCCACCCGGTTGTGACCCCACAGGAGCGGATCTTCGAAGTCGTGGGCGACGTGCTTGTAGAACTCCTGGTACTCCTCGTCCTTGATGTCCTTCGGGTTGCGGGTCCAGAGCGCGGTGGCGCGGTTGACCTGCTCCCACTCCCCCGGGGTGCCGACGATGGTTTCACCGTCTTCTTCCCGATCCGGCGTGCCCTCTTTGTACATTTCCACCGGCACGCTGATGTGGTCGGAGTATTTGCTCACCACGGAGCGCAGACGCCAGTCGTCCAGGAACTCCTCTTCATCGCTGCGCAGGTGCAGGATGACGTCGGTGCCGCGACCGGCTTTGGTCACGTCAGCCACGGTGAAGGAGCCTTCCCCTTGTGATTCCCACTGCACGCCCTGCTCCGGCGCGGTGCCTGCGGCGCGGGAGACCACGGTCACCTTGTCGGCCACGATGAAGGCGGAGTAGAAGCCCACCCCGAACTGGCCGATCAGCTGGGAATCCTTGCCCTGGTCACCGGAGAGGTGCTTGAAGAACTCGGCGGTGCCGGACTTGGCGATGGTGCCCAGGTGCTCGATCACCTGGTCACGGGTCATGCCGATGCCGTTGTCCGAAATGGTCAGGGTCTTGTTCTCTTTGTCCACCACCAGGCGCACGCGCAACTGGCCGTCGTTTTCGAACAAAGAGGCATCGGAAAGCGCCTTGAAGCGCAGCTTGTCCGCCGCATCGGAGGCGTTGGAAATCAGCTCGCGCAGGAATACTTCTTTGTTGGAGTAGAGGCTGTGAGCCATCAGGCTCAGCAGTTGTTTGACTTCAGTCTGAAAGCCGTGGGTTTCGGCGTGAACACTTTGGGTCATCGACCAGTCCTCAAAACGTCGGGTTGAACAGATTCCCAAGCTAGATGGGGTTGGCCTTTCAAATATCAAGGGGCTTGCGTGCAAACTTGAGAGCAAAATTGCACACCGGCCCCTCGCTTGGCCCACACAGGCAACCCCCTCCCGGCCTCCCCCTTCACAAGGGGGAGGTGCACTGCCATCCCCTGTCTGGCGAGGAGGGTCAGATTGGGATCGAGTGTGGAGCCAATAACGGGGTCAGCCTTGCTCTCCCCTGCCAAAGGGAGGACTGAGGTGGGGTTCGTTGCTTTCTCCCCTGCCAAAGGGAGGAGTGGAGCAAGATCCATTGCTCCCTCCCCTATCAAGGGGAGGGCCGGGTTGGGTTCGTTGCTTTCTTCCCTGCCAAAGGGAGGAGTGGGGCAAGATCCATTGCTCCCTCCCCTGCCAAGGGGAGGGCCGGGGTGGGGTTCGTTGCTTTCTCCCCTGCCAAAGAGAGGAGTGGGGCAAGATCCATTGCTCCCTCCCCTATCAAGGGGAGGGCCGGGGTGGGGTTCGTGGCGTCTTTAGCTCAGGCGCTGGCGCCCCATCAGGGAGTGGGAGAGCGTGGTGCCATCCACCAGCTCCAGCTCCCCGCCCACCGGCACACCGTGGGCGATGCGGCTCACCTCCACCCCGGCGGTGCGGGCCATGTCGGCGATGTACCAGGCGGTGGCATCCCCCTCGATGGTGGGGTTGGTGGCGAGGATCAGCTCCTTGATCTGCTCCTCCTTGAGGCGGCGCTCCAGGATATCGAGCCCCAGCTCCTCGGGGCCGATACCGTCAAGGGGCGACAGGTGGCCCATCAGCACGAAGTAACGGCCGGAGAACTGGCCGGTCTGCTCGATGGCGGCCACGTCCGCCGGGCTCTCCACCACGCAGAGCAGGCCGTTCTCCTCGCGCTTGGGATTGGCGCAGATCTCGCAGCGATCGTTCTCGGTAAAGGTGCGGCAGTGGCTGCAATGACCGATTTCGGTGAGCGCCCGGTTGAGCAGGGAGGCCAGACGCAGACCGCCGCTGCGCTCGCGCTCGAGCAGGGTGAACGCCATGCGCTGGGCCGATTTCGGGCCCACGCCCGGCAAGACCTGCAGCGCCTTCATCATCTCATCGAGCAGGGGACTGAATTTCATGGGGATATCCTTTAACGCCGCGCCGAAGGAGTGATTCGGCCCGCTTGCCTGACGCGGTGCCGACTCCTCCATCCGAACCTATCTTGTTGGCGCAGGACTATACCCGAGCCGGCCCCGGGCGCCAATGGCCGGATCCCCGTCGGGCGGAGCAGGGCAGCCTTGCACTCAGGGCTGACTCAGGTTCGCAAGTGACCCGTCGCAGCCACCAACAAGTACGGCACCCGATGCAGAAATCGGGATCCGCAGCCTAATGCCGTTATTAGGGAGAGAGCCTAGAGGGTTCTATATCACCGGCCGGTCACAACTATTGACGCGACAAGGTGATGAATTCGACACCCGGATGACAGTCCCTGCCCCATCGTGCGGCAGACCGCTCGACGACATGCCTACGACCCATTGATGAAATGGCGGCAACAGGGCGCAAGACAGCGCCAACAGGCCCTGGAGAAAGTAGATCGGCGACAAAAACGTTTAGTTTTTCTATTTAAAATGTGTAAGTCGTAAAGAAAAACAGAACAAAAAAGCTCCCCTGTTGACTCATTTGTTGAGCAAGGTCCGGTTTCCAACACCTCCCGCTACTGTTTTTTAATCGACGAGATAGCATGTCCCAGATGGCAACCAACTCTGCAACGAACATTTCCTCGCACGAATCTCTTAGCAGGGCGTTTTTTACATCGGAGTAAACATGGGATTTTATATAAGGAAGAGCATTGCTGTTGGCCCTTTTCGTTTCAATCTATCAAAATCTGGTCTAGGTGTTTCTGCTGGTATTAAAGGCCTAAGAATTGGAACAGGCCCAAGGGGAAACTATGTCAGAATTGGTACGAAAAATATTTACTACCGTTCCACTATTGCTAGTTCTCCATCTGAAAGCTCTTTGATTCAAGATATAAACCAGCACGTTACAAGTGATCCCCATCATTACACTCATGAACCGCTAAAGGAAATTGATTCCGCACATGTCACACAGATCGTTGATTCATCTTCATCAGAGTTACTCAACGAGCTAAATGATAAACGAAAGAAATATAGAATGTGGCCAATCGTTTTTATTACGTCCTTAGGGCTTACATATTTATTGAATAATATGGAGCTACCAAGATGGGTTGTGCTTTCCACATTAGTATTGGGTTTGTTTTTCACTTGGGTATCTCATACACGAGATATGCTGGCTAAGACAACTGTGTTGTTCTATGACTTTGAACCAGAAATGGAGACTACATATAATAAACTGTTCCAAGCAGCTGAACGCTTGGAGAAATGTAGAAAAGCTTGGCACATATCGGCCTCTGGTAAGGTCCTTGATAAAAAATACCATGCGGGTGCCAGTAATCTAGTAGACCGCAAAACAACAACAATTCAGATCTCTGAGCCTCCATATTTACAAACGAATGTAAAAACTGTCGCACTTGCCGTTGGTCGTCAGACTTTGCATTTCTTCCCTGACCGAGTTCTGGTTTACGATGCTGCAGGAGTCGGAGCAGTAAGTTATCAAGCACTCCTTGTGACGGTACGTGATAGGCGGTTTATTGAAGATGAAACCGTTCCAAGCGATGCATTGATTGTTGATAAGACGTGGAAGTATGTAAATAAATCTGGTGGGCCTGACCGCAGATTCAAAAACAATCACGAGCTACCAATCTGTTTATATCAAGAAATGACGTTTACCAGTTCTACAGGGCTTAATGAATTAGTCCAATTATCTAAACGTGGCCCTGCTGAGGACTTTAAAAATGCTCTTTCTGCTCTAGCAACCAGCCTGCCAAAGGAAACATAAGAATATTAATTTGTGAGATTCATTGGTCATAGAACATCGTATTTATTTTTTCGATTAGTGCCGTAGGGTGCAATAAGCGCAGCGCATTGCACCTCTTGCATTTTTTAATTAGTGGTGCAATTCACTTCGTTCATTGCCCCCTACATTCCCACCCTCTATTTATGCCCTCACTTTATAGTGGCTGTCTTTACTGCGGTCACTTCTCTTCCCGACGATTCTCCATCCAGCCGATGAAATAAAGACTCCATTGCTACCCAAGCCTTCCCTCTCTGTCGCTCCTGCCGATAATTTATTGGTCAACATTTTATCGCCCGTTTTTCAACCCGTTTGATTGAAAAGACTGGCTAAAAATGGCTGCTTAGCAAAAACAAACACTTGCTCGCTGCACGGGGGTCTATTTCAATCAAGGAGTAATTAATAACCTCGTTCAAAAGTCTTTTTTGATTATTTATACCTGAACATACTCCCACAGACTCTGTGTCATCATAAGCTGAATCGCAGATAAACAGACTGTGTCCATGATGAGCCTCCTATTTATATCCAGCTAACCCCCGCTCCCATCGCAATCCTGAAGATCCTCCCGAACGACTATCCGTGAACTCCCGGTAGTGCGGGGCCCCTGTGTTGGCAGCCATGCCACCGGCAATCTGACAAGATAATTTCATGAACTGTACTAACAAACCCGCCCTGTCCGGCGTCATGCTGGCGGCGATCGGCGTGGTCTATGGCGACATCGGCACCAGCCCGCTCTATACCCTGCGCGAGTGCCTCTCCGGCCAGTTCGGTTTCGGGGTGGAGCCCGCCTCCATCCTGGGCTTTCTTTCGCTTATCTTCTGGCTGCTGATCCTGGTGGTCTCGGTCAAGTACCTCTCCTTCGTGATGCGGGCGGACAACGCGGGCGAAGGGGGCATTCTCACCCTGATGTCGCTCGCGACCCGCAACACCCCGGAAAAATGGACGCCGGTGCTGATCATCCTGGGGCTGATTGGCGGCAGCTTCTTCTATGGCGAGGTGGTGATCACCCCGGCCATGTCGGTGATGTCGGCCATCGAGGGCCTGAAGATAGTGGCGCCTTCCCTGGACGCCTACATAGTGCCGCTCTCGGTGCTGGTGCTGACCCTGCTGTTTGCCATCCAGAAACACGGCACCGCCGCCGTGGGCAAGCTGTTTGCCCCCATCATGCTGATCTGGTTCCTGACCCTGGCGACACTGGGCCTTCGCAGCATCCTCCACCACCCCGAGGTGCTGGGTGCGCTCAACCCAATCTGGGCGCTGCGCTTCTTCATGACCTATCAGAGCGCCTCCTTCTTTGCCCTGGGCGCCGTGGTGCTGGCCATCACGGGGGTGGAGGCGCTCTATGCGGACATGGGCCATTTTGGCAAGAGCCCCATTCGCCGCGCCTGGTTCATGGTGGTGCTGCCGTCCCTGGTGCTCAACTACTTCGGCCAGGGAGCCCTGCTGCTCGGCAATCCCGAAGCCATCGCCAACCCCTTCTTCCTGCTCGCGCCCAAGTGGGCCCTGCTGCCCCTGCTGCTGCTGGCGACGCTCGCCACCGTCATCGCCTCCCAGGCGGTGATCTCCGGGGTGTTTTCCCTCACCCGGCAGGCGGTGCGGCTCGGCTATCTCTCCCCCATCCGCATCGTGCACACCTCTGAGCAGGAGTCCGGCCAGATCTATATTCCGGTCATCAACTGGCTGCTCTATCTCTCTGTGGTGATCGTCATCATGAGCTTCGAGCACTCCAGCAACCTGGCGGCGGCCTATGGCATCGCCGTGACCGGCACCATGGTGCTCACCTCCATACTGTCGTGCTCGGTGGCCCGCCACAGCTGGCACTGGCGCAAGCCGCTGGTGGCCACCCTCTTCGCCCTGCTGCTCGCCATCGACGTGCCGCTCTTTGCCGCCAACCTCGCCAAGATCTTCTCCGGCGGCTGGCTGCCGCTCACCCTGGGGGCCGTCATGTTCACCCTGATGACCAGCTGGAAGAGCGAGCGCTTCCAGCTTATTCGCCGCCTCAACGAGCACGGCAACTCGCTGGAGCCCATGATAGCGTCGCTCGAAAAATCCCCGCCGACCCGGGTGGCGGGCACCGCCGTCTATCTGTCGCGGGTGGTCAACGTCATCCCCCATGCGCTCTTGCACAACCTCAAGCACAACAAGGTGCTGCACGAGCGCGTCATCCTGCTCACCCTGAAGGTGGAGGAAGTGCCCTATGTCCACAACGTGCGCCGGGTCTGCATCGAGCAGCTCTCCCCCACCTTCTGGCGGGTGGTGGCGAGCTACGGTTGGCGCGAGACCCCGAACGTGGAGGAGATCTTCCACCGCTGCAACGCCGAGGGGCTGAGCTGCCGTATGATGGAGACCTCCTTCTTCATGGCCCACGAGTCGCTGATCATGAAGGAGCGCCCCTGGTACCTCTATCTGCGGGGCAAGCTCTTCATGCTGCTGCAGCGCAACGCCCTGCGGGCGCCGGATCAGTTCGAGATCCCGCCCAACCGGGTGATCGAGCTGGGATCCCAGGTGGATATCTGATGGCGGGCGCTGGGCCCAAGGCCATGGCACGCAAGAGGGAGGCAACCGCCTCCCTCTTTCATTGCTGATCGCCTCTCTCTTCCGCCCGGGATCTCGAGCCGCCGGGGGACGTGGCGCCCCTCACAGGATCGCAAAGAAGCGCCGCATCTGGCACTCAAACCGGTGCGAGATCAAGGTAATGGGGGCCACTGACCCGATAAACTTGGCCCCCGTGACAGGGCGAGGGCCTCCTCTGCCTGTCAAGGCTACGCCCCTTCTATCGCGACGCAGCCCGTTGCCCCCCGTTCGTTGCACCCGATGGCCCATGCCGTGGCGGCAGGCCAGTAGATGGGAGTTCGATATCGCATGACATCCCCCAGGATGATCGTCGGATGGCCGCCCCTGTCGGCCCTCCCCAGCCTCCCTGTCATGAGGGAGGGTTCCCTGCCCCCCGTTTATCAGGGAGGGGCGCTGGCCCCTCTTTGGATGGCGCCATGACCACGTCGACACGCCTTCGACTGCGCCGGGAATTTCATATAGACGGTATCGTGCAGGGGGTCGGCTTTCGCCCCTTCGTCTATGGGCTGGCGCTGCGCCACGGCCTTGCCGGCTATGTGTTGAACGATGCCAACGGCGTCACTATCGGCGCCGAAGGATCGCCCGAGCAGCTGGCCAGCTTTGCCCGCGAACTGCGGGAACTGGCGCCGCCACTTAGCCGCATCGATCATTTCAGCGAGCGGGAACTGCCCCGAGATCAGGATCCCGACTTCGATGACCAATTCCATGGTCAGTTTCGAATTAAAGCCAGCCAGCAGCAGAGCGCCGCCACGGTCGCCATCTCGCCGGATCAGGGGATGTGCGAGGCGTGCGCCACGGACGTGGCCAACCCCAACGATCGCCACCATCGCTACCCCTTTACCAACTGCACCCACTGCGGCCCGCGCTACACCATCATCCGCAGCCTCCCCTACGACAGACCCCATACCGCCATGGCAGGCTTTGCCATGTGCCCGCGCTGCGCGGCGGCCTATGAAAACCCGCTGGACAGACGCTACCACGCCCAGCCGGTGAGCTGCCCCGAGTGCGGGCCCCACCTCAGCTGGCGCAGCGGCCATGGCGAGGCGCTGGCCGAGCACGAGGATGCCCTGCAAGCAGCTGCCCGCGCCCTGCAAGCGGGCAAGCTTATCGCGGTCAAGGGGATGGGGGGTTATCACCTGATATGTGATGCCCGCAATGAACAGAGTGTGGCCAGATTGCGAACGCTCAAGCGGCGCGCGCGCAAGCCGCTGGCGGTGATGATGGGCTCCCTTGCCGAGGCCAAACTGCATGTCACCGGCAGCGAAGACGAGTGGAAGCTGCTCGCCTCTCAGGCCAGACCCATCACCTTGCTGCGCAAGCGCAAAAATGATGATCGGCTCTCAGAATCCCGACTGACAACCGCGCCGCTGGCCGAAGGGATCGCCCCCGGCATCCCCTACCTTGGCGTCATGCTCCCCTATACCCCGCTCCATCAGCTGCTGCTGGACGCCAGCGCCATGCCGCTGGTGGCCACCAGCGCCAATGGTCGCGGCAGCCCAATCCTGATCGACTGTGAGGCAGTAGTCAGGGAACTCGGCAGCGAGATTGACGGCATCCTGGATCACAACCGCCCCATCCTGCACCCGTGCGACGACAGTCTGGTGCAGTGGGCAGGCGGGCGACGCCAGACGTTGCGCCTCGCCCGGGGCTATGCCCCCTGCACCCCCAGCCTGCAAGAGGCGGTCGGGGTGCCGCTCTTGGCTGTCGGGGCGCAACAGAAGAACCAGCTGGCGCTCGCCTTCGGCCGCCAGCGCATCTACAGCCCCTATATCGGCGATCTGCACAGCCTGCCGATGCAGGAGCACTTCGAGCAGACCCTGGCGACCTTTCGCGAACTCTACGATCTCAACCCCGAACTGCTGGTCTCGGATCGCCACCCGGGCTATCTCAGCCATCAGTGGGCCAAAAGCTATTGCCAGAATCAAGGTACAACCCATCTCGAGGTGCAGCACCATCACGCCCACCTGCTGGGGGTGATGGCCGAGCACAACATCACGGGCCCGGTGCTGGGTGTTGCCTTCGATGGCACCGGCCTTGGCGATGACGGCACCCTCTGGGGCGGCGAGCTGCTGATCGCAGACGTTCAGGGATTTGAGCGGGTTGCCCACCTTGCCTCCTTCAAGCTGATCGGCGGCGAAGCGGCCATCCGCGAGCCGGTACGTCAGCTACTGGGGCTGCTGTTTGAATCGCATAGCCCTGAGGAGATCAGTGCCCTCGATATTCCGCTGACCAACAAACTGCCCCTTAAGCGGATCAGCAACCTGCACCAGCTCTGGCATCTCGGTCGCAACGCCCCCTACACCAGTTCCATCGGTCGACTGTTCGATGCGGTGGCAGCGATCTTGGGAGTGATCGACACCCCCGATTTCGAGGGCGAAGCGGGGCTATTGCTGGAGGCGGCTGCCTTGCAGCTGGCCCCCGATGAACAGTCCTTCCCCCTCGCCTTTGACCTCAGCCAATCAGCGGAAGGGCCACTGCAGATCGAGTGGGCCGAGCTCATCAATACCCTTGTCAGCGAGCGGCGCAAAGGCACCACCACCGCCAGCCTGGCCGCCGGTTTTATCCGCGCCATCAGCGCTCTGGTCATCGCCCTTGCCGAGCGCTTCCCCGGCTATCCGGTGGTACTCGGGGGCGGCGTCTTTCAAAACCGGGTGCTGATGGATCAGCTGGTGCCCGCGCTCGAAGCAGCCGATCGGCAGGTATTGACCAGCGAAACCCTGCCGCTCAATGACGGTGGCATCGCCGCCGGTCAGCTCTGGTTTGCCATCCACCATCTTGCCACGCACCAGCCTGTCACAACCGGTTGTGCCACCTTGTCGGAGTCCTGAAATCCATGTGTCTATCCATCCCCTCTCAGGTAGTGCAGCTGCACCCCGAAGATAACTGCGTCACCGTCGACACCCTGGGGGTACAACGGCGCGTCAGCTGCATGCTGCTCGAAGAGCCCCTCCAGGTGGGCGACTATGTGCTGCTCCATATCGGTTTTGTGATGAGCAAGATTGACGAAGAGGAGGCGCAGGCCAGCCTCGAGAGCTTCCGCCAGATGGTGGCCCTTATCCCTGCGCAGGATATCTTGCCATGCTGACCTTGAATGATCTCTTTCAGGGCTTTCGCCAGCCCGAGGTGATCCGTGCCCTCGCCGCCCAAATTACAGAACTGGCCAAGGATCTGCCCGAGCCGCTGCGGGTGATGGAGGTGTGTGGCGGCCATACCCACACCATCATGAAGTACGGCCTGCACCAGCTGCTGCCCGCCTGCATCGAGTTTGTCCACGGCCCCGGCTGCCCGGTCTGCATCATGCCAAAAGAGCGCATCGATCAGGCCATCGAGCTGGCTAGCCAGCCCAGCGTCATTCTGGTCACCCTGGGGGACATGATCCGGGTGCCGGGCTCCAAAGGCACGTTGGCCCAGCAGCGGGCCAAGGGGAGCGATATCCGCCCGGTCTATGACCCCCTCGATGCCCTGCGCATCGCCCGTGAGAACCCGGACAAAACCGTGGTCTTCTTCGCCATCGGTTTCGAGACCTCTACCCCCATGACCGCCGCCTTGCTGGCTGCGGCTGAAGCTGAGGGGATTGAGAACCTGCTGTTTCATATCAACCATGTGCTGGTGCCCCCCGCCATTCATGCGGTGATGGCCGACGGAGTGGCCAAGGTGAATGCCTTTATCGGCCCCTCCCACGTCAGCGTCATCACCGGCGCCGATATCTACCTGCCCATCGTCGATCGCTATCAGGTGCCTGTGGTGGTGAGTGGCTTCGAACCGGTGGATGTGATGGAGGCGTTCTTGATGATGGTGCGCCAGAAGGTGGAGGGTCGCTACGCGCTGGAGGTGCAATACAGCCGCGCCGTCACCGCCAGCGGCAATAAAGCCGCCCAGCGGCTGGTTGACCAATATTTTGAGACCCGCGAGCACTTTCGCTGGCGAGGCCTTGGGGATATCAACGCCTCCGCCCTGCGCCTGCGCGATGCCTTTGCCAAGCGCGATGCGGAGCGCCACTTCCAGCTTGATCAGACTCCCATCGATGACCACAAGGCGTGCCAGTGCGCCGATATCCTGCGCGGCCTGGCCAAACCGAACCAGTGCAACGTCTTTGGCCGGGGCTGCACCCCGACCCAGCCCATGGGCAGCTGCATGGTCAGCTCCGAGGGGGCCTGCAATGCCTACTACCGATATATGGGGATCCAATGAGAGAAATTCAGTTAAGCCACGGTGGTCGGGTGGTGAGGAGAGATGAACCAGCCTGTTTCTGCAATCTTGTGGAGAACCAGACCCGATGAGAGAAATCCAGTTAAGCCACGGCGGCGGTGGCGTCGAGATGAACCAGCTGATAAGCCACCTCTTCTTTCGCCACTTTGGCAACGAGATCCTGCTGCGCGGCGAAGATGCCGCCCTGCTGCCGGTAGAGGGCCCCGTCGCCTTTACCACCGACAGCTTTACCGTCTCGCCGCTCTTCTTCGAGGGGGGGGATATCGGCAAGCTGGCCATCGCCGGCACGGTCAACGATCTCGCCATGATGGGGGCCAAACCGGAATACCTCAGTTGCAGCTTTATTATCGAGGAGGGGTTCCCCTACGCCGATCTCGCCCGCATCGTCGAGTCGATGGCGGCCGAGCTTGCCAACAGCGGCGCCCGCATCGTCTGCGGCGACACCAAGGTGGTGCCCAAGGGGGCGGCCGACAAGATCTTTATCAACACCAGCGGGGTCGGCACTTTCCCGCTGCCCGAACAGAGCCGGGGCATTTCGGTGCGGAGCCTCAAGGCCGGTGACGCCATCCTGGTGTCGCGAGATATCGGCAGCCACGGCGCCTGCATCCTGATGGCCCGTGACGCCCTGCAACTGGGATCCGATCTCAAGAGCGACTGCACCACCCTCTGGCCGCAGGTCGAAGCGCTGCTAAAAGCGGGTATTACCCCTCACGCCCTGCGCGATGCCACCCGCGGTGGCCTTGCCGCCGTGCTCAACGAGTGGAGCAGTGCCTCCCAGGTGGCCATCGAACTGGAGGAGTCCGCCATCCCGGTGTGCGATCCGGTGCGGGGCCTGTGCGAGCTCTACGGTTTCGAGCCCCATGATCTCGCCAACGAGGGAACCATGGTGCTGGCCCTGCCTGCCGAACAGGCGCAGGACGCACTGGGCATCTTGCGGCAATTCAACCCCGCGGCAAGCCAGATCGGCGTGGTGCAGGCGAGCGATCGCCACAAGGTGATCCTGAGCAACCCTTGGGGCAGCCGCCGCTATCTGGAGCTGCCGCAAGGGGAGCTGCTGCCGCGGATCTGCTGAGCGGCCATGCCGTTCCGTCAATGACAGGGAGGAGTCACTGCTCCTCCCCATATCGGTTAAGGAGCCACCATGCACGAAATGTCTCTGGCCATGGCAGCCATCGATCTGGCGGCCGAGCAGGCCACCCAGCGGGGGTTTACCAAGGTGACCGCCCTCTGGCTCGAGGTTGGCAGCTTCTCCTGCGTCGACCCGGACACCATTGCCTTCTGTTTCGAGGCGGCCGCCAAGGGCACTGCCGTCGAAGGGGCCCAGCTTCACTTTCAGCACCAGGCGGCCGAGGCCTGGTGTTACGACTGCAACCAGACAGTCACCCTCACCGAGCGCGGGCAGGCCTGCCCCGAGTGTGGCGGATACAAATTACGAGTCGCGCAGGGTGATAGCCTGCGCATCACCGACATCGAGGTAAGTTGATATGTGTAGCGTATGCGGATGCGGCCAGGCGCGGATCGCCGGCCATGAGCACGATCATGAGCATCATCACGAACATGAACATCACCATGAACATGGTCATGAACACGACCATCATCATGCTCATGACGCCCATCACCATCATGATCACGAGCAGAGCGCGCCGCGCACCCTGATCATTCACCACCACTATCACCATCAGGGGGATGTCCATCACCACTACCACGGGGTGCGGGCTCCCATAAGCCACGAGGGGCATGATCACCCGCATGAGCACCACCATGATCACAGCCATGACCATGACCATGACCATGACCATGACCATGACCATGACCATGACCATCAGCAGGGTGATCTGCACTACGGCAAAGGGGAAGCGGGATTGTCGGTGCCCGGCATGGGGCAGCGCCAGCTGATCGCCATCGAGATGGATGTGCTGGCCAAGAACAACGCCTTGGCCGCCCACAACCGCGAACACTTCGACGAGGCGGCCCAGCTGGTGCTCAACCTGGTATCGAGCCCGGGTTCAGGCAAGACCACCTTGCTGTGCGAAACCCTGCGCCAGCTGGCCGACAAGCGCCCCTGCGCCGTGATCGAAGGGGATCAGCAGACCAGCGCCGATGCGGATCGCATCCGTGCCACCGGTGTCCCTGCCGTGCAGATCAACACCGGCAAGGGCTGCCATCTGGACGCCAAAATGGTCCACGATGCCTGCCACCAGCTGCCCGCCAATGAAGGAGGCATCCTCTTTATCGAGAACGTGGGCAATCTGGTCTGCCCAGCCAGCTTCGATCTCGGCGAGAAGTACAAGGTAGCGATCCTCTCCGTTACCGAGGGGGAAGAGAAGCCGCTGAAATACCCGGACATGTTTGCCGCCGCCCAGCTGATGGTGATCAACAAGATCGATCTGCTGCCCTATGTCAGCTTCGATGTCGCCCGCTGTATCGAGAACGCCAAACGGGTCAACCCCTATATTCAGGTGATCCAGGTCAGCGCCACTACAGGCGAAGGGATGGATGCCTGGCTCAACTGGCTGGCCAGTGCCTGAATCAGAACCGGTTAAATGCCGTTACCAGTGGCGGATAACAAGAGAGGGAGGCTGATGCCTCCCTCTCTTTTATCTGCGAACCTTGTCGGCCGTGCTATCTGTTCGGAGTCGCCAGCGTCCCCTCACCCTGACCCTCTCCCCAGGGAGAGGGAACCGGTTTGTGGATGCTGGCAATAAGTTCGAAGTACGCGCACTGCGAGCATAACAACCAGCTTGTGCCCCCAAGCTTGGGGAGAGTCACCGTCTGCTCCCTTCTCCCCTTGCGGGAGAAGGGCTGGGGATGAGGGGGAACCAACTCTCAAGCTGCGCTTTCGGCCAGCTCCCCAGATTCGGGTTGCACCTCACCAAAGCGCAGCACCCGATGGCAGATCTGGCGCAGCAGTGCCTGCTGGTGACTGAAGATGACCATGCCAAGCCCGCGCTGCTCGCATTCAACCATCAACTCCCGCCAGAGCTGGCGCTGAATCTGCGGATCCAGCTGGGCGGTCACCTCGTCGGCAATCAGCAGTCGGGTGCGGGGATCGAGGGCGCGCAGCAGCGCGATGCGGGCCAGCTCACCACCGGAGAGCTGGCCGGGTTTACGACCGAGCCATTCAGGCTTGACCATAAAGCGGGCAAGCATGGCGTCATCGGGGCGCCATACATCCCAGAGCGCCTGCCCGGTGGTGCGATAGGGATTGAAGGTGAGTTCCGGGTGCTGGGGTACCAGCTGGATGGGGTTATAACCTTTTACCTGTTGAGGTACTGGCTGCCCATCCAGCAGGATCTGCCCGCCGGCCCCAACCGGTTGCCAACCGGCCAATACTCGCCCCAGGGTGGTCTTGCCATAACCACTCGGGGCGGAGATACCGAGCCGTTCGCCCGCTTTCACCGTCAGCGATAACCCCTGCCAGAGGGGACGTTCCCCCTGCGCGATAGTGAGATTTCGTACTTCCAACATCAGGAAACCTCCGGCGCAGAGAAGAGCGCATTGAACTCGGGCAGTGCCTGCCAGTGGGCGCGGAGCATCTCGCTCCCCTGCCCCTGGCGCAGATGGTGGCAGCTCAAGGTATCGCTCACCTGCCCCTGATGCAGCGCCACGATGCGATCGGCAAAGCGCGCTGCCAGCGCCAGATCGTGGGTGACCCAGAGGATGCCGCTGCCCTGATTGGCCAATTCACGCAACTGGCCGAGCAGCAGACAAGCCAGCCCCTCGTCCAGCCAGGCGGTGATCTCGTCCGCCAGAATGTAACGGGCGCCGCCAAGCGCCGCAGTGCAGGCCAGAATGCGCTTGGCCATGCCGCCGGAGAGCTGGCGCGGGAATCTGTCCAGGGTGGTCGCGGGCAGCTGGTAGCGCAGCAGTTGCTCGCCGAGCCGCTCGCGAGAACCGCTCTGGCCGCAGAGGCGTGCCGCACGGCCCAGCTGGCGCTCCACCGTCAGCAGCGGATTGAGGGCGCTCACCCCCTGCGGCACATAGCAGAGGGTGTGACCGCGCAGACGGGCACGACTGGCATCGCACAGGGGCGTGCCATCGAGGGAGATTGTGCCGCGCATCCGCAGATTGTCCGGCAGCAATGTCAGGGCGCTTTGCAGCAGCAGGCTCTTGCCCTCGCCGCTTCCCCCCACCAGCGCCACTATCTCCCCTGGCGCCAGTTGCAGGCTGATATCGGTCAGCAAAGGCTGCCAGCTGCGCCGCCCCAGCCAGGAGTAGTGGGCTGCCTCTATGGTCACCTGATCAAAACTCAGCATGGTTCACTCCTGTGCCACAACAGCTGTTGCAACGCGCGGGTAGCCTGATCAAACAGCAGAACCAGCAGCAGCAACATCAGCCCCGGGAAGAGGGCCAGCCACCAACCGCCACCGGCCAGATAACGCAGGGCATCGGCCAGCAGCAGACCCAACGAGGCCTCGTGGGCCGCCAGGCCAAAGCCGAGAAAGCTCAAGGCCGCGCTGTGCAGCACCGCATGGGGAAACATCAGCAAGGTGCCGATAAACCACTGGGGCAACAGCCCCGGCAGCAGGTGGGTACGCCAGCGACGCAGCGCTCCCATCCCCTGACAGCGGGCCAGCACCACATAGTCGCTACAGGCGATCCGCCGCGCCTCGGCGCAGAGAATGAGCGCCAGCTTGGGCCAGTGGGTCAGCGCCACCGCCAGGATCACCCCGCGCATACCGCCCCCCACGGTAAAGCAGATCAGGATCAAGAGCAGCATATGGGGCAGCGCCAGCATGGCGTCGATCACCATTCGCACCGCAGCATCGCATCTGGGATGGATGAGCGACACGCTTGCCGCCACCATGGCCAGCAGGCCACTGCAGAGAGCCGTGCTGATGCCCAGCTCCAGACTGGTGAGGGTGCCCTGAAAGGCGCGCAACCAGAGATCCCGCCCCATCTGATCGGTGCCGAACCAGTGAGTCAGCGAGGGAGGTTGCTGGCGCGCCAGCAGATCCATTGGCACATCCTGATGAGAGAGGCTCCAGCCGTAAGTGGCCAGCAGCGCCAATCCGAGCAGGGCAAAAACCAGCCGCAGTATGGAGGGAAGCGGATTAAACAGCATGCTCCCCCTCCCAACCCCGATTGATACGGGCCAGCAGCAAACTGGCCACCGTGTTGCCAATAAAGACCAGCAGGGTGCAGAAGAGCACGATTCCCATCAGCAAGGGGATATCGCCCCTGAGCCCCGCATCCACGGTGGCCTGGCCGAGCCCTGGGTAGGAGAAGACCTTCTCTGCCAAGAGCGATCCGCCGATCAGCTCGCCTAGCGAGGCAAACTGCAGACAAATGGCTGGGGTCAGGGCATGGCGCAGCACGTGAAAGCGCAGCATGGGCCAGCCACCATCCCCCTGAGCGCGGGCGTAGCGAATAAAATCGCTCGCCAGCACCTCGGCCACCCGCCCCCGAGTATGCAGGGCAATGTTGCCTACCCCGAGCAGCGCCAGGGTAGTCACTGGCAGCAGCAGATGGCGCGCTCGCATAGCCCAATCAACCTCATCGGCCGCAAGCCCCGGCGTCCAGGCGCAGCAGACCGGCAACAGTGGCCAGTGCACCGCAAACAGGGCAAGCAGCAACAGGCCGACCCAGAAGGTGGGCAGGGAGGCGAGCAGGTAGGCAAAGCGGCAAATCAGGCGATCGGGCCAGCGATTGAGATAGCGACCGGCGCAGAGGCCCAGCAAAATCCCGAAAAAGCCGGAGAGCAGCCAGGCACCCGCCAGCAGCAGGAAGGAGGCGGCAAAGCGCTGGCCTATGACTTCACCCACAGGTGCGTTGTAGAGCATGGAGTAACCGAGATCCCCATGCTGCACCTGGGTAAACCAGTGCCAGTAGCGCAGCCAGAGCGGTTGATCCAGCCCCCAGCGAACGGCGATGCGGGCGTACTGCTCCGGCGGCACATGGAGCAGATCGTTGCCGATATAGGCTTTGATGGGGTCGATGGGGGAGTAACTCAGCAGCACAAAGGTGGCGACCGAGACCAGACATAACAGCCCTGCCAGACGCAGCAGGGCTTTTAGAGTGGCAGTCATCATAGTGGACGAACTTAACGGCACGTCCACCGCCAATCCTGCAGGTTGTTGAGGAGTGACCAGCTACCGTGGATTTCCGGCGCCCCCTTGCCAAGGTCGATGCAGCGATTGGCCAGATAGGTGTGCTGCACATTGAGCAGCCAGGCCCAGGCGGCATCTCCCTGCACTCCGGCGCCAGTTTTGCCATCCCACTCCACCTGCTGCCAGAACGGCACGGCCGCCTGCCAGTTCGGGGCATCCAGCGCCTGCTTGAGGTGACCATCCACCACCGGATTGCTGTAATAACCCGGGTTGTAGAACTCCACGCCACCGGAGCCGCTCTGGTAGTGGTGATAGAGCTCCATGGGATCCAGACTCCCCCACCCCATCAGCACCGGGTTGGCGTGCATCTCCCGCTCCACCTGCTCCCAGCTGCCGGACTTGAGGCTCACCTCGAGGCCAATGGGCCCCAGCATGGCCCGCACCGCTTCCGCCAAATCCCGGCGGGTGCTGTCGCCACTGGTGTACCAGAGGGTAAAAGCAGCGCGCAGATTGCCCTTGTGGCGAATGCCGTCACTGCCCCTCTTCCAGCCGGCCTCGTCGAGCAGGGTATTGGCGTGGGCAGCATCGCCATCCTTGAAGGCGGTGGCTTTGTTCAGCCAGGGCAAACCTTCCACCGCGCTGTAGGCGGGGATGGCATGTCTTTCCAGCAGCTGATCGGCCAGCAGCTTGCGATCGATGGCGTAGTTGATGGCGCGGCGCACCGCCACATCCGAGGTCACGTCGTTGCCGATGGGATAACCCTTGGCATCCTTGCCACCCGCCGGCGGAATAGGGAAGACGATGCCGCGATTCTCGACACTCGGCCGCACCCACAGCTTGAGGGAGGCAGGCACGGTGGGCGCCAGTGACGGGGCAATGCGCACTAGGTCGAGCTGGCTACTCTGGGCCGCGGCGTAGGCGCTCTCTTCATCGATAAAGACAAAGACCAGCCGTTTGAAGTCATTGTTGCCGCCGGCGTAATAGGGGTTCGCCTCCACCACCAGCTGTTGACCGGGCAGGAAGCTCACCAGCCGGTAAGGGCCGGCACCGACCGGCTTTTGGGCATAGGCTTTTGCGTCGTAATCCTTCTTCGACACTATCCCCAAGGATCCCAGCACGTTGACAAAGGTGCTCTGGGGGGCACTCAGGGTGATGGCAACCTCGGTGGGCGAGAGCACCTTGGCCGAGACAAAGTTGCCCATGTCGATCTTGCCGCCACCCTGGGCTGCGCTGTTGTAGGTGAAGGCCACATCCTCGGCGGTGAGGGGCGCGCCGTTGGAGAATTTCAGATCAGGCTTGAGGGTAATAAGCCACCCCTTGCCATCCGTGCTCGGGGTCACCGATTGGGTGAGCACGTTTTGCCAGCTGAGATCGGCGTTTTGTTTGAGCAACGGACTGTGCAGCAGCAGGTAGCTGCCGTGGCTCCAGCCGAGCAGAGGGTCAAACCCTTCGGTGGGCTCACTGCCGATGGCGAGCTTGAGTTCGGCGGGGACGGGCTGGGCAGCCAGCGCCATGGTAGAGAAACCGCCCGATAGCAGGGCCAGCAGGAGGGTGGCAACCACAGGGGCGCCATAAAGGCGAACCTGACTGCGGGGATGACGGGGGATGATCATAAGACTCCTTATCCATCTGAACCACCCGACGCAGGGGCGCCGGGCGATACATCGAACGAGGGGGCCGACAGGGGCCCCGAACTATGGCGGATGCGCCCTGGGGCCTAGGACTCGGTGGCGCCGAGTCCCAGGCCGCGACGGGCACCGAACAGGCGGCGCCGGCTCAAGTTCACGCCGCCCTCCCCCTGCTGCACCGGAAGCGAAAGCAGCATCTTGAGGGCGCTGCTCACCAGCGCCCGCCCCTCCTCGGCCCCCAGATGCGGGTCGATGGGGGACATGAGCGAGCAGGCCAGCAACTGCCCCGTCTCGGGCAACTCCCCCACCATAAAGGTCAGGTTGCCGCAGGGGAGCTGCAGGGCGAGGCGTTCGCTGCTGCTACGCACCGGCCAGAGCTGATCCGGCCCCGGCAGCACCACCACGCTCAGCATCCAGGGGGTGAGCACGCAGCCAAGCCACTGCCCTTCAAACAGGGTGCACTCTGCGACTATGGGCATGGCCGGGTGATAGAAGGGCAGCACCTGCATCTCCTGCTGCGCGATCCGCTCGTACTGGGCTACCAGCAGAGGCGCGGGATCGCTTGCAAAACCGGCAAACTCCTGCGCCGTCTCCGGTAATATTTCCGGCACTCTCTCAACCTCGTTCACAATGGATTGCGCCATGTGCCCTCCCGCGCTTGTTCAGCTTTCTCCTGCTCAGAGAGCGGGATGGCTGGGGCACCGACACTGGCCAGCAGGGTCAAGATCCGATCCGTCGCCTCCCCCAGCGCCGCCACCACCACGGGAGTGAGGCCGATGCGGGGCTCCAGGGATTCGGGCTCGACCCCGATCAGGGTGAGCCGCTTTGGCGACTCCCCCGTCATGTGCAGCGCCGAGAGCACATCCGCCAGCCCCAGCTGGTGCGGGGAGATCTTGCGGCCAAACAGGGTCGGGATCTCCTCATCCTTCAGGGTCACCACGGTACCCGGTGGATTGCCGCTGCGCACCGCGTCCGCCAGTATGATGTGGTCGCGACTGGCCATCGCTTCGAGCAACTCCATGCCGGCGGTGCCGCCATCAAGCAGCTCGATGCCGGGGGCGAAGCGGTAGTCGCGCTCCAGCCCCTCGACGATGCGCACGCCGACGGCCTCATCGCTCAACAGCAGGTTGCCCACGCCCAGGATCAGGGTGTTCATCACAGCACCTTCACCTGAGTTGTTTCACCACTCTGGGTATCCACCACGTGCACCGCGCAGGACATGCAGGGGTCGAACGAGTGGATGGTGCGCACTACTTCCAGCGGCTTGGCCGGATCGGCCACCGGGGTGCCTACCAGGGATTGCTCGTAGGGGCCGGGCTCGTCGTTGAAGTTGCGCGGGCCCGAGTTCCAGGTCGATGGCACCACCGCCTGATAGTTCTCGATCTTGCCACCCTTGATGACTACCCAGTGGGAGAGCATACCGCGCGGCGCCTCTTCAAAGCCCACCCCGCGAAACTCCTTGTCCGCCGGGATCTCGGTCTTGATGTAGGCGCTGAAATCCCCCTTGCCGATGTTGTCCACCAGCGCCTTCCACTGATGAGACAGGGTGTCTTTGAGCACGCAGCAGCGCACCGCCCGGCCGATGATGCGGCCCAGGGTGGAGTGCAGCTGTTCGGTCTTGATGGCTGAGCCGGTGAGCGCTTTATAGATGCCGTTCAGCTGGTCGAAGTGTGCCACCGTCTCCGGGTGCTTGGCGGCGAGCTTGACCAAGAGGTCTGCAAGCGGCCCCACCTCCACCACCTTGCCGTAGAAGGTGGGGGATTTGACCCAGGAGTATTTGCCGTCATCATGCCAGCCGGTGTAATCGGGCTCGGTCTTGCCCTCCCAGGGCTTGAGGGGGGCGTCATCCTTGTACCAGGCATGCTTGTTGCTCTCGGCGATGCCGTCCATCAGCCAGCCATCCTGATGGCTCTCGATGGGGCGATAACCAGCCAGATTGCCATTCTCGATATAGCCACCCGGCATCAGGAAGCTGCCGCCGTCACCGTCGGTGGGCAGCTCCGGCACGCTCAGATAGTGCTTGGCCCCCTGCCCCAGGTTCAGCCACTCGGGGTAGTGCGCGGCTATGATGGCGGCATCCACCTTGTAGACCTGCTCGATAAACTCGCCGAGCCGGTCGATAAAGCTCTTTACGTAGAGCAGCCGCTCGAGGTTGAGCACGCTCGGCGCATCCAGGTTGATGGGGTTGGCCACGCCGCCCACCGCCAGATTCTGAATGTGGGGGGTCTTGCCGCCCAAAATGGCGACGATGCGGTTGGCATCGCGCTGGCACTCCAGTGCCTGCAGATAGTGAGCCACGGCGATGAGGTTCACCTCCGGGCTCAGTTTCATCGCCTTGTGGCCCCAGTAGCCATTGGCGAAGATGCCGAGCTGGCCGCTCGCCACCAGGGCGCGGATCTTGGCCTGCACCTTGGTCAGCTCCTCGGCGCTGTTGAGGGACCAGGTCGATACCCCCTTGAGCATGTCCGCCGCTTTTTGCGGATTGGCCTCAAGGGCCGCGGTGATATCCACCCAGTCCAGCGCGGAGAGCTGATAGAAGTGGACGATGTGATCGTGGATGTTGTGGGCCGCAATGATCAGGTTGCGGATGTACTGGGCGTTGACCGGCACCTTGGCGCCGATGGCGTTCTCCACCGCCCGCACCGAGGCGATGGCGTGAATGGAGGTGCACACCCCGCAGATGCGCTGCACTATCATCCAGGCATCGCGCGGGTCGTTGCCCTTGACGATCTCCTCCATCCCGCGCCACATGGTGCCGGACGACCAGGCCTTGGTGACGACGCCGCCTTCGATTTCACAGTCGATACGCAGGTGACCCTCGATGCGGGTGATGGGGTCTATGGTGATACGTTGGCTCATACGTTGGCTTTCCCTCGGGCCTGATAATCTTGGTGAACACGTTCAAGTGATGGCAGTACCGGCAGCAGCCGGATCAGCAGCAAATAGGCACACACCTCGATGGCGACGAAGCCCAAGGAGATCAGCACTTCCGCCGCGGAGGGGAAGTAGTGGTAGCCATTGCCGGGGTTGAAGGCGAGCAGGGAGTAGTCCAGTCGCCAGAAGGCGGCGCCCAGCAGCATGCTGAGAGCTCCCAGGAACAACATGCGCGAATCGCGGCGGCTCTTGTCCCAGTGGAACACCAGCAGCGGGAAGATCATCAGCGCGATCTCGCTCCAGAACATCAAGGCATAGCGATTCCACTGGGAGAGGTACTCCGACTTGTCGTTGATGACGATCTCGGCAAAGCGCAGCGCCACGAACAGGATCAGGAAGATGTCGATCACCTGGGTCAGCTTGTAGAAGAGCGATTTCTCGTTGGGGCCGCGCCCCGCCAGCCCCGCCTGCACCAGGGAGCCTTCAAACACCACGATGGAGAAGCCCATGATGAAGGCGGTCAGAAGCGAAAAGACCGGCAGCAGCTCGTAGCTTTGCCAGAGCGGATGGATCTTCTCCCCCGCCACTATCATCAAAGAGCCCATCGAGGATTGGTGCATGGTGGGCAGCAGGGCCCCCAGCGCCAGGATGAAGAACATGACCTTGTTGAGCCGCGCCATGGAGACCTTCCAGCCGAACTTCTCCATCAGCACGGGGGCAAACTCCAGCGCCATCACCCCGATGTAGATCGTCATGCAGACCGCCGTCTCGAACAGCACCGAGGAGGTGTTGAAGAAACCCGGAATGTAGAAGTAGGGCAGGTTCCAGTAACGGCCGACGTCGATGGTGATGGAGAGGCCCCCCAGTGAATAGCCGAACAGGCTCGCCAGCAGGGCCGGTCGCACCAGGGGGTGATACTCGCCCCGGTTGAAGACGTAGACCGCCCAGGCCAGCGCCCAGCCGCCGCAGGCGAAACCGGTGCCGATCAGCAGATCGAACGAGATCCAGAGTCCCCAGGGGTAGCCGCCGTTGAGATCGGTGACCGAGCCCAGCCCGAAGATCAGGCGTTTGAGGATCAGCATGCCGCACAGGATGACGAACGGCGCCAGCACCATGACCGGCCAGCTGACCAGCCTGCCCCCCAGCGGATGTGCCTTGTGATTACTCATGATCCTTGCCTCCCGATTGCTTGTCATGGCCCGCGTGCGAGTCATGATCGTCGCCATCCTGATGATCCTTGGTGTTACGGCGAATGAGCACCGAGAGCCCGGTCAGCACCACCAGCGGCAGCACCATCCCCTTGTAGAGGGTGTGCTGGATGTGCTCGGAGCGCGCCCCGGAGGAGAGCTCCGGCAAGTCAGGCATGTCGAGCTTGGTGTAGGGCACCCCGGCCAGCACCAGCACCTGGGTGCCGCCCCCCTCCCTCTCGCCATAGACGTAAGGCTGGTAGTTGGGCACTTCATGCAGGTAGGGATCGTTGGCGCTGAAGGTCTGGCGCGGGTAGGCATATTCGCTGCCCGGGGTGGCCAGCAGCCGGCGCTTGGCCTCGGCCATCAGCGCCTCGCGGGTGCCGAAGATGACGGCGCCGGTGGGGCACACCTCGACACAGCCGGGCAATTTGCCCTGATCGATGCGCTCAAGCCCCTTCTGGTTGCAGAGCTCGCACTTGTGGATCGCCCCGAACGGGTTGTCGTAGTCATATTTGGGCACGTCGAACGGGCAGCCCACCATGCAGTAGCGGCAGCCGGTGCAGACGTCCGGGTCGTAATGGACGATGCCGGTCTTGGGATCCTTGGTCAGCGCCTGCACCGGGCAGACGGAGACGCAGTTGGGATCGACACAGTGCATGCACTGCTTCTTGATGTAGGCATAGCCATCCACCAGCTGATCCTTGTGCTCACCCGTGCCGCTCTTCCACACCTGAATGATGTTGTTGGTGTAGGGGCTCAGCTTGTCGTTGTTGGACCAGGTCGCTTCCCCGGCCGGATTGGCCGGGTTGCCGTTGAGGCGCTGGCACTCCGCCACACAGGCCTGGCAGCCGATGCAGAGGGTGGAGTCGTAGAGCATGCCGAGCGCGCCGGGAATGGGCGGCTTGTTCTCGGCCGCCGCCAGCGCGGTGCCGGAAACGGTGGTGCCCGCCGCCAGCGCACCGACGGAGGCGAATTTGAGGAAGTTGCGTCTGTTCACGGTCACTCCTCCCGTGAGGTGTGCTGCCCGGCTTCATGGCGCTTCTGCTGGCGACCGAGCTCGCGCACCGTCATCAGACTCACCCCGACCAGCACCCCGAGCGCCCCACCGATAAGGCCGGTGGCGGTGGGCGACATGTGCCCTCCCTCCTGAATGGCCACGTCGGGCTTGTTGACCCGCGGGGTGGGATTCTCCACCTTGGCGAGCTGGAAGATCCCCTTGCTGAAACCCACGCCCTGCTCGTTGCAGCCGTAGCAGGGATGGCCTATGCCCACCGGCCAGATCCCGCCACCCACATCGCAGAACTCCAGGGTCGAGCAGTTGCCGTAGGTCTCCGGCCCCTTGCAGCCCAGGTGATAGAGGCACCAGCCCTGACGGTGGCCCTCGTCACCGAACTCCTTGGCGAAGCGACCAGCGTCGAAGTGCGGACGGCGCTCGCAGTTTTCGTGGATGAGCCGTTCATAGGCAAACAGCGGCCGCTTCTTGGCATCGAGCGCCGGCAGCTTGCCGTAGGTGATGTAGTAGGCGACCGTGGTGAGGAAGTTGTGGGGATTGGGCGGGCAGCCCGGGATATTGATAATCGGCGTACCGAGGTTGCCGAGGGCCTCCTCCAGGCTGACGGCACCGGTCGGGTTGCCGCCACTGGCAGGCACCCCGCCCCAGGCGGAGCAGGAGCCGATGGCGATGACGGCAGCCGCATCGGCAGCCGCGCGGCGAATATGGTCGACAATGGGCTCACCGGCCACCATGCAGTAGACACCGCCATCCTTGAGCGGAATGGAGCCATCCACCACCAGCACATACTTGCCTTTATAGCGCTCGATAGCGTTGTGCTTGTTCTCTTCCGCCTGATGACCGAAGGCCGCCGAGAGCACCTCGTGGTACTCCAGCGAAATGGTGTTGAGGATCAGGTTCTCGATGGTGGGGTGGGTGGCGCGCAGCAGTGACTCGGTACAACCGGTACACTCCTGCGCCCCAATCCAGATCACCGGCGGCCGCTCCGGGCTGGTGAGCGCCGTGGCCATCTTGGCCACGGCATTCTGGCTTAATCCCAGGGTTGCGGCCATCCCGGCGCACAATTTCATAAAGTCACGGCGATTAATTCCATGAGCCGATAAAAAAGTATCCTCGACCATTCTTCTTATTCCCGTCAGTGAGCATTGTTTGACAAATGCTTAATTGCGGGAATGCTATGCCTCCCCTTCCCCCTTTATGTTGATCTCCATCAAGTTGAACCCTATTAATGCCTCTATCGAACTGGAGAATGAAATTAAAAAAGCTATATGCCACATGCATTTATTATTTGCTGAGCCCCGAAAACACCCACAAAGAGGTATTTCAAGAAAATACCTAATTAACACCATATAAATTACGTCTTTGTTTTCGGCATGAAATTATAAAAATGAAAGCATTGTCACAGAATCCTTACCCCATGAATGATAAGGCGGCTCATGAAATTATGATCATTGCTTGCTTGGGAAACAAGCGGAAATGTAGCAAGACATGAAAAATTAATCATCATGCTAGATTACTGAACATAAGTTGCAGGTGATCGCATCCGACAACCTCGTTTGCAAATACCACATTTCACTGAGTTTCGACCACCATGTCCAATGCCCCTCAGGAGATAAATGCTGCCAAGATCGGCCCCCTGACTCAGGAAAAAACAATAGAGGTAATGCTATAATAGATTTTGTGTAATTTTGTAAAAGCACCGGCCTTAAGCCGGTGTCACGCATAATAATTTAATATTAATCTTCATCTGCATGAAATAACAGCCAATTCTTTTCCATTCTGTGTGACTGAAATTTCGCCCTTTTCAGGAGATACATTGTAGCTAGTATTTTTATTTTTGAAAATAAACCTGTCACCAACTAAGGAGTAGTCATTGAGAGATATTTCTTTTTTCTGCTTACCATAAGCATAGGTTATATCTCCTGAAAATGGAGAGTAACATAAATTTAAATAACGCCCTGACGTGGTCTTACAATAATAAAAAACGCGATCTCCACTGTCACAAATTTTGCTTCCTGTGCTTTCTGACAGTTCATCTATCTCAATATATCGCATTTTACTGTATAAGTCAGGCACTTCACTATTTACATGAATATATGGGACATCTATTATTTTGCTTATGATGGCAGAATCCTCATCTGCCACCCCTTCCAAATTTATTTTAGTAATATCATTACCTTTATTTATCTCACCAATACCACTTACTCGCTCCTCGCCAGCGCTTGTAAATATAGATGCACTACCTATATAATTAATTTTCTCAGTCATATCAAAATAATATACTGCGCTCACATTAGGCCTATCAGCAACAACTGAAATTTTTATAATTCCATTATTGCTTACTTTTTTACATGAACTATTTTCCGATGTAAAAGGTACCGTAAATGATTCCACCTCCTCATTATATTTTATAGAAAGCATGCTAATCGGCTCACCGTTTTCAGTTTTAGTTTCAACTTGATGAGATATTTCATCTGAGCAGCCTTCAATAGCGTATACCCATGAAGGTAAAAGACCACAAATAGTCAATAAAAAAAAGAGAGGTGGATTATTCATTAACAGACTCCAGATCTTGATTCGCTTTCCTAACCATTGAACCATCTTTATACGCGCTATACCATTTAGAGTCTTTAAGAGCACTTTCAGAAAACTCAAACTTTTTAAATTTCAATTTGGAAAAGTCTACATTTCTACAATCTATGCTCTTGCTTAATCTCAGCAGTGACTCATTTCGCTCTTTTACATGATTAAAACCACCATTTACAGCAATAGTCACTTTCAAGAAATCGTTATTTTTCGTGAAACCTCTTATATCGCCCCATGCCGAGCCAGAAACCCAATACCATACAGAAGAGTACACTGCATGATGGATTTTACTTGCAATCATCTCGACCTTATCACTATCAATAGGCAGTAAATCAATTGACGCCAAATATTTCTCGTAATTTTTTTTATGTGTTATCTGTATTAGTCCTCGACCATGATAGAAACTTCCACCACCATATTCGCCCCATTTAGATGGAGTGGTGCCGTCTTTATTCTTATATTCTTCCGTTGTTCTGAAAAAGTCAGTCTCAACAAGACATTGTGCCAAGAAATGCATTTTATCAAGGCATGTTGAAACACCATAGAAATTCATAGCCGCATTAAGCTCTTTGAGGAAGATATCTGCAGAAATACTTGTAATACCAGCATATGATGACCGTGAAAATAAATTTTCCACTGAAGCCTTCCCTTCGATTTCACTTTCTAAATGTTTCAGTTCAATATCTCTACCACACAAACACTGATTGCCATTTAGCCGTGATAATGTTAATGGCTGAATATGCCAAACTGCCTTATCAAGCTTTAGCTTCGCTGCACTCTGCATCCACTCCAGCTTATCGATACGCTGTTTCTCGTGATCCACCAGCAGGTCAAAATCAGGCAAGCCAATTTTAGCCATCAGTTTTTCCAGCCACAGATAACTGCTGGCCGACGATTTTTCATACCACTCGCTGGGATGCTTGATAATAAGTTTGTGAAGTTGCTCTGCATTGCTGCTATTTTGCAGCGCGGTCTGTATCTCTTCACTGCTAAGTTCACCGCTCTTGTCGGTATCGAAACTGTTTACCAATTCGGTAAAGAAAGTAGGCGGCACATCCGGGTCCAGATAACCATCTGATCCTGAACCATCAACCTTTTTAAAGCCAATCTTAAGCCAGTCATGCTGGCTCAAAAGCTCCACTTGCTCTTTCTTGACATATTTTCCTGACGAAATGCTGACCCACTCCTGCTTGGCGGCATCTTTTTCAAACGTTGGTGATTCAACCAGCGCTTCCAGACTCTTGTCACCGGTTGCCACCCAGAGATCTTTACCATCCTGCTTTTTCTTCTTGTGCAAGATGAGTTCGGCCGGCACCTTGGCATAGCTGGCACCGCCTTTTGTATTAGCTTTGTTGGCCAATACATCGTCCAGTCTGGGATCCTGAGTGAAGACTTCAAGATGGACTTGATGCTTGCTCTTCTTGCCCCCGATAAGGGAACCCGGCGTATCCACCAGGCCGAGATAGCCTATGGTCTCACCGGCGGCAATGGCCACGGGAGATGGCGCTCTCCCTCTGCCCATAGCTAAAGAAAAATTGCCGGAGTGCTTCGCTCAAAATGGTGGATATCCTAGATTTATATTGTATTAGCGATATAAATAATCATATCTGGCAGAGTTGAAACTTTGTTTTTAGCTCTGCCTTTTAATGAAGTGAAATCACTTCTTAGACAATCGCCTTAATTTTGGTTGAATTTATTTAAGTAATCTATTCTGTCAACAGTCTTCCTAAGCTGACAGGTAAGGTATTCGATACCAAAACCCTCTCCTCCAGACCCCATACCTTGTGGATTTTAAAAATTACAACTCGAATCACGAAATTTAATCCAGTCACGCTGAGCTAACTTTAAGTATTTTGTTCTCGGTTCACCAATCCCTTCATAATCATTTTGTAAGTATGAAAAAAAGATTTTTATATACTTTATTTAGTTCTGCATCTGACTTGTTATACAAAGTTTCAACACACTTAAATTGCGCTGTTAAATCAAGCTCATCACATTGACTTACATCGAACATTGCTATCGATGATGCAAAAAAAATAGCCTAGGACTATCATGAATAGTTACACCTTATTTGATATCTATCCAGTATAACTATAACTCTACTATCTCTATATACACAACGCTTGTGAATAAAGCTATGTTGGGGGAGTGGCTGTCTCCCAACTATAATAAATAACCTATAAGATGTGGTGACACCTCAATTTATGAAGGCACTTCGGTTCGGTATTTCACAACCACCGTAATCAAAAACAATCCTCATAATTTTCTAATGCCTGAGAAAAATCAAATCTCTTTCCTTTAGCATTTATATAAAACACATTGTCAAAGTTAGCACCTTGGTAACCAAAGTGATACCGTCCATTTACCTTGCCATCAATTATTTCAACCCAGTCACTATTAACAGCATATGGTCGACCTTCATCATTCGTCTCTTCTTCATAATTCACTTGGACTATAGTTATTTTATCTTTGTTTTTCCCATATTGAACATATCCTCCAACCCAATCTACAGTGGAGGCCCACATCATTCGCATTTTAATTTTACCATTGGGACTAACAAAGCATCGATAGTCTACGCCAATATCTTCAGCACGGCAGACAGAAGACAACAGAATAAAAACCAAGACCAAATATTTATTCATTTAAGTTACTCTAGAGTTATAATACGCTGTTCAACAAAACCTCGCCAGTCTCGACAAAGCCGTCCATACCACTTTCCCCCCATCTCCTGCTGAGTAAATGGTTGAGCATCTAGCAGGGTCAAAAATCTTGGATGTCCCAGATTTTCCACCATATAGACTTACTGGATCAACGTCTCCCCATGATGGATGTCTAGACTGAATTTGTTACTGGATAACTACCAACCAAATTAAAGAAGCGACTTGGAAAGGCCGCTTCCTTCTATATTTTTTACCTAACATGCTGTTTTGTAAAAAACAGCTAATGTGCTACAAAACCATCTGATAGGCACAAAGCTGATGCAGGACCTTCCTTGGCAATCAGCCTTGCCTATCAAGGTAAATCATGAATGAATTGAATCTCATTATTCAAGAAAAATACTCTCTCCTTTGTCACATTCATAAGGCATTTTTTAATTTCTATCTGTTGAGCGATAGAACTGTCTTCAAAGAAAGTCCCCCTTGCGTTACACTGAGCGTCTCTGAGCTTAATCCAATTCCTTTGGGATTGAACCAGTTGACTCCAGTATTTTTCTTTAGATTGTTTATCATAACCACTAGATGACAATGTAGACTTTAAATTATTATATATTTTGTTTAACTCAGTATCAGCTTGTATTGATTTACTTTCATAACAAGCAGCAAGATTGGTAGCTGGCGCAGAGATATCACAATTACTATCTGTGCTTGAAAACACATTCAATGATATAAAAAATAGGAAAAAAGATAGTCTTTTCACAGTTATTCTCCAGTTAGATATTTAGCTCTTTTACGCCCTGGTTCATATTGGCTCAAGGTGGGGTTATTTTTGATGTAATCGGCGTATTTTTGTCTATCATTTAACATTCCATAGATCATGGGCTTGGGGCCTTTCGTAAAACCCTGATAAACTAAATCAACAATAACATCTTTAACCTTATCGTCTAAGATTTCCCAATTGATTTTATCAGATATAGATACACTTGGGATATTAGCATCGTTAATACTTTGAGCTGTAGTCCAGCGCTCATAGTTTGATTTTGCCCTGAGAACATAATCAGGGTATATTTTTTCAAATAAACGATGTTGTGACTTCCTAGTTATTAAGGTCGAGTTTTTATTTGCCAAAACAAAATTAGATGCAGCCCCCCCTTTTATTCCCGCACCATCGGATATTAATGAGGCGATATTATCAGGAACCCCTGAGCCAAATAAATCACGGTATACTTCTTCTTTTGAGCGACTTCCAATATCATATCCACGACCGATGGTTACACCAGACTCACTATTACCTGGCCAATGGATTCTTCTTGAGAAGAAAGTACTATTTTCAACATCATTTCCTTCTGCGTCAAATGTAAGCTGCCCCTTGGTAACTATGAGCCATTTTTCATCCATTTCATCATCAGAGACAGGATCAGCCACCAGCCCCATCATTCCAGCCGGATGAATAAACCAAGGTTTGGTATCACCCACTACTTCAGCAGCCTGCTCTATCCAGGCCATGTCATTGGTCACTTCCAGTACATATTTATACAGATTGGGCATGTTTTTTAGCTCTTGCTTGAGCCTTGGCCACGTATCGCGCTTTCCCCATTCACTTTCGTGCTTGATAAACAGCTTTCGCACTTTTTCTGCGACCATTTTTTCGGCCATCGCAGCCTTGATTTCATCGGAACTGATACTGCCATCACCATCCCGATCTGTCACTAGCTCTTCGTAAAGGGTACTGAAAAAGTCTCCCCCCTCCTTGCCATCAGTGTCAGCCTTGTCAAGGAATCCGTCGGGATCAGAGCCGCCATCAACCAATGTCACACCCAGTCTGGCCCACTCATGTTGACTCACCAATCGGGTATCACCACTGATAAGGACATGCTGATCTTCGGCCACCTTCACAAATTTGTCGGCACCATGGGTCACGATATCCTGAGTATTTATCGGCTTGGGAGCCTCCTGCGGGCCAAAGGCTCCCACCTTGCTGTAACCGAATTTATTATTCTCCTTGGTCAACTTATAAGTATCTGCCTGCCCTCCCTCTTTGAGCAGCAAATACTCTTGTCCCTTGACCAACTTCCCTTCATTGCTGATGCATTTACCAAGAGCCTCCTTGTCACTCTCTGCGACAAATATTTCCATATGTATGGCTTTACGATCTTCATTAAGCACAAAGCCATTGGCCGTCGGTTTCGGTGTCTCATGCTCCCCCCAATGCCCGACCACCTCACCACCCTTGACTGGAATGGGATTGGTATGTCGTAGCTCCACTTTGTCGTAAACAAGGGGGGTATGCCAAACGGCATCGCTGGGTTGACCCAACATCTCTTTGGCAATCCAATAACGATCACCCTTAGAGGCATTGGGCACAACATTTCCCTTATCATCGGTCAGCTTGCCTTGAGAAATATTCCAGACTTCAACCTCGAGATACTCCTTCATATTGGAAAATACGACAGGCTGAGCAGTGGTTCGTGCGACTTTACTCGTTTTTGGCAATCCCGCAGCCACAGCTTCACCCTGATCTTTGCTTTTACGCAGATAGCTGTTGCGGCTTATCGGATAGAGAGAAGGAATATCTTGCTTCGCCATCATCCAATCGGGCTCAACCTTGCGCTCTTCCTTGATAAATTGTGATGCTACATAAAACTCTGACGGATCACCGCCCTTTGGGGCCGCATAACTGACTAGCTGATAAGAGTAAGGTTCATTTCTCAGATTCCTTCGTTCCGAGGGAGCTCCAATCAAGGTAACCTCAGCCCCCTTGCGAGCCGTACCCAGCTTGTCCTCTTTCTGAAACTGCAGACTTGCAGTGGCCTTGTATATAGCGACACCGCTCCCTGTCAGCACATGCCGTTCAGGCTCACCCTGATAAGCGTTTTTACAGGCTATATGCATATAGAGGCAGTAGAAGGTAAGGGTATTGCGCTTTGGCTGCTGCTGTCCGGAAACTTCTTCTGTAGCCTCATAGCGATGCCGGATCAGGCAAAATGAAGGGGAGGTATGCAGAGTAATTGGCTCACCTGGCTTTCCCTCTTCAGGCTCCAACGTTACGGAAACGGGATCGGACGCGATGCGGTAGGCCACTATCTCTCCATCGGCAATAGCTCGTAAGGCGCCCCCTGGATCCCAACCCCCCTTGTCGCTTAAATGAATGCCGCCATGCCAAATACGGTTGCCACCTAGCAGGAAAGTGCCGCCCGGCTCACCATTGAGCATGCCGATGAACTCTTCAAGTGAGGCAACCTCTTTGGGCGCGTCACCGCCGCCCACTTGCATTGGATATAAGATTTTCATCTTCTTCTTTTCACTCGTAATCGTACAAGCTATGGCCCTTAGCGGGATGGCACAAAGAAGGTCTGTGCAGGCCCTTGCTCCTTGAGCAGCGCCTCCATCGCCTTCTCGGTGGCAATCGCCTTGACCAGTTCAACCAGTTCAGGGGCTTTCACCACCTCAACCCCCTTGGGCACTACGGGGGCCTTGCCAGCCCAGCCAGAGCCTGAGCCTGCGCTGCCGCCGGCATTGAGTTTGATGGCGGGGCCCACCAGCTTGATGCCACTCGGGTCCACTTTCACAAAGCTGCCGCCTCCCTTGAGGGTGATTTCAGAACCCGCTTCCAGCACCAGCTTGTCGCCCACCTTGATATGCACTTCCTGCCCGGCTTCCACCAGCAGGGACTGCCCCAGCTTCTGATGCAGGCTGGCATCCACCGTCAGCGAGTAGTCGGCTTTTATCTGGTCGCGCTTCTCGCCCTCTACCGTCAGGTGGTCGTTGGCCTTGATGCGCGTCACCCGCTCATTGTCGATATCGGTATGCTGGTCGTGCTTGATGTGCCAGGCGGCATCATTTTCGATAAGCACGTTCAGGTCTTTCTGACCGTGGATGTAAATCTCTTCCTGCCCCGCCTGGTCTTCAAAACGCAGCTCGTTGAAGCCCTCACCCTGGTGGGTCTCGGTGCGCAGCACAGTGCGGGTCTTGTTGGTCGGCAACTCGTAGGGGGGCCGGTTGGTGGCGTGGTAAGTGCGGCCGGTCACGATGGGCTGGTCGGGGTCCCCCTCCAGGAAACTCACAATGACCTCGTGACCGATACGGGGTATCGCCATCATGCCGTACTGACCGCCGGCCCAGCCTTGGGAGACTCGCACCCAGCAGGAACTCTGGTCGTTGGAGCTGCCATATCTGTCCCACGGGAATTGCAGCTTCACCCTGCCGTGCTCGTCGCAGTAAATCTCCTCCCCCTCGGGACCCACCACCATGGCGATTTGCGGGCCGTCCACCATCGGCTTGTGAGGGGCCTCCGGGCTGCCGATGCGTGCCCGCCAGGTGGTGCTGGCTTTCACCACGCCAAATTCGTTGTGGTAGACGGTGGGGCCGCTGTCCCCCTCCTCTTCCAGCGCCTGCGGCTGCAAGCCGATGTGCTGAATGCGCACGATTTGCCAGTCGGTATTGAGGCTGCCGTTGGGGTGTTCGGTGAGCGAGAAGCTCTGCCCCGGCAGCAGGGCCGCGCAGTTGGACTTAGCCTGGCCCGCCACAGCGTCATTGCGCAGGGCATCGAGCCGGTGCTGGGCAAAGGCCTTGCCGCTCTGGTCCGCTTTGTAGCGGCCCGGATAGTCGAAGTGCTGGTAGGTATCCCGTTGATGCGCAAGCTCCGTCCCCACTTTCTTGTGGGAGAGGCCATAGGCCGGCGTCTTGAAGCTGTAGTCTTTGAGCTCCACATCGCTCGAACGCACTGCCTCCCGATAGTGGAACTGACGGACGTAGGGCCCCTGTTCCAGGGAGCGGTTGCCGAGGTTGAAGAAGAGCTCGGGGCCTTGAGTCAATGCCGCCGCGTCGTCAGCAAACACGATTCGGTGCTTGCCCTGCTCGAATTCGTGGAAGTAGAACATCCCCTCTTCAGCGGCGAGGCGGTTCACGAAATCGAGGTCACTCTCCCGATACTGAACACAGTATTCCCGCTTGGTGTGCTCATTCTTGAGCGCAAAGGCATAGTCGGTGATGCCATGCTCTTGCAAAAGAATACTGAGGATTTCATCGGGCTTTTGCGCCTGGAAGATGCGGGAATTCTGGCGAAGTGACAGCCGCCACAGGGCCGGCTGCACCATGAACTGATAGCGGGTGCGGCGAAAACCGCTGTCACCCTGCGCGAAGTCACTGACCACCCCGCACACCCGACGCTGCAGCTCGCCGTTGTACCACACCAGCAGCTCGCACGGCTGGTCCAACACGGCGCCAAAGTCGATGTCGGGCTGGGCACTTGCCAGCTCAAGCCGCAGGTTGAACGGCCGGTTCAGCGCCTCATCCAGTGCAAACTCGGCCACCACGAAGGTACTCTCGGACAGAGCCCCCACCTTGACGGTAAATTGTAATCCTGTGCTGTCTGCCATGAAGCGCTCCTTAACCTGCCTGTCCGCTGCCTGAGCCAATCACCACGCCGCCGCAGCCGACGGCAGTGCCGGTCACGGCGATGGGCTTGCCGTTGACCAGCACAGAGCCGACGCCGCCCGAGATGCTGCGCGGATGGGGTGGATTGTTGGGTTTGTCGTGGGGGGCCAGCGGATCACCCTGGCGGGCCACCGGCTTGCCATCGAGGAACACATCTGGGCTGGCGGCAATCACGGGGGATGGGTGGAAACCATCGTGGTCGGTGCCGATGTCACCGAGCAATGCAATAGAAGGGCACATCTGGATTCTCCGTGGGGCAACCATGGTGCAAGCGCAGCCTGGTGCAGAGACAGTTGAAGCGGCGACCCAGCAGCCTCCATGCCATGGCAAAGTCGCCCACAATCACATTAAAAATCAGTCAATTACGATTCAAGCTCGCGGCATCAGACCAATCTGCTGCAATCTATTGCGCAAGACAGGGCAAGTTTCCCGGCAAACCTTGCCTTGCCAGTCAAACTCACCACACCTTGCGCAATTTTTTGCTCAGGGCGGCATTTTCAGCTACCAGAAACGCCCTGTTGCAGCTGATAGAGGCGGATGTTGAGCGCTTTCAGATCATTTTCCAGGCTCTTGAGCTCGGCGGCCGTGATGGGCTCCTGGGAGGCTTTTCTCGCCTCCAGTTCACCGAGGCGCAGACTGAACGGGATGTTCTGCATCAGGTTCTTCTGCACTTCGTAGAGCTGGGATTTGAGGTAGGAGATGGTCACCGTCTTGCGCTGGCGCTCCAACTCCAGCAGCTGATCGAGCAGGGCATCCACCCCGGCGCGGGCATCCAGGTAGGTGGGCACGCTGATGACATCCCCCTGCTGACCGCCAAGCTGCACCTGCCACTGCTTGTCCAGCGCCTTGACCGCCAGCGAGTCGGGATAGAGCATCGAGAGCGAGTTGCGCAGCCCCTCGCCGTAGCGATACCAGTAGAGCGGCGACGTCTGCTCGAGCCGGGTCAACTGGTTCTGGTAACGGGCCACCAGATCGCTCTCCATGTTCTGCAGAGTCTGCTCCCCCAGCACGATGCGGGCCTGGCGAATGTCGTCGTAGCTGAGGGCTCGGGGCAGCTCGGCGGCCGGCTGCACCAGACGCTGGGCCGCCACGGTTTTCTCCTGCTGATGTTGCTGCCAGCCCAGCCACCCCATCACCGGCAGGGCGCAGCTGAGCAGGCCGCAGCCAAACCAGAACCAGGCGGGACGCTGCCGGCGGTGCTGCTCAATCTTCAGCACGGTGGGCTTGACCTGCCCCTTCTCGCGCCCCACCAGAATGCTGCCCTGGGGCAGGTGCGGGGTCGATGCCGAAACCGTGCCGCCGTGATCACTCTCCATGTCGGACTTGAAGAACACCATGGGCGGGATCTGCAGATCCTCCTTGAGGCCTGGCTCGTCGGAGACGATGACGATCTCGGTCTCATCGAACAGGTGGGTATATCCCTCGATGAAGTGCACCAGATTCTCGACCCGGGGAATGCGGCTCAGATCCGCGTTGTGCAGCTTCTCGCTGATGAGTTGCAGCGCCCGCTCGCAGCGATAGATCAGCCGCTTGTCCTCGTGGCTGATCTGGTACTGGCGAATGACGTCGCTGATGCGGGCGATGAACCAGTCGAGCATCTCGATGCGGGCCCGCTCCTGATGAACCGGCGGCCAGAAGCTCTCCCACTGGGTGACGATGAGGTTGGCGAGAAACTCGCACCCTTCGGTAAAACCGCTCAGCCCCTGCAGGCGCGAACGGGCCAGGGTGAAGTAGATGGCGGTCTGCAGATCCACCCCGTGTTTTTCGAAGATAAGGCTGGCAAGCTGATGGATCCGCTGCCAGTCCACCTCGGGGCGCGAAGCGTGGCTGAGCTTGTTGATCTCGGCCCGCAGCGCCTCGTACTCCGGCAACATCCTGGGGTCGCGCCCCACTTTCAGGGCCTGCTGACCTTGTTGATTCTGTGACATATGGACTTCCAACGCAGGAAGGGGGCACAACGTGCCCCCGACGCGATCAATAGAGGGATTCGGGCAGTCTGAACTGGCTGAACAGGCCGCCGGTGAAGGGGTTTTGCGCGCTGTCGGTGTAGACGCGATAGGTCATGGCCCCCTGATCCACCGGGAAGCGCACATCGAAGGTGGCGTCATTGACCTGGGTCAGCTCCCCCTTGTCCATCAGGCGGAACATGGCCCAGGGGCCGACGAAGCCTTCGCTGCGCGGTGAGCGCTCGCGGGCGGCCGGCACCAGGGTGATCTTGCTCTCGGCCCCGTCGCGCATGGTGTTGGGCCATACCAGCGGGATCTTGGTACGGCGGCCATGGGCGTATTCCAGCAACTGGCCGTCCAGGTTCAGCACGCTGCGCCGCTTGTTGGCAGTGAGCTCGATGGGCTCGAGGGCGAACTGCACCTCCAGGTTGCCCTGCTGACTGAAGAAGATCTGACGGATGCGAGCCGCACGGTCCAGCTGTTTGACCAGCTCGGCCTGGATGGGGGAGCTGAACTCCCCTTCCATCAGGCCGCTCTCCACCATAGGCTTGAGGTTGACCTGATAGAAGCTGTCCAGCGTCCCGTTAGGTGCGAAGAAGCGCTCCATCTCCGAGAGGGGCACATCCTTGTTCGAGCTCGGATCAAACGGATAACGACCGGCCAGCTGGCTGTTGAAGGGGGCCAGCACCTTGTCCTGCCACTCCTGATTGAGGGAGGACATGGCCAGGTCGATTACCAGCCGCGAGCTCTGCTCGGAGAGCTGACCCACCCAGCGATCGAGCGGAGCCGGCAGACTGCGGGCATATTGCTGCAGGGCGAACACCGGATCGGCGTACTTGTTGGTCATGCGCAGCTGCACCGCTTTCAAGGCGGACTGGCCCGGCTCGGTGGCGTTGACGATGAGCTCCAGGTAGTGCTGCAGCTCCACCAGCTTCTGGTTGACCTCCTGAATGAGCGGCCCCTGCTCGCCACGTCCAGCCAATACTCCATTAGTGGCCATAAAGGGACGACCGATGCGGGCACTGATGGCCTGGGCCGGATCCCCTTCCACATCGGAGATCTTGCGAATGCGGGTGTTGTCATCCAGCGAGGCCAGCACCCGCTGGAACGGCTGATCGTTGCCGGTGATGGCAGCGAGCACGTCCAGCGCCTGCTCCGGGCTCTCCAGGGTCTGCACGTCCAGATTGGTCAGCAGTTTTTGCCACTGGTTGACGTAATCGGTGACGTAGCGGTCGTTGACCTGACGGGTGATCTCCTTGCGATCCGCCTCGCTCAGCTGGCTCAGTTTGCGCTGGCCCAGCACCCAGGCATCCATCGCGGTGAGATCGATGAGCGCCTTGTCTTGTTTCAGGAAGAAGTCGTTGAAACCGGGCCAGGTGAGCAGCCGCGGCACCTGACCGGCGTTGTCGCTGCGCAGGGCAAACACGGTGTCGAAGGTGGGGCCCACCTCGTCACGCACGTTGAGATCCGGCGGCAGCACGTCGTTCGCCTTCACCACCAGATTCTGGTAGACCCGCTGATACATGGGCAGCTTGCCGAGCTCGCGCTGGGCACCGTAAACCGGCTCCTTGAAGGGCACGAAGGCGGTGATGGCGGCCTGATCCCGCTCGGCTCTGGCGCCATACCAGTTGGTGTGATCGAGGGCATAGTCCAGGTGCCCCATCAACTGCTCCTGTACCGCCCCCTGCCCCGGAAAGGCTTTCTGCCAGCGGCTCGCCATGTACTGCGCCACCAGCTCCTTGTTGCGACCGGACGCATCATCCAGCATCCGCATCACCCGCAGGATGGCGAGCTTCTCCTCGCTCCCCGCAGGTGCCTGCTTGAGATCCTCAAGCAACCCCTGCATCTGGGCCGGCAGAAAGCGCAGGCTCAGCAGTTGCAGGTAGGAACCCTCCACATAAGGACCTATTTCGTCCCCCTGATAGAGACCGAGGTCCGCCACCAGCGGCATCCGCTCACGATAGTTGCCAAAGGAGAGGGTCGCCTCGCGAATGAGGTTGAGGCGCGGCAGCTGGCTCACACCGAAGGCGTGGGCATCGGCCACCTCATTGGTCTCCATGAAGGCCTGGGCCTTGGTCAGTACGTTGCGACCCGCCTCCTCGTTGACCCGATAGAAGTAGTGCCAGCCACCGATGAGGGCGGCCGAGAAGAGCGACAGACAGCTGAGGCCGATGGCCATGCGGCGCCGGCGATAGAGGGTGTGCAGCCGGTTCTCCCCGGCCAGATGGGCCTCCGGGAAGATGATGGAGGAGAAAAGCTGGCGCACGAAATAGGTGTTGGACTCCCCGCGCAGGGCCGAGTGGATGGGCTCTGGCAGGTTGTAGCGGCGGGAGGCCGCCTGGGCAAACGCATCGAACGGCACCCCCTGCTGATAGACGGAGCTGACATAGACCCCGCGTACCAGCAGCGGCTTGCTCTCCTCGATGGCCAGGGTCTCGGCCAGCAGGCTGGTCACGTAATCCTTGAGGCCCGCCAGCTGGCGCACGAACGAGAACAGCGCGTTGCGCTGGGCGGCATCGAGCCGGCTCAGCATCAGTTCGGGCAGATTCTGGTTGAGGTTGTCCACCCACTGATCCCAGAACAGGGCCAGATCCTGCTGCCAGTCGGCGCCAGGCTTGAAGGTCACCCCCAGCACGGCCTCGCGGGCCTCCTTGTCGAGCTGCTGGTAGATCACCTCAAAGCCGCGCAGCAGATCGAGCTTGGTAAAGGTGACATAGAGCGGCAACCGGGTATTCATGGTGGCCGACACCTCCTGCAGGCGCGAGCGCATCAGCTGGGCATAGGCCTTGCGCTCGGCCACGCTGGCGTGGGAGAGCCAGGCCAGATCCACGGTCAGCACCAGGCCGTTGAGGGGCTGACGACGACGGTGTTCATTGAGCCAGCCAAGCAGATGCAGCCAGAGCCGCTCATGCTTGCGGGCCTGCGGATCCAGTTCGGCTTCGCTCTGGGAGAGCAGCACACCGGCGGGATCCAGCATCACGGCCTGTTCCCCCAACCAGCAATCCACCAGCTGATCCTGCGCCACGTCGCGCAGCTCGGTGTCGAGTCTCGGGTTGAGCTTGTTGGCCGGGTTGGCGCGGTGAATGAGGCTGCTCTTGCCGCTGCCGGGCAGGCCCAGCACCAGATACCAGGGCATGGCGTAGAGCGCCCCCTTACCCAGATGAGTATTCAACGCCTGCAGCCAGCGATCGAGGAACAGCGCCTGCCTGTCGATGAGCCCCTTGACCGGATCCTGCTCCAGCACCACCTCGCGCTGGCGCTCGGCTTTGAGCTGCTGCATCTTGCGCCACACCCGCCAGGAGACCACTCCCAGCAGCAACCAGAGCCAGAGCAGGGTGAACACCACCCGCCCCCACAGCGGCTCGAACGGCTTGGTGCCGCGCACCTCGAGACGAGGGCCCAGCCACCACACCAGGATGAGGGCGAGCACCCAGAGCACAGCACCGAGCAGGGGCCAGGAGGGTTTCAATTTCGGCAGCTGTTGCCGCAGAAAAGTAAAAATGGTTTTGAACATAAAATGTGATCCAACTCCGACTCAATGACTCATTTCGGCACTCATTTCGACAACGGCGCCGCCAGGCTCTCCAGGCGGTTGACCAGCCCGGGCTCCCAGTGCGACAACCCGAGGCGACTGGCCTCTTGCCACAAGTGTTGATAGTGCTGGCGCGCAAGCGCCTCCATGCCTTCCTGCGCCAACAGCTCCGCCTGCACCAGCAAGGCGTGGAAGCGATCTCTTGGCTCTTTCAACTGCGCAATCCGCTCATCGAGCAGGGCAAGCGCCGCCGCGATCCCCTGCTCGCCGTGGCGCTGGGCGACCTCCTCGGCCAGCCCCGCCTCGCCACTGCCCGCACTGCCGCCCTTGGCCGGTTGCAGCCAGCAGCCGCACTCGGGGGAGAGAAACGGCGAGCCGTCGCTAAAAGCAAGCTCCCGCAGGGCCGGCAGGCGCTGCAGAAAAGTCCCGAGCTCCTCGGCGATCGCCTGGGCCACTGCCCCAAAGCCGAGCTTCTGGGCCACCTCGGCCGAGAGCCTGTGTCCCTCAAACCAGTAAGGTGCCAGGGTCAGGCTCTGCTCGATGCGCTGCCAGAGCCCCTGATCAGGAGCGTTCATGGCGGCGCGGTACTCGTCCACCATGTCCGCCGACATGGGTGCCAGCGGGGTTTTATTGCCCGCCCCGCTCATGGGGACCGCCGTGATCCCGGCCCAGACGGCATGACGGCGCAGCCGATAGCCAACCGCAGCATCAGGCTGGCGTTCGATCAGGAGCTCAGCCACCTTGAGCTGGGTCTGGCGCCAGGCGCGATCGTTGGAACTGTCGACGTCGATGCCAGCACTGCCGCCACCACCGCTGAGCACCATGGCGCCGGTACCGCTGGCGGTCGACGCCGCCAAGGCCGGGGAGCCCGCTGCCGCCGCGCCGCTGCTCTGGGGCTGCCCAGCAGCATCAGCCTGCGCCTGTGCCACCTGCTGGCGCTGGGCCCGTTTCAACCCCATCACCAACGGGTCGAGCAGCTCTCCCTTGTCGGGACACTGCGCCAGCCAGACCCGCTCCAGTTGCTCGGCCTGGGCCAGCAACTGGGCCAGCTCGGCCGCCGAAGCGCTCTCGCAAATGCGCGGCAGGGCCCCTTCGAAGCGCTTGACGATCTGCACCATCAACCGCTGTTTCTGGCTGGCATTGCCGGGCCAGGCCAGCAGCCAGTAAGCCTGGATCCAGGCCTCCAGCAGGCTGATCGCCGCCCCCAACGGGGTCGCCTTGGCCGGATGCTGCAGGCAGCGCAGCAGCTGGGCCAGCACCCGCATGTCCTTGGTGCGGCTCTCCAGCAAGCCGAGGCAGGCCTCGGCCACCGCATTGAGATCGACCTGGCTGTGAGCGAGGGAGCCCAGCTTGACCAGCTCGGTCTCCACGTAGTCCCAGCGCGGCTCGTCGGCCAGCACGGCGCTCTTTATCTGTTCATCCGGCAGACTGGTGAGCAGGCGTGCACACCAGGGGTGTTGATAGCTCATCTTCCCCCCTACCAGCGGCACTGCTGACGCAGCGGTGCCAGCGCCTCTTTCAGGCCGCTCAAATCGACCCGCAAGAGGGCACCGTTGTCGGCCCGCACCTGCAGCTCCCGATGGCCCAGCCAGCGCTTGAGCTCTTCGATGGCGGGCAGACCGCGGCCATATTCCAGCAACAGACCCTGATCCCGAATAAACCAGCTCTGGGAGCCGGCACTCGGCTGACCATCCAGCTCGACCTGCACCTTCTCGCCGCTCCAGGGCTGATCCAGCCGCAGCCGGATATGGGTGATGCTGTCGACGCAGCCGATGGAGAGCGTCGCGCCGCGCAGCGCCGGACGGGTCAGGGTTTCACTGCCACGCGTTTCATCGCTTTGCAGGAGGAAGGGGGCGCTCGCTGGCGTGCGGGCCTGCTCCTGAGCCCAGATGGCCTGCCAGGCCGCCGATTTGGGGGAGTCCCCTTCGGTGGCACTGGCCGCGCCATTGCCGATGGCGTCGTAGCAGGCGAGTCGCACCAGCGGCGAGGGCTCCTGCCGGCAGGCCTGCCAGCGCGCCATGTCCAGCGGAGCCTCGGCCGCACTGGTGGCCAGCAGCAGAGGCAATAGGGCGATGACGCTCATCAGTTCACCTCCAGTTTCTGGCACTTGTGATCCAGGGTGCGTTTGGGAATGTTGAGGCTCTCGGCCACCAGCATCCGGTTGCCGTGGAAGTGGCGCAGGCGCGCCTCGATGACGGAGGCCTCGTACTGCTGCATGGCCCGGCGCAGATCGCGGATGTGGTTGTAGTCGTCCATGTAGCCGGGCAACTCGACGCAGACCCGCTCGCGCAGCTCTGGCGGCAACGCCTCAAGCCCCACTTCCTCCCCGTGACGGGTATGGGCACAGGCCACCTCCAGCAGGTTGCGCAGCTCGCGCACGTTGCCGGGGAAGTCATAGGTCTGCAGCTGTTTCAAGAACTTGCGCTGCAAGCCGGCAAGCGTCTTGCCATCCTGGGCGGCAAACTGGGCCATGAAGTGCTGGCAGAGCAGCTGCACATCCTCGATATGCTCGCGCAGGGGGGCGATCAGCAGCAGGCACTGACAGAGACGGTGGTAGAGGTCGGCCCGAAACCGCCCCTCCTCCACATGACGGGTGAGCGGCTGGTGGGTGGCGGCGATGAGGCGAAAATCGGAGTGATACTCCTGCTCGGCCCCGAGCGGCCGGTAACTGCGGGTTTCCAGCACCCGCAGCAGCTTGGCCTGCATGGCGGCGGGCATGTCGCCCACCTCGTCCAGAAACAGGGTACCGCCGTTGGCCTGGGCCACCAGCCCGGTCTTGTTGGCTAGGGCGCCAGAGAAGGCCCCCTTCTGGTAACCGAACAGCTCGCTCTCAATGAGGTTCTCCGGGATGGCGGCGCAGTTGATGGCGACAAAGGGCTTGTTGGCGCGATCAGAGCACTGGTGCACCAGCCGTGCCACCACCTCCTTGCCGCTGCCAGTCTCACCCTGGATCAGCACGGTCAGCTTGTGCTGGCCAGCTTGATTGATCTGCTCGCGCAGCCCGCGGATCACCGCCGACTGGCCGACCAGCTGATCGCCGAGCAGCTTCTCGTGCTGGCGCAGCCGCTCCCCCTCGCCCTTCATCTGGCGCAGGGAGTCACGCAGTACCCCCTGATCCCGCCGACTGCGACCAAGATCGCGAATGAGGGTGAGCTGGTTGCAAAAGACCTGGGAGAGCTGGGCCAGCTCGGGGCCGTCGGCCCAGGCCCGCAGCACCTCCCCCTCATCCATCAGGGCCAGCACGGCAAACGGCTTGCCGTTGCCATCCAGCAGCGGATACGCGTGCAGCCCGCACTGCTGACCAAGGTTGGCCAGCAGTGCGCGAAAACCGGCGTGCTCGATGCGGGCACCGCCGTAGAGGGAGTCCCAAGTGCGGGACTGGGCCTTGTGCAGCACATAGGCAAGGGGGTGGGAAAAATCGTCCACCGCCAGCCCCAGCGCCACCTCCTTCCCCCTGACCCAGCCTTTGCACTCCAGCTGGCGGCCGCTCACATCCAGCATGCCGAGCAGCAGCCCCTTGGGCTGGAAGCTGGCATGAACGGTCGAGCTCCACCAGTGGCACAGGTGCGGCTCATCGCGCTGGGCGGTGAGGGCCAGGGCAAATGCGAGGGCTTGCTCCATACTCAAGCCCCCACCTCGGCCACGAACTGGTGATCGGCCACGGAAAAGTGGACGCGCTTGATGGGGTCACCGGCCGAGAGGCGCTGCAGCAGTTGCAGGGAGACCGGCGGCAGCAGGGCGCCGTCGATGACGGATTCGAGCATGCGGGCGCCGTTCTCGCTGCGATTGGCCCGCAGCAGGATCTCCTCGGCCACCTCGTCGTCCAGCACCACCTCGGCGCCAAAGCGCTCCTTGAGCAGCTTGACCAGCCGGTTGAGCTTGCCGCCCACGATCTGCACCAGGGTGTCGTGACCGAGCGGCAGATAGGGGATCACCTCCATGCGCGCCAGCAGGGCCGGCTTGAAGAAGGCGGCGAGCTCCGGATAGAGGGCATCCAGCAGCACGTCGGGCTGCTCGGCATGGTCGACGATGGTCTGGAAACCGAGGTTGGAGGTGAGGAAGAAGACCACGTTCTTGCAGTCGATGATGCGCCCTTCCCCATCCGCCAGCTCGCCCTTGTCGAACGCCTGATAGAAGAGGTTAAGCACATCCGGGTGCGCTTTTTCCACTTCATCCAGCAGCACCACAGAGTAGGGCTTCTGCCGAATCGCCTCGGTCAGCACGCCCCCCTCGCCGAAACCGACGTAGCCGGGCGGCGAGCCGATGAGGCGGGAGACGGTGTGCTTCTCCTGATACTCGGACATGTTGATGGTGGTCAGGTACTGGCGACCACCGAACATCAGCTCGGCAATCTGCAGCACGGTTTCGGTCTTGCCGACCCCGCTCGGCCCCACCAGCAGGAAGGCCCCCAGCGGACGGCCGGGACGACGCAGGTCGGCACGTGCGGTCAGCAGGTTCTTGTGCAGGTGGGCCACCGCCACATCCTGCCCCTTGATGAGCTCGCCAAGGTACTCCGGCAGACGGGTCACCACATCGAGCTCCCCTTGGGAGATGCGATTGAGGGGCACGCCGGTCCACTCGGCGATGACGGCGGCGATCTGGGTCTTGTCGACGTGGGCGGAGACTAGCACTTCCCCCTGCTGCAGCTCGGCCAGCTCGCGCTCGAGGGTGGCCAGCTGCTCGGCAGCGGCCTGCGGATCGAGCGGCGCATCGGCCAGATCCAGCGCCTCTCTGGCCAGCATCTCATCCTGCTGATCGGCCAGCAGGGCTGCGCGCAGCTCGACAATCTGGTGCACCAGCCCCTGCTGTTGTTGCCACCGGGCCTCCTGCTCGGCCAGCTCTTCACGGCAAGCTTGCTGGGCCGCCTGCAACTCGGCCAGGCGCTCTGCGTTGTCACCAAGACCTATCAGGCTCTGGCGCTCCAGCTGGCGGATCTCCAGCTCGCGCTGGCGCAGCGCATTTTGCAGGTGGCTGACCGCGCGCGGCGGCGTGGTGAGGTTGATAGCCACCCGGGCACAGGCGGTATCGAGCACGTCAATCGCCTTGTCCGGCAGCTGACGGCCGGAGATGTAACGGGCGGAGAGCTGGGCGGCAGCCTGCAGCGCCTCCTCATCGATCAGCACCCCGTGGGCCTTCTCGTAGATGCTGCGCAGGCCGCGCAGGATCACGGTGGCCTCGTCGGCATCGGGTTCACCGACCTTCACCAGCTGGAAGCGGCGCGACAGGGCCGCGTCTTTTTCCACGTATTTCTTGTACTCGCCCCAGGTGGTGGCGGCGATGGTGCGCAGCTCGCCCCGGGCCAGCGCCGGCTTGATGAGGTTGGAGACATCCAGCCCGCCGGCCTGGTTGCCGGCCCCGATCAGGGTGTGCGCCTCGTCGATGAACAGGATGACAGGTTGCACGGCGTCCTTGACCTCCTGCATCACCCCCTTGAAGCGCTTCTCGAACTCCCCCTTGACCGAGGCGCCGGCCTGCATGGCGCCAAGATCCAGGGTCATCAGCTCGACCCCGCGCAGCTTTTCGGGCACCTGGCCCGCCACCATGCGCAGAGCCAGCCCCTCGATCAGGGCGCTCTTGCCGACACCGGCTTCCCCCACGACTATGGGGTTGTTCTTGCGACGACGGGAGAGGATGTCGATCATCAGGTCGATTTCGTGATCCCGACAGAGCACGGGATCCAGGCTGCCCTGGCGGGCCTGTTCGGTCACATTGACGGTAAAGCGGGCCAGCAGGCTGGCATCGGCCGGCAGCGCGGCCTGGGCCGTCTTGCCGCCGGGGGTAGTGGTGACTTGTGTCTCGGCAGACTCCTTGACCCACTCGTCGAACTGCTGGCGCAGCAGCTCGCGATTGACCTTGGCAAGCAGGCGGGTCACCGAGCCCGGCAGGTAGCGCTGGGGGGTCATCAGCAGCACCAGCAGCATGACGCCGCTGCGCAGCTGGGCATGTTGCAGCTCGGCAGAGGCGAGCAGCCAGCTGTCTTGCAGCCACTCCACCAGCATGGGCGAGAAGGAGGGGTAACCCTGGCCATAGCCGTTGTCGGCAGCGGACGGTTGCAGCAGGGTCTTGAGCTCTTCCACCTCCACTTCGGCCACCTTCAGGATCTGGCGCACGTCGCTCAGCGGGGTCTCCAGCATCTTGAGCAGCAGGTGCTCGATGCGGATCTCGGCTCCCTGGTGATTGACACAGAGGGCTGCAGCCTCCTCCAGCATGTGACGGCAGATAGGATTGAGTCTTTCCACCAGTACCGGTAGCTCTATACGAATCAAGGCGTGCTCTCCTTAAGTTTTATTTTAATAATTCGCCCAGTTGACGCAGCACGTCCTGGGTCTGGTTATTGAGTTGGTGGTGATAGAGGCCGAAGATCAGCGCCAGGATCAGCGCCCCGCCCATGAACAGGCTGCGCAGGGAGACCTGCTTGCGCAGCTGATAGCGGGAGGCCTGCTGCCCCAGATCGAGGTGAAACACGCTGGGCGCCTCGCCGCCGGCCTCGGGGGCCAACTGCTTGTGCAGCTGGCGCACGATGCGCTCGAACTCCCCTTGTCCCTTGCTCATTACCTTGTAACGCCCCTCGAAACCGAGGCACAGACAGAGGTAGATGAACTCCAGAATGTCGCGATAACGCACCGGGTCTTCCTGCAGGCGGGCCAGCAGCACGAACACCTTCTCGCCGCCCCAGGTCTCGTTGTGAAAGCGGGTCAGCAGGGAGTGCTCGGACCATTCGCTCTGGCTGCCCCAGTCGCGGCCCATCACGGCCTCGTCGATGAAGGTGCAGAGGATGTAGCGAAACGACAGCACCACCCCGTTCTCGTAGCCCTGGGCCATCAGCTCCTGTTCGATGGCCTGGATCTCGGTCACCACCCGCTGGTAGAGCTCGGGCACCCAGTCGTAACGGGACAGCAGGCGCACCCGCTGCACCAGCCCCAGCAAGGGGGTCACCGCATCGATCATCGGATTGATGCTCTGGCCGCGCAGGCGGAACCAGTAGTCCGAATCCATGTCCAGCTGCTCGGCATGATCGAACAGCAGGTCGCTGAGTTGCTCGTTCTTGATAATGTCCGTGGTCATCTCTGCTTATTCCTTGGTGCGATCACTGGCTGCGAATGGCCCAGAGCTGCATGTCGAGCTCGGGGAAGTCGCCGGCGATGTGGAAGGCAAGGGTGTTGCCCACCGCCAGCATCTGCCAGGCCGGGCTCTGCCGGTCGAGCTGGAAGTAGCTGTAACCGGCGTGATAGGGCAGCTGGCGCGGCGCCACCGGCAGCGGCAGCAGCGGAATGCCGGGCAGTTGCAGGCTGATGAGCTCGCGGATCTTGTCGCTGGAGGCCACCTTGGTCTGCTGCAGCAGCTGTTTGCGCAGCTGCTCCTGCGGCATGCGGGCACGCACCGCCAGCACGAAGTCGGCGCTCTGCATCAGCTCGCTCTCGTTGACCATGGCCACCATGATGCCGTACTGGTGCTTGCGCAGCTGGATGGAGACGGCGCGCGGCGACAGCACTGTGCTGAGCGCCTGGCGCAGGGCCAGCATCACCGGCTCGAAGCTCACCTGCTGATCGTCGTGGCGATAGGCGGGGAACTCGGGCGGCAGGCGGGACTCGTCGGTAAAGGTCATCAGCTCGCCACAGAGCTGCACCAACGATTCGTGCAGCCGCTCGGGGTGCAGGGTGCCAAGGCGCGCCAGATGGGAGAGCTGGGGCTGGGCCCGGTTGAGTAGTTGCAGCATCATGAACTCGGCCACGTCGGCCACCCCCTGCTGACCCGGCGCGGCAATACGCTGGGAGAGGCTGCGAGCCCGCTCGGCCACCAGGCCAGCCGACTCGCCGAGGAAGCGCTTGAGGGTCGGGATGGCGGAGACGCTGATGCTGCAGGGCATGAAGTTGGGATCCAGCACCAGACCGCCGTCCGGACGCTTGTCCAGGATCCGGGCGATGGCGAGCGAGGCGTAGGCGCTGCGATCCTCCCGCTCCAGCATCAGCCGCAGGCTGACCCGCCCCACTTCGAGGGAGACCACGTCCCCCCCTTCGCTGTGCAGGTCGCGCACGTCGTGGCGATGGGCCTGCAACCGGGTGGCCACCTGACCGCCCTGATTGACCTCGTTGACGCCGCTCACCGAGAGCGGCAGCGCCAGATAGACCTTCTGGTTGGCCACCGAGGCGTCGGTGACTTCCAGCGGGGTCGGCAGCACGTCGTCATTGGGGATGTTGAACACGGTACCGTCCGGCAGGATGCCGGTGGCCCCCACCAGGGCGATGCGGCCAAAGCCCAGGTAATCCTCGTTGATGGCAAGCGACTGCAAGCCGTAGAAATAGTCGGACAGCGCGCTCAGGCGAGCGTGCAGCGCGTAATCCGAATGTCTTTGTTGTTGCTGGAAGTGCTGGGGCTTGATGAACAGCCCCTCACGCCAGATAACCCGATTTCGACTCGACATGGTTATTCTTCTTCTTTTTGCAGTTCCACTTCATCCAGGCGCAGGTGCACCAGGATTTGATAAGCCGTTCCCTTGCTCTTGATCTTGATGACCTTGCGCCACTCGGCGCTGTCGGGGTCGGCGTAGCGTGCGATCACCCCGATGTAGCGGGTCTTCTCGTCGAGCTTGATGGGGGGCAGGTATTTGAACTGGCCCGGCAGCAGGGTGTAGTCCTGATGGTCCAGGTAGTTCTTGCCAAGGGCCTTTTCCACGTCCGCGGTCACCTGGTCGTAGTCGGTGGCAAGCAGCTTGGAATCCTCCGCCAGCAGCACCACCTGAAACTCGATGGGCGCCGCCTCCCCGCTCTCGTTGGGGTTGACGTCAGGCTCCGCCAGCAGACTCAGCCCAAGGGTGGAGGGTTGACTGTCATTGCTGCCCACCTGGATATCCGGGTTCATGGCCACATCGGCCATTTTGCCCATGGTGGTACAACCTGCCAGGGCCAGCAGCGCGGCGCCCAGCATCAGCGCTCGTATCATCAAATCAGTCCCTGTTGCTGACGCACGGCCTGGTCATAGGCCTGGGCATACACCTGGTGGAACAGCTTGTCGAACCCCTGCTGACGGGCGGAGGTGAGCTCGCGGTAGTAGTGCTGGTACATGTCCCAGGCCCAGCCTTCGTCGGCCGTGCCCGGTGCACCGCTGCGGCGGTATTGCTCAAAGCGCCCCAGCAGCGCCTGCGGCGAAAATGCCTGCAAGATGCTGTCGAGCGCCGCGCCGATGGCCTGCTGGTTCGCCACGTGGTGGATGCGCACGTTGTGCAGGCTCTCGGCCACCGCTGCCGGTGCACTCAGGTGAACCGGGCTCTTCTGCTCGGCAAACAGCACCGCCAGGGTCTCGTCATAATCAAGGCCCAGGCGCAGCGGGTTGTCCTCAATGGGACGCAGATGCTTGTCCGCCAGCGCGGCCTGTTCGTTTTGCAGTTGCAGCAGCCCTTCCACCATGGCCCGCACCGTCTTGCCCATCTCTTCGAGCATGTCGTGGGCCTGCTGGGTGTCCTGCAGTTGCAAGGGTTGACCCAGGCCGCGCATCAGCGGGGTCAGGGCTACGTGGTCGACGCCGTCCAGCGACAGCTGATAATCGGGATGGTTCTCGATGGCGGGCATATCCAGAAATTCTTGGTTCATGGTGTTCTCGACAGCAGAAAAAGGGGCAAGAGGGGGAACGTCCACATCCGGTTGTGAACGCAGTGAAGCCTGCAGGCGACCGTCCGCCAGCGGGCCTTCCATCAACGGATTGGGCGCCCTGCGCTCCTGCTGCAATGCCAGCAAGGGATCGGCCGCCAGGGTACGCGGATCGTCAGCTGGTACGACGGGCTCATCGCTGGTCAGCCACTCATCGAGCTGCTCGGTGGGACGGTTGCCCAGCACCTGTTGCAGGCTCTGCTCGGGGGTGATGGCCCCCAGATAGGCGCGCAGCCGGAACGGGCCGATCACGAGCTCGTCCCCCTGCTCCAGATGCACCTTGCGGGCCCGCCCGATGGGCGAGGTGGCACCGTTGATATAGGTCTGGCCGCTCAGATCGCACAGGCAAAAGCGACCGTCGTTGAGCTCGATGCGGGCGTGGGCGGGCATGACGGCCCCCAGCCTGTCGCGCAGTTGCCAGTCATCCTGTTCGGAGGCCCCCAGGGTCCCCCCCATCTCATCGAAGCGGTACTGCACCTGCTGGCTGCCATCGAGCTGTTCGCTGTTGAGCACCACCAGGGAAAGTTGCTGGTTAAAATCGTCCACAGTTACTCCTGCACTGATTCCTGTAGTTAAATTTTCTGCGCTGCTGATCTCTGCACTTATTCCTGCACACAAATGGTCACAAACGGATCACTCGGCGGCTGGCCGAGAAAGGTACTCCACCCCAGGCGGGCACTCTGCTCTTCCCCCAGCCTCAGTCCCCTCGCCTGCTCCTGGCCGAAACCCAGCCGCAGATCCCAGGCCAGCTGATCGCGCAGGATGAAGGAGACGAAGGTCACCAGAGCCTGGAAGTGCTCCCCGTTCGGCAGAAAGCCGAGAAACTGGCCAAAGCTCAGGTTGTTGATCTTCAACAAGAACTTGCCGGCACAGTCGTTCACCTTGTCGCCGATGACAAAATCGCTCCCCAAGGTGGCGCAGGCGCCGCCGAGGCGATTTTGCTGATCCTGATGAATAGGCACCTTGCGCCATTGCCAGGCGCTCACCTGCACGTCGGCCAGATCGAAGCAGTGGGCCACCAGACCGGCCACCACCTCGGGGGAGCGGCTGGGGCTGGCCAGCATGCCCGCATAGGAGAGCATCTTGGCCCGGTTGACCGGCAGGCTCTGGCAGACCGCCTCATTGCCGAGCCCCACCAGGGCGAACATCAGGCGGGAGAAACCATCCTCGCCGTTGTCCTGAAACCGCACGTGGTAGCGATACTTGCGCCAGATCCGGTGCAGCAGGGTCAGCAGACGGTGGTGGAAGAAGTCCAGAAACAGGCCGAGCTTCTGCTCCCCCTGGGCGTACTCCCACGCCAGCGAATCGAGGTAATAGCCGGGCATAGGCGACTGACTGCCGTGCAGGCCGAGGAAGGCCACTTCCAGCTCGTGGCGCCCCTGCCCGTCCCGGCCAATCTGCAGCACGTCGCTGGTGGGGAACCCCAGGGAGGCGGTCGCCTTGAAGCGGATGTTCTCGTCACCGGGCAGGTAGTCGAGCCCCCGCTCCTGATCGGCGCCATCGAGCCGGTTGAGCAGTTCAACCAGCTGGAAGAAGTTGAAGTGGGGCGCCTCCCGGGCGGCGCTCACATCAGGGAGTGCTGACCGATCTGGACTGGCCATTGATAGCGCTCCTTGTTGTCGAGATTGACCACCTCAAGCAGGTGGAAGGCGTTGACGCTGGCATAGAGCGAGAAGAAGTGGGCCAGCACGGTACTGAACAGATAGAGCTCCCCTTCGCTGCCAAAGGCAGACTGACGGATGGAGAGCACCGACTTGAGTCCCCGCACCGGCATGCCGCGCACCAGCCGATCCACCGGCTTGGTCTCTATCTCCTCGATCCCCGCCAGCCGCTTGCGCGAGGCCTGCTCCGCCTGTTTGTCGTGCAGCGCCGGAAAATCGTAGGTGCGCAGCACCTGCACCAGGGCATCGCGGCGCAGCAGGGAGACATAGTTGAGCGACAGGTTGGATATCAGCGTCCAGTGCAGACTGCCGTCCAGCGCCGGGCGCAGCGGCCGGGTAGGCCGGATCAGGTTGCGGAAGGTGGCAAAGGAGGGCGAGCTGCCGGTGGGTACGCAGACGCTGCCCACCTTGAGACGGGCAGCGCGAGAGCGGTTGGTACAGGTGAGCGTCACCGAGATGGATTCATCCAGTTCGACCGTGGTGGTTTCATCCCCGCGCACGAACGAGAGGCTGTGCTCGAAACCATCCCCGCTTACCGCCTCCTTGACCCGCACCCGGTAGTAGAGCGCCAGCCGCTGTTTGGCCCGCTCGATCTGGTGCTGGAAGCTCTCGAATGGCTGATAGATGCGTGGCGTGCCGCGGGAGCGGCCGAGGTTCCCCTCGACCCAGCCTTCCACCTGATCCACCGAGAAGATCTCGAAGCTGTCGGCGTGGCGATAGCTCGCCTTGAGGGGGTACTCCGCCTGACGGCCATTGAGGTTGACCGGCTCGCTGTCGTGCTGGAACAGGTTGATGGCCGGCACGCAGTTGAGCATGAAAGAGTCGGGACGGATCTTGAGCTCCGCCGGCAATGGCCGGTCGAAGCAGAAGTGCACCTTGAATTCGCTCACCGGCAACGGCTGCTTGGGCCAGTCGCCACCGGAGAGTTCGAAGAAGAGGAAGCTTTCCGGGAAGCAGAAATACTCCTGCAGGATCCGGTAGCCGGAATAGACGTTGTTCGGGTAGGGCAAGAGCGCATCGCCGCGCTCGAAGCCGACCGGTTTGAGGGCCTTGGCCTCCTGGCGAAAGCGCTTGCCGTCGATCTCCAGCTCGATATGGGAGAGCTGGTTGGAGAGCCAGAAGTAGAGCTCGTAGGCGGTGTAGCTGTCACCACCAAGGAAGAAGCGCAGCTTGTCCAGCTGCAACTCGCTAAGCGGCAGAGGGGCATGCAGGGCGATGTCCAGCGAGATGGTGGAGAGATCGTTGCCGCTCTGGGCGGCGATCTGACGGATATCGGCCGGATAGACCCAGGTATCGTGACAGGTCTGGAAATGACAGGTCACCTCGTCCAGGGGCAGGCTGTCGAGCTGGCAGCCTTGCCTGACCAGCGCCGGCTGGGCGATGGCCCCCGGAATGACCGAAAACTGCATGATGGTCATGCTGGGCACGGGACGCAGGTAGTTGGGCCAGAGCATGTTGAGCAGACCGTGGGTCAGCTCGGGAAACTCATCCTCAATCTTGGCGCGCAGGTTGCCCGTGAGAAAGGCGAACCCCTCCAGCAGGCGCTCCACGTCCGGATCGGTGTTCTGCTCCGACAGAAAGCGGGTGAGCTCGGGATAGGCGTCGGCAAATTCGCGCCCTTGCAGGCGCAAAAAAGCCAGCTCATCCCTGAAGTAATGTTCCAGCGACATTGATCAGACCATGCGGTAGTGACGGTGACTGTCCATGTGGACGTTGAACGAGGTAACTTGCTCGATATGCTCCAGCCGCACGTGGGCCGTCACCTGAAACGTCATCTCAAGCGGGCTCGCCTGATAGTCGGGTGAACGGACTTCCACATGCACGATCCGCGGCTCATAGCGGCGGATGCATTGCCGGATCGCCTCCCGGATCCGCCCCTTGATGTCGGCACTCCCCTGGGTGGCGTCATTGAGATCGATGACGCCAAGTTCGGGGGCACTGCGACAGTTGCCGGGACGGGTGTTGAGGATCTGATCGAGCTGCCGTTTGACAGAGTCCACCAGTTCATCCACTTCCGAACGGGGGGAGGAGCCAAGCCCCTCCCCCCGGATGCGATCAAACAGACTGGCCGCATTGCCTCTATCCCAGGATGAGAGATGCGGCATCGGGCTTTATTCCTTGTCCAGACGACCTACCAGAGAGAGCTCGAAGCTCGCTCCCATGTACTTGAAGTGCGGGCGCACGGCCATGGCAACCTGATACCAGCCCGGCTCCCCTTCCACGTCCAGCACCTTGATCTGGGCGGCGCGCAGGGGACGACGGCTGCGCACGTCCGCAGGGGGGTTCTCCTGGTCGGCCACGAACTGACGGATCCAGTTGTTGAGTTCCCGTTCCAGATCCTGGCGTTCCTTCCAGGAACCGATCTGCTCGCGCTGCAGCACTTTGATGTAGTGGGCCAGGCGGTTGATGATGAACATGTAGGGCAGCTGGGTACCCAGCTTGTAGTTGGTTTCCGCTTCCTTGCCTTCCTTGGTGTTCGGGAACACCTTGGGCTTTTGCACCGAGTTGGCGGAGAAGAAGGCGGCGTTGTCGCTGTCCTTGCGCATGGTCAGGGTGATGAAGCCCTCTTCCGACAGCTCGTATTCACGGCGATCCGTGATGAGCACTTCGGTCGGGATCTTCGCCTGCAACTGACCCATGGCCTCATAGACGTGCACCGGCAGATCGTGAATGGCGCCACCACTCTGCGGACCAATGATGTTCGGGCACCAGCGGTACTTGGCGAAACTGTCGGTCAGGGAGGTGCCCATCAGATAGGCGGTGTTGCCCCACAGGTAGTGATCATGGTTCGAGCTGATCTCTTCCTGATAGTTGAAGCCCTTGATGGGGTTCTCCGTCGGATCATAGGGCAGACGCGCCAGGAAGCGCGGTGCGGTCAGACCCAGATAGCGGGCATCTTCCGACTCGCGCAGGGAGCGCCACTTGGTGTAGGCCGGCCCTTCGAATACCGATTTCAGGTCCTTGATGGAGGGCAGATCGGTGAAGCTGTCGACCCCGAAGAAGGCGGGGGCGACGGAAGAGATGAAGGGGGCATGGGCCATGGCGCCCACTGCACTGACATACTGCATCAGCTTGATGTCAGGGGAGCTGTGGGTGAAGGCGTAGTCACCAATCACGGCGCCGACCGGCTGTCCGCCAAACTGGCCATAGCCGCTGGAATAGACGTGCTTGTAGAGGCCGGACTGGGTGATTTCAGGAGAAAATTCAAAATCCTCCAGCAGCTCTTCCTTGGTGGCGTGCAGCACCTGGATCTTGATGTTCTCGCGAAAATCGGTGCGATCCACCAGGAGCTTCAAGGAGCGCCAGGAGGACTCCAGCTCTTGCAGCTCCTTGGCGTGCAGGATGACGTCCATCTGCTTGCCGAGCTTCTTGTCGAGCTCGACGATCATGCTGTCCACCAGCGCCTTGTTCACCGGCTCTGTGGTGGTGCCGCTGTCCAGAATGTTGGCAATCAGGGCTGCAACGCCCTGCTTGGCGACGCTGTAACCCTCATCCACCGGGGTGATGCGGGCCTGCGCCATGATTTCGTCCAGCAGGGACGAGGAGGCTGCACTCGCCCCCGCTTGAACCTGTTCTTCGACCAGAGACATAATTTTTCCTTATAAGTCAGTCAATTAATCTGCTGATCACTCGGCAGGCTTAATCAAATCCAGCTCCTTGAGCAATTGCTCGCGAGCGTCGTCACTGGACAGCAGATCCTGCAGACGGTTGCGGAAGGCGGGGATATTGCCAAGCGGCCCCTTCAGGGCAACCAGCGCCTCACGCAGCTCCAGCAGCTTGCGCAGCTCGGGCACTTGCTGGGCAACGCTGTCAGGGGTGAAGTCTTCCAGGGACTGGATTTTGATCGACACGGGCAACTTGTTCTGGCTGTTCTCCTCCAGGCGGTTGGGAACCGAAAAATTCAGCTCCAGTGCAGATTCTTTCATGACGGACGAAAAATTATTCTTGTCGATGGAGACGGTCTGACGCTCCTCGATGGGGGTCTCTTCAGAGCGCCCTTTCATATTTCCAACCACCATCATGGTCAACGGAAGCTCTATTTCCGCCTGTTGGCCACCGGTTGCCGGCACATATTTGATATTGATACGTTCTTTGGGCGCAACAGTGGCGCCATCAATCCCTTTTCCCATGCTCTAGATACCAAGTTGAGGATCCATGAAGACCCAAAAGCTTATAGCCAATGCTTTTGTCGGCAACTGTAAAAAATGACAGTTGACGTGCTCAGGACGAAAATGAACAAAAAAGCACCAACCAACCACGCCTTTTCGATATATTCCAGGAGAGAGCCTGGATATCCAAAAGGCAGCATTCAGCTTGTTATTCAATACAATCCGATTACGTCTCTACTCTTCGTTAGAGATCATATCTGGCTTAAGAGCCATTTGTAGCGAATGGTATATTTTTGATGATGATAACGTCAACGACAAATATATCTGCAAATGTATAAAAATCAAAATAAATGCACAAATATCAATAAAAACAATAAGATAGAGCCAACCCATCAAAATGTAAACTTGAGGCGAGAAGTGTAGGGAAGTTGTATTTAGTGAAGCGTTAAATAGGAAAAATCTGATTTTAAATCTTCATGACTTCTCATGATAAGCCATAAACCGCGCTCATTTTCCGAACACAAAAAGAGATTTTTCTGACAACATCCGATGTTATTTTTGTCAAAAAAACCGCCAGGATGTATTATCAAGGCGGTATTGGGTGGCGATAATAAGTGGGAAATGGCTTTATCCACTCACTGTTATTTTTATCACTATGTCTCATTCATGTTATAGGAATGACATCATATGCCCTCTGACGTCTGCCCCATTTCACCGTGTTTATCCAGTCTGATGAACCAGTGCTGCGCCAGTTTTTGACCGGCACTTTTTTCTTGTGCCGTCATGCCTTTTTCAAGTTCACGGCTGGCGGCGGTTGCATCAATATTGCCATCCGTTGCGGCCAATAAATACCATGCATAAGCATGCAATCTATTGCGGGGGGCTCCCCATCCCTGCTCACGCATGATGCCCATGCGATATTGTGCTTGCCGATGATTGGCGTTTGCCGCAGCCCGATACTGTTTCATGGCTTCGGTGTAATCAGCCTCACCACCCAGCCCCAGTCGCAGCATCTCGCCGTAGGCATATCGAGCCTCGACATTGCCCTGCGAGGCGGCCAGAGAGAGGCTCTTGCGCGCAGCTTTCAACTCCCCCCGTTCCTGTTGCAGGGTCGCCAGTTCAAGCTGAGCCTGACTCACACCACCCGCGGCAGCCAGATTCAGCCAGTGCTCACGTGCGGTGATATCGCTCTGCTGCAGGCTCAATTGATATTCGGCGTCATGGGAACCATTGCCTGCCGCCAGCTCCAGCCAATAACGGCCAAGCGCCAGGTCCTGGGCAACCAGATCCCCCCTCAGATAGGCCTGCCCCAACCACAGCTGGGCAGGAGCAGCCCCTGCATTGGCGGCGCGCTGATAGAGGCTGAATGCCTCTTCAGAGGGCGCCTTGCTCGCCAGTACCAACAAAGCGTCCGGCTGTTGCTGGGCTGCGGCTTTCTCATACCAGCGCAGGGCAAGATCGGCGCGCTTGATCACCCCTTTCCCTTGCTCATAGCGAGCGCCAAGCTGGAATTGGGCATCCCGATTCCCTTGTTCGGCGGCTTTCTCCAGCCACTTGACGGCCTCTTCATCGGCCCCCGCCTGATCTGCATACCACTGCCCCAGAACCAGTTGGGCATTTCCATGATCCCGCTTGGCGGCCTGCTCGAACCAGTTGAGGCACTCACTGGTAAGCTTCCCCTTGTGCCGTTGCCGGCACTCCTGACCCAGTTGATAGCTGGCCTCCGAATTGCCCAACTTGGCGGAGCGCTGCCACCAGTCATGGGCCAGCTTGGGATTCTTGGGCTCACCCAGGCCAGTCTGATACCAGCTCCCCACCTGTAGCGCGGCCTTGCCTCGTACATCCGCATCTGCCGCCAGCGGTCCTGCTTGGTCCGCAGCCCGCTTCATCCAGCGCATCGCCTCAGGATAATCCGGTTTGGCCGCCAGGCGATTAGCCAGCTCATATTGCGCCTTGCCCTGGCCCTGCTGGGCGGCTTGCAACAACTGCTGCTCATTCTGAGTTGACATGCTTACCGAGCATCCTGAAATGGTCCAGGACAATAACAGAATGCCAGTCACTGACATTAATTTTAAAAACATATTCCTGTCACTACCTTGTAATAAAAATCAAAATTGCTCAGCGCACTTATCCACTATTTCATCACAATCATTATTTACGAAATTGATAACACACTGACTGTTTTTTCAGCAAATTATAAAGCATCATTCTTCTTGTTATTACCAAACCGGCATAGATATATACCTAACACCTCTTCACTATATCATAGACATCCAAATTATCGATAAAGCCAGACACTGACGCCTTAAACCAAACTTTAAAATCTTGGCAGCACACCTTCAATTACATCTTCACATCTTCTTGTGTTTTTATATAAAAGCCGAACCTTCACCAAAGAAAACAACTCCAGTATGGAATGTTTCAACATACAAGCGATGAGTAAATATCCATATAAAAGGATGACTTATCTTCACCAACAGAATAACTGTATTCATCTTTAGAAATAAAGATAGCGTTTCCATATTTGTTTATCATAACAAAGTCATCAAGAAATCCATTTGATGTTACAGACCGTTTTATAATTCTCTCTAAAACTCCCCCGTCAGAGCTTAGCTCAACCTCAACATCTATATTCACATCTTTAGAGTTAAAGATAAGCAACCATGCGCCTCCCTCCCCTTTAGAGATATGGATGAAGTGGCGAATCAAGGCAGTTATTGCAGCATCAGAATCATGATGCTCATTAATGACATTAGCTCGAGAAAAAACCTTCTTATAAAACTCTGAAGCAGGGGATTGTTCAACAAAGCGATATTTACAGTTAAGCCCCTCAAAAAACATCGAGGTATTTTTCTGCTTCATATAGAGCTTAAGTCTAGAATTCATTTATTTACCTTCCCTTTTCTGAAACCAAACTTTATTTCAGGAAAATGCCCTGGGTACTGTTTGTACTTGCCGGGAAGCATGGGAGAACCTTTACTATCATCAGCGCCATGAAAGTGAGGGCCTCGACCAAACTTGTCATCATCATGAAGCACGATATATTTTTTGCTTCCATGAACATCAAACTCATAGACAGTTCGATTCTCATATTCTTTATCATAAACATATTTATGTGTTTTATATTGAGCTGAACGTGGGATGCCTGCTGCTTCTTTTGCAGCTCGAAAGCTCTCACGCCTTGAAGGCGACGCGTCGGGACACTGCCCCGGCACATTACTTAACCCCAGCGGATCCACCCAACCAGTGGGGTTGGGGGCATACTGGTAGTTATTGAGCCCGCCGGCCAAGCCTATCGGGTCAGGGGTGATAAATCTACCCGTGCCGGGCTGGTAGTAGCGGTGGCGGTTGTAGTGAAGCCCCGTCTCGGCGTCAAAATACTGCCCCTGGAAACGCAAGGGGGTTGCCACCTCGGCGATCTCTTCACGCCAGACATTGCCATAGGCTCGATAGCGCACCTGCCAGGCGGTGGCCCCGCTTGTGCGGGTCAGTGCCAAGGGCGTGCCCAGGTGGTCAAGCTGGTAGTGGAATACCTCGGCCTTCTGCCCCTCCCCTTCCAGCTGTGCCAGGGGTTTGAAACTGCCGGGTTCATAGATAAAGCTGCGGTACTGCTCGTCAGTACGATGCTTGTCGTCCCCGAGCAGATAGCAGCTCTCGGCAATCAGGTTGTTGGCCTGCCACAGGAATTCAGTAACCTGCTCGCCTTTTGCACCCTTTACCGTCTTGCGAATGCGGCGACCAAAGGCATCGTAGTCATAACAGGCGGTGCTGCCATCGGGCAGTTCGGCCCTCACCAGCTGGTGCTGGCAGTCGTAGTGATAGCGGGTCACCAGTTGCTGGCCCTTGCCGCGCCGCTCCAGCGCCAAGCGGCCAAATTCGTCGTACTCGAAGTGGCGATCGCCACTCAACAGCAATCGGTTCCCCTGGGTGCGAGCCCCATCGAACTGACCACCCGAACGCTCACCCAGGAGGTTGCCGGCCGGATCATGCAAGAAGCGCTCGGTCAGCTCGCCCCGTACCTCCAGCAAGCGGTCCAGCGGATCGTAGCGGTAGTGCTGCTCCCCCTGCACGCTGTCATCGATGTGCAGCAGGTTGCCCGTTCTGTCATAGCCATAGCGCCGCTCGCGGGCGACCTGCTTGCCCCGCTGCAGACGCAGTGCCGAGAGGCGCCCCTGCTCGTCATATTCGTACTGCTGGGTCAGTGCCCCCTGCTGCCTGCGCAGCTCAAGCCCACCCACCACCTGGTGGCGAGTGAGTTCGGCGCCGTTGAGATCAATGCCGCCAAGCGCCCCGTGCTGATAGTGATAGCCAAGCCGGTTGCCGTCGGGCAGTTGCCAGTGTGACAACCGTCCCATGGCATCGTATCGGAAATGGCTTGAGGCCCACCCCTGATGCTCGGCCACCAGATGACCGGCACCATCGTAGTCAAATGCCAGGGGCCAGGCGCCGTCGTCGACCCGGATGAGCTGACCATGGCCGTCGTACTCGAAGGCGATCTCGCGACCATCTGGCAGGGACTTTTTCAGCAAGCGCCCCATGGGGTCGCGCTCATAGCGGGTGACCAGTTCGGTCTCCTGCTTGCCGAACTCCACTTTTTCGCTCAGGCGTCCGTTGAGATCATAACGGTAGGCGGTGGTGCGACCATCGAAGCCGGTTTCCCGTGCCACCAGCCCGTTGGGATGGTAATGGATACGATGCTGTTCACCATGCTCGTTCTCGATTTCGCTGAGGAACAGCTTGGCATTGTCGTAGCGGTATTTGAGCTCGCTGCCATCGGGGTTGATGCGCCGACTCACCAGATGCAGGCCGGGGTGATATTCGAAACGTGTCTCGCGACCCAGCTCGTCCCACTGCGCCGTGACCTTGCCATAGGCGTTGTACTCATAGCGGCGAACGCCGCCCCCGGGCAGATGGACTGCACTGAGGCGATCTGCCGCGTCCCATTCATAGCGTGTGATTGCACCACGCGGGTCTTGCCGCACGATCTGGCGGCCCCGCTCGTCATAGCGCCAGCGGCTTATCCCGCCATCGACCCCTTTTTCTTCGATCAGTTGGCCAAGGCGGTTCCATACCAATTCGGTGCGGGTGCTGTCCGGGTGAACCACAGCGCACAGCTTGCCCTGAGGGGTATAGCCATAACGGGTTTCGTTCCCCAGGGGATCCCGCCTGGCAATCAGATCCCCTTGCAGGTTGTGCTCAAAACGCCATTCGCGCTCCCCCTGCACTACCTTGCGAACCCGGCCATCCCAGTAGTGATAGGCAGTCTGACTGCCGTCGGGAGCCACTTCGAGGGCCAACATCCCCTCTTCGTCATAGTGATAATGGGTCTCGGCCCCCAGCGGATCACGGGCCAGTACTTTCTGACCCTTGCCGTTGTAGGCAAACTCGGTTATCGCACCATCCGGATCCTGCTGGCGGACAAGACGTGCCTGGCTGTCGTGCTGATACACCTCCTGACTGCCATCGGCATTGAGTACCGTCACCTCGCCCTTGTCATCATCCCAGCCATAGGTGACATCAAAACCCGCCACATCGCTCCAGTGGCGGATGGCGCGGGCAGCCTTGCCTTCCCCTTCCCACTCCCAGAAGAAACCGGCACCGCCAGCCAGACGGCGCTCCACAATGACCCCATCATCACGATAGCGATACCACTCGCACTCCCCGGCCCCATTCTCGGCCGCTACCAGGTGACCATGGTCATCGTAGTGGTAGCGTTGCAGCGTGGCCTGGGGCTGCCAGGCAATGCCATCAAAGCGCTGCAACTCGAGCACCATGATGTGGTCGCCCTCGTAAGCGAGACGAAGGGCCAGCCCAGCGTCATTTTCAACCCAGGCGGGGCGCCCTTGACGGTCAGAACGCACTGTCAGTCGATTGCCGTAGGGATCGGAAAAACCGGTCAGCAGCCCAATCTCGCCATGCCAAGTAAAATGCAGGAACGGCGAACCGGCCTTGGCCAGGATCACTTCATCAGCCTCGTCACCGAGGTAGACCGCCGCCTCCGACAACAGGTTGGTCACCATGGGTCTGGCGGCTGATGGCAACGGCAGTTCGGTTGCCAGGGACTCCTCATCCCACCAGGTCAGGGTATCGCCGTGACGTTCAAGTCGGTGCGCAAGGGCATGCGTCCAGCCAAGCCCCATGCCGCAGGATTGCGCGACGGCAGAGGTGCGATAGAGGCGCCCGAAGACAAAGGGAAGCAGACCCGGCAGTTCGCCATCTTGCAGTGCCAGCAACTCTTCCCCCGTCACCATGGAGACCGGGCAGTTATTCTTGCAGGTGCTGGCTTCCGGTTGATGGGGCCGGTTATTCGGGGTAACTGCCTGCTTGGAGGCATCAGGTGTCTTGTTCACCTGTTTGATCTCGGTGTGCCCCTGGAATCGGCGTTTGGCCGCCGTGCCTTTTTCCACCAACGTGTTGGCATTGCCATCGACCAGCTTGAGATCCGCTTTTTTGGCCGGGCTCAACGGTGCAGCCCCGGCGACCAGCACCTTTTTCGCCTGCTGGGCGTGCTGGGCCAAATTGTGCTTTTTGGAGAGATTGACCAAGGAGGTGACCAGTCGCATGACCCGGTCACTGTTCTTGGCCATGGTGGCAGCCTTGGCACCATAGCGTGCAGCCAGGCCTGCCCCGCCGGTCAGCACCACCCCGATGATCACGTCAATCAGTACCGACGAAATCACCTGAGCACCAAACTCGGTCTGCTGATCCGGGGGCAGCATCTTGACCCAGCACACCAGGGCATAGGCATAAAGATAAAGCAGCGCCTCATCTTGCAGTACCAGCATGGCAGCTTCCATCTGGGAGGCCCCGGCCTTGGCCATGGCCGCAGCGTCCACGCCGAACTCGGCCAGCTTTTTGGCGTTGCCTACCGGATCGGCCAGCAGGTTGTAGATTGTTTTAAGATCGTCCCACACCCCGACCAGTGCCTTGCCGATACCGCTTGCCGCCGCCAGCGCATGGCTGCCAAACCCGCCACCAGTGCCGCTGTAACGGGCCCACGCAGCCTTGTGCTCACTGTTCCACTCCTTGGTAAGCCATACCTCCAGGTCTTTTTGAACCGGGGCATAAGAGGCAAACAGCGTATCCAGATCGCTCTTCTTCACATTGGGGTAGAAGGTCACCCGATAGGACTTGCCCGGGGTCAGCTTACCAACCTCGGCAATGCCCTTGGCATCCAGGGTTCCCTCCTTGACTACTGCCTCGCTGACAAAACGTCCGCGCACCAGTTTCCCCGCCTCCACCTTGTATGGGGTATTGCCGATGGGAATAAACCTGACGGATTCGAACAGATGAACCAACCGCAGCGTGCCGCTCAGCGGGCACTGCGTCACCACGGACTGCGCCTTCTTGCTGCCGAACGATGCCGTGATGGTCTTGTCGCCCACCTTGATGGTCTGCTCCATGTCCATGCTGAGCATGTCACCCAGGAAGAAACTCTCGGCATCCTTGCGATAGGCACTCAGGACATTGCGATAATCGGCGATCACTTCGTTGAAGACGGCCTGGCCGACATTGCTCATGCTTGAACCTCATTGATCAGCGCCGCTTCCAGCGCCGGAAACAGATCGATATCGGGGGATGGATGACGGGAAACAAAACGGGCGACCTTGCAGCGCAGGTTCGCCTCGGGAAACGCCCAGTAGAGCTGACCGTTGTGATCCGCCAACTGCTGCATCAGGTTGTTGATAAGAGGGGCGGGATCCTGTCTCGCCAAGGTCGCGGCAATGGCAGGGGGCAGCTCCCACCAGGGGAATGCGCGTGATGCTGCGGCTTCTGACGCAGCCCATTCGAAGCCGTCCCCCCCGACCCAGATCCCGTTCACTCCAGGCAGCAGGGCGGTGAAGCCCTCTCCCAGCTGGACCAGAATGCGTTTCAGATACACGCCATCCCAGTAACGGAAGAAGACCGCCTCCCCCTGGTGCCAGATCTGGGTCAGCCCCTGCAGATGGGCATAGAGGGCATCGACAGGCTGCTCGCTCGCCACTATCCAGCCCCAGTCTCTCGCCTCGGCGCCCTGCGCCCACTCGATAAAGGGGCTCTCCTTGTCGAGGGCCACCAGATAGGGCATGACGGGATGCCAGTCTTCATAAGGGGTGCCGAGATAGAGCCCGCGTGGCGTTTCGCGGCCATCGAGCTGGTAGTAGTGCTGCAAGGGAGCCGCATCGCAGGCCCCCGCCAGCACGGCATAAAGAGGGGCTGATTGCCTCTGTATCCACGCTCCCAGCGGTGTGCTCTCAAATCTCACAGCCACCCTCCTTGCATTTTTCACACTCTTCACAGAAAGGGGCGGCACTCTTCATGGTGGCCAGTTGGGCAGGAGTGAGCGGTACCTTGGGTTTGGGGGGAACACTGACACCCAGAGGGCCCAATGGTGACTTGCCGCCCCATCCCGAGCCGGCACCCGGGCTGCCGCCCGAGTTCATCTTGATGGTGGGCCCCACCAGGGTGACGCCGCCGCCATCGACCTTGATGAAGCAGCCGCCCACCTTGACGGTAATGTCTGAGCCCGCCTCCAGCACCACCTTGGCACCGGCTTTGACGTGTACCTCCTGCCCTGCCTGGGTGAGCCAGCGCTGGCCGAGTTTTTGATGCATGGAGGTGTCAACGCCGAGTGAGTAGTCCCCCTTGATGTGATCCCGTTTTTCACCGTTCACAGTGAGGTGATCATTGGCCTTGATGCGGGTCACCCGCTCATTGTCGATGTCCCAGTGTTCGTCGTGCTTGATGTGCCAGGCGGCATCGTTCTCGATAAGCACGTTCAGGTCTTTCTGACCGTGGATGTAAATCTCTTCCTGCCCCGCCTGGTCTTCAAAGCGCAGCTCGTTGAAGCCTTCACCCTGGTGGGTTTCGGTGCGCAGCACGGTGCGGGTCTTGTTGGCTGGCAGCTCGTAGGGCGGCCGATTGGTGGCGTGATAGGTGCGGCCGGTCACGATGGGCTGGTCGGGGTCCCCCTCCAGGAAACTCACGATGACCTCGTGGCCGATGCGCGGGATGGCCATCATGCCGTACTGACCGCCGGCCCAGCCCTGGCTCACCCGCACCCAGCAGGAGCTCTGGTCGTTGGAACTGCCATATCTGTCCCACGGGAATTGCAGTTTGACCCGGCCATGCTCGTCGCAGTAAATCTCCTCACCGTCGGGACCCACCACCATGGCGATTTGCGGGCCATCCACCATCGGCTTGTGAGGGGCCTCGGGGCTGCCGATGCGTGCTCGCCAGGTGGTGCTCGCTTTCACCACGCCAAATTCGTTGTGGTAGACGGTGGGGCCGCAGCCCCCCTCCTCTTCCAGTGCCTGCGGCTGCAAGCCGGTGTGCTGGATGCGCACCACTTGCCAGTCGGTGTTGAGGCTGCCGTTGGGGTGTTCGGTCAGTGAGAAGGTCTGGCCCGGCAAGAGGGCTGCGCTGTTGGACTTGCCACTGCCCGCCACAGCGTCATTGCGCAGGGCATCCAGCCGGTGCTGGGCAAACGCCTTGCCGCTCGGGTCCGCTTTGTAGCGGCCCGGGTAGTCGAAGTGCTGGTAGGTATCGCGCTGGTGTTCGAGCTCTGTGCCCTGCTTCTTGTGAGAGAGACCATAGGCCGGGGTCTTGAAGCTGTAGTCCTTGAGCTCCACATCCGAGGGCCGCACCGCTTCGCGGTAGTGGAACTGACGGACATAGGAGCCCTGCTCCAGGGAGCGGTTGCCGAGGTTGAAGAAGAGTTCGGGGCCAGCGGTCAGGGCGGCTGAGTCATCGGCAAAGACGATGCGGTGCTTGCCCTGCTCGAATTCGTGGAAGTAGAACATCCCCTCTTCGGCGGCGAGGCGATTGAGGAAATCGAGGTCGGTTTCCCGGTACTGAACGCAGTATTCCCGCTTGGCGTGCTCATTCTTGAGCGCAAAGGCATAGTCGGTGATGCCGTGCTCTTGCAACAGGATGGAGAGGATGTCATCGGGTTTTTGCGCCTGGAAGATGCGGGAGTTCTGGCGAAGTGACAGACGCCACAGCGCCGGTTGCACCATGAGCTGATAGCGGGTGCGGCGAAAGCCGCTATCACCCTGCGCGAAGTCACTCACCACCCCGCACACCCGGCGCTGCAGCTCGCCGTTGTACCACACCATCAGCTCGCAGGGCTGGTCCAGCACGGTGCCAACGTCGATGTCGGGCTGGGCACTCGCCAGCTCCAGGCGCAGGTTGAATGGCCGGTTGAGCGCTTCATCCAGCGCAAACTCGGCCACCACGAAGGTGCTCTCGGGCAGGGCCCCCACCTTGACGGTAAATTGTAATCCTGTGCTGTCTGCCATCGCTGCGCGCCCCTGAAATATCGTGCGGCCCCATCAGGTGGGGCACATCAAGCCATGTGAGAGCTTCGCCATCGCCTGGATTTTTCTTTCACCATGGCTGCCGCACGCCCTTGACGGCGTGCGGCAAGACGTAAACTCGGATTTTTTCTTGCACCCGCTCACACCAGGCAAACGGACAGAAGAAAAAACGCGTGGGTTGAAAAATCGGAAATACGGTCTCCGGGCAGGTTGTCCTTGCAGAGACGATAAAAGGGCACCGCAAGCAGTGCCCTTTGGCTCGGAATTACGCTTCGATCGGCGCGCGCCAGTCATCCGCACCAGAGGTGCCGGCAACGGTGTGCTCCCAGTCGATCTTGCGGTAGGCCATGGAGACCTGGATCAGCTGGGTGAAGTCGGACTTCGCCGGATCCTGGCAGTGGGGCATCTGGCAGTCGATGTCGACGATGGTGGCATCGGTCAGCACAGTGCTGAAGAAGTGCTCCTGCTTGCCCTCGACGGAGGTGCGGTACCACTTCAGGGTCACTTTCGGCAGCATCTCGCCGGAGGCCAGGGAGTTGTACATCAGCGGCACGGCCTTGTTCAGGGCAACGGTGAACTTGAACGGCTTGTGGACACGCTGACCCGCCGGCTGGCCGGATTGCGGATCGGTCGGTACGGTGACGACGTGCTGGAACTCTTGTACCAGCATCTCGTCTTCATGGCCCTGCACGAAGATGTTGCCGACGGAATCGGAGGTGAAAGCACCGGCAGTGATGTTGCCCTGGGTTTGACCTTCGATGCTGATATAACATGGAGTTGGCATGGAATTGCTCCTGATGGTTGAACGGTTATGACACTCGTCCGAATCCGTTAGCAGTGACCATGCCAATACATTTTTTTGTTTTAAAACAAATAGTTGAATAGAAAACCGATTCGCGCACCCACACCATGACGCAACAAGTTGCGCAATCAATGCATTTACCCATTAAACCTTGCACATGCAGCATAAATGACTGGTGTGAATGCAACATATTGCGCGTGGCGGAGTTTATCTCTGCCTTCAAGCTGCTTCCCCAAACCTGGCCAGCGGCATCTCCGCTTCGCCTGCGAGCCACTCCCATCACAGACATGACCAGATTGTCGCCAACTAAAACAAAAGGGCCTGTCTCGCGACAGGCCCTTTTGCTTTAGTTGGCTGTATGGGCGGGATGATTCACCGCTGCGTGGCTCACCCCTTCGGGGCGGCCTGCAGCCGTTCATCCCGGCAAGCTGCTCTGCTCGAACCCGGCGAGGGTTCTCACCCCCCCTCTTCGAGATGAGCTGATGACGCCTCCCCAAAGCAAAAAAACCGACCATAAGGTCGGTTTTAACATCTGAGGATGGGTCGGGATTGACTCGCGCCGTCCCTGGCGCTCGCCCTGCGGGCGGCCTCTGGCCGTCCATGCGGGCTATCCTGCCCGCCTGTCGAACCAGGGCCCGAACCAAGCCGCCCGTCACCGGATAAAACAAAAAGCCCCGTCTTTCGACGGGGCTTTTTGTTTTATTTGGCGGTGAGGGAGGGATTCGAACCCTCGATACGTTGCCGTATACACACTTTCCAGGCGTGCTCCTTCAGCCACTCGGACACCTCACCAAATTTTTACTTCTTTGAAGTGGCTTTCGGAGCACGTAAACGTGCATCTTGCCGACTTCGTCGGTGGGCAGCCACTCGGACACCGCACCCAATTTTGGTCTGTGCTTTAACGTGTTCAGCCAACACGAATTCGCTGCGCCGTTGCGCTGGAACGGGGCGTAATGTAAGGGATAGGCGCGAGGCGGTCAATGCAATTTTTTATCTTTTGCCACTGTTTGCTCAATAAGCGAACCAAGTGACTAAAAATATGCCATTTCCTATCCCTTTCCATCAATTTTCAACCTCTTCGTGCAAATGTTCTCCTCGAATCGCCTCTTCCAGCGAACCGTAGAACTCCAGCTCTCCCGGCACCGGACGCACCTTGGCCCGCGCCAGGGTCTTGAGGGGCTGGAATTGCAATTCAGCCACCTTGAGACGGACCCCCGCCTTGGCCATGCGTTTTGCGAACTGCTGGAAGGCGGTGAGACCGCCAGCATCCAGGATGGATACCGCCTCCATTTGCAGGATCAACTCCTTGTGGTCCTTCACCTGGGCAAGCAACTCGTCAAAGACCCGCTCGGCGGCGGCAAAGAACAGTGGCCCGTTGATCTTGTAGACAAGGGTCGAGGGGGACACCTCGCTGGCATAGCGTTTGTGAGCCGCCAGATTGTGCAGCCTGGTCATCTTGGCTATCTCGCGCATGAACAGCAAAGAGGCCAGGATCACCCCGAAGGTGATGGCGATGACCATGTCGAAGATGACGGTCAGCGACAGGCAGACCAGCAGCACCAGTACATCGGATTTGGGCGCCCGGCGCACCAGATCCACCACCTTGTGGGCCTCGCTCATGTTCCAGGCCACCAGCAGCAACAGGGCGGCCATGGCAGAGAGCGGCAACCAGGAGAGCCAGGGAGCCAGCACCAGGATGGCAGCCAGCACCACCAGCGCATGGACAATACCGGAAATGGGCGAGGTGGCACCGGCCCGCACGTTGGCGGCGGAGCGCGCGATGGCGGCCGTCGCCGTGATGCCGCCGAAGAAGGGAGCCAGGATGTTGCCAAGGCCCTGCCCCACCAGCTCGCCGTTGGAGCTGTGCTTGCGACCCGTCATACCGTCCAGCACCACGGCGCAGAGCAGGGATTCGATGGCCCCCAGCATGGCCATGGAGAAGGCGGCGGGCAGCAGCCGCTCGATGGCGGCGAGATTCCACTCCACCGGCGCCCCGTCCGGCCCCGGCAGCGCCCAGGGCATCACCAGCGTCGGCGCGATGGGGGGAATACCCATGCCCTGACTGCCGTCGGCCAAGGTATAGCTGAACTTGCTGCCGATGGTGGCGACGTCCACCCCGAACTGGTGCAGACCAAACCCGAGCCCCACCCCCACCAGCACGGCGGGCAGATGGCCGGGGACCGGCAGGCGCAATCTCGGCCAGAACAGCAGCACCGCCAGCGTCGCCACCCCGACGAGGGTGTCCCCCCACTGCCAGCTTGGCAGGGCATGGGCCAGCGCCTGTACCTTGCCCAGATAGGTTTCCGGCATCTCCACGACCTGCAGGCCGAAGAAATCCTTGATCTGCAGGGTGGCGATGACGATGGCGATACCACCGGTGAACCCCAGGGTCACCGAGGGGGGAATGTACTCGATGAGGCGCCCGAGGCGCGCCATGCCCATGGCCACCAGGAAACAGCCCGAGATGAGAGTGGCCATCAACAAGCCGCCCACGCCGAATTGCTGGGCCACCGGGTAGAGGATCACCACGAAGGCGGCGGTGGGGCCCGAAATGGAGAAGCGGGATCCCCCGGTCACGGCGATGACGATGCCGGCGATGATGGCGGTATAGAGCCCGTGCTGGGGCGGCACCCCACTGGCGATGGCCAGTGCCATGGCAAGGGGAATGGCGATGATGCCGACCGTGATGCCGGCGATGAGGTCGCGGCCAAAGCGCGCCACGCTGTAGGGTTCGTCAATGCAGGATTGGCGCAATGCGATGGCCAGCTTCACGCCTTGTAAGGAAGCTTGATTGTGCATGTCTAGGGTAATACCAGAAGAGGGAGACAAAGGCCGGGGTGAACCGGCACCCGATCATCATCAAGGGCCGGCAGAGCTGTCGACGCGGCGATGGTATCGAAGGCAACCATACCCGACCCGGCCAGATAATTCGATGGGCAGGATCAAGAAATGGCCATGAGCGCGCAATATTGTCGGTGACACCCCGAATATCAACGCCGTTTCCCGCCACGGCAGGTTTCCCCGGGCACGGTACTCTGCGGATGAACGACATCACGCCTCCTCCTGGCAGTAGGCGGGAATCAGGATACCAAGCAGGCACAACCCGACCGAAGGCGCGATCTCAAGCTCCTGATTGTGCTGAAAATAGTCCGCGCTGCCCAAGTTTTGGGCAAACGGGCCAAAAAGCCATTTTTTACGCCGACAGGCGGGTTGACACCCGGGAGATGGGCCATTAATATCCGCCCCGTCTCGACGAGACAGGCCATTCCTCCTTAGTTCAGTCGGTAGAACGGCGGACTGTTAATCCGTATGTCACTGGTTCAAGTCCAGTAGGAGGAGCCAATTCCCTCGTAGTTCAGTCGGTAGAACGGCGGACTGTTAATCCGTATGTCACAGGTTCAAGTCCTGTCGAGGGAGCCATATTCCATGCCTCAAAGGCCCGATCGCAAGATCGGGCCTTTTTGTTTTGCCTGTCTCTGGCATCCAATGCCACCACATTGGCGCCTTTTGCATGTCAATGCTCTCGCCCTGCCCCCTATACTGGTCCTCATTCCGCTAGCACTGACTTCACCTCGCACGGCAAAGGCGCACGCATGGCACACAAATCTCACTTTTCCCTGGACGTCGGATGGCAGCTACTGCTCAAAGACCTTGGCCTGCCATCCAGGCATGTCTTGCGCAGGGCACTGCTGCCGGAAGACACGTTGTCGCGCGAGAATCATGGGTTGACCACCGATGAGTATTTCCGTTTCTGGCGGGCGCTGGAGCAGGAAGCCAATGACGTCCTGTTTCCCTTGCGGCTCATCGAGACCGTTTCCAGCGAAGTCTTCAGTCCCCCCTTGTTTGCCGCCCTGTGCAGCCCGGATCTGATGCGGGCTGTCCAGCGGCTGGCCAAATACAAGGCGCTCGTTGCCCCCATGAGCCTCGAGATCTCGGTAGGCTCCTGGGGAGAGATGACGCTCTCCCCTCGCTGGCAAGGAGGGCACACCGAGGTCCCGGTCTCCCTGCAGGTGGTGGAACTCGCCTTCTTTGTCCGACTGGCACAGATCGCCACACGTGAGGCGATCTGTGCCGTGCGAGTGACACTGCCTGCGCTCCCTGCTGGAAAGGCACTGCAGCGCTACGAGCGCTTCTTCGGCACCGCCATCACACTTGGAACCCATGCCAGCATTACGTTTTCTGCCGTGGACGTGCTGCGCCCCTTTCTCACGAGCAACGAGGGGATGTGGCGAGCCTTCGAGCCCGAGCTGCGTCGCCAGTTGTGCGAAATGGACTCTGCCGCCACCACGGCGGAGCGGGTGCATGCCGTTCTGCTCGAGCTCTTGCCAAGCAACTCGGCCACCATTGAGGTGGCGGCAAGTCGCCTGGGCATGAGCAAGAGAACCCTGCAACGCCGGCTGGAAGAGGAAGGGGAAAACTTTCGAGCCCTGGTCAGCGAGACGCGAAGAAGGCTCGCCTGCCACTACCTTGAGCACACAACCCTGTCTGGAGGGGAGATAGCCTTTCTGCTTGGCTTCGAAGATCCCAACTCCTTCTACCGCGCATTCCAGGATTGGACCGGGCGGACGCTGGAAAGCACTCGCCAGTCATATCGATTCAACTGAGGTCAGCCTCATGACCACCCATATCAATCCCGTCGCGTGCTGCTCGCCGGGGCCACCTTCGCCGTCGCTGGCAGCCGGGAGGCATTTAGCGCCGTCGACTTCACGGCCAATCTGGCCGCCGCCAGGGCCGCGGTCAAGGACGGTGATCGCCGCACAGGCTGACTCGAAAGCAATAGGGATGGCGCAGTTCGATGGCGTCATGGCGCCGTTTGCCAGAACCATGGCATCACGGGTCGGATATGGTATCGATACCGCAGGCAAGCCGATTCTGGACTCGCATGCGATTCATTTTGCTCAAGGATCTTCCATATGAACTCAAACGTTGTGCTCGTCACCGGCGCCTCCTCCGGTATCGGAGCGGCCACCGCCATGAAACTGAAGGCTCTAGGATTCACCGTGTATGCCGCAGCGCGGCGCATCGAACGCATGCAATGCCTGACAGACGCGGGGATCCGCGTCATCGCCATGGATGTGACCCAGGATGCATCTATGCAGGCAGGAGTTGAGAGAATCATCACCGAAACCGGCAAGATCGACGTACTGGTCAACAATGCCGGGTATGGCTCCTACGGCTCGGTTGAAGAAGTCTCTCTCGAGGAGGGTCGCACCCAGTTTGACGTCAATGTGTTTGGCGCCGTTCGCCTCATCCAGCTGGTGCTGCCCCACATGCGCGCCCGACAGACTGGCACCATAGTCAACATCACCTCCATGGGCGGCAAGATCCACACCCCGCTAGGAGCCTGGTACCACGGAACCAAGTTCGCACTGGAGGCCATCAGCGATTGCCTTCGCATGGAGGTGGAACCCTTTGGCATCAATGTAGTAGTGGTAGAACCGGGTGGCATCAAGACCGAGTGGGCCGACATTGCCGCGCAAAAACTGCGCGAGGTCTCCGGCGAGGGGCCTTATGGTCACCAGGCCCTCCCCATGGGGGAGTCCATGATCGGACGCGCCAGCCGCCAGCGCCAGTCCCCGCCGGAACTCATCGCGGATACCATCGCCAAGGCGGTCCAGACCCGTCGCCCCAAGACCCGCTATGCCGTTGGTTTTGGGGCCAGGCCGATGATCTTCCTGCGCCGCTTGTTGCCGGATCGTGCATTTGACCGCTTCATGCGCCTTGCTACAGGGATCCCGCACCAACGCGGCTGACCCAGTCCACCGACACCTCACCCAGGATAGGCTTGCGCCTGAAAGCCCGGCCATCGGTCGGGTTCTTTCTTATCCCCCTGCCCCACCTCGGGGCAAGGGCGCTCGCCTTCCGCCCCCGCATCCCGATGCGCCCGTCCCTTGCCCTCATGGCCTGTTGCCACAAGATGGCGCAGGCTTACCCTCTATGGGGTACCACTCTGGTGCGCCCTGCCTTGACCCTTGATGACATAAAAGTCATCCATATGATTTTTCGATAAAAAATTACTGACACTGGCCTCGATAGCGACTCAATTGGCTGGCACAGCCCTTGCACTTTGTGGTGTACGCAGGGACGTCACAAGGAGTTGCCTATGCTGCCCATCAAGCCCCCCGGACCCGGTTGTTACGACGAGATGCTGCTCACCGACAACCAGTTTCGCGATCATTACCACGCCTACCTCTCGTGGCTGCACCAGACCGACGAGAAGAGCATAGAGCGCAAGCGTGAAGAGGCCGACCTGCTGTTTCACCGGGTCGGCATCACCTTCAACGTCTACGGAGACGGGGACGGCGCCGAGCGCCTCATCCCGTTCGACAGCATTCCCCGCATCATTCCCGCCCGGGAGTGGCAACATCTGGACAAGGGGATCCGCCAGCGCGTCACCGCCCTCAATGCCTTTCTGCACGACATCTATCACGATCAGCGCATCCTGAAGGCGGGGGTGATCCCGGCTGCCCAGATCCTCACCAATGCCCAGTACCAGCCCTGCATGCAGGGGGTCGACCTGCACCGGGACACCTATGTCCACATCACCGGGGTCGACATCATCCGCAACCACGACGGTGAGTACTATGTGCTGGAGGACAACCTGCGCACCCCCTCCGGGGTCTCCTACATGCTGGAGAACCGCAAGATGATGATGCGCCTCTTCCCGGAGCTGTTTCACAACCAGCCCATCGCCCCGGTGGAGCGCTACCCGGCCCTGTTGCTGCAGACCCTGCGCGAGAGCAGCCCGGTGGACAACCCCTGCGTGGTGGTGATGACTCCAGGACGCTTCAACAGCGCCTACTTCGAGCACAGCTTCCTCGCCCAGCAGATGGGGGTGGAGCTGGTGGAGAGCGCGGATCTGGTGGTCAAGGATGGTCAGGTGCTGATGCGCACCACCACGGGGCTGAAAAGGGTGGATGTCATCTATCGCCGCATCGACGACGACTTCCTCGATCCCCTCGCCTTCAACCCGGACTCCCTCATCGGCGTGCCCGGGCTGCTCTCGGTCTACCGCGCCGGCGGCGTGGTGCTGGCCAATGCCATCGGCACCGGGGTGGCGGATGACAAGTCCATCTACCCCTATGTGCCGGAGATGATCCGCTTCTATCTGGGGGAAGATCCCATTCTCAACAACGTGCCCACCTGGCAGTGCCGCGAGCCGGCTGCCCTCTCCCACGTGCTGGCCAATCTGGAGGAGCTGGTGGTCAAGGAGGTCCATGGCGCCGGCGGATACGGCATGCTCATCGGCCCCTGCGCCAGTCGCGAGGAGCTGGCCCGTTTTCGCGAACTGCTCAAGGCTCGGCCCGACAACTACATCGCCCAGCCGACCCTCTCCCTCTCCACCTGCCCGACCTTCGTCGACGCCGGCATCGCCCCCCGCCACATCGACCTGCGCCCCTTCGTTCTCACGGGGCAGGAGCTGCGCCTGGTACCGGGCGGCCTGACCCGGGTCGCCCTCACCGAAGGCTCCCTGGTGGTCAACTCCTCCCAGGGTGGTGGCACCAAGGACACCTGGGTCATGGAGGGCAGCCCATGCTGAGCCGCACCGCAAGCGAACTTTACTGGATGTCCCGCCACCTGGAGCGGGCGGAGAACACGGCGCGCATGCTGGACGTCACCCAGACCATGTCGCTGATGCCCTCCATCGACGCCGATCACAGCGAGCTGGTGGCGCCCCTCACCATCAGCGGCACTCACGAGCCCTTCCTGGCCCGCTACGGCCAGGTGAACATGGAGAACCTGCTGCAATTTTTCTGCTTCGACGAGGAGAACCCGAGCAGCATCTTCAGCTGTCTGCGCATGGCCAGGGACAACGCCCACGCCGTGCGGGGCAAGATCCCCGGTGAGGTGTGGGAGAGCATCAACGCCGCCTGGATAGAGATCCGCCGGCGCCGCCAGGCGGGCCTCTCCAGCGGCCAGGCCCAGGAGTTCTTCGACTGGATCAAGGAGCGCTCCCACCAGTTTCGCGGCGCCACCTATGGCACCATCATGCGCGGTGACGTGCTCTGGTTCCTGCGCCTTGGTACCTTCATCGAGCGGGCCGACAACACGGCACGCATCCTGACCGTGAAGTATCAGGTGATCCGGGAGGACGAGGACAGCGTGCGCGAGTTCTACCGCTGGAACGCCCTGTTGCGGTCAGTAGGCGCTTACGAGGCCCACCAGACCCTCTACAAGACGCTCTCCCATGCCTCCATCGCCGAGCTGCTGATCCTGCGCAATGACGTGCCGCGCTCCCTGCGGGCCTGCCTCGACGAGATGGAGCTGATCCTGGCCCAGATCGAGGGCAACGCCGGTCAGACGCCCCGGCGCCTGACCACCATACTCAACGCCCATCTGACCTATGGCGCCATCGACGATGTCTTTGCCCTCGGCATGCAGGAGTACCTGAGTGATTTCCTCAGCGACATCAGCGCCATCGGCCAGAGCATCCACGCCGCCTACCTGGAGGTATTATGAGACTCATCATCGATCACCAGACCCGCTACCACTATGCCGACGTGGTGCGCCGCAGCACCCAGTACCTGCGCCTGACTCCCCACAGCACGGCTCGCCAGCAGATCCTCTCCTGGGAGCTGGAGCTGCCGGGGGAGGCCACCTGCACCACGGACGGTTACGGCAACATACTGCACGTGCTGAGCCTGGAGTCCCCCCACGAGGGGATCCTGATCCGCGCCCACGGGGAGGTGGAGATCTGCGACGACGCCCCGGAAGATGAGGAGTCCTCCCTCATCTCTCCCCTGAGCTACCTGAGGCCCACCCCCCTCACCCGCCCGACCCCGGCCCTGCAGGATCTCGCGAAGGCCTGCCTGCCAGAGGAGCCGACCCTGGCCGACTTGCAGAGCCTGATGGCACGCATCCTGGTGCTGATGCCCTATCAACCTGGCAGCACGGATGCCACCTTCAGCGCCGACGAGGCACTTGCTTCGGGCAGCGGCGTCTGTCAGGACCACACCCACGTCTTCCTGACCTGCTGCCGCCACGCCGGCCTGCCGGCCCGGTACGTGAGCGGTTACCTCTACAGCCAGGACAACAGCCACGTGGCGATGCACGCCTGGGCCGAGGTGTGGATCGAGGAGCGCTGGCACACGTTCGACGTCACCAACCTCACCAGCTCCACCAGTGAGCACCTCAAGCTCGCGGTCGGCATGGATTATCTGGATGCCTGTCCGGTGCGCGGCGTGCGCTATGGCGGCGGGTGCGAACAGTTGCAGAGCCTGGCGCAGGTGACCCGCCTGGATGGACAGCAGCAATGAAGACCGGGAGAGTCCTGGCGGGAGTGCGGTCATGACCTATTGCGTCGCCATGTGCCTGCAAGACGGCATGGTGTTTGCGTCCGATTCGCGCACCAATGCGGGGGTGGATCACATCGCCACCTTCCGCAAATTGCACCTCTTCACCCGGGAGGACAGGGTGATAGTGCTGCAAAGCGCGGGCAATCTGGCCACCACCCAGAGCGTCATCAGCCTGCTGACGGAGGGGCAGGAGCTCCTTGCCCTCCCCAGCCTCTACGAGGCTGCCGCCCTCATCGGCCAGACCATACGCACCGTCATCAGCCGGGATGGGGGTCAGCAGCAGGGCCATATCAACTTCGGCTGCAACATCCTGCTGGGGGGGCAGATCCGGGGGGAGCGCCACCGCCTGTTCCACATCTACCCGGAGGGCAACTTCATCGAGGCGAGCGCCGACACCCCCTACTTCCAGATTGGTGAGAGCAAGTACGGCAAGCCCATCATCGATCGCATCATCCACCATGAGACGCCGCTTCAGACCGCATTGCAGTGCGCCCTCATCTCCATCGACTCGACCCTGCGCAGCAATCTGTCCGTGGGCTTGCCTCTGGATGCCCTGGTCTATCACGAGGGCAGCTTCTCGGCGACGAACCAGCACCGCATCACCGAACAGAACCCCCATTTCATGGCGCTGAGAAAGGCCTGGGGCGAGGGGTTGCAGCAGTTGTTCCAGGGCCTGCCCACTTTCCCCCTCTAGGCCGGGCGGGAGGCGCCAAGGCGCTTTCCCGCTCCTTTCTTTCCGGATATTCTGGCTGCCTTCCTTCTCGATGGAGTTTCCCATGCGCCGCTTCAACGTCATGCTCAACGGCAGCCGGTTGATGATGTTCCCCTTCTATGTCTGCATCCTTATCTGTGTCGCCCTCCTGATGGTGAAGTTCGCCATGCAGCTCTATGTGCTGTGCCGCGACATCATCGACATCCACTACCTGGATCTCATCACGGGGGTACTCACCCTGGTGGACTTCGTGCTGGTGGCCCAGATGCTGATCCTGGTGGCCATCTGCGGCTACGTGCAGTTCATCAAGACCCCGGAGCAGCGAGCAGCCCTTGGCGACAACTGGCTCAGCAAGATCAACTTCGCGTCCCTCAAACTCATCGTCATCAACTCCCTGGTGACCATCGCTGGCATCGAGGTGCTCAAAGCCTTCCTCGACGACGGCACCGGCAACGAGATCGAGATGAAGTGGTCGGTCATCGTCTTCCTCGCCTTCTCCACCGCGGCACTTATCTATGCGGTGACCGAGCGGCTGGCGGAGCACAAATAGGACCCGATGCCATTCAGGGTCTATTCATCAAGAGCCGAATTGATAACTCTTTTCATTACCCTTACTGCATTGTAAACTTGCTCGCCCCGGGCTGAACCGCCCGGGAGCTGGAGCACCCATGACGAGTCTTTCCCTCTCACCACGACAATGCTGGCAGTGGCTGGCCTATCACCATCAGGCGGCCGAGGGTGCCCTTTATCTGATGTTTTTCTCCGGTCTGCTGCTGTGGGAACCCCTGACGCCGACCTGGTCCCTGGCGCGCTGGAACCTGTTTTTGCACGTCGCCCTCTCGCTCACCCTGTTCCCTTTGCTGTTTGGCGCCTTCTGGCTCTCCCATCGCAGCCTGCTGCGCAAGAGCCGCAAGCCTTTTCTGCGCACCACCGGGCGCATCATCGAAGCCTTGCTGCTGGTCTGTCTGGCCAGCGGACTGGTGCTGGTGCTGCGCGGCACCCCGGGGGACAGCCTCGGCAACCTTGCCAGCTGGGCCCACTGGCTGAGCGCCCTCGCGTTGACGCCCCTGGTGCTGCGCCACGCCTGGCGCTGGACCATCTTGAAATGGCGCACCTGATCTTATGTTGAAGTTGTTGTTATCCCTGATGTTGGCCGCCCTGCTGCTGGGGACCGCCTCGGCCCGGGAGATGGGCGCCGCCATGATTGCCTATGACGAGGGGAGCGCCCCGCGCCTCGTCACCGCCAACCAGAGTGCCGGCTCCGTCACCCTGCTCGAGCGTGGCACTGGCAAGCGCCTCAACGAGGTGCAGCTGGGGGGCGACCTGCGCCAGCTGGCCCGCGCCGATGACGGCACCCTGCTGGTCACCGATTACAGCGGCGATCGCCTGCTGCTCTTGGATGATGATCTCGACCTGGACAAGGCGATCCCCACCGGCCATAGACCCTACGGCGTCATCTTCGATCCCAAGCGGCGCTGGTTCTGGGTCACGCTGTTCGAATCCGCTCGCCTGCAGGCCTATGACAGGGCGGGCAACCTCCAGCTGGATGCAAAAACCGCCGAGACTCCCCGCGGGCTGGCACTGACCGACGACGATCGCCTGCTGCTCACCCACGCCATGACAGGCCAGCTCGCCATCTATGATCTTGCCAAGCTTGAGAAGGACGCTACCCTCCCCAAGCCCAAGCTCATCACCCTGGCGGAAACCCACAGCGATACCCCGAGCGACTCCCAGGGATTGCCGCGCCTGCTGGACGGCATCGCCCTCTCCCCCGATGGCAGCGAAGCCTGGCTGCCCCATGTGCTCTGGAGTTTCGACCACCCCTTCCAGTTTCAGAGCACCGTCTTTCCGGCCGTCTCCATCATCGATCTCGATGAAGAGAAGGAGCGGGTCGATGAAAGAAAGCAGCTCTTCTTGCAGATCAACCTGCCCAGCGTCGGCAACCGCAGCCAGATCGTCTCCAACCCGTTCGCGGCGCGCTTCGCCGCCGATGGCAAGCGGGTCTACCTGACCCTGGCGGGTTCCGAAGACTTGCTGGTGTTCGACCTGTCGCGCAGCGGCAAGCAGAACAGCAACCGCCACCGCCGCAAGAAGTTTCAGGGGGGCGCCAAGGCGACCCAGCTCCTTCGCCACCTGCCGGGTCAGAATCCGCGCGATCTGCTGATCGATGGCGACCACATCCTGGTGCACAACGTCATGGGGCAGGATCTCACCCGTCTCAACACCGGCGGCAGCGGCCCCTTCGCCCGGGTCACGGTGGATGTGCCCCACTTCGCCAAACTGGTAGAGACGGATCCCCGCCCCGAGCCGCTTCAGCGCGGCGAGCGGTTGTTCAACCTGGGCAACACTGCCGCCAACAGCCGCTTCCCCATGGCGGGGGACAACTGGATGAGCTGCAACTCCTGCCATCTGGACGGGTTCAACTTCACCAACCGCTATCTGATGGCGGCCCATCGCCAGCAGAGCGGTGACAACGCCATCAACGGCCACGCCAACCTCGCCAACATGGTGGCGGGGGACTTTATCGGCGAATACCTGCGCATGACCCAGCAGACCCAGGGCGGCATGGGTCATGACACCCGCGATGGGGCCGATGCGGTTGACCCCGCGAGGCCCCAGCCCGAGGTGCAGGCGATGATGGAGGATCTGCACGCTTTCGTGACCAGTGATGGCAACCTCCCCTATCTGGCCAACTGGCTCAGGCTCGATGCCCCGCGCAGGGATCCTGCCAAGGCGCCGACCACTCACCCGAAGGAGTGGCTCAACTCCGCCTCCTGCCAGAACTGCCACCAACAGGCGTTCCAGGACTGGAGCGAGAGCAACCACCGGCTGATGGGCAACTCCCACCCCTACTACAAGGTGGTGCAGGCGCTGGCCCGCGAAACCGAGGGCGAAGCCTTCGGCCAGTGGTGCCAGGGCTGTCACATGCCCCAGCAGGTGATGAACGGCCAGACTGATCTGCCCAAGGGCTCCCACATGTTTGAGCGCGGTGGTGCCTCGCTGATCGCAGCACACCAGAAAGGCGAGCCCGTGGTGGAAGAAGGCACCGGCTGCGTGCTCTGCCATCGCATCACCAAGCTCGAGGATGCAGGCGGCAACAGCGCCTTTACGGTGAATCTGAAAGACCGCGAGAGCTATGTGTTCGAGGATGCCGCCGGTGGCAGCCTCCAGCACTGGCTGGCCGAGCGGCAGATCAACGCCCGCCCCGCCATGCACAAGGCCTCCTACCAGAAGGATTTCTACCGGGACGCGGCCCTGTGCAAGTCGTGCCACAACGAGTTTGCCCCGGGCACCGGCGCCAATATCGTCAACACCTGGGACGAGTGGGAAAAATCCAGCTTCGCCAAAGCCGAAGATCCCGCCAAGCGGCGCACCTGCATCGACTGCCACATGAACCCTACACCTGGCAACGGCGGCGCGCCGGTGGCGGGCCAGTCCACCGAAAACGGCACCGTGAAAGAGCGTCTCTATCGCCACAACTTTACCGGTGCCCAGCACCAGCTGGTGGGGCTGAGGAGTGCAACGCTCGAGCAGGAGAGCCTGGCGCTCTTGCGCTCCAGCGCCACCCTCTCGGCACGCATTGAAAACCAGAGTGGCCAACCTGCGCTGATAGTGAGAGTCGCCAATACCGGCGCCGGCCACGCCCTGCCCACCGGGGTCGCCGATTTCCGTGAACTCTGGCTGGAGCTGACCGTTACCGACGCCAGCGGCAAGTTGGTGCTTGAAAGCGGCCAGCCGGTGAACGGCGCCGTCCCTGAGGATGCGCGGCTATTTAGAAAAGTGTTCGGCGATGCCGAGGGCAAGCCGGTGGGGCTCAAGTTCTGGCGCTACGCCAAGCTCCTTGAAGACACCCGCATCCCGGCCGATGGCTGGCGCGATGAAGCCTGGCCGCTGCCGGCGGATGCCCAGGGCCCCTTCAAGGCCGATATCAGACTCAATTTCCGCACCTACCCCAAGTGGGTCAATGATGCGGTGCGCGCCGCCGAGCCGAGCTTGCCGGAGCCACCCATAGTGCAACTCAATCGGCTGCAACTGACCCTGCAGCCCCTCCCCCTCACGCCCGATACGGAGCCTCAATCCTGATGTTCGCAAGTTTTCTCATTACCCTGCGCGAGGGGCTGGAAGCCTTCCTGCTGGTCGGCATCTGCCTCTCCTACCTCGCCAAGCTGGGGGCGAGCCGCTACAACAAGTTCATCTATCTGGGGGTGGGCCTCGGTCTTATCGCCTCCCTTGTCGTCGCCTTCCTGTTCCAGGTGGTGGTGAGCCAGTTCGAGAGCGAGCGCTACAACCATTTGCTGATGGCGGGGATCCTGATGTTCGCCACCCTGGTGCTCACCTATATGGCTATCTGGATGCAAAAACAGGCCAAATCCCAGGTGGGGGCCATGACGGCGCGCATCGATGCCGCCATCGACGGTGGCAACCTGTTTGGTCTGGTACTGCTCGCCTTCCTGGCGGTGATGCGCGAAGGCTTTGAAACCGTGCTGTTCTTCTCGGCCCTGGTCTACTCCGGGCAAGGGGTGGATCTGCACCAGGGGCTGATGGGGGCGCTGGCGGGGCTGCTGGTCTCTGTGGTGCTGGTGTGGGGGCTGCTGCGCTCCACCCGCAAGGTGGCGCTGGCCCCCTTCTTCCGCTGGACCGGCCTGCTCATTATCATCATCGCCGCAGGCTTGCTCTCGTCCGCCGTCAACATGTTGCAGGCAGCGGACGTCATCACCTTCTGGACGACGCCTGTCTTCAACATCAGCCACATCCTCGACGATCAGGGGGTATTCGGCACCTTCCTGCGCGCCCTGTTTGGCTACAACGCCTCACCGGCCGGCCTGCAGTTGCTGACCTGGGCCGGCTACCTCATCATCTTTGTCACCCTCTGGCATCGCAGCTATCGCCCCCAGGGGAGCGCCGCCCCGACCAGGGGCTGAGCCCGGGGATCACACTCTGTTCGGGAGCCGCGCACAGGCGCGCTCCCCCAGCTATCACGCCGTTTCGGAACACTCATGAACGACAACAACAAGAAGCACATTGCGGTGCTGGGCGCCGGCCCTGCCGGTCTGATGGCCGCCTGGCGCCTGCGCCAGGCCGGTTTTGCGGTCACCCTGTTCGAGCAGGAGCCGGTCGTGGGCGGCATGTGCGCCACCCAGACCTTCAAGGGGCGCGACGGCGAGTATCGCTTCGACTACGGCGGCCACCGCTTCATCACCAAGAACCCCGAGCTGCTCGCCTTTATCGACGAGCTGATGGGGGACGACCTGCTCCACGCCGAGCGAAAGAGCGTGATCCGCTTTGGCGGGCGTACCTATGACTACCCCTTGAACCTGCCCAACCTGCTCAAGACGGCGCCGCTGGCACTCATGGCCGGTGCGGTGAAGGATCTGCTGCTGTTGCCCTTTGCCAGGAAGCCCACCGATTTTGCCAAGGCGAGCTTTGCCGAGTGGATCCAGAGCCACTTCGGCCGTACCCTCTACCGCCAGTTCTTCGAGGGCTACACCGGCAAGTTGTGGGGCATCAACCCGGACAAGCTCTCCGCCGACTGGGCTGGCCAGCGCATCAGCCTGATCGATCTCAAAGACGTGGCGCGCCGCCTGTTGCCAAGACGCAACGGCAGCATGTCGGTGCGCACCTATGCCCGCAAATACCGCTATCCCAAATATGGCTTTGGCCAGATTTTCACCACCCTGGGGGAGCGGCTGGTGGCAGAGGGGGTCACACTCAAGACCGGCGCCACCATCACCCGTCTCGAGCAGGCCGATGGCCGCATTGAACGGGTGTATTGGAAACAAGATGACGTGGAGCAGAGCGAGCGCTTTGATCAGGTGATCTCCACCCTGCCGCTGCCGCTCACCTGCCAGCACCTGGGCTTGCCGTGCGATCTCCACTACCGGTCGCTTCGCTTCGTCAATATGCCCCTCAAACAGGAGAACCTGTCGGACAACACCTGGCAGTACCTCTCCGACCCCCATATTCTGGCGACCCGTCTGCAGGAGCCGCGCCGGCGCAGCCCCTTTATGGCGCCTCGGGGGCAAACATCCGTGATGCTGGAGATCCCCTGCAATCCGGGGGATGCCACCTGGCAGGCACCGCTCTCTGATCTGCGCGGTCGGGTTACCGCTGATCTGGCGAGCCTCGGCGTTGATACCCAGAAGCTTGGCGATGAGACCTTCGAAGCCCGCAGCGAGTACGCCTACCCACTGATGGATCTCGGCTATCAGGCCCGCCGCAACGAAGCCATCAAGGCGCTGATGCCGATCACCAACCTCATCATGACCGGCCGTCAGGGGACATTCCGCTACATCTTCACCGACACCGCCATGGAGATGGGGATGATGGCCGCCGACATGGTGATCGACGGGGTGGACAGACGTCACGCCATCTTCAATCATCGCAACGAAAATACCGTGATCGAAACCCAGAGCGTGGCGTGAGCACGATGACTGGTGTTCAACAGGCAAACAGACGCCGCAACACCTTCAATCATCGCAACGAAAATACCGTGATCGAGACCCAGAGCGTGGCCTGAGTGCCGCGCCATGGGCATAACCTCTTGGCATAAGTAAGGAGAACAGGATGACCATCCGCCCGGGTTTACTTGCCCTCACCCTGCTGCTGACCCTGAGCGGGCAGGCGCAGGCTTACTCCTACGCCGCAGCCGGCAAGGAGCCGCTGATCGATGCCCGCGAGGCGCTGCTGGGCGCCGCCACTGACGGCAAGGATGCCAGTGCCACCTTGAGCGACATCGCCGAGGAGCTGACCTATCTGGAAGAGCACCACAAGGTCGAGCTGCAGGCACCGCTGGCCGCCGCCATCAAGGCCAAAGACGCCGCCGCTACCGCGGCCCTGCTTAACCGGGCCTACAAGGCGGAGATCGAGCGCCGCCTCGAGGGGGCCAGCCAGAACCTTGGCGACTACCAGACCGCCAAGGTGCTGGTGGTCAAGAGCAAGCGCTTCCTCGATTTGATCCTCCCCTCCCTCGATGAAGGGGATCGCAAGGCCGCCGAACAGGCGCTGGCCAAGGTGCTCGATGCCATCGGCAACCCGGGAGTGTTCGGGGTGGGTGCCAAACCTGCCGATGCCGCTGCCTTTGGCGATGCCGAAAAAGCGCTGATGGCCGTGCTGGCGCCGCTTTGATGACCTCTCATCGATGACGGCGGCCCCCCTCATCCCCAACCCTTCTCCCGCACGGGGAGAAGGGGGGCGTCGCCACGGCCGATTACGCTTCGCCAATCGACTCTACTTGCTTGCCCTGCTGCAACTGACCTGGCTTGGCTGGCTGCTGACCTTTCCGGTGGCGCTCGATTCCGACGATGCCCTCAACTTTGCCCACGGGGTGACTCGCTTTAGCGTGCTGGAGTTCTCCCCCCACTTTCCGGGCTACCCCGCCTTTATCTGGCTGGCGCGGCTGATCAATCTGGTGGTGGACGATCCGGCCCGGGCGGTGCTGTGGACCAGCCTCTTGGGGAGCTGTTTGCTGGCGCCGCTCGCCGCCTTCCTCGCGGTCAGATTGTGGCAGCGGCCCAGCCTGCTGGTGCCGGTCTGGCTGCTGGTGCTGGCCCTGCCGCTCACCCCGACCCTGGCGCTCTCCGGCCTCTCGGATGGGCCGGCGCTGGCCGCCTGGCTTGGCGCGCTCTTGGCTTTGCAACAGCGCAAGATAGCGCTGGCGGGTTTGCTGCTCGGCCTTATGCTGGCGCTGCGTCCCTCCTACTTCGTGCTAGCCCTGCTGCCCCTTTGGCTGGGGATGGCGCAGCAGGGCACGCGCGTCAGGTTTGTGCTCCCCATCGCGCTGGTGGGGCTAGCCTGCCTGCTGTTTGTCTGGCAGGCCGATGGCTGGGCCTATTTCAGCGAGGGGCGGCGCTTTACCGACGGCCACTTTACCCTCTGGGGCAACACGGCGGCGGCCCACGGGGATCGACTGCTGAGCTGGGCGAATACCTTCAACGATCAGCTGACCCCGCTCTGGCCCCTGTTGATGGGGGCCTTGCTGATACTGCCACTCTGGCAACGCTCAAAGGATCACAATCCAGCCCCCTCCGTGCTCTGGCCCCTCTACTGGCTCGTTCTGCTGCTGTGGACCCTGTTTGGCCAGAATCCGGACAATCCCCGCCATCTCGCGCCCATCACCCTGCTCGGCCTCGTGCTGCTAGTAGGCTGGCTGCCGCGCCGGGGCGAGCTGCCAGCCATGCTGGGAGCCCTGTTGCTGCTGCTCTGCACCCTCACCCCACCGGTGGCACCAGCCATGACCCGGGCCGCCAGACTGGCCGAACAAACGTGCCCGGCGCTGGTGACCCAGTGGGGAGTGAGGCTGCTTAGGGAAACCACAACCCTGCCCGTCACCGACGGCTGGTACCGGGGGGATGCCGCCCTTGCGCTCACTCAGGGGGCCTGCCGCCTCAGCCGCCGCCCCCTGGGGGCAGAGGCGCTACCAGGCCCTTATGACACCCTCTGGTTTGCCCCCCGCTTTCACGCCGAACCCGGCCTCTGGCTCGCCCTGCCCCGCTGAACCGGGCACTTGCGAGGGCATCGCACGACTCGTCTACACTCACAGCCGGGTCTGTCAGGAACCAGTGCAATGGAAAGAAACACGAGCGGAACCGGGGAGGGGATACGGGTCGCGCTGGCCCTGTTGCTGGCCTGCGCCCTGCTGATGCTGCCGCTCTGGTGGCAGGGGGGCAGCCAGGGACACGATCTGTTTCATCACCTGCTCTCCGGCCACTACTTTGCCCGCCAGCTCTGGCAGGGGGAACTCTATCCCCGCTGGCTGATGGCCATGAACGGCGGCTTCGGCAGCCCCACCTTCTTCTTCTATCCCCCGCTCCCCTACTACGTCAGCGCCCTCTTTGCCGGGCCCGATGCCCACCCCCAGCAGGCCATCTACCCTTTGCTTGGCAGCGCCACCCTGGCCCTGCTGCTCTCCGGGGTGTTTGCCTATCTGTGGCTGCGTGCCACCACGCCCCCTGGCCGGGCCCTAGCCGCCAGCCTGCTCTATCTGGCGCTGCCCTATCATGTCGCCATGGATCTCTATGCCCGCTTCGCCCTGGCGGAGTTCTGGGCCTTCACCTGGGCTCCCCTTATCCTGCTGGGGCAGGATCTCGCCCACCGCGGACGACCTCAGGGGTTGCCCCTGCTGATCCTGGGGCTGGCGCTGCTGGCCTTCTCCCACCTCCCCAGCCTATTGCTCATGATGGGGCTGGTCACCTTGCGCGCCTTCTGGTTCGCCAGACGCACCCGCACTCTGACGCCCTGCTGGCAAGCCCTCGGCGCCCAGGGGGTGGGGCTTTGCATGGCAGCCGCCCTGCTGCTGCCCGCCCTGGCGGATCAGGGGGCCATCTCCATGGAGCTGATGCGCGGCGGCATGTTCGACTACAGGCGCAACTTTCTCGACCGCCTGCCCAGCGCCTGGGAGGACTGGCGTTTTCGCGGTCACCTGGCGTGGCAAAGCATGCTGACCCTGGCCCTGCTGCTCATCGCCTGGGCCGCCGCCCGGGAGCCGCGCCACCCCGAGCTGCTGTGCTGGGGGGCGATCGGCGTCGTCGCCTTCCTGATGATGCTGCCCCCGAGCCAGCCTCTCTGGATCCTGCTCACCCCCTTGCAGCGGGTGCAGTTTCCCTGGCGGCTCAACCTGGTGCTCGCCCTTGCCACGGTCGCCGTGGTGGCGCTCGGCACCCAGCCCCATCGTCTCTGGCAGGGGCTCTGGTGGGGAGTATTTCTGCTGACCCTCCTCTCCACCCTGGCCTATGTGCGTCATGCCCCCCTGACCCAGGCCCCCGAACGGGAGGCCATGGCATTCGAGTTCGACAGCAAGCGCAGTGCCCGGGAATACAGGCCAAGGCAGGTGCCGGGGGGCATGTTCGCCCCGACCCTGCTCGCCTGGAAGGAGGAGTTCCAGCCGCCCGTCAGCGCCGAACCGCCAGGCGCGAGCTGGACCCTGACCCGCTGGCAACCCCGCGCCCTGGCGCTGGAGATCAAGGCCCGGGTGCCGACCCGGCTGGTCCTGCACCAATACCATTACCCCGGCTGGGAGGCCCGCCTCGACGGGCACCTGGCGCTGACGGTGAGCGCCAATCGCCAGGGGTTGATGCAACTCTGGGTTCCGGCGGGCCACCACAGCCTCACCCTAACCCTGGCGGCACGCTGGCCGGAGCGCACCGGCAATGCCCTCTCCCTGCTCGGATGGCTTGCCTGGCTCTGGCTGCTCTGGCGCCACACCAGACAAAAGGGCATCGGGCAGGATGCACCTGATCGCGCCCGCCAAAACTGATAGACTCAACACCTGCCTCTTAACCCGGCCCAGCCCACGACTCGGATACCCTATGCCCCAAGCCAGCTCCCTCTCCCCCCGTTTCCTCTTCATCCTGCTCGGTGCCCTGGCGGGCCTGACTCCCCTCGCGGTGGACATGTATCTGCCCGCCATTCCCGCCATCGCCCGGGATCTGGCTACCAGCATCGACGGCGCCCAGCTCACCATCAGCGCCTTCCTGGGGGGCTTTGCCATCGGTCAGCTCTTTTACGGGCCGCTCGCCGACAGCTTCGGCAGAAAGCCGGTGATCCTGGCGGGCCTGACGATGTTTGCCGTGGCCTCCGTGGGCTGCGCCATGGCGGACTCCCTGCCTGAGCTCCTCGCCTGGCGCATGTTGCAGGCCGCAGGGGGCGCCGCGGGTTCCGTGGTGGTCAACGCCCTGCTGCGCGACCTGTTCGAGAAGGATGCGTTTTCCCGCGCCATGTCCTTCGTCATCCTGGTGATGACCCTCGCCCCCCTGGTGGCCCCCGTGGTGGGCGGTTACATCAGCGCTCACAGCGACTGGCGGGTCATCTTCTGGCTGCTGGTGGCCATCAGCCTGCTCATCTGCCTGGTGATGCAGTGGAAGATTGAGGAGACCCTCAAACCCGAGCACAAGCAGCCCCTGCGACTCGGGCAGGTGCTTCGCAACTACTGGGGTGTGCTCTCCCACCGTGGTGCCATGGGCTATGTGCTGTGCGGCGCCCTGTCGAGCTCCGGCATGTTCGCCTTCCTGAGCGCCTCCCCCTATGTCTACATCGAGTATTTCAAGGTGCCGACCGAGCACTACGGCTGGCTCTTTGGCCTCAATATCCTGCTGATGATGGTGGTCACCTTCGCCAACAGCCGGCTGGTGAAAGGGGTGGGTGCCGAGCGCATGCTGCGATACGGCCTGACCGTGCTGCCGCTCGCCGGGGCCCTGCTCATCTACAACGCCTGGAGCCAGACCGGGGGCCTGTGGGGCATCGTCATCCCGGTCGTGCTCTTCGTCGGCCACATCAGCCTGGTGGGGGCCAACGCCATGACCGGCCTGATGGGCCACTTCCCCCAGTCCGCAGGCACCGCCTCGGCGCTGGCGGGTACCCTGCGCTTTGGCCTTGGGGCCCTGGTGGGGGTCCTGGTCAACCTCAATCCCCCCGAATCGCCGCTCCCCATGGCCATCGCCATCGCCGGTTGCGGCCTGGGGTCGGCCCTCAGTTACTGGCTGCTGAGCGGCAAGCGCGTCCCCTGATGCCCTGCAATGAAAAAGCCCTGTCCATGGACAGGGCTTTTTGCATCGGGGCGCAGGCCTCAGTCATCGGCCTGCAACCCGCTGCGCGCCAGGATCTCGCTCTCCAGCCCATCCAGGCTTAGTTGGTTCTTCTTGCGCCAGTAGGCCTCTATCCCCTCCTGCCCCTGCCGCTCGGACCAGTTGGCAAGATCCTCCCTGTCCCCCTGGTACTCATACAGAGGCACCGACATGCCGCACGACGTCTGGACCCGTTCAATGTTCAGCAGGAAGATCTGGCGAGCCGCGACACTTGGGGGGAACAGCGCCAGCAACGACGGCCACTGCGGATCAGTGCGGTGCAGCACCCGTGCCTGACCATAGGCCCGCAGAATAAGCGGCGCCCCCTCGAAGGCGCAGAACATCACCGTCATGCGCGGCTGTTGCAGCACCTGGGCCGCGGACTCGTTGCCGCTGCCGGTCAGGTTGAGCCAGGCCAGGGTGTGGGCATCGAGGACGCGCAGCGAATCCCCGCCCTTGGGGGAGAGATTGACCGATCCCTTCGCGGCCGCCGTACCGACGAAGAAGATCTTCTGCCCCTGGATAAAGGTGACATGGCGCGGCGAAAGCGCCTCGAACAGTTGTCCCATCTTGCCTCTCCCTGGTGCCTGGAACCGGATTCCCTAAAACAGGGCGCTGTTGAGCCACAGGTGCGCCCCTATGCCGACCATATAGCCAAGCAAAATGGCAGGCAACCACTTGAGGTGCCCGACGAAGGTATACATGCCCCTGGCCTGCCCCATCAGAGCCACCCCGGCGGCGGAGCCGACCGAGAGCAGACTGCCCCCCACCCCGGTGGTCAATGTCACCAGCAGCCACTGCCCCGTGCTCATCTGCGGCTCCATGGAGAGCACCGCGAACATCACCGGAATGTTGTCGATCAGGGCAGAGAGCAGGCCGATGGCGACGTTGGCCAGGGTCGGATCGCCACCGTCATAGAGGAAATGGGAGGCAAGCGCCAGATACCCCATAAACCCGAGGCCGCCGACGCACATCACCACCCCGTAGAAGAAGAGCAGGGTGTCCCACTCCGCCTTGGCAATCTTGTTGAACACATCGAACGGCACCACCGAACCCAGACGCAGCAACCTGGCCTCGTCCCCGGTGCGCTCATACAGCGCCCGTGCCCGGGCCAGGGTGACGGGCTGGGTCTTTCGCAGATAGAAACTGAAAAATTGCAGGTAGCCCAGCCCCATCATCATGCCGAGCACGGGGGGCAACCCCAGGAAGTGATGGCAGGCGACGGCGGTCACTATGGTGAGCACAAAGAGCAGCACGATGACAACGGCGCCGCGCCTTGGCACCACCATCTCGCCCGGCATGGCGGGCACCAGACGGGGCACCATCAGGCTCATCAGGGTGGCCGGCACCAGGAAGTTGAGCAGGGCGGGGATGAAGAGCAGCAAGAACTGCTGGAACGGCACCTTGCCCGCCTGCCACACCATCAGGGTGGTGATGTCGCCAAAGGGGCTGAAGGCGCCGCCCGCATTGGCCGCCACGACGATGTTGATGCAGGCCAGGTTGATGAAGCGGCGCTCCCCGTTGGCAACGTTGAGTACCACTGAGCACATCAGCAGCGCCGTGGTGAGGTTGTCCACCACGGGGGAGATGAAAAAGGCGAGAAAACCGGTGAGCCAGAAGAGCGTACGCAGGCTGAATCCCGCCTGCACCAGGCGTACCCGCAGCACGGCGAACAGCAGCCTGTCCTCCATGGCGTTCACATAGGTCATGGCCACCAGCAAGAAGAGCATCAGCTCGGCATACTCCAGCAGGTTGTGGCGAAAACCGGCCTGAACCAGCTCGCTGTGCCCCTGCCCCGTATAGACCAGGCCGATGGCTATCCAGATGATGCCGGCGGCCACCAGCACCGGCTTGGATTTTCGCAGCTTCAGGTACTCTTCGGCCATCACCAGGGCATAAGCCAGGGCGAAGATGGCGAGGGCAAAGAGCCCGACCCCGCTGTGGGTCAGATCGAGGGGGCCGTTGCCCGCAGCGGCGGGGGCACTGAGCAGGGCCGCCCCGGGCACGAGGCGAAGGAGTCCAGACATGGCGGCATCTCCTGGCAGGCGTCTGGCATTGAGGCTAGCAGCGCAAAGGGAAGCCGCCTCTTTGTCATCCTGATGAGCGGCCCGCCGCGGGCTCTCAGGCAAACATGAGCGAGGCCCGTTGCCGGGCCCCGTCATCAGGAGGTCTTCTTGCCAAAACCCGATTGCTTGAGGGTGTAGCCTGCGCTGTTTTGCCAGGCATCCAGCCCGCTTCGGTTGTTGCCCGCCACCAGGCTCGCGGCCAGGCTCGGGCTGTTGAAGAGCTGATCGGCGGTAAAGATGAAGCCCCCTTCGGGGTGGGGAACGAGCACCCCCTTGCCCAGCAGCTCCTGGCGCAGCTCGATCACCGCCTCGCGCAGGGAGGCCGCATCCTCGCCGTTGGCGGTGGAGCCCGCCTGGACCATGAAACCGGGGTTTTGCCGCTTGCCCACCGGATAACCATGGGCCTCTGCCCCCTTGCCGTTGAAGTGGTAGAGCTCGCGCTCCCCCGGCTTGTTGTCGGAGAGGGCCTTTTGCAGGGTCATCAGCTCGTTGTAGATATCGATGGGGACCACGGCAGCCTGCTTGACGCCCTTGCTGTCGACGATAAAACTGACTTGCTTGTGTAACATCCTTGCTCATCCTGTGACCCATGGAAGGCCCTATTCTAACCACCTCAGGCGAGCGGGATCCAGCGAGGATCCCCATCCCTTTTGCAGGCGCGATCACTAACTGGCATAGTGACGGACATTGTGAAAGCCATTGACCATCAAACGGTTATCCCATGCTTAGCCTGCGCAACCTCAGTAAACGCTTCGCCAACGGCGGCGAGACGCTCCCCCTGTTTGAGGGGCTGGATCTCGCCCTCACTCCGGGGGAAACCTGCCTGCTGCTGGGGCAAAGCGGCTGTGGCAAGTCCACCCTGCTCAACCTCATCGCCGGTCTCATCGCCCCGGACGAGGGGGAGATCTGGCTGGAAGAGACCCGTCTCGACACCCTGCAGACAGACGAGCGGGCCCGGCTTCGCGGGCGCCATTTCGGCATCGTCTATCAGGATTTCAACCTGCTGCCGACCCTGACCGTGGCCGAGAACCTCGCCCTGCCCCTTCAGATAAACAACCTGCCCCAGGACGATGGGCGCCTCGATGCCCTGCTCGCGCGCCTTGGCATGAGCCACAAACGCCACGCCTGGCCGGAGCAGCTCTCCGGCGGCCAGCGCCAGCGGGTGGCGCTGGCCCGTGCCCTCATTCATCAGCCCCGTTGGCTGCTCGCCGACGAACCCACCGGGAGCCTTGATGAACACAACGCCGAGCAGGTGATGGCCCTGATGATGAGCGCGGTGCGCGATACCGGCGCCAGTCTCTTGCTGGTGAGCCACAACCCGGGCTATGGCGACCTGGCGGATCGGGTGCTGCGCCTTGAAGGGGGGCAGCTGGTCGAGCTCAAGGGGCGCCGCCATGGCTGACGTCTGCCGGGGGGCCTGCTGATGTTGCCCCTCAAGGCGCTGCTGCGCCTCTATCGCTCTCACCCCTGGCTGCTCTTGATGAGCCTGGCCGGGCTCACCCTCGGGGTCACCCTGGTGGTGGCCATCGAGCTCTTGAACCACAGCGCCCGCACCAACTTCGTCGCCGCCCGCAGCCAGCTCGCCGGGGAGGCCAACTACCGCCTGGCCCCCCAGGGTGGCCTGGATGAGCAAGTCTACGTGAGGCTGGTGCGAAGCCAGCCGAACCTTGACGCCATGCCAGAGCTTCACGCCTGGCTCAAGGACGCCCAGGGGCGTAGCTTCCAGCTGCTGGGGATGGATCTCTTCAACCCCGGCCCCCTGCGCCGCCTCTTTGGCGATGCGCCAGACAGCCAACCCGATGTCTCGTTGAATCGTGCCGACAGCGTCTGGCTGGCCGCCCCCGAGGCCAGGCGCCTTGACTGGCAAGCGGGCCAATCGCGAACCTTTGTGTTGGGGGGCGGTGAAGGGGCGCCGCCCAGCCCGCTGACCCTCACGTTGGCCGGCACCTTCGAGCCCGGCGCCGTCCCCATGGAGCGGCTGCTGGTGACCGACATCGGCCTCGCCCAGCCGCTGCTTGGCAAGGAAGGACGGCTCGATCGCATCGTCTTCAAACTCAGCGAGCAAGAGGCCAATACCTTGCAAAGAGCCTTGCAGGCGGCCCTGCAATCTTATGCCCCCCATCAGCCCCTCTGGCTTGAGCCCATCAGCCCGGCGCTCGATGCCAGCCAGCTCGGGGATGCGCTGGCGCTGAACCTCACCGCCCTCTCCCTGCTCGCCATGGCGGTGGGATTGTTTTTGGTGTTCAACGCCCAGCGCTTCGTGCAGAGCGTGCGCCGCCCCCTGCTCGCCCAGCTCATCATCCTCGGGATGCCGCCGCGCCGGGTGCTGCGCTGGCTGACCCTGGAGATCCTGATCCTCGCCACCCTCGGCACCCTGCTCGGGCTGCTGCTGGGGAGCCTGCTGGCCCTCGCCCTGATGGGGCAGCTCACCCAGGCGCTGGCCGACCTTTATGGCCCCAACCCCATCGACCTGCTGCGCCTCTCCCCGACGAGCCTTGGCAAGGCGCTGGTGATTGGCCTTCTGGGGATGCTTGCCGCCAACCTGCCCGGCTGGTGGCAACTGCTGCGCCAATCCCCCCTTGCGCTGCGAGAGGGCAACAGTCGCCCACCGGCTCACCCCTGGCAACGCCGGGGACTTGCCATCGCCATTCTGCTGCTGTGCGCCCTGTTTCTGTGGCAGCCCTCCACCGGCCTTGGCGGCGCCCTCTTCGTGGCCGGAGGCTGGCTGCTCGCCATGGCCCTCCTGCTGCCCGATGCCCTTCGCTCCTTGCTGGGGCGGCTGCGTGCACGCGGCCCCCTCACCGCCCGGCTCGGGGTGGCCGAAACCCTCTATCACCTGGATCGCACCGCCATCGCGGTGATGGCGCTGCAACTGGCCATCGCCGCAGCCATCGGCATCGGGGTCATGGTGTCGAGCTTTCGCTCGAGCGTGGAGATCTGGCTCGGCCAGCGCCTGGCCGCCGATCTCTACGTCACCGCCCCCAAGGGGGTGGCCGGCAGCAGGGGCGCCCTCGGCGAGCAGACCCTCAACACCATCCTCGCTTCGCCAGATGTGCGTGCCGCCTCCCGCCGCGCCGTGCTCCCCGCCCGCTGGCAGGGGCAGCCCATCGAGTGGGCGCAGATGGACTTTATTCCCGAGCTCAAAGCCGCCTATCCCCTGCTGGCCGGGCGCTGGCCCGCCACCCCCGACGAGGTGCTGGCGAGCGAACCGCTGACGGTACGCCTCGGGGTCAGGGTGGGCCAGCGCCTTGAGGTGAGCGGCGAGCAGGGGCCGCGAACGCTCACCGTCACCGGCGTCTATCAGGATTACGGCAGCGACAAGGGGCAGATACTGCACGCCTTCGAAGGGGGCAAGGTGCAATCCCTTGCCCTCTTCAGCCCGGATCCCGAGCACCTTGGCGACAGGCTCAGGACCCAGTTTGGCGAGCAGGTGAACCTGTTGCCCGCCCCCGCCATCCACGCCGCCGCCCTCAGGGTGTTCGATCAGACCTTTGTGGTGACCGAGCTATTGAAGTTGCTGATCCTGGGGATCGCCTTCGTCGGCATCGGCTCGGCCTTTATGGTGCTGGGGCTGGCCCGGCGCGGCGAGTTGCAGACCCTGCAGAGCCTTGGCCTGAGCCCCCGCCACTGCCGCCGGCTGCTGGTGTGGCAAGGGGCTGGATTGGGACTACTCACCGCATTGTTGGCCCTGCCGGTGGGCTATGGCCTTGCCTGGGTGTTGATTGAGGTGGTCAACCCCCGCGCCTTTGGCTGGCGGCTGGCCTTCGAGGCCGCCCCCCTGCACGCCGTCACGGCGCTCCTGCTTGCCCCCGTCTGTGGCGCGATCGCCTCCTGGTACGCCGCAAGGAGAGTGGTATGACATATCGGTTGGCGCTCTGGCTCGGCCATGGCTTGACGATCCCATTGACCAGATCTCTGTCACCGCCCCTGATTCAGCGCAGAGAAGCGCAGAGAGCTGCCGCGAACCATCCCCTCTCCCTTCGGGAGAGGGCCAGGGTGAGGGGAATCTTGTCCTCTTTACGGACCCTGTGGCTTGCAGCCCGCTTGATCCCGCTTGTTGCCATAAGCGGCCACGCGCAGGCCAGCGATCTGGGGAGCATCCTGGGTGGCGGTAGCGATCACTTCAAAAAGGCCCTGCCGGGTCAGTCCATCCGCCTACCCGCGGATCACGCTGCCCACCCCGACTACCGCTCCGAGTGGTGGTATCTCACTGGCAACCTGAAAGACGAGCAAGGGCGCGGCTACGGCATGCAGTGGACCCTGTTTCGCCAAGGCATCGAGCAGGGGATCACCTCGGAGAACCCCTGGCTCACGCCTCAGCTCTGGCTGGCCCAGTTCGCCATCACGGATGTGAGCAAAGGCAGCCACCAGCAGGACGAGCGCACCAGCCGCCAGGGGCCAGGGCTGGCCGGTGCCAGCGGCGGTCAGTATTGGCTGAAAGAGTGGGTGTTAGCCTCTCAGGGCGAAGCGCTTTTTCCCGCCACCCTCAAGGTGCAGAGCAAGGCGGGGGATCTTGATGTGAAGGTGAGCGCCGCCAAGCCCGCGGTGCTACAGGGCAAAGCGGGTTACAGCGAGAAAAGTCCGGGCAACGCCTCCTTCTACTACTCCTACCCGCGCCTGACCATCAGCGGCACCTTGACCCTGGATGGGGAGACCCGCCACGTCAGCGGTGAGGGGTGGTTTGATCACGAGTGGAGCAGCTCGGTATTGGCCGAGTGGCAATCGGGCTGGGACTGGTTTTCGCTCCAGTTTGACGATGGCCGCGAGCTGATGCTGTTTCGCCTGCGCACCAAAGCGGGCCACACTGAGCCTGAGAGCCGCTACGGCATCCTGATTGAGCGGGACGGCAGCAGTCGGGTGCTAAGCCCTGCGCAGATCCGTCTCACCCCCGGCAAGACCTGGCGCGGCCCCAAGGGGCAAGCCTACCCCATCGAGTGGCAGCTGGAAGCCGCCGATTTGAACCTGACGATCCGTGCCCGCCAAGCCAATCAGGCCATGACGGGACGCTTTGACTACTGGGAGGGGGCGGTATCCGTCTCGGGGGATGCCAAGGGCGTCGGCTATCTGGAGATGACGGGGTATTGAAACCTTGAAATCTGTTTCGCTTCAAGAAATTATCCATTCCCCACACCCTGAGTTGCATTTTAATTCAGTAGAGATGACAGGTTATGATAAAACCTCCATCTGCTCCTTGTTAATTTATCAACCTTTTGTAAAAGAACCCAATGCACACTTTCTATTATATTTTGCCAAAATAAAGTTCTGTATCACATTTCAATGTTAACGTTTTACGTATTATTATTTATTCAACAGCAAGTTGAGGAAAAAATGAAAGTTGAGGATTTAAAACCCAAAGAACGCCTGCGTATTATGGACCTAGTTTCTGAGGCGGGTATTGACGTAAGTGATTGGGCAAATTTCAAAGGTGGTGAGGGAAAGGCTGCATCTAACCCGAAGTATTGCTATGAATGGTCTTACGAGAACACGAATAAAAATATAATCGTGTTAAACCTTTGGTATGAAGACATTAAATTTTCAAATGGCAGCATTGTCCAGAGTTTGAACATGCGAAAGGTCGCCCAAAATGTCACAACTTCGCCACAATCAAGGCGAGCGATAAAAATGGATTTTTCCCTCCAAAAAGCAGCGCGTCAAAATTGGCCACTAAGGGTAATCATCTGTGATGGAGTCCAACACGAGCAAACAACGGGCCGTGTGAAGTCTACTGCAGAAACGCGCCTTCTTGATTCTGAACTTTGGTACGTTCAGTCTTATGATTCTGACAGCGGCGATTGCCTCCTTATTCGCAGTCAACCCGAGCCAAAATATGTTGACCAGTTCCAGCATTTGGAGTTACCTGAAGGTGAAGGGAAAAGAAAGGAAGTCACTGGAATGATCTTTCAACGGGACCCCAAAATCAGGAATTATGTGTTGACCAGGGCCAGGGGACTGTGTGAATGGTGTGGTGCCAAAGGCTTCGAGACACGGTCAGGCTCTATTTATCTGGAAACCCACCATATACAGCCACTCTCAGAGGGTGGAAGCGATGCAATCACTAATGTAATTGCACTCTGCCCGAGTCATCATCGTGAAGCTCACTTCGGTAACAAGGCTGATGACTTAAGAAGTAATTTTTTAAAATGCATCATGAAAACAAGCACTCAAATGTAATCAACGGATAGATTAACTATACCGTAGGCTCGATTTAGCCACGCCAATCGAGCCTACTATATAACCCTAAACCGATGTCCTGTATTGAACCTCACCCAACTCTGTATAACTTATTATCAGCATCTTCCATTAAATAACTCACGCATCGACCATCTGGCTAGATACAGTCGTCAACAACGGTCAATTGAAGTGCTCCAGCATGTCGATTACAACCCTCTTTCGCTTTCTGCCTTGATGGCGCCCAGTATCCGGCGCCGGATCAGGCCGCTGACGGGGCGGATCAGATACCAGTAAGGTGCGAATTTGAGGCGGCAGGCCAGATCCGGGCAGAACACCCTTGTCTGGGTGATCAACCGGGTGGTGCCGTTTGGCTGGCGGCTGGCCGAAAACCCCAGGGCGAGCTTGGCGACGCCTGGCGCCGCAAAGTCCAGATACGCCTGACTGTCCGCCATGGTCACCAGACCAAAGTCCGGCCGCCAGAACCGGCCGACAAGGCCGTAGAGCAGCGTGTTGTCGTCCTGGCTGTCGAGCGGCACGAATCTGTCCAAGCCAAAGGGAGGCGGGCTGGCGCTCTGTTGGCGGCCAAGAAGATGCCCAAGGCGCATCGGCACTTCCCGCAAGCCGATCAGGTGGCGAAAGGCCGGATCCGCTTCCGGTCGATAGTTGGCCGCCGCTTGGATGACGGTGTGCGGGTCGGCGGCAATGTCGCGAGCGTGCTCTTCACAGAAGTGATAGGCAGGCAGATAGTGGTTTAGCGGCGTCATCAATCCTTCCTTGCCATCGTTCGTATCAGCATCGGCCCCTTTCATAGCACGTAGCACCAGACAAGTCCCGTTTTTAAGCCACCTTGTTCACCCCATTGAAAACGGCAGGATAGTTATCCTGCCGTTTTTATTTTTCTATCTCGCCGCCTGATCCACCAGATAGAGGATGCTGTGATAGGGAATGCCAGCGTGCTGGCTAAGCCCCATTTCGCAGGTGCGGCTGTTGCTGAATCCCTGGCGGCAATCCCTGGGGACCTGGGCGGGCAGGCTGGCGAGGGCCGCGGCGTTGAGCTCCGGGGTCATCAACCCCTTGTCGCCGGCAAAGCCGCAGCACTGGATATGCTCAGGCACGATCACCTCCCGGGCACAGGCGCGGGCCACCGCCAGCATCTTATCGCCGAGCCCCATGCGCCGGCTGCTGCAGGTGATATGAAGCATCACGGTCTCATCGATGGGGGTCAGCTCAAGGTGGGGCAGCAGGTGTTCCAGCACAAAAGTGGAGGGCTCGAACACCCGAAGGCCCTTGCCGAGCGCCCCCGAGAGCAGTCGCTGCACACAGGGGCTGGTATCGAGCAGCACGGGCCAGCGCCCCTGCTCGCTTGCCTGCCACAGCGCCGCCGCCAGCTCACTGCGCTTGGCCGCAGCCACCTCGCTCATACCCTTGCTGTCATAGGGCATGCCGCAGCAGAGCCCCTCAACTCTCTCCGGCACGATGACCCGGCAGCCCGCTTTATTGAGCAGAGATAACACCACGTCCGGCAGTGACGGGGCCTCCTCCTGCTGGCCGAACACCCGGCTGGCGCAGGATGGCAGATAGACCACGGCGCGATCCTCTCCAATGTCCTCGCTGGATCCGCCATGGCTCCCCTCCCCTTGCGGCCACCGGTAGCGGCTCGGCCCCGGCAGGGTGGGCAGCCAGGCGGGTGTGCGCTGGCCGCTCAGATGGCGAACCCCGTTCACCAACCCTGCCAGCGCTTTGTCTCCCAGAAGCTTGCCGGCAATGGATTTGAGGCCCAACGCACTGCGGGCGGTGCGGGTCACGCCAGCGAAGTGATCGGCGCTCCATCGGGCGATGGGCACGAAGCGCTGGTACTTTTCGCTGCGCAGCTTCTTGATCAGGCTGCCGGTGTTGATGCCCACCGGGCAGCGATCGGCGCACAGCCCGGTGGCGGCACAGGTCTCAATCCCCTGATAGTCAAACAGCCGGGCAAGATCCCCTGCCACTTCACCGCTGCGACCACGGCGTGACAACTCCCGATAGAGCACGATGCGCTGGCGCGGCGACAGTGACAGGGTGCGCGAGGGGCAGACCGCCTCGCAAAAGCCGCACTCGATGCACGGATCCACGATGGCATCGCTCGCCGGCATGGGCTTGAGATGGGCCAGGTGGGCCTTGGGGTCGTCGTTGATGATGACGCCGGGATTGAGCAAGCCATCGGGGTCCAGCAACGCCTTGATGCGCCGCATCAGCGCCATCCCCTCCGGCCCCCATTCCAGCTCCACATAGGGGGCCATGTTGCGGCCGGTGCCGTGCTCGGCCTTGAGCGACCCGCCAAAGCGCACGGCGACCAGCTCCGCCACCGCATCCATAAAGGCGCCGTAGCGGGCCACCTGGGCCGGCTCGTCGAACCCCTGGGTAAAGACGAAGTGCAGGTTCCCCTCCAGCGCGTGGCCGAAGATGATGGCTTCACCGTATTCGAAGCGATCGAACAGGGCTTGCAGCCCCGCCACCCCTTGCGCCAGACGTTCGATGGGAAAGGCGACATCCTCGATGATGACGGTGGTGCCGGTGGTGCGCACCGCCCCCACCGCCGGGAAGAGCCCCTTGCGAATGGCCCAGAGGCCGGCGCTGTCGACGGTAAAAGGCACCGAGGCGACCTGAGCGAACTCGGCCGCCATGGCCGTCACCTGCTCGCAGCGATCCACCAACTCCTCTTTCGATTCCCCATGCACCTCCACAAGCAGGGCGCAGGCGGCCAGATCCAGCGTCTTGATAAAGTCCGGCAGGCCGGGTTTGCCCGCCACCGAGCGCAGGGATCGCCCATCCATCAGCTCCACCGCCGCCACCGGCGCACTTTTCAGGCGCGAAGTGGCCAGACACGCCTGCTCGGCGTCTCGAAACACCAGCAGGGCCGAGGCCTTGTGGGGGTATTCGGGCACGGTATCGAGCACCACCTCGGCGATAAAGCCGAGGGTCCCCTCCGAGCCGATCATCAGGTGGGTGAGGATATCGACAGGGTCCTCATGGTCGAGCAGGGCGTTGATGGCGTAGCCGGTGGTGTTCTTGAGCCGGTACTTGTGGCGGATCTTGGCGGCAAGCTCGGCATTCGACAGCACCTCGGCGCGCAGGGCGGCGAGCCCCGAGAGCAGCTCCGGGCGCCTGGCCGCCAAGGCAGCGCGGCTCTGGGGATCGCAGCTCTCCAGCACGGTGCCATCGGCCAGCAGCAGGGTCATGGCGTGCAGGGTGTGGTAGCTGTTGTGGGCGGTGCCGCAGCACATGCCGCTCGCGTTGTTGGCGGCGATGCCGCCGAGCTTGCAGGCGTTGATGGAGGCGGGATCCGGCCCAATCTTTCGCCCCAGGGGCGCCAGATAGCGGTTGGCATCGGCGCCGATCACCCCGGGTTGCAAGGCAATGCGCTCGCCATCGTCCAGAACGCGGTGGCCACGCCAGCTGTCGGTCAGGGTGATGAGCACCGAATCGCTCAGGGCCTGGCCCGAGAGGCTGGTGCCGGCGGCGCGAAAGGTGCACGGCAGGCCCAATTCGCGGCACACCGACAGCACGAAGCGCACTTCATCCAAAGAATCGAGGCGCACGATGCGCTCTGGCACCAGGCGGTAGAAGCTCGCGTCCGTGCCGTGGGCCAATCGCAAGTCCGGGTCGCTCACCAGCCGCTCCTGCGGGATGCGCGAGAGCACGGCTGCGTCAAATTCATTCCAGCGCATCAGCAATCCTCCACCAGCACCACCAGCAGGCGGCTCGGGCCGTGGGCGCCGTAGGCCAGGGTCTGCTGGATGTCGGCGGTCTTGGAGGGGCCGGAGACCAGCAGCAGATTGGTGGGCATGGCCTGCTGCCAGCGCCCGGCCGCCACCAGCCCCGCCAGGTTGTCGGCGATGGTGGAAGCCGCCAGCAGGGCGATATGGCAGGGGGGCACCAAGGACAAGGTGCGCGGCTCGCCGCCATCCGGCAGCAACACGAGCGTGCCGGTATCGGCGATGGCGCCAGCGCAGTGGGTGATGCCCGCCTGACAGGCATCGAACAGCACGTCTTTCCAGCTCGCGAACTCGCCAGAGGGGGTCAACACAGATCGCCCGGCGCAAGCCGCCGCGACCGCCGCCTGCCAGCGACCGCCCTGGCCACAGGCCAGATGCGTCACGCCTTCTTGATCCAACCAGGCGGCCAGATCCCGGGCCAGGTTTGCCTGTTGGACTGTGAGGATCTCGGCGTGGCTGGCGCTGATCCCGGCAACAAAGCGCTCGCGCCGTGCCTGATCATCCTCCCCGCGCCAGGGCTGCCAGCCATGGGGGGCGTGGGCAATGGGGGTGGCGGCGCCGCGCAGGCGGCTCAATATGGCCTCTTTGCTCGACATCTCAGGACTCCTTCTTCTTCTGGCGCAGCAGGGCGTGCAGGCTCTGGGGGGCGGGTTTGGGGGCTTCGCGGCACTGGGTCCAGGGGCCCAGGTGTTTGGGCATCAAGCCCCGCAGGCGACCGGCCACCCCGGTTGCGGCGTGGTAGAGGCGCGGGTGGGTGGCGGCAAAGGCAAAGCCCTGCATGGCAAGGGTCTCGAGCCGGCTTTTGGCCGTCCCCTGCCCCGCCAGCGGTTCGTGACCGGGCTGTGCGTCGTGCTTGGCCTCCCGGCGCAGGCGCTGCAACAGGTCGGGAATGGGGATGCGCACCGGGCACACCTCGCCGCAGGCACCGCACAGGCTCGATGCCGTCACCAGATCGCTCGTGCTCTCCAGCCCCAGCAGATGGGGGGAGACTATCTTGCCGATGGGGCCCGGGTAGATAGTGCCGTAGGCGTGGCCGCCGATGCGGGTGTAGACCGGGCAGTGGTTCATGCAGGCGCCGCAGCGGATGCACTGCAAGGTCTTGCGCAGCTCCTCGTCCCGATAGGCCTGGCTGCGGCCGTTGTCCAGCAGCACCAGGTGCACCTCGTCCGGGCCGTCCAGCTCCCCAACCCGGCGCGGGCCGCTGATGACGTTGAAGTAGGTGGTGATGGCCTGCCCGGTGGCCGAGCGGGTCAGGGCGCTGTAGAGGGGCGGCACATCGGATAAGCACTCCACCACCTTCTCGATGCCGGTGATGGCCACGTGCACTTTCGGCACAGTGGTGCACATGCGCCCGTTGCCCTCGTTCTCGACGAGGCACAGGCTGCCAGTCTCGGCCACCGCGAAGTTGACGCCGGAGAGCCCCATGCCGGCGCGGCGAAACTCTTCGCGCAAGGCCCGCCGTCCGGTCTGGATCAGCTCGTCCACGTCGGTGGTAGGGGTGAAATCTGCCAGATTGCCGGCGAAGGTATCGCTCACCTCCTGCTTGTTCTTGTGGATGGCGGGCATGATGATGTGGGACGGGGTGTCACCGTCGAGCTGGACGATAAACTCCCCCATGTCGCTCTCAAGGCAGCGGATGCCGTGGCGCGCCATCTCGTGGTTGAACCCCACCTCCTCGCTCACCATGGACTTGCCCTTGACGATGCTGCTCACCCCGTGTTGCTGGGCGATGCCGAGGATGATGGCGTTGGCCTCGGCCGGCGTCTGGGCCCAGTGCACCCGGATGCCGTTGCGCTCACAGTTGGCTTCGAGCTGCACCAAAAGGTCCGGCAGGCGCGAGAGACAGCGCAGGCGGATTTGTTCCGCCGCATCGCGCACCGCCGCTTCTTCCTGCGGGTCGGCGAAGGCATCCCGGCGCTTGGCGCGCAGGTAATCCATGGCGCCGCGAAAATTCTGGCGCAGCACGGGGTCGGCCAGGGCCGCCTCGGCCTGGGGATGGAAGCGGCGCGGCGAATACTTGGCGTGATCAGACATGGGGCAGGGCCTCTTTGGTATGAGCCAAATCGCTAACAGCGGCGCCGTTATGAGCTATTTCGTCACTGTCGGGGCGGCTGTGGGCGAGCAGGAAGCTCGCCAGGTGGGTGGCAGGCAAGATCCTGCCCTGATAGGCCAGGGATCCCTTGATGTTCAAGAGGCACCCCCAGTCGGCGCTCACCAGGGTGTCGGCGCCGGTCGCCAGCAGGTGGCGGGTCTTGTCCTCCACCATGGCCTGGCTGATGTGGGGATGGCGCACCGAGAAGGTGCCGCCAAAGCCGCAGCACTCGCTCTCGTAGGCCTGCTCATGCAAGGTGACGCCATCGAGCTGCCCCAGCAGGCTGCGGGCCGTGGTGTGTACCTGCATCTCGCGCCGGGCCGAGCAGGAGGTGTGCATGACGATGCTCGCCTCCCCCACCCCGTGCCAGCGCACCCGGCAGACCCGGGCCAGAAACTCGGTGAGCTCGAACACCCGATCGCAAAAATCGGCCACCTCGGGGCTCTCGGGGAAGAGGCGGCGGTAGTGGTGGTGCATCATGCCGCCGCAGGAGCCCGACAGCACCACCACCGGCCAGGGCTCGGGGAAGAGCGCCATCTGGCTTTGCGCCACCTTGCGCGCCTCCTCCTCGTGACCCGAGGTGTAGGCCGGCTGCCCGCAGCAGGTCTGCTTCTCGACAAAGTGCACCCTTATCCCTTCCCGCTCGATCAGGGCGATGGCATCGAGCCCCGCCACCGGGTCGAACAGGTCCACCAGACAGGTGGCGTAGAGATAGACATCGGCCGGCTTGGCCGGGTAGACCCGCATTACCTTCATCACTTGCTCTCCTTACTTGAGCTGCAGCAGTGCGTCCGAGATGTGGAAGCTGTACATGAGCACCAGCCCGATAAGGCCGGTGACCAGCAGGTAGTAGAGGGTCGGCAGCGCCGTCTTGCGCAGCGTCGCCCCCTCACGGCCGAGCAGCCCCACGGTGGCCGAGGCCGCCACCACGTTGTGAATGGCGATCATGTTGCCCGCAGCGGCGCCGACTGCCTGCAGCGCCAGCATGGCGGCGGTGGAGACCCCCAGGGTCTGGGCCACCTCGAACTGGAACTGGCTGAACATCATGTTCGATACCGTGTTGGATCCGGCGATGAAGGCCCCCAGCGCGCCGATGGTGGCGCTGAGCGCAGGGAAGAACTCCCCCACCAGCCCGGCGGCAAAGTTGGCGGTGGTCACCGGCATGCTGGCAAGATCCGCCCCGTTGACGCCGGAGTTGATGAAGATGCGCACCATGGGCACGGTGAAAATCAACACGAAGCCGGCGCCGATCAGGGTGCGGCTGGACTCCCCCAATGCCCGCCCGAAGGGGGCGAGGGAGCGCGATTGCAGCCAGGTGGCGAGCAGGGCGCAGAGCACCAGCAGGCCCCCCGGCAGGTAGAGCGGCTCAATGGAGGCGCTGACCCCCTTCTCCCCCAAAAGGTCTGTGAAGGCGAGGCTCACCGACAGGAGGCTTGCCTTGAATGCCGGGCTCACCCGGCTCGCCACCAGCAGGAGCGCCAGCGCCACATAGGGGAGCCAGGCCAGCATGAGCGACATGGGGCGGCCGGCGGCCTCTTTGAGATCGAGCTTCAAGGAGCCCAGCCACTCGGCGGGCCACTCGTTCTCGGGGGCGAAATCCCAGGAGTTCTTGGGCACCAGAAAACCGGCTCGCGCCGCCGTCACCACCAGGGCCAGCCCCACCAGACCGCCGATGAGGGACGGGAACTCGGGGCCGAGCAGCATGCCGGTGAGGGCATAAGGGACGGTGAAGGCGAGCCCGGCGAAAATCGCGAAGGGCAGGATGGAGAGCCCCTCGGTCCAGCTGCGGTTGCGGCCGAAGAAGCGGGTCAGCATCATCACCATCAGCACCGGCATCAGGGTGCCGACGGTGGCGTGAATGAGGGCCACGTTGGTGGTCACCTGCTGCAGGTAGATGTCCCAGCTGCTGCCACCGGCGCTCAGGGTCTGGCCGATGGCCTGGTTATCCAGCCCCTTGTTGATGCCCACCAGGATGGGGGTGCCCACCGCGCCAAACGACACCGGGGTGGACTGGATCATCATGCCGAGCAGCACGGCGGCGAGCGCCGGAAAGCCGATGGCCACCAGCAGCGGCGCGGCGATGGCGGCCGGAGTGCCAAAGCCCGAGGCCCCTTCGATAAAGGCGCCGAAGCACCAGGCGATGATGATGGCCTGGATGCGCCTGTCCGGCGAGATGTTGGTAAAACCGCCGCGAATGGTGCTGATGGCGCCGGTGTGTTTGAGGGTGTTGAGCATCAGGATGGCGCCGAACACGATCCAGAGCACGGTCACCGTGATCACCAGCCCCTGCAGGGTGGAGGCAAAGACCCGGGTCGGGCTCATCTGCCAGCCCCAGAGGGCGATGAACACGGTCAACAGGAAGGCGACGGGCATGGCGCGCTTGGCGGGCCAGTTGAGGCCGACCAGCAGCACGGCGGCCACCAGGATCGGCGAGAAGGCCACCAGGGCCAGCAGGGTGTCTGTCATCATTGCGTCCTTGTCCAGAGGGGTGCAGAGGCGCACCTTGTTGTTGTTTTGTTAAACGGACGTGACCTTACCCTGTTCCTTTTTCGCGATATATGGAAATAATGAACAACATTCGTTCCAAAAGTTGATCAATATGGCCAGTACCGACGACCTCATCCTCTTCGCCCAGGTGGTGGAGGCCGGATCCTTCAGCAAGGTAGCGGAACAAAATTCCCTGACAAATTCAGTGGTTAGCAAGCGGATCGGGCGTCTTGAAGAGGAGCTCGGGGTGCAGCTCCTCTATCGCACCACCCGCCGGCTCACCCTGAGCGAGGCGGGCAAGGCGCTCTATCAGGGTGCCAAAAATGTGAAGGCCGCCGCACTGGATGCCTTCGACGCGGTGGCGGGATTTGGTGAAAAGGTGAGCGGTCATGTGCGGATGTCGGTGCCCACCATCTCGGGGGAGCTCTTGCTCGCCGATGCGGTGGCCGATTTTTGCCAGCAGCACCCGGGGCTCACGGTGGAGATGTCGCTGGACAACCGCTTCGTCAACCTGGTGGAAGAGGGGTTCGACCTGGTCATTCGCACCGGCTATCTGGATGACTCGAGCCTGATTGCCCGCCACATTCTCGACTCCCAGTGGGTGATCTGCGCCGCCCCCGCCTATGTGCGCCGCTTCGGGGCGCCGCGGGAGCCATCAGACTTGCTCACCCACAACTGCCTGCGCTACGCCTACCAGAGCACGGGGGCCTCGGAGTGGGCCTTCAAGGGGGAAGAGGGCAACTATCTGGTGTCGGTGTCGGGGAGCTTTTCAACCGACAACGCCGGAGCCCTGCGCAAGGCGGCGCTGGGGGGACGCGGCATCGTCTATGTGCCGCGCTGTCTGGTCTATCACGACCTGATGCAGGGGGATCTGGTGGACTTGTTTCCCGACCGGGTGGGCAAGAAGCTCGGCATCTACGCCGTCTACCCCTTCACCCGCCAGCCGCCGCGCAAGATAAGGCTGCTCATCGAGCACATCCGCCAGCGCTATCTGGAGATTGGCCACTACTTCCTCTGAGGCCCTTGTCGGGCTTCAAAGAGCGGACGACGCCGCCTGACGGGAGAGAAACGCCAGGGACTGGCGGTTGAAGTGATCCGGCTGCTCCACGTTGCAGACGTGGCCGCACTTTTCGATGATTTCGAGGCAACTGTAAGGGTCGCGGGCCACCTGCTCGCGCACCGGGGCGAGGAACATGTGATCCTCCTCCCCCATCACGTAGAGGGTGGGAATGGGCAGGGCCCGCTCGCGAAAGTAGCGCATCAGGGGGTTCACCTCGGTGGCGAGACGGAACCAGCGCTTGAACTCCTTCTGGCACAGCTTGCGAGCCTCGCGCACGAAGAGGTTGCGGGACTCCTGATGGTGCTGGCGCGGCATGATGATGAAGGCGAACAGGCGGTAGAGCCACATGTAGGGCAGGAAGTGCTGGCCGAGGCGGCCAAGCTGCACCAGCACCCGGGAGCGGATGTCGAGACGCAGGATGGCGCCGCCGAGCACCATGCTCTTGACCCGCTCGGGGCGAAGCTCCGCCAGGTGGCGGATGAGGATGGTGCCAAGGGAGATGCCGACAAAATGGGCGTGGGGGATGCGCAGGTGATCCAGCAGGCGCAGGATGTCCTCGGTCACGGCCCGAAAGCTGTAGTGCCCCTTTACCACCTGCTGCAGCTGGTTGGACTGGCCGTGACCACGAAGGTCCAGCAGCAGCACGTTGAAGTGCTCCCGGTAGGCCCGCAACTGCTTGAACCAGATGGAGGAGCTGCCGCCCGCACCGTGCACGAACACCACCCAATCCCGATCGGGACCCAGTTCAAAGGTCTTGTGGTACAACATCTCATGGGCTCCCGGGGTGATGGGGGGTATACTCGGCGCGCATATTAACAGAAGGCTCACCCCGGTGAACATGCTTCCACCATGATCGGACCAGCCTGGAGTCCCCATGACCCTCGTTCAATTGCGTGAATTTTTGCTCAGCCAGCCCGGCGCCACCGAGGACACCCCCTTCGGCCCGGAGATCCTGGTCTACCGCATCGCCGGCAAGATGTTTGCCCTGGTGGACTGGCAGGCGGAGCCCCTCTCCATCAACCTGAAGTGCGAACCCGAGCTCGCCCTGCTGCTGCGGGAGATCCACCCCGAGGTGAAACCGGGCTGGCACATGAACAAGCAGCACTGGAACACGGTGACCCTGAGTGAAGGCCTGTCTGACGATCTCTGGCAGGGCTGGATAGTCCACTCCTATGAGCGGGTGGTGGCGGGTCTGCCCAGGGCGAAGCGGCCCCAGGCTCCCCGCGCGACCATCAGGGAGGATTGACCCATGCCGTCTCTTTCTTCTCCTCGCATCGTCCCCCTCGAGGAGGCGCACATACCAAGGCTGCTGGATCTGTTCGAGCAGTCGGTACGCCGCCTGGGGCCTGCGCACTACAGCCCGGAGCAGGTGGAGCAGTGGGCCAGGGGCGCCCATCACCCGGGGCTTGCCAGCCAGTTGCGCGAGCACCATGGCTGGGTCATCGAGCAAGACGATGTGCCCCTTGGCTTTGCCACCCTGAGCGATGACGGTCATCTCAGCCTGCTCTACGTGAGCCCGGATCATCCGCGCCAGGGGCTTGGCACCCTGCTGCTGGAGCGGGTGCTGGCAGCCGCCAGCCAGATGGGGCTTGGCAGCCTCACCACGGAGGCGAGCGCCTTCAGCCTCGCCCTCTTCCTGCGTCACGGCTTCCTGCTGACCGGATTGGAGACGGTGGAGCGCGGCGGTGTCCAATTTATCCGCCATCGGCTCCACTGCCGCTTGCCATGACGGGTTCAGCCACTAAAATACGCACCATTTCCCCAAGGCAATGAAGAAAGGGCAGCCATCATGGTGGTAGAGAGCGACGGTTACATTGCGCTGATCGAGTATCTGGTAGAGAGTCTGGGTCTGTTCGAGAGCCAGCAACAAGGCGGCGGCGTCCAGACCATCGAGGATCTGGTGAGCAGCCGGGTGGCCGACAACCTGATGGCCATCTGCGAGCAGAACCCCCAGCTCGACCCCAAGGTGCGCTTCCTGATCATGCAGGAGGCCGATGCCGTGGTCGCCGATCTGGAAGAGGTGCTCTCCGCCGTCTGGTTGTCCGCCCCCAGCGAAGCCCAGCAAGCCTTCCTCATCGAGTTCATCGACCTCATCAAGAACCTGTTCGACAGCACCATCGGCTGACCCCGCCCCTGCCGTGACGGCAAGGGGACGAGATGCAATGAGGCGAGGAGTGAGGCGGGACGCCCAATGAAAAGGGCCGCCTCATCGGGCAGCCCTGCTTGCTAGCATTGTCAATTCATCGCGCTTGTCAGAGTAATGAATTTCGGGGCAAAAAAATGTGTCTGGTCTTGGCAACCATCCGTGGTCGCTACCCTATTGGTCAGCCAGGGTTCAGTTTAGTTCCCCACCTGACGCATTTTTTTCAATTATTTTTCATCACAATGACACGGGGGCCTGATGGCCCCCGTGGTATGCAATGACGCCTCAGCGATTCAGGCTGGGAGGCAGGCAGACGCCGATGCCCCCCAGGCCGCAATACCCCTCGGGATTCTTCTCCAGATATTGCTGGTGATAATCCTCGGCGTAATAGAAGGGGGCCAGCGGCAGGATGCGGGTGGTGATGGTTCGCCCGTCACCGCTCGCCGTCATGGCCTGCTGGTAGGCGGCCAGGCTCTGCTGGGCAATCGCCTCCTGGGTGTCGTCCCCGACGAAGATGACGGAGCGATACTGGGTGCCGATGTCGCCACCCTGGCGCATCCCCTGGGCCGGATCATGGTGTTCCCAGAACAGCTTGACGAGATCCCCATAGCTGATGACCTTGGGATCGAACACCACCTGCACCGTCTCGGCGTGGCCGGTCAGGCCGCTGCACACCTCCTTGTAGGTGGGATTGGGGGTCAGCCCCCCCTGATACCCGGCGGCGGTGGAATAGACCCCGGGCTGCTGCCAGAACAGACGCTCCACACCCCAGAAACAGCCCATGCCGAACCAGGCAAGCTCCATCCCCTCGGGCCAGGGCCCCTGGGTCGGGTGGCCGTTTACTGCGTGCACCTGGCCAATCTCCAGCGCTTCCCGCCGTCCCGGCAGCGCCTCTGCCGGTGAAATAATCTGCTCCATATGCCCTGTCCTTGTATAAAACCCCGCGCAATGCGGCTGACGAAAAGGAACACCGAAGATATCAGGTTATAAGCCCGGATCAACCAGGGAGCGGCCCCCGGGGCGACCCTCCCGCCCTCGCCTGCGTCTTCCCCTCCCCACCCGCACTGGTCAAAATGGCGACAAAAAAACACCAAGTCGATATTTAGTCTTGATTTGTGAATTTATTTTCATATATTGGGCGAATTGCTGCTTTTTTATGGAATGAAACACGTGCGTGAACGCGAACCCAGCCTGGTCCATGCCTTTCGGCAATCCACCCCCTATGTCAATGTGCACCGGGGTGCCACCTTCGTCCTGATGATCGGCGGGGAAGCCATTTGTCACCCCAATTTCGCCAACATCGTCAGCGACATCGCCCTGCTGCAGACCTTGGGGATCCGCCTGGTACTGGTGTTTGGTTCGCGTCCGCAAAATGACGAGGCCCTGGCCCGTGCCGGCATCCAGGCCCAGTATCACAAGCGGATCCGGGTCACCGACGATGCCAGTTTCGCCATCATCAAGCAGGTGTGCGGCGGTCTGCAATACGACATCACCGCCCAGCTCTCCATGGGCCTCGCCAACACCCCCATGCAGGGGGCCCGCATCAGCGTGGTGAGTGGCAACTTCGTCACCGCCCAGCCGCTGGGTGTGGATGACGGCATCGACTTCTGCCACAGCGGCCGGGTGCGTCGCATCGATGTGGAGGGGATCACCCGCCAGCTGGATCAGCACGGCCTGGTGCTCATCTCCCCCATTGGCTGCTCGGTCACCGGCGAGAGCTTCAACCTGAGCTCGGAAGAGGTAGCCCGCCGGGTGGCGGTGGATCTCAAAGCCGACAAGCTCATCTGCTTCAGCAGCACCCAGGGGGTAATGGACAGGCACGGGGAGGCCATCTCCGAGCTCTTCCCCGAGCAGGCCGAAGAGCTGCTGGTGGCGCTGGAGCAAGCGGGGGAAGAGATGTCAGGCACCGCCCGCTACCTGCGCGCGGCCATCGCCTCCTGCCGGGGTGGCGTGCCCCGCTCCCACCTGGTGAGCTATCAGGACGACGGCGCCATGCTGCAGGAACTGTTCAGCCGCGAGGGGCTGGGTACCCAGATCGTGCGCGAAAGCGCCGAGCGGGCGAGGGCCGCCACCATTGAGGACATCGGCGGCATCCTGGATCTCATCCGTCCGCTGGAGGAGGAAGGGATCCTGGTGCGCCGCTCCCGGGAGCAGCTGGAGATGGAGATAGACAAGTTCACCATCATCGAGCGGGACGGCCTCATCATCGGCTGCGCAGCGCTCTACTGCTTCATGGAAGAAGCCATGGCCGAGATGGCCTGCGTCGCCATCCACCCGGAGTATCGCAACTCCAACCGGGGGGACACCCTGATCGCCAAGGTGGCCGAGCGGGCCAAGCGGCTCGGCATCCGTCGCCTGTTCGTGCTCACCACCCGCTCCATCCACTGGTTCCGGGAGCGGGGCTTCGATCCCCTGGAAGTCGAAGATCTGCCGGTGGAGCGCCAGCGCTTCTACAACTGGCAGCGTCGCTCCAAGGTTTTGTCCAAGACCATTTCGTAACTGATTGATCTTGTGCCTGGTTACCGTCAATTTTGTTCTTTTTTACGAACTCGATTGACAGTGCAATCCAGACCAAGGTATTTGTACATGCACGCCACCTGTCACAGGTGGCACCAGAAGAGGAGCGCTGCCCAGGCAGCCCAGGGGAGGACACCAGTGTCCGGTGAACTTGGGTCAGGGGGAGCAGCGCCGAGACGAGGCGAGTGACTGGACACCGCCACGTCGGCTGCGGGGGCTGAATCCCCCGGGTTGTCATCGGTAGTGGTCATCCCACACCGCGCCCCACCTTGGGGCGGGTACGGGATGGGCTCTGCAGGTGGAGTGCTTCTGGCCGGGATCCTCGCGTTTTCCTGCCATTTTTTGCCTCCTCCTCTCTATTTGCCCGATGAAACCGGATTTTCACCTTGAGACAGGAGTATGCAATGAACCCGATCAATGTCGCCAAGTTTGGCGGAACCAGCGTCGCCAATGCTGCGGCCATGAACCACTGCGCCGACGTGGTGCTGGCCAATCCGGCGACCCGGGTGGTGGTGCTGAGCGCCAGCGCCGGCGTCACCAACCTGCTGGTGAGCCTGGCTCAGGGTGAACTGGACGAAGCCGGACAGGATGCCCAGCTTGCCAGGCTTGCCGACATCCAGCTGGCCATTCTGGCCGCCCTTGGCAACCCGAGCGACGTGAGCGCCCTCATCCATGCCCAGCTCGGCGACATTCGCACCATGGCCCGTCAGGCCAGTCAGCACACCGACGCCGAACTCGCCGATCGCCTCATCGCCTGCGGCGAGCTGATGTCCACCCGTCTCTTCACCGAACTCCTGCACCAGCGCGGGGTCAAGGCCCAGTGGCAGGATGCGCGCCAACTGCTGCGCACCGACAGCCGCTTTGGCAAGGCCACCGTGGATCTCGCGGCGACCCGCGCCCTCTGCCAGCAGGCGGTGGGCCCGTTGCTGGGTGACAGCCTGGTCATCACCCAGGGCTTCATCGGTGCCGACGGCGATGGTCGCACCACCACCCTCGGCCGTGGCGGCTCCGACTACAGCGCGGCCCTCCTGGCCGAGGCACTGGACGCAGGCAGCATCGAGATCTGGACCGACGTGCCCGGCATCTACACCACGGATCCCCGCCTGGTCACCCGCGCCCGCCCCATCCCCGAAATCAGCTTCGTGGAGGCGGCGGAGATGGCCACCTTCGGCGCCAAGGTGCTGCACCCGGCCACCCTGCAACCCGCGCTGCGCCAGGACATCCCGGTGTTCGTGGGCTCCGCCAAGGACCCCGCCGCCGGTGGCACCTGGATCCGCGCCACCACCCGCAGCAACCCGCTGTTCCGGGCCGTGGCCCTGCGCCGCCAGCAGGTGCTGGTGACCCTGCACAGCCTCAACATGTTCCACGCCTACGGCTTCCTGGCCGAGGTGTTCGGCATCCTGGCCCGTCACCGCATCTCGGTGGATCTCATCACCACCTCCGAGGTGAGCGTCTCCCTGACCCTGGATCACACCGGCAGCCAGAGCAACGGCGAACCCATCCTGAACGACAAGGTGCTGGCGGAGCTCGGCCAGCTGTGCAAGGTGGAAGTGGAGACCGGCTTCGCCCTGGTGGCGCTCATCGGCAACCGCATGAGCGAGGCGGCCGGGGTGGGCAGCCAGGTGTTCGACGCCATCCGCGAGCACAACATCCGGATGATCTGCTACGGCGCCAGCGCCCACAACCTCTGCTTCCTGGTCAAAGAGGACGAGGCGGGCCACATCGTCAATTGCCTGCACCGGGAACTGCTCGACTGAGTCGCCCCGGCGCTGGCACACAACGAGCCTCCTCCGCCCCATCACCCGGGGCGGCCTTCCCCACTCAGCAAAGAGGGGCGCCACGGCGCCCCTCTTGTCACTCTTCTTTCACCATCAGCTGGTGACCAGGGTGGCCCGGGTGGGCAGCAGATTGGCCCGGATCTGCTCGCGCAGCCCTCCCAGCCGTTGCAGCAACCCGGCCTGACCGAGCCCCGCTTCGTCAGGGGCCAGATTGTCCATCAGGGCCGGGAAGTGCTCCCGTACCGCCTGCTCCAGCCAGTCGAGGCGGCGCAGGGTGAGCGGGCCGCAGCTCTTGCCGCTGAGGTCGTCCAGGATGTCGAGCCGATGGCTGCGGTACATGTCGCGCCACCAGTTGGCCGCCAGCGCCTCGTCGCTTGCCAGCGCCGCACTCCACTCCCCCACCAGTCCCTGCATCCGCGCCAGCACGGGGGCGCTCGCCCCCTCCCGCGACAGGTATTGCAGCTCTCCCCTGGCCCAGGCGAGGCAGAGCTCGCGCCAGCGGCGAAACAGCGGCAAGGGATCCGCCTCGTCCAGCCAGAGCCCGGAGAGGGTGCGGGTTTCCAGTCGCTCAGGCACATGGAAGTCGGGATCGGTGAGGCCGTTGGAGTTGAACTCGTGCAGGGGATCGAAGGGCCACATGTAGCCAAAATCGAACACCGAGATATGCTGGCCGTCATCCAGCAGGTTGCCCGGGCTCGGATCCCAGTCAAACCAGCCCCAGCGGGCCAGCTCCGCCTCCACCGCCAGCATCTGCGACAGGTTGCGCTCGCAGAGCGTGCGCACCGGCTCCCCCCGCAGCCAGGGGGAGACCAGCACCCCGGCCCGGGCGGAGCCGAAACTGGTACAGACCACGTTGGAGAGGATGGTGGGATGCAGTTCCCGCAGGCTCTCTATCTCCCGACGCCGCTCCAGCTCGGTGAGAAAGGCGGTCTTGCCGTCCACATTGGCCACCAGAGAGTCCTGGCGGCAGCGTTTCAGGCACCAGTGGTGCCCCTCCACCTTGAGATGGAACACCTCGGCGGTGAGCCCGTGACCGTAGACCTTGACGACATCCGGGTGATCCTCGGTCAGCCGGACGAGCTGGGGCAGCGGCAGGGGGCAGTCCCGCTCCCGCCCGATCCGGATCTCTTCTTTGCTCTCCAGCATCTGGAGCAATCTGGCCTGACGCGCCGCAACTTTGGGATTCATACATGTACCTCCAACCGTTACTGAGAGACTAAACAGCGCCCCCCTCCCAGACCAGCGGCAAAGGCTCATGATGACGCTTTCATCACAGAATGAGTGCCCCTGGCGGATCGGGATCACAAATTGCTTCACAGTGCTCATCACGGAATATTCATCTTGTTGTCATTAAATTGACATCAAGGAACAAGCCACGCACCATCGGGTCAAAATAGAGGCAGTCGTCGCTGCCATGACCGCTCCAAGGATGAGCCCTTATGAATGCCCCCGTCACCGGCCACCGCCCCGCCTCCCAGCCCCTGGCCGGGCTGTTGCTGGGTCTGCTGACCGCCCTGCTGCTGCTGACCCTCGCCCTGCCGCTGCTCAACCCCGTCAGCTGGCTCGGGCGTGCCGCCCCCCTCATTCTGGGCCCGGCGGATCAGCCCATCGCGACCCTCAATCGCTACAGCCTGCTCTACAAAAGTGACAACCGGGGCTTCTATCTGGTGGTGCGCAGCCAGTGGCAACTGCTCAAACCCCTGCAGGAGGGGGACAAGGTGCGGGTGGAGCTGCTCAACGACAAAGGGGTGCGCATCGATCAGCTGAGCCAGGCGGTGGACAAGCGCCAGAAGTGCCGCAAGGAGCGCTGCACCCTGAGCCTCAACAGCGCCCTGCGCGCCCCCGACGACGCCCTGGACAGCCGCTACCAGCTGCGCATCGGGCTGCTGCTGGCAGACAGGCCGGAGAGCGCCGAATACAGCCAGATCCTCCAGACCCTGCCGGAGCGCGGTTTCAACCTCCTCTACCTGATGACCAGCCTGCTGCTGGTGCTGCTGGTGAGCGCCGCCGTGCTCAAGGCCCTGCTGCCGCGGCTGCGCCGAAGCTACCGCGCCCGGGTGGCAGGCAGCCTGCTGCTCGGCAACCTCACCTTCGTGCTGCTCCACGGCTTCGTGGTGTTCAAGCTGGGGGAATTCCTGTTCTGGTCGGGCTTTCGGCCCGAGCACTACTACCTCGCCTGGGGCAGCATGGTGCTGGGCTGGAGCCTCTGCGCCCTCGCGGGCTTCAGCCTCTATATGGGGCTGCTCTTCACCGCCCTCTCGGGCATCGGGCTGCTCGCCAACTTCATGAAGATCGCCATCTACGGGGTGCCGCTGGGGGGGGACGATCTGGGCAACCTGCTGGCCCTGCTGCACATCCTGCTCGATCAGCACCCTGTGGTGCCGGTGCTCGTCGTGCTGGGGCTCCTTTTTCTGGTGTGGCGCTTCGCCCTCTCCCGCTGGATCCTGCGGGGCTTGCTGCGCACCACCGCCGCCACCGCCGCCTTCTTCGCCCTCTGCGTGTTCGCCACCCAGACCGGCAACAAGCTGCTCGGGGCCAACATCCGCTACGTGGACAGGGCGGTGAACTACCACAGGGACATCATCCGCGCCGGCCCCGGCCTCTACCTGTTCAACCTGGTGGACGAGATGCTGCAAAGCGGCAACGTGTTTCGCTACCCCTTGCAGATCAACGAGCGCACCCCGGAGCTGAGCCTGCCCGCCCAGCCCAGGGCTCCCCGCTTCGATCTGGTGATCGTGCTGCAATACGAGTCACTCTGGCTTGACTGGCAGGGCCGTCTCTGCGCCCCCGCCCCCACCTTGAGCCTGCCCGCCAGCGTGGCCCAATGGCGCAAGACCATCCACTCCCCCACCACGGGCGGCATGACGGTGCTGGCGGAGTTCGAGATGAACACCGGCCTGCCGGTGGGCCTGCTCAAACAGGGAGTGGTGCCCTACTACTACCTCTCGGACAAGGTGCCCGGCCTTGCGCGCAGCGCAGCCCAAAGCGGCTACCAGACCCTGTTCGCCCACCCCTATGTGGAGAAGTTCTGGGGCCGCGCCAAGGCGATCCCGGCCCTCGGCTATGAGGAGCGCTGGTTCGATACCCGCTTCACCGCCCTCGAGCACAAGGGGCTCTACATCTCCGACGATGCCCTCATCGATCACCTGCTCAAACGCAGCAACCAGGACGATCAGCCCCTGTTCGCCTACGCGGTCACCATGCAGGGGCACGGCCCCTTCGACGGGGATCGCTACCGGGCCCAGCAGCGCAGCGGCGCCTGCCCGGATCAGAGCCCGGCGGATACCCAGTTGCTCAACACCTACTACACGGGGGTGGTGGATGCCATGGCCTCCCTGGAGCGGCTGCTCAAGACCCTGGACAACTCCGGCAAGCGCTACCTGGTGGTGGCCTTCGGGGACCACCAGCCCTTCCTGATGTCGGCCGGCAAGGGCATCCACGGCGCCAAACCGCCACGGGATGCCAGCTACCAGATCCCCATGATGGCCTTCACCCGGGCCGGGGACGGGCTGGATCTCGCCCGTCAGTTCGACCCGGTGCGCCAGCTCTACCAGATGGGCCAGGCCACAAGGCAGCTGCTGGCGGGGGACCTCACCCCTATCCGGGACCAACCCCTGCTCCACCCGGTGCTCGGGGAGGAGAAAGGCTTCGACCCCTCCCCCCTGGTGCCACAGATCCGCGCCAGCTTCCGGCCCGATGCATTGCCCTGATCGATTGAGACACGAGGGACACAGATCCTTGCAACACCTTCCGGCCCGATGCCCTGCCCTGATCCGCAGCGAAGTCGCAGACGACAAAGAGGTCGCCCGGGCGACCTCTTTGTCTCTGTGCCGATGCAACTATGGCAGGCAGTGCAGTGACTCACTCCCCAAGCCAGGACTCGCACAGGGTGAGGCTCTGGGCATCGAGATCCAGTTCGGCCTCGATGCCAAGGGGCAGGGTCAACATGGGGTGGGTGTGGGCACAGTCATACTCCGCCAGAATGGGGAAGGTCGGCTCCCCCACGACCTCCAGCAGGATGTCGAGGGGCCGCCTGCCGCTGCCCTGACTGTCGAACAGCTCGTGTTTGCCGAGCACCAGGGCACCGATGCGCTCAAACACCCCGCACAGCTTGAGGTGGGCAAAGGAGCGCTCCACCGTTTCGGCGGTTTTGAGGCTGTCTTCCAGCAGCAGAATGTCGCCCCGCTCGATGGACGGCATAAAGGGGGAACCCCAGATCCCCGCCAGGGTATTGAGGTTGCCGCCAATGAGCCGACCCCGCACCCGGCCAGTGCCCACCGAGATCAGCCGGTTTGGCCAGCACTGCTTGGCCCGGGTCTGATGCTCCCAGTCGAGCCGCTCCTCAGTCCATTGCGTCGGAGTCGGCAACCGGTGGGGCAGGCTGGCGCCACCGGCCATGCAAACGGACAGGAAGCCGGCCAGGGTCTCGTCCACCAGCGGCGAGAGCTCGCCAAAGGAAGCCACCAGCGCCGGGCCATAGAAGGTGACGAGGCCGGTCTGGGCATGAATGCCGAGCAGCAGGGCCGTTACATCGGAGTAGCCGATGACTATCTTGGGATCCCGCTTCAGCGCATCAAAATCGAGGTAGGGCAGCAGGGAGTTGGAGTTGCTGCCACCAATCACCGACATGATTGCTCGCACTTGCGGATCGCGAATGAGGGCATTGAGCTCGGCGGCCCGCGCCGCGATGGAGCCGGAGCGCCAGTGATCCTGTTCGCCGGTCAGGCTGCCCGCCTTGAGTTCGAAGCCCTGCGCCGCCAGATAAGCCTTGGCGCGAGCAAAGCGGTTCGGCGCCCAGGCGGTGGCCGCGCTGGAGGGGGAGAAGAAACCTATGGTGTCGCCGGGGTTGAGCCCCGGCGGTTTGAGTAAGGTCATGGATGCAGCCCTGCAATATGAGATGAACGCCGCCGGGAGATGCGAGCCCGGCGCCAGACTGCATCCTACTGCGGCCTTTGAACGCCCGGCAAGGGCGAAAAATCGCACTCACAGTGCTCGTTTTTGTTTAGAAAAATTAAATGACTTTCGCTACATGCACACAAAAACTGAACAATAACAGCACAGATCGCGCCCTTTTCCCGGCTTTAAGGTGCCTATCACGCGCTGATACATGGCCGCGAGGTCAGTTCCCGCCTCTCCCGACGACATCCCGCCGCCGTTCCCCAATAAAAAAGCCGATCTCGCGATCGGCTTGGGCATTGGCTTCTAACGGCGTGAGCGCAGGCTCACACCACCACGGCGGTGCCGCTGATGCTGACCATCAGCATGCTGCCGTTCTGGCCCACCACCTCGTAGTCGATGTCGATGCCCACCACGGCGTTGGCCCCCAGCGCCTGGGCACGCTCCTTGAGCTCCTCGAAGGCGATCTCCCGGGCCCGGGCCAGCTCTTTTTCGTAGGCGCCGGAGCGACCGCCGATGATGTCGCGGATGCCGGCGAACAGATCCTTGAAGATGTTGGCGCCGAGGATGGCTTCGCCCACGACGATGCCGCGGTACTCGCGAATGGTCTTGCCTTCCAGGGTGGGGGTGGTTGAGAGGATCATGAGGTCTCCTGTGAGTTGGGCTGGGTGCGCGAAGCACCGTTGCCGTCATGGTAGCAAGGCGCTGGCCAAAGCATAAGCCCGGTGTGGCGGGGCGCCCCGTGCATCGTGCCCGCCACGCTCATCAAGGTGCCATCTATACTGCCTGTGTCGTGCCACTTTCCCCGGGAATGCAAGGATGGGCACCGACGCTGGGGAGAGGGCTTCTCAACCACGATGAAAGAGGGACCTTGATGAAACGGACACTGCTGCTGTTGCCCCTGACCGCCATGTTGAACGCCCCCGCCGAGGGGGCCGGTCTCTACCTGTACGAAACCGGCACCAATGATCTCGGCCTGGCCGCCGCCGGCATGGCCGCCAGGGCCCAGGATGCCACCGTGCAACTGGTGAACCCCGCCGGCCTGACCCGGCTGGAGGGGCGCCACCTCACCCTCGGCGGGCAACTGCTCTACGGGGACCTGCCCTACGATCTGGACGATCCCGCGAAGGGGGATGTCGATACCGTCGTCGGCTGGTTCCCCGCGGCCTCCGCCTACTACAGCCAGCAGCTCGATGATCGCTGGTCGGCGGGCCTCGCGCTCTATGGCAACTTCGGGCTGGGGCTCGATTTTGGTGACTGGGCTGGTAAGCAGCTCATCAAGAAGGCCACCCTGATCGGCCTCACCCTGCAACCATCCATCGCCTATCGCCTCGACGAGCACTGGTCGCTCGGGGTCGGGATCGGCATCAACTACGGCCTGTTCTCCCTCACCCGGGAGGGCAGTGGCGGGGAGCAGAAGCAGGACGACGGAGACTGGGCCCTCAATGCCAAGCTGGGGCTCCTCTATGAGCACAATCCAGAGACCCGATTCGGGCTCGGCTATGCCAGCGAGGTGACCTACCACTTCGCCATCGACCGCACCATCACCTTCTCGCGCCCCAACCTGCCCGGCATCAGCGCCACCCTGCCCCTGTCCGGCATGGTCAACAGCCCCCAGCAGCTGATGGTGAGCGCCTTTCATACCCTGGCCCACGACTGGGCCATCATGGGCAATCTGGGCTGGCAGGACTGGAGCCGCTACAACGACAACGAGGTCACCATCTTTGACCGCACCGCCCCGCAGCAGGGGCTCTATCAGGACAGTTACCACCTGGCGCTCGGGCTCCAGCACGCGCTGACGCCCCAATGGACCCTCAATGGCGGCGTGGCGTACGACACCAGTGCCTACCGGGATCAAGATCACACCTCCCTCACGGCGCCAAGCGGCAGCGCGTTGCGGCTCGGCACCGGTGTCACCTATGCGCTCACCCCTCAGGAGACCCTGGGAGCCGGGTTTGAGTACATCCACATGGAGAGCGCCAGCGTCGATGAGCAGGATCTCTCGGGCCGCTACCCCACCCCGGCCCTCTACTTCTTCGCCCTCAACTACGGCAGACGTTTCTAGCGTCGCCCCGCGTCGGCCATAAAAAAAGGAGAGGCAAGCCTCTCCTTTTTGATGTTCGCAGCGGCAGCCGCCATGCACTCAGTGCAGCTTCATGCTCGGGCGCAGCACCCGGTTGATGCGGCCCACCAGCATGATGAGGCCGGTCTTGATGTAGCCGTGCAGGGCGACCTGGTGCATCCGGTAGAGGGAGATGTAGACGATGCGCGCGATGTAGCCTTCTACCATCATGGAGCCGCGCATCAGGTTGCCCATCAGGCTGCCCACGGTGGAGAAGCGGCTCAAGGAGACCAGGGAGCCATGATCGTGATAGCGGTAGGGCTTCATCTCGCCGCCGTTCATCTTGGCCAGGATGTTCTTGAACGCCTGGGTCGCCATCTGGTGGGCGGACTGGGCGCGGGGCGGCACGAACTTGCCGTCCGGCTGCGGGCAAGCGGCGCAGTCGCCGATGACGAAGATGTTCTCGTCCCGGGTGGTCTGCAGGGTCTCGTGGACCACCAGCTGGTTGATGCGGTTGGTTTCCAGGCCCGCGATCTCCTTCATGAAGTCCGGCGCCTTGATGCCCGCGGCCCACACCATGAGGTCTGCTTCAATCAGCTCCCCATCCTTGGTGTGCAGACCCTCGGCGGTCGCTTCGGTGATCATGGTGGCGGTGCGCACGTCCACGCCCAGCTTCACCAGCTCCTGATGGGCGGAGCCGCTGATGCGCTCCGGCAGGGCCGGCAGGATGCGGGGGCCCGCTTCCACCAGGGTCACCTTGAGACTGTCGGTGGTGAGGTTCTTGAAGCCGTAGGCGTAGAGCTGCTCCACCGCGTTGTAGAGCTCGGCAGAGAGTTCGACGCCGGTGGCGCCGCCGCCAACGATGGCGATCTTCACCTTGTCACCGGGCTGGTATTCGGTGGCGAACTGCAGGAAGCGGTTCATCATGCTGTTGTAGAAGCGGTGCGCCTGGGAGGGGCTGTCCAGGAAGATGCAGTGATCCTTGATGCCCTTGGTGTTGAAGTCGTTGGAGACGGAGCCGATGGCCATCACCAGGATGTCGTAAGCCACTTCCCGCTCGTTGACCACCAGGGCGCCGCTCTCGTCGTGGATCGGCGCCAGCACGATGCGTTTCTCGTCGCGCTTGATGTCGGTCAGGCTGCCGAGCTGGAATTCAAAGCCGTGGTTCTTGGCGTGGGACTGGTAGCTCAGGGCGTCGATGCCCGCATCCATGGAGCCGGTGGCCACTTCGTGCAGCAGGGGTTTCCACAGGTGGGTGCGATTGCGATCCACCAGGGTGATCCTGGCCTTGTTCTTCTTGCCCAGCTTGCGGCCCAGGCTGGTCGCAAGCTCGAGACCACCGGCGCCACCGCCTACAACGACAATATTCATCATGATGATTTTCCTTGGTTCCTCAAAACGAAAGGGAGCCATTGGCTCCCTAAAACGAAATCGGTTGACGTGATGGCTCAGGCTTCTTTGAAGGCCTTCATCCGTTGCAGATGGTGCGAGATGTTCTTGAACTTATGGGTCTCGCGCTCATCCCATACGATGTCGTAATAGTTCTTCAATTCACGTTCAGTGTCCCGATTATCGCGGATTTCATCCTGAACGGAAAGGATGCACAGGCAGTTTCCTGAATTTTTATTACGAAATTCGGTTACACACTTGGTGCCGATGTCCTCGTACTCCTCCGGCCTGTCGATCTTGCCCTGCATGTTCTCTTCCGGGTGCAAGTTGGGGTTGAAGACCACCTGCTTGATGCCGCACAGAAACCCGATCCGCTCGCTCCAGTAGCCACCCAGGCCCACACCGCAGATGAGAGGTTTGGGATCGGTGCTCATGTCGAGCTGCTTCTTCACTTCCTTGAGCAGATGGCTCATGTCGTGGCGGGGGTGAACCGTGCTGTAGTGCACGAAACGCACATCATCATCGATAAACTGCAACTGCAGCACTTTTTCATGATTGCCGGGGCTGGTGGCATCAAAGCCATGCAGATAGATGATCATGGACAAGACCTCAAAAACTGTGTCGGTTCTATCGAAACTACCCCAGCGACAGGGCCTTGCGCCACCAAAACATCCCACTTTCTTGCTTTGGATCACGCCCCTTCGGGCCACCAAACCGCGCGCCGGGGCCGCTGTGGCAGCGCCATGCCCCGGCGGGACATGGCGCAAACCGGGTCTGGCGAGGTTAACTGCCGCACTGGGCGAAGCGCGCCACCGCCGCTTCCACCAGGGCCAGGCTCCCCTGCCAGAAGGCGGGCTCGCGAATGTCCTGCCCCAAATGCCGTTCGACCAGCTCTTCGGCGCTCATGCGACCTGTGTCTCGCAGCAGAGCGCGGTAGGCCTTCGCCACCCCCGCCTCCCCTGCGGCCTGGCGGCTCATCAGTTGCTGATAGACCCCGAGGCTGAACAGATAGCCAAAGAGGTAGGGGTAGTTGTAAAAACCGAAGCCCGCGATGGAGAAGTGCGCCTTGGCGGCCCAGAACAGGGGGTGATAGCGATCGAGGCTCTGCTCGTACCAGCGCCCCCAGGCCTCGTCGGTGAGCCCCTTGAGCCGGGCCGACGACACATAGCCCTGCTCGCGCTCGGCCACCAGGGCCCGCTCGAAGTCGAAGCGGGCCGGGATGTTGACCAGGAAGGTGGCGGCGCCGTCGGCATCCGCCCAGGCGATGGCCAGACGCTCCTCGACGCTTCGGGCCTGCTCGTAGAGGGCGCTGCGCACCAGGGTCTCGGCGAAGATGGAGGCGGTCTCCGCGAGCGTCATGGGGTAGCTGCGCTGGCTCATGGGCAAGTCGCGGATGAGCCAGTTGTGCCAGGCGTGACCGAGCTCGTGGGCCAGCGTGATGACGTTGTCCATGGTGCCCGCATAGGTGATGAAGACCCGCGGCTCCACCGGCTCGGCAAACTTGGTGCAATAGGCCCCGGTGCGCCGGTTGGGGGTGGGGGCGGCATCAATCCAGCCGCGCTCGGCCATCATGCGGGCAAAGTCCCCCATCTCGGGGTCAAAGCGCGCGAAGGCCTGGGCGATGATGTCGACCGCCTCCTCGAAGGGGATCTCCCGGCGGCTGGCGGCAGGGGGCGGCGCAAAGAGATCCTCCGGCCCCAGCACCTCGAGGCCGAGGTGACCGGCCATCAGCCCCAGGGCCCGCTGGCCCAGATGACGGGCCTGCCAGGTCTCCGCCATCAGGGTATCCAGGGTCGCCCGCTCGATGTGGCTCTGGTGGCAGGAAACGTCCAGGGCATCGAGGCGCCGGTGTTTGCCGCGCTGGCGCGAGAGCTCCAGGCGCCAGCCGTTGAGGGCGTTGAGGATGGCCGCCACCGTCTCTTGCTCCCCTTCCCAGCCGGCGCTGATGGCATCGAAGGCCTCTTTGCGCAGGGCACGATCCGGGCTGGAGAGCAGGTTGCTCGCCTCTGCCAGCCCCATCTCGCGACCCGCGATCACCAGCCTTATCTTGCCCACCAGATCGTTGTAGAGGTTGCCCCAGGCGTGCAAGCCGTCGGTGCCAAGGCCGATGACCAGCTGCTCCGCCTCCACCGGCAGCCGCTGATCCTGCAGGCGGCGCTCGTGGCGCAGCCGGTACCCCTCCTCCCCGAGCAGGGGGTCGGCCATCAGTTGCTCAAACTCGGGCGCAGGCAGCCCCAGCATCAGATCTTCGATGGGGGCAAGCGTCTTGAACAGATCCGCATTGAGGGCACGGGCCCGGGAGGCAACCTGCTTGGCGAGGGGATCCCGGGCGTCCTGGCTCCCCTTGCAGGCGGCCAGCACGGCGATGTTCCAGCCGATGTCGCGAATGCGCCGGGCCCGCAGGCGTACCTCCCTGAGGAAGTCCTGCAAGGCGCCTGGAGTGCGAGGAACCTGGCCCAGTCCCTCGATAAAACCGCTCAGCTCGGCCAGGCTGGCGCGGGCCAGGCTCATGTCCGCCTCGAGGACACAGCTGTCGAGGGAGGGGTAGATGTGATCATTTTGCCACTGCTGTGGATAGACTCGTTGTTGCATCGAACGCTCATCGTCAGGGACGGGCCTGGCCCGTCGTGAAATCCAGGTGGCCAGAGCCACCACCTTCGCGGGCAGGCATCACACCAGCCGCTCGAGGCGCACCACCGCCTCTTCCACATAGCGCAGACTCTCCTGCCAGAACCCGGGTTCGCGGATGTCGACCCCCAGGTGCTTCTCCACAAGCGCCTCGGCGCTCATGCGGCCGGTATCTCGCAGCAGGGCGCGATAGGCGGGCACAAACTCGCCCCCGGCCCGCGCATGCTGGGCATAGAGCCCCAGGCTGAAGAGATAGCCAAACAGATAGGGGTAGTTGTAGAACCCGGACTCGGCGATGGAGAAGTGACCCTTGCTGGCCCAGAACAGCTCGTCATACTGGCTGAGGGCGTCACCATAGCACTGCTGCTGCGCCGATTTCATCATCTCCCGCATCTGGCTCGCCCCCACGTAACCCGCCTCCCGCGCCGTCACCAGGGCGCGCTCGAAGGCAAAGCGGGCGGGGATGTCGAGCAGCAGGCTCGCGGCCCGCTCCCCGTCCAGCCAGGCGATGGCCCTGCGCTGCTCCACCTTGTCGGTGGCGGCCAGCAGGGCATCGCGCACCAGGATCTCGGCAAAGAGGGAGGCGGTCTCCGCCAGCGTCTTGGGGTAGCCCCGCTGTTCGAAGGGAAGATCCCGCAGCAACCAGCTGTGCCAGGCATGACCGAGCTCATGGGCCAGGGTGATGACGTTGTCCATGGTCCCCTCGAAGGTGAGGAAGACCCTTGGCTCGGGCGGATCGGCATACTCGGTGCAATAGGCGCCGCTTCGCCTGTGCTCGCTCGGGGCGGCATCGATCCACCCCTTGTCGGCCATCATGCGGACAAACGCCCCCATCTCGGGATCGAAGGCGGCAAAGGCCTCCATCACCAGATTCAGCGCCTGCTCGAAGCCGAACTTGCCGTGCACGGCCTGAGGCGCCGGAGCAAAGAGATCCCAGGGGGCGAAGTCGGTGATCTGCTGGGCACAGGCCATGGCCCGCAAGGCGCGGCGCCCGAGCTCCCTGTGCTCCCCGGCCGCCGCCATCAGGGTCTCCAGGGTCGCGCCCGTGATGTGCTCCTGATGGCAGGTAACCTCGAGGGCATCCAGCCTGCGCCCCTTGCCGCGCTGGCGGCCGAGCTCGTTGCGCCAGCCGTTGATGGCGTTGAGAATGGCGGCCACCGTCTCCTGCTCCGCCTCCCAGGCGCCCTGGATGGCGTGCCAGGCACTGGCGCGCCGCGCCCTGTCCGGGTGGGCGAGCAGGTTGTCCGCCTGGGCAAGCCCCATGGGCACCCCCTCCACCACCGGCAGCAGCCGCCCCACCAGGTTGTCGTAGAGATCCCCCCACCCCTGCAGGCCGTCCACCGCCAACCCCTCGATGAGCTGCTCGCTCTCGAGCGAAAGCCACTGATCCTGCAGCGCTCTGTCGTGATGGATGTGGTAGGCCAGCTCGAAGAGTTCGGGATCTTGCAGCAGGGTGCGCACCAGTGACTCGGGGGCGCGAACCCAGAACAGGTCCACCGGCTTGCTGCGCTGGGCCAGGGTCGCCTCCAGCTGCTGGCCCCGGGAGAGCAGTACCCGGGCCTCCTCGTCGCGCCCGTTCTGGCTCAGCCGGTTGTAACCATAGACCTGGCTGTTCCAGGCCAGGGTCTTCACCCCGTTGGCCTCGCGGCGGATGGCCCGCAACAGGTGGCGCAGGGCATTGGCATCCGCAACGGGATGGGCGGGATCCGGCAGGTCCGCCAGGAGAGCGTCAAGCCGGGTAAGGGCGCGGGCAGCCTCCTGGAAGGCGGCCTCGATGGCAGGATCGTCGGGGGCGGCATAGATGTGATCATCTCGCCAAACGGGTGGTTTCATGGTTGTCCTTGTCTGTTTGCGTCCATATCGGGTCACCCCGCCTCTGCGGGCGGGTGAAACCGGATAGTACGAAGGGGGCCAGGCACTTGCCTAGCCCCCATTCGAGGCAACCAGCAGAAGAGCGCCCCCCAGTGCGACGGCCCCTGTCGGCCCTCTCCCGACAAGCGACCTATTTGGCGGGCTGAAGCTTGCTCACCAGGGTCATGGCCACCACCAGCACCAGCCCTGCCACCACGCCGGCCAGGGCGCTCAGCAGGGTGGGCGTCACCACGGCCAGTACCCCGCCGACCCCGGGCAGGGCGGCCACCGTGCCCGCCGTCCCTTCGATGAGATGATGGAGGAAGGGCCAGCCATGGACCAGAATGCCGCCGCCGACCATGAACATGGCGATGGTGCCCACCAGGGCAAGCAGGTGCATCAGACGGGGCGCTGTCACCAGCAGCCCCTGCCCCACCGCCCGGCGCACGGCGCCCCCATCGGGCTTTTGCAGCAGGTGCAGGCCGATGTCGTCGAGCTTGACGATGAGCCCCACCAGGCCATAGACCCCGACGGTCATCAGCAGGGCGATGCCCGCTACCACGGCGATCTGCAGGCCCAGGCTCGACCCCTGCACGGTTCCGAGGGCGATGACGATGATCTCCGCCGAGAGGATGAAATCGGTGCGAATGGCCCCCTTCACCTTCTGGCGCTCATAGGCCGCCAGATCCTCGGGCACCGGCGCCGCCTGATGCGCCTCCTCCTCGTGGGGCAGGAACTTGTGGACCAGCTTCTCCGCCCCCTCGAAACAGAGGTAGGCCCCCCCCAGCATCAGGAGCGGGGTGATGAGCCAGGGGATAAGAGCGCTGATGGCGATGGCGGCAGGCACCAGAATGAGCTTGTTGCGAAACGATCCCTTGGCCACCGCCCACACCACCGGCAGCTCACGCTCGGCCCGCACCCCGGAGACCTGTTCTGCATTGAGGGCGAGATCGTCCCCCAGCACCCCGGCCGTCTTCTTCGCCGCCACCTTGGTCATCAGGGCGACATCATCGAGCACGCTGGCAATATCATCGAGCAGGGTCAACAAACTGGCTCCGGCCATATCTGGCATTCCTTCTATTGAGTGGGACACATCCGGGCTGCCCCGGTCAGGGTGATGAGGAGATCAGGGGACCACGGGCCCATCCGGGGATCACCCTTTGGGGCAAAAGATGGCACAGTGTAACGGGAAGCCGCCACGGCGGCAGCCCCCCATGGCAGATCCCCTGCTCCGTTTTCACCTCACGGCCACCGGCCCAAGGAGTTCCCATGCAACCCTGGCAACCTCTGCTCGATTTCTGGTTTGGCGATGACGCAGACGACGCTCCCCGTGCCGCCCGTCAGGCCCCCCTCTGGTGGGGCAAGAGCAGCGAGACCGATGCCCTGCTGGCCTCACGCTTCGGCGAACTGGCGGCCCGTGCCGCAGCGGGCGAGCTCGCCCATTGGGAGGGCGATCCCGCAGGGCGCCTGGCCCTCATCCTGCTGCTGGACCAGCTGCCGCGAAACCTTCACCGCCACACTCCCGCCGCCTTCGCCCAGGACGACAAGGCCAGGGCGCTGTGCCTCAAGGGGCTCACCCTCGGGGTCGACAAGGGGCTCTCGCCGCTGGCCCGGGTCTTCTTCTATCTGCCCCTCGAGCACGCGGAGTCCAGAGAGCAGCAGGCCAGAAGCGTCGCCCTGTTCGAGGCCCTGGCCGACGAGCAGGCCACAGGCCCGGCCCGGGCCACCTTCGAAGGCTTTGCCGACTTTGCTCGGCGCCACCAGGTGATCGTCGATCGCTTTGGCCGCTTCCCCCACCGCAACGCCATCCTGGGCAGGGCGAGCACGGAGGAAGAGGCCGCCTTCCTGCAACAGCCCGGTTCGGGGTTCTGACATAAAAAAATCCCCGCCATGGGCATGGCGGGGAGAGAACAACCGATCCGCGTATCACTGGATGCGATAGCGGGAGATCTGCTGGTGGATATTCTCCGTGGTCACGTTCAGCTCCTCTGCGGCGGCGGAAGTCTCCTCCGCCGTGCTGCTGGTCTGCTGCACCACCTGGGCTATCTGCTCGACCTGGAGGGCGATGGATTCCGCCGCCGAGGTCTGCTCGCGGATGGCCAGGGTGATCTCGCCGACCTGATCCATGACGCGATGGGAAGCCTGGCGGATCTGGGTGATGATGGCCCCGCTTTCCGTCGCCATGGCCACCCCTTGCGCCACCTTCTCCTCCACCAGGACCATTCTGGCCACCGTGGCCTCGGACCCTTGCTGGATAGCCTCCACCGTCCTTGAGATCTCCTGGGTCGACTGGGCCGTCCGCTCCGCCAGCTTGCGCACCTCGTCGGCGACCACCGCAAAGCCGCGTCCCTGCTCACCGGCCCGCGCCGCCTCGATGGCGGCGTTGAGCGCCAGCAGGTTGGTCTGCCCCGCCACATCGTTGATGACGTTCACCACCCCACCGATGCGGGAGATCCCCTCCCCCAGCGCCGTCACATCGCGGGAGGCCTGACGAATGGCGTCGGCGATGTCGTTGATGGCGAGCACAGTGCGCTCTATGGTGGCCCCGCCGTCACTGGCGAGCTTGCCGGATTCATTGGTGATGCGGCTGGTCTCCTGGGTGCGCTGGGAGATGTCCGTGATGCTCACGCTCATCTCCTCCACCCCGGCGGCGATAAGGCTGGTGGCGTCATTGGCCTGACTCGCCGACTCCGCCATGTGCTGGGCCGCCTGGGAGAGGGACTCTGCCGTGCTCTTGATCTGCAGGCTGCCCACCGAGAACTCGGTGAAGGTCTGCTGCAAGGTGTCCAGCAGGCGGTTGACCGCCGTCAGCGTCTGGCCGATCTCGTCCTGCTGGCTCACATTGGCCCGCAGGGTGAAGTTCAGGTCGCGCTGGATCTCGGACAGGGTCGCCATGGCCAGACGGAGGGGATTGGCGACCTGCCTGAACAGCCAGAGAAAGAGCACCAGCGTGAGGGCACCCGTGCCCACCGAGATGAACAACAGGGCCTGCATGCTGCTATCGGCATTCTGCTCGCCTCGCAGCTTGACGGCGTCACCTTGCTGGATGTTGAAGTGGACGTGCTTGTCGATGGCCTGGGAAAGCTGCTCAAACAAGGGGGCAAGCTCCTTGTCGATCGCCTCTCTGGCCTCCACATTCTTGTTCTCGCGGGACAGGCGCAGGACGTCTTCAGAGGCCTTGCCGTACTGGGCAACCAGGCGCCGATCATCGGCGACGAGCTGCCTGTCCTCCTCATTGGAGATCATCCCGTTTTCATACTGGCTCAGCAGGGCGTCCATCTTGGTGTGAAGGGATGCAATGCTCTGCTCTATCTGACTCATCTTGCCGTCGTCGGTGTTGAGCACGTGCGCCTGGATCAATGAATGCAGGGCGTAGAAGTCTGTCTGTATCTCCTTGATCGTGGAAATGCTGGGGACTGTGTTGTCTGTTACATAGCTGAGATCCGCATTGGCGGAGGAGAGTCTGCTGATGCTGAACCAGCTGAGACACCCCAGGGCCAGCATGACCAGCAGGGCAATGAGTTGAAGCCGACGAGCGATATTCATGAGTGCTTACTCCATCCATAGACTCCCTGCCAGTGTAGCCGATGCGGGCCCCGAAAATAGCGCCTAAAACATGCATTTCATTACACTTTTCAACTTCTGCTCGGCCGCGTCACACCCGCCGCCCCAACCCGGCCTTCGGGGCCGCCGCCCCCCCTCTGGCAGAATGGAAAAAGGAAGGCATTCGCCTTCCTTTATTTGCCCGGGGCGGCCACACTGGCCGCCCATGTGCCCCGTGACGGGGGGCTCGGCGGTCACGCCGCCTCGGCCAGCTCCTCCTCTTTTTTCTGGTAGGCCTGGGGGGAGAGCCCCAGCAGCTCCTGCACGGTGGAGGCCACCGTGATGGAGGAGAGCGTCCCCACCAGGATGCCGGCGAACAGGGTGAAGGAGAAGCCGTAGAGGGCGTCGCCGCCGAACAGGAGCAGGGCCCCAACGGTGAAGAGGGTGGTGCCCGAGGTGATCATGGTGCGGCTGAAGGTGGCCTTGATGGCCACGTCCGAGCACTCGTGGATCCCCATGCGGGTACGCGACCCCAGCAAGTCCCGCAACCGGTCCGAGATGACGATGCTGTCGTTGAGGGAGTAGCCTATCACCGCCATCAGGCCCGCGATGACGTTGAGGTCGAACTCGATGTCAAAGAGCGCGAGCAGCCCGATGGCCACCAGACCGTCGTGCAGCACCGACACCAGGATGCCGATGGCCTGGCGCCACTCGAAGCGCACCGCCAGGTAGGCGGAGATGGCGAGCGAGGCCACCAGCACCGCCAGCATCCCCTGCTGGAACAGCTCTGCGCCCACCTGGGGCCCGACGATGGTGGTGCGCAAGAGCTCCACCGGCAGGGCGAGTTGCTGCCCCAGCATGGTCGCCAGATCCTCCGCCGCCCAGGGCAGCGCGTGGGGGGGCAGCTTGATGAGCCACTCGCCGGGCACACCGGCGCCGTGCAGCTCCACCACCCCCGCCAGGGGCGCCGTCAGCAGGGCGTTGAGCTCATGGGCCTCCTTCAGGGTCTGGATGCGAAACTCCAGCAGGATCCCGCCGGTGAAATCGAGCCCGAGGGCGAGCCCTTTTGTCGCAAGGATGGCTACACAGGCCAGGGTCAGCAGCACGGAGGCCCACAGCCCGATATAGCGCCAGCGGGTCAGCCCCATGGCCAGGATCATTCTCAGCATTGTTCTTCCCTCGACGTCAGGTGGTTCAGGCTTCCCGGCAGGAAGCGGTCGGTGCGCAGGTCATGCAGACTCACGGGCGCGGCGTCATGGTGGTGAAGTCGGTTCATGGTCATACCCTCAGCAGCTTGGCGCGGCTGTTGCCCCACAGGGGGTTGATGATGGCGCGGGTGCCCCAGATGCCGGTCACCATGCTGGAGATGAGCCCCAGGATCAGGGTGATGGAGAAGCCCTGCAGCGGCCCGGAACCAATGGCATAGAGCACCACGGCGCAGATGAGGGTGGTGATGTTGGCATCGAAGATGGTGCGAAACGCCGAGCGATAACCAAAGTCGATGGCGTTGGCCAACGAACCCCCTTCCCGCAGCCGGTCCTTGATCCGCTCAAAAATCAGCACATGGGTATCCACCGCCATGCCCACGGTGAGCACCAGACCGGCGATCCCCGGCAGGGTCAGCACGGCCCCCGGCAATACCGCCAGCATGCCCACCTGCATCAGCAGGTTGGCGACCAGCGCCGTGATGGCGACCCAGCCGAACTTGCGATACCAGGCCATCATGAACAGCATCATGCCCGCCATGCCGAACGCCAGGGCGGTGAAGCCCGCCTCGATGTTCTGCAGACCCAGGGTCGGGCCTATGCTGCGCTCCTCCAGGATCTTCAGCGGCGCGGTGAGGGCCCCGGCCCGCAGCAGCATGGCGAGCTCCTGGGCCTCGGGCAGGCTGCCAATCCCGGTGATGCGGAACTGGTTGCCAAGGGCGGTCTGGATGGTGGCGACGTTGATCACCTCGCTTCGGGCGCGCAGCTTGCCTTCGGCGTTGGTCTTGTACTCGGTGAAGACGGTGGCCATGGGCTTGCCCACGTGCTGGCGGCTGAACTGGTTCATCTTGCTCCCCCCCAGGGTGTCGAGCACGATGTTGACCTGGGGCTGCCCCATCTCCCCCATGTTGGCGCGGGCATCGACGATATGCTCGCCGCTCAGCACCGGCTGGCGGGCCAGTCCCACCGCCTGGCCGCTTCGATCCGCCATGAAGAAGCGGCTGTCGGCCTTGGCTTCATAGAAGGCCAGGGACGCGGTGGCGCCGATCACCTCTTTCGCCTGCTTGGGGTTGTGCACCCCCGGCAGCTCGATGCGGATGCCGTCCTGCCCCTGACGCACCACCGAGGCCTCGACGATGCCGAGCTCGTTGATCCGCTTTTTCAGGATCGACAGGTTCTGGGTCACGGCGTTGTTCACCAGCAGGGTGCGCTCGGCGTCGCTCAGCACCAGGGTCAGTGCGTTGCCGGAACGGCTCAGTGTCCACTGATCCTGGCGGGTACCGGCACTCTCCTTGATGATGGAGAGCCAGGCCTCCTGCCCCGCCACGTCGGGCAGGGTGACGGCCACGCTCCCCTGGGCGGTGCGCATCACGCTGGCCCCCCGCAGGTTAGCCTCGCGAAAACGGGTGCGCAGGGTATCCACCAGGTTCTTGGTCTGGTTGTCGATGACGAAATCCACGTCCACCCCGATCAACAGCTGGGAGCCACCGCGCAGGTCCAGCCCGAGCTTGATGGGATCGGCGCCGAGCCGGCTGATCCAGGCCGGGGCGTTGGAGTAGAACTCCAGGGTCAGGGCGGCGCTGTCCAGCCCCTGCTGCTCCAGCAACTGCTTGGCCAGTTGCTGCTCCCCCTGGCTGGCGAACACCAGCGCCATCCGGCCACCCTGGGCGATCTGCTTGAGGGGGTCGATGTGGTTCTCGGCCAGCAGGGTGCGCTGCGCGTCGCTCAGGCGCGACTGGCCGTGCAGCCCGAGGGAGGGCTGCTCACCGAAGAAGGTGGGCAGGGAATAGAACGCGAACGTGACCAGCATCAGCAGCAACAGGGCGTACTGCCACAGGCTCATGCGGTTCAACACGGTATGACTCTTTTTTCTCATGAAATCGGCCTCTGTCAGGCGATGGCAAGGGGCGACACCGGGGTCGCACCGTGCAAAAAAATGAAACAAGACAGCCTAGCCGTTCACTAAAAGTGAACAGCAACAGAGAGAAGATGAGGCAACAGGTGGCAAGCTGACCCCATCGGGGTCAGGCGAGGAAGCTCTGGGCGAAGCGGTACTGCAGATGCCGGCGCTGCAGGCGGCGCCTGTGAATGCCGGCGAAGTGATCGCGAAAGCTCGTCCCCGGGTAGAAGAGGGCGGCATAGAACAGCAGGCCGCACAGCAGCAGCAGGATCGCCTGCTGGGACCAGCTCATCACCAGCTCGTAGACCACGCTGCCGGGCTGATGATCGCGGCTCAGGGAGTGCTCGAGGCGCAGCAGGTGATTCTGGTGGGAGCCGACGAACTTGACGATGCCATCGTCACCGCCGCTGACACCGTGGGCCGCCGGGCTTGCGTCGGCAGGCGCCGCCCCCTCCGCCAGCGAGTGGGCCTGCTGGGCCGAGGGCTGGAACGCGGGTACCTTGACCCCCTCCACCGAGAGGGTAGAGAACAACAGTGCGAGGGTGATGAGCAGGGTCATCGCCGCCAGTTTCACGTTGTCGGTCAGGTTCAAAAGTTAATTCCCACACAATAGAAAGGGCAAGCTACCACAGCCTGCCCCACAAGAACAAGGGCGGCAGGCCCAGTGCCCGCCGCCCTTGTGTTGTCTCACCGCGTCCTCAGCGGCTGCGGGTCATGCCCTCGAAGTCCTCGGCATAGTCCTTGAGCAGGGTGTAGAGGTGGGCCCGCTGGGAGAGATCCATGGAGTGGCTGAGATCGCTCAGCCACTGGATGGTGCGCTGGCGGGACTGGTCCGTGTAGCCGGTGAAGCGGCCATCCATCAGGCCGTCCCCCTGCTGGAGCAAGCGGGTCAGCTCCTGGCCGAAATCCGGGCTCTGGCGCTGTTTCATCAGCCGATCCAGCTCCTTGGTCCAGGCCTCCTGAAAGTCGAGCCAGGGGGCCATCATCTCGTATTGCCACTCGGCCCACTGCGTGATGAGGGGCTCCTGGGCCGGTTTCACCTTGCCAATCCAGAACACCAGGCGCTCATTCATCTTCTCCCGAAAGCCCTTGATCATCTCGGCCTTCGACTGGGTGGCAAAATCGTGCTGGCGCTCCTGCTGGCGCTTCACCCTATCGGCCATGAAGCGAGCCACCTGATCGTCGGTCAGGGTCTTGGCGAGGCGCACCGTGCGGGGAATGGCATTCTCCAGAGTACGGGTCAGGCTCGCCTGGGTTCTGTCCAGATGCAGGGTCACCTGGGCCGGGCTCATGGGGCTGGCCACCGCCTTGGCCAGGGCGTCGAGATCCCGGGCATAGATGGGCAGCTCATGCTGCCGGTGCCAGGCCATCAGCCCCTTCACCTCCTGGTCAAGCAGCTTCTTCTGGCTGCGGTCCAGGGAGAAGTAGTCGTCCAGTTGCCAGACGATGGCCGAGTCGAGCCAGTAGTAGATCACCCGGGTGGCGCAACCCGTCAGCAGCAGGCAGAGCAGCAGCAGGCTCCAGCTACGCGGTTGACGCCATGAGAATGTGGTCACCATGCATGCCTCCCATTCATTGAATACACGCGTCGCGCGGGCCGTTGCCTGGCATCACTCCAGGCGCTGGCGGTTGATATCGATCAGGGCCTGATACTCGGGCCCGGGTTGCTGTTCGGCCATCAGCAGCGCCCACAGCAGGCCGATGTAATCGACCCAGGGCAGGAAGGCATCGGCCTGGAATCCCCGGGGCCCCAGCCCCGTCGGTGCCCCGTCCATGGCTTCAAGATAGCAGCTCTCCAACTGGCACCGCTGCTCTTCGCTCCAGCCGTGGGTGCGCTGGATGCTGGCGACCTCGAACCCAGGATGACCGGCGGCGCCGTACTCCCAGTCGATGACCCAGGGTCGCGACCCCAACAAGTTAGCCGGATTGAGATCGTGATGGCAAGGGAGCCAGCAGTCGTCCGGCTCCCGGCTCGCGAGCAGGGCCCGCTCCAGCGCGGGCAGCCAGGGAGGGATATGGGCCAGACGCTGCCGATAACCGCCGCTGTGGGCCCGCACCGCCATCACCACGGTCGGCACCGGCAGGCGGTGCAGCCGCACCAGCACCTCCGCCATCAGGCGGGGTTGCGCGGCGAGAGGCGGCGCCTGCTCGGCCCAGTTGGGTTCGTCGCACCACGCCAGCAGCATCAGGCCGGTGGCGGGATCGCCGTGATGACAGGGCAACGCCAGCCCCTGCCCCACCGCCCCCTGGTAGAGCTGCCACTCGGTGGCCCGGTCGATGCCAAGGCGCACCGGATCAGGATGACCGCGGCGCAGGAAGACCTGCTCGCCAGTGGGGAGGCAGAGCCGGTAGTTGCCGTTGGTCAGGCCCTGACCCAGCGGCTCAAGGCGCCCCTGATACCAGGGCGCCGGCAGGCTGGCGAGGAGCGCCAGCTCCGCCAGATCCCCCTGCCCCCGCGGGTTCTCACCAGCCAAAGGTGGACTTCTTGGCCTGTTTGCGGATCTCTTTCTGATCGGCCCACAGCAGTTCGCCGTTCTCCACATCCATCAGGTTCATGGTCATCTGGTAGTAGACGTCCTTCACCTTGCCGTTGTCCTTGACGATGCTGGCGAGGTTGCCATAGACCATGTAGCGGGCACCGGTCTGCTTGCCGAGCCGCACCATGGTGGCGGGATCCACCATACCGCTGCCCTGCTGGTATTCGAGCTGCTGCTTGACCGCCGCCACCTTGCTCATGTCCACGAAGCGGAACTTGCCCGAGCGCAGCAGCTTGGTGCGGATGGTGTCGGTGATGGCCTCGGTGTCGATGTGCTCCGAGGTCTTGTTGCGGATGGAGTCCATGAACATCACCGGGCGGCCCCCGGCGGTGATCTCGCTGGTGGCCGGGGACGCCAGCATGGAATCCGCCATCTTGTCGGCGATGGCCTGCAAGTCGGAGGAGCCGTAATCGACGGTCACCGTCTCGGTCTCGGTGGGATCGCCATAGCTGACGGTGGTGCTGGAGCAGCCGCCCAGCAGCAGGGCGCCGGTCAGGATCAGCAGGGCATGATTCATTTTCATCAGTAGGATTCCTCCATCACTTCGCGAACGTAAATCCGGTAACCCCGTGCAGCCGGGCTCGGCGCCAGGGCGGACAGGGTGCGGGTCTGGTAGCCATGCAGCTTGAGGGGGGTCCAGCCGCGGCCATCGCTGGCCACCTCCTGCCCCGCGTCGTCATACCAGTAGAAGAGATATTGCAGCGTGTGGTCACCACGCTGGGTACTGGCCGCCGCCACGTTGACCTGCAACAGGCCGTTCTGCTGGCGCCGGCTGAGTTCGGTCAGGGTGACGTTGACGTTTTGATGCTGCTCGGCCACCGCCGCCGAACCGGCCGCGCCATAGAGCGCCACGCCGGAAGTATTGGTGGCACAGCCCGTCAGCAGCAGAACCAGGCCCAGGGCCAACCCTTGTGCTTTCATCTTGCTCTCCTTGCCGGTGGCCGTCGGCCTGACCGGTCATTCATCTGAGTTGCCATATCCGGTTCCCCCTAGAGGGGCATCACCCGGGTCGTGAGCCCGCTCCCCAGGCGCTGTACCCACACCAGGGTGGTGCGCCCGGCGTGGACGCTGAGTGGCAGGGTGCGCATGGCGCTGCCCGCCCCCAGGGTCAGGGTGACGTTCCCGGCCGGGACCATCCCCTGCCAGCTCGAGGCCTTGGCGGGCAGCGTCAGCCAGCTGCGGGTATCCGCCCGCTCCGAGAGGGTGTTGAAGATCCCCACCAGGATGTTGCCCACATCCCCCCCCTCCTTGGCGGCGGTGCGCCGTACCTGCTCCTTGGCCACCAGCCGCAGGGCCTGCCGGGTCAGCATGCCGGGCAGCCGCTCCTGCAGATCCTTGGCCGCCAGCGCCTCCAGCCTCACCAGCTCGCTGGTCTGCGCCACCCCCTTGCCCACCGACAGGGTGAGCGGGGCGCCATCGCTGGCCCGATTGTCGTAATAGGGCACCGCCACGGTAAAGGTACGAAAATCGCCGCTGGAGGTGGAGATGGGCAGCGGCAGGAAGAGCTCCCGGCGCGCCGGGATCAGGCCATCTTCAAACAGCACCACAAGCTGTCCTTCATCCTTGACCGGCTGCGGCGCCTTGCGGCCCATCCGTTGCTCGGTCTCCTTGAGCTCCTCGGGAGAGCCGCGAAGCCGGGCCAGGCGCAGCAAGGCATCCTGCAGACTCTGGTTGTCCGGCGCTATCTGGTAGCCGCGCTGGTAATCGACCCAGGCATCGTTGAGATCCCCGGCCGCCTCGTAGAGCACGCCGGAGAAATAGAAGGTGTAGGCGTTCTGGAAACCGTTTTTCACCTGGCCTATCAGGCGATCGAGCTCGGGGGCGCCGCGCGACATCAGCTGGCGCATCTCCCCGGCTTCGTCCTCCTGCTCCCCCTCCTGCGCGGCCTTGCGCACCTCGTCGGCCCGCCGTTTAAGGGCCTGCTCCTGCACCTGGTTGGCACGGCGCACCTCTACCAGGGCGCCGTCGGCATCCCCGCGCTGCAAGTAGTTGAGCGCCAGATAGTGGTGCAGCATGGTGCGCTCGTAATCGGGCGCCTGGTAAGCCAGGGTCTGATCGTTGGTGAGCAGGCTGCCCGCCTGGGCCAGTCCCTGGCTCAGGCGGTACTCGGCCTGACTGTCTTCCCACGCAAGCCGGCTGTCGGCGGCGGCAAAGGCCTGCTTGCTGGGGCCGTCCTGACCCGCCAGCCAGGCGATGCGCCCCTTCTCCAGCTGGTCGAGCACGAAGGTGTCGTCCCCCGGGGTCGATTCGCGCACCTCGGGCAGGGCCTCGGCGGCATGGCCCAGCAGCAGCTGGTTGCGCAGGGGCACCATCTGATCCGAGTAGGAGACGAACATGTCTTTCCACTGGGAAGCACAGCCCCCCAGCAGCAGACCGGCCAACAGCAGGCCGGTCGACGGGACGAGGCGCATCACAGGCTCAGCAGGGGTCCCAGGGGCTCGCCACCGACCAGGTGCAGGTGGATGTGATAGACCTCCTGCCCGCCGTGGCGGTTGCAGTTCATGATGAGGCGGTAGCCGTCCTCGGCGATGCCCGCGTCGCTGGCGAGCTTGCGGGCCACAGTGAACATCCGGCCCAGCGCCAGCTCGTGATCCGGCTCCACGTCGTTGACGGTGGGGATGAGGACGTTGGGAATGATCAGGATATGGGTCTTGGCCTTGGGCTGGATGTCGCGAAACGCGGTCACCAGATCGTCTTGATAAAGGATGTCGGCGGGGATCTCCTTGCGGATGATTTTGCTGAAAATGGTTTCTTGCGCCATGGGTAACTCCTTTATAGGAAAAAGAAAATTCAATACAAAGCTCAAGCGGCTCCCAAACAGGCCGCCGCAACGCGCCAAGTGTGACACAAGCCGACATTTGGCACAGCCGTTGTCCCAATCGCTTCAGTTATTGTGAAGAATACCGATAGCGAGGAGACGTCCCGCGAACCACAACGGCATCCCCTTCGGGGCATGCAGGGTATCAAAGGGACGGGGTACTCAGGCAAGGGACTTTTGCACAGACAGCGGGACAATAATGAAACAAACAATGTCAGACCTCTCGATCTTACAGAGAGTCTATCTGGGCTTTGCCATCCTGGTCGCCGTCATGGTCGCCAGTGCGGTACTGACCTTTCGCGGCCAGAGCGAACTCAGCGGCGCCCTGGATCAGGTGACCCAGGAGTCCATGCCGCTGGTACTCGCCAGCAGCCAGACCCAGATAAGCCTGCTCAGCGCCAACAAATGGCTCACCGACGTGCTGACCGAGCAGGATCTCAAGCAACTGCCGGCGGAAGTGGCCGAGTTGCAACAGGCCAAGGGCCAGGTCGACAAGATGGTCGCCAGCCTCAAGCAGCAGGTGGCGGTTCATCCCCAGTTGCAGGCGGACATGACTGCCCTCGTCAAGCTGGTGGATGACTACCTGCAACTGACCCAGACCCTGCCCGGCGAACACGAGGCCCTGCTCACCCGGCTGCACAAGGTCAATCAGGCCAAGGGCCAGTTCCAGGTCAGCCTGCCCCAGTTCAAGAAGAACCTGGGGGACATGATGGTCACCATCGACGACAGCTTCATCAAGATGCTCTCCGAGACCCTGACCACCAAGCTCTCCGCCATCGAGCTCTCCACCATGGATGCCCTCAACCAGAGCATCCCCGCCCCCATCGAGGCGGCGCTCAAGCGCAACAAGATGCAGATCGAGGGCTTCAACAGCACCATCAAGGATCTCCAGGGGGAGCTCAAGGACTTCGACAACAACATGGGCCACTACGTCCATGGCTTCGTGCGCGACACCACGGGTAATGACGGCGTGCTCTCCCAATACCTGGCCCTGATGAAGCAACAGCAGGCCATGCGCGAGCAGAGCAAGCAGGCGAGCCAGCTCATCCTCAGCATCCAGAACAAGCTGGAGGGGATCACCGCCCAGAGCCAGCAGCTGATGAACGCCAGCATCCAGGCCTCCGATCGGGTGCAGACCCAGAGTACCCTGACCCAGGGGATCAGCATCGCCATCGCCATCTTCGTCGCCATCCTGGTGGCCTTCACCCTGGGCAAGGCCATCCGCCGTCCCCTGAAAGAGCTGCTGCGGGTGCTGACCGAGGTGACCCAGGGTGACATGACCCAGCGGGTCGGCTTCAAGAGCCAGAACGAATTCGGCCAGCTCGCCAGCCAGATCAACCTGCTGATCCACCAGATGGGGGATGTGCTCAAGCAGCTCTCCCAGGCGTCGACCCAGCTCAACAGCGCCGCCCACGACAACCGCCACACCACCGAATCGGTGCGGGCGGATCTGGAAAAACAGCGTCAGGAGACCGCCTCGGTCGCCGCCGCCATGACCCAGATGGAGGCCTCGGTGCGGGAGGTGGCCCAGGCCGCCAACCAGACCCTGGAGCGGGTGCAGGATGTGGAGAAGGCCTCCGAGATGGGGCGCAAGGTAATGGCAGGCAACATCACCACCACCCATCAGCTCGCGGGCAAGCTGCAGCAGACCGGCAAGGTGATTGGCGACGTGAGCGCCATGAGCGGCCAGATTGGCAACATCCTCGACGTCATCCGCGGCATCGCCGAGCAGACCAACCTGCTGGCCCTCAACGCCGCCATCGAGGCGGCCCGTGCCGGCGAGCAGGGACGCGGGTTTGCGGTGGTGGCCGACGAGGTGCGCAACCTGGCCGGTCGCACCGCCCAGTCCACCAGCGAAATCCAGACCATGATCGAGAACCTGCAGCAAGGCGTCGCCCGGGCGGTCAACGTGATGCAGGAGTGCTCCCGCGAGATGGACAGTTGCGTGGATCAGAGCTCCCAGGCCAACAACGCCATGGAAGAGGTGCAGGGCATCGTGGTGCTCATCAGCGACATGTCGAGCCAGATAGCCTCCGCCGCCGAGCAGCAGCAGGCCACCAGCGCCGACATCGCCACCAACCTCAACCGCATCTCCGACATCTCGGATCTCAACTATCAGGGCATAGAGCGGGTCGCCGAGACCAGCCAGCAGCTCGACTCCCTTGCCGAGCAGCAGGAGGGGCTGGTCCAGCGCTTCCGCCTCAGTGCCTGATGGCCACGACCCGATACGACAAGGCCCCGCATTGGCGGGGCCTTGTTTTTTACTGGCATGCGGCGCGGGATCAGGCGTAGGCGATGGCTCCCTTGCCGACCCCTTCATAGGCGACAATCTTGACGAACTTGTCCCCTACCTGCTTCTTCACCTCGCGGGCGATGTAGTGGGCCAGCAGCTCGATGGTGGTGTCGGTGTCGATCATCTCCACCTCCGCCGCTGGCATGGCGAGCTGGAACAGCCCCTGGGGCGCCACATACTTGAAGCCGATGTAGTGAGCGTCCCCTTCTTTCAGTGACGCCTCGGCCCGCTCGCTCAGGGCGAGTTCGCCAAGGGCCGCCCTGTCCTCTTCAGTGCCCAGGTAGATGTCGGCCCAGCGCTCGGCCCAGTTGAACTCCAGCTCCTCGTCACGCTCCCCGTCCACCAGGATCTCGACGGGAGAGCGGTGGCCGTGGGCGATGCGCTGGCAGTTGCCGTCGTGCTTCTTGAGGCCGTGGCTGTAGTGGTAGAAGGCGCCCTCGATGCGCTCCTGGCGCAACGTCAGGGAGAGATCCTTGATGTTGCCGGGCAGGCGCTTGGCCAGTACCCCCAGCAGATAGCGGGTCACCGACTCTTTATCCACCTGGGGGGCGGGAATGAAGGCAAAACCCTGGGTCGGGCAGCGCAGGTGGATGGCGCGACCCGGGCGCAGCAGATCCACGGTGCTCTCGTCGTTCTCCAGCGCGTGGACATGGACCAGGGGACATTCCGTCGGCACCAGCAGCTTGTGATCCACCTCTTCATCGATGATCGACTTGATGAGCTTCTTCACCCGACCGAAGTCCAGCAACATGCTCATCTCGTTGAGCTCGCCACTCATCTCGATGTCCACCAGCCAGCTCTCGCCCACCATGCCGCGGCGCTCGCATAAATAGCTGGAATCGATCACAGTCAAATCTCTAACAAATAACTTCATTACTCAGGCCTTGCTACAGAGAAAGTGCAGTTTGCGATATTATGACCCCGGATTATCGGCAAAGGAATGATTGATTTCTATCAGGATCCATTGCCAAGCCGCTTGGCATAAGGCTTGAGGCCAGTTTTATTGCCTCGGATGTATCCCATCAAACACCGCATTTCCCCGTATTTTACCCCTCTTTTTGCCCCAAAAATGCCCCAAAAATGCCCCAAGAAATTACCTAAGAATCTCGTATCACGCAGGCATAGAAAAGCCCGCGCAGTGGCGGGCCAATCCGAATCCTTCCGCATCACGCTGACACGGTGGCTTCATCGCGAAGTTTTTCCAGAATGCGCGCGATCTTGCTCTCCTCCTCAGGCGCCAGGTCCAGCGTCTCAACAAACTCTTCCAGTTCGCTTAGCAGTGATTCCATCCGATTTCCTCCTAGCTCTCCCAGTCTCTCGACTGTGAAATACTGTATACCCATACAGTACATTTCTTGAATTTATCATTTTTGGACTGATTTGGGTATTAAAAATGGGGCCATAGCCCCATCAGTATCATTCAGCTAGGTCAGGAATCAGACGCAGTATCCTGTCAACAAGAGCCCTGCGCTCCTGGGGACAGAGATCGATAACCTCCAACTCCCCCAGCAGTGCATTCAACTCAACCTGTAGTTGGGCGGCACTCATTGCACACCTCCTACACTGAACTGCTGGGCTAACTTCGTAAGCCCCTTCGGGGTGATGCGAACCTGCTCACAAAGGCGCTCACCGCCATCAGCCAAGGGCACCATCGTCACCTTGTGCTCAAGCAGCCCCTGCTGCACTTAGTCTTGGTCACTGCTTGCCAACGGCACGCTTGTAGATCCAGCGCTGGCTGCAGAGGTGCTGGTTGAACTTCCTCGGCTGTTACTGCAACGCCTTGGCAGCCTCGGTCAGATTCAGTAAACCTTCGGCCACAGCGATCCGCTCCAACTCGTGATTGCCTGCCTCCAGGCGCAGCGTTCTTGCTCTGGCTGCATGGCGATCTGCACTTTCACTGCCACTCGACATTGTCCTCACAGCCCATGAGATCGACAAAGATGATCCTCGCGACACCCCTTACGTTCGACGCGAGGAAAAACAGGACGTGCTTGACTACATCAGACAGGAAATGATTAACAAGAAGAGCTGATGTGATCGCAATCACTGACGCACAGCCTCAAACGATGCAGCATTTGAATTTTGCAGATAGAGAAGGAGAATCTTGATGCGTGTAGCATTCATCGCAGCGCTGGTGCTTTTGTCTGGTTCAGTATCAGCAGACTGCATTGGAACTGGTAACTTTAAGACCTGCTATGACGATAGCGGGAATACATATACAGTTCAGAAATTTGGCAACTCTACTTATGTCAACGGACAGAACCCCAGCACGGGATCAAGCTGGAATCAGCAGAGCCAGCGACTTGGCAATAGTACCTATACCACCGGCCAGGATGCTGATGGTAATTCTTGGAACAGCACTGCTACAAGAGTTGGAAATTCAACCATCATCAACGGTATAGATAGTGATGGCAATGCTTTCAGTCAGACCTGTAATGAATATGGCTGCTACTAGCTATTCACCAAACTGATATCAACACATTCAATGCAAATCCAACCAGAGCAATAAAAAAGCTGAATGCCATAAAGTCATCCAGATCGCTCCGGCTGGATTTGCTGAAACACCAGCATCCTGCTGCAAAAGGAATAAGTGCTAGGGTGAAGCTGAAACTAAAAGCTTTCAGCGCCACTACCATCATTATCAGCGCAAGCAGTATCCACATGGTCTTTTCCTTCTAGAGAAAGACCTAATTTTACCTCCAATATCTGTGACGAAACCAGGGCCGGATTTCTGGACCGCCTTGCTGCCATCAACTTCACTCTCAATCTCTATCCACTTTAGAAATTTGCAAATATTGAAATATTTTCTTTTTTCTGAGTGCAAGTAGTCTTGCATCAGCCAAAGTAGTGGCACTACCCCACCCAAGAAGAAAACTACAAGGGAAAAAACAAAGTCGCCATTACTTTTGACTATCTCCGTAGATACAACCAATGATGCAATTGTAGATAAAAACAATATGAAGATTGGATTATGAAAAACACTGGATACATCAATTTTTTTAAATCTAGCATCATTCCATTCCAGTAGGTCTTTTATAGGAAGGTTAGACAGCACGCTATTCTCTTTAAAATCCGATCTGAACATACGATAGCGTGCATACAACTCTCTTTCAGATGCGGGCAACATTGAACACTCTCTAACCTCCCTGCCATTCTTCCAAGAAAGGATATAGCCTACAAGCAAAGCGAGTGTAAATTCAGAGAAAATAGTTGCCACTAAGTTGTATGCGCTCTCATAAGTTACCCAAAAGACACAAAATGACATTACTGCATAAAATGTCATGCCTGATATATACCACATGGAGTTCCCATTACGCTGCAACAAACCAATGCGACTGCACTGCTTATATATGTAAAACAATTCATTCCAATGATTAACGTAATCCATTACGGCTCCAGATAAATGTCATCTACTTCTGAGAAGTCAAATCTATTATTTCCCCCAAAGCAAACGATTTTTGTTTACTGCCAGATACACCAGGTCATTACGGCGGGCCAGCATCTCATCGATGCGCCGGCGCTTCTCTTCTGCGGTCAGTGTGCGGTCGCGCTGGATCAGCTCGATCTTGTTGCGCACCACCCGGACCTGCTGCTGAGTGCGGCTCAGGCTGCGGCGCGCCTTCAAGATCCCACCCTGCTCCTCCAGCAGCTCGCGGGCCTTATCTGTGAGCCCCTCACTGCGGTACTGGTCAACGGTGCGCTTGAGCTGGTTCACCTCGTTCAGCATCCGGTAGAACTCCTCCATGTGCTGCGTGGACTTTGCAGGGCCAGTGCCGCGGTACACCGCTTTCACCAATGGGATCTCGTCGGCCCTCCAGCTCGCGGACTCACCCGGTCGAGAGGCTCGGATCAGACCGTCAGCGGCAGCCATCACATAGCTACCCATGGTGCCGGTATAACCGATAACCAGGTGCTCAAGCTGCTTCGGCGAGAAGCCAGTGAGCTCCCCCAGCTCGCGCATCAGCAGGCTGGTCTGCTCGTTGTAGCGTGCCTCTGCCTGGACGTTCAGGTCTTGCGGACCGTCGATGGGGCCACCTCGGAAGCTGTCATAGTTAAAGGCAGCCTCTACCATCGGCTTGACGAGCTGGGGGGTTGGGTTGAGGGCGAAGGTATCACCTATCGCCCTGGCCACCGCCTTCCCGAACTGTGCTCCGGTATCCTTGTCACCCAGGGCCCGGGCCATGCGCTCGGGGATGGTACCGAACAGCACGCCAATCTCGAACGGCTTGGGGATCCGCCAATGGTGATCACCAAGCCAGAAGTGCCAGTTGGCGTCTTTATCCCAGTCCGGCAACCCTTCATAGCGCTCATCGTCCCAGTTGTGGGCCAATAGCGCCATGCTCGCTGCCGTGATCATGCCTGCGCGTTTGGCGATGGCTCTCGGGTTGTCTCGCAGCTCGCGGGTCAGCTTGCCAAGGCCCTGCACCCGGGCATTGAAGAACGGCAGCACCTGGGTCATGACCTGCATGGTGCGTGAGGCACCCAGCATGGAGAAATCCATAAGGTCCTTCGACTCGAACGCCGCCTGGGCGTGGCTCTTCCCGGCCTTGATGGCAGCGTCATATACAGCTTCACGGTTCCCGTTTTCAACCGCCTCACCCACCCTGCTGTATTTCTCCCATGCGTCTGCCACCACGCCCTTGGCATGCGCCGCATTGCGGATGATGCTCTTCTCGTATCGGGCGATTTGCTCCGGGGTCATCCCCTTGCGTCGCAGCGACTTACGCACGGTATCGGCCATCGCCTCTGGGTCATTGCCATTCACATAGCCGCCCAGGAAGGAGGCTCCGCTGAACATCACGTCAATGGTGCTGCCGTCCATGCGCCAGGTTTTCCTCACCCCCTTGATGGAATCAATCATCGGCTTGAAGCCATCCTTGCTGATGGCCCAGCTGGAGAGGGAGTCGCGCAGGAAGTTGCGCAGCATGAATTCGGGAGATGCCGTGACCCCAGCAGTCAGCAGGCGCTTGGCCTTGGCCGCCACATTGACCATGGCGCCGAACGGCTTGCGGTCGAAGAAGGTCATAGCGCGATAGAGGTCCGGATCCTCAACCCGGATCATGTAGTCCTCCCCCTCCAGCTTGACTATGATCCTGTCTTTGCCATTGGCAAGGGCCTGGTAATCCATCTTGTTTGGCTTCGTGATGACCTCGATGATGCCGGTGTCAGCCAGGTTCCAAATCGTCTTCTGGGCCGCCATGTTCTTCATGGAGGCGTCGATCAGCTTGGAGGTGGAGGTGAAGATGTTCTCGAGTAGGTCGTTGGTGTTGGCATCGCCCCCCTTGAGCTTCTTGATACCGGCGTTCTGGTTGGCAATGCCCCTCGGTTTGAAGGGAGCGATCACATCGCCATCGTCGGATTCACGGAAGAAGGGGATATACCACTCGCTTTCGAACTCCACCCGGGCCTCTTTGGTGAAGAGCCCAGCGTCTTGTGCCAGGTCCAGAGTGGCGGCATTGAGCCGATTCCAGCGCGCTTTGGCGTCAAGAAACTTGGCCTCTTTGCCTTTACCTTGAGCCTTGAGGGCAGCGATGTCCTGGGCGTCGAGAAGGTTCTCACGCCCTTGGGCCAGCAACAGCTCGGCCTGGTGGCCGGCCATCCAGCCCAGCCAGTTGTGCAGGTCAGCTCCCAGGTCGGCAAAGATTCCCAGCAGCGCATCCTTCTCGCCGGTGCCCGCCTTGCGCTGGATCACCCCATCCTTCCACTCCGGCAAACCGTAAAGCATGGTCGCCTGCATCGTAGAGGCTAAGCCAGTCGCCATCCGTGCAGCCACATAGCCGGAGTCAGCAGCATCGGTAATGCCGGCAGCCTCCTCGGCGTACTTGATGGGGGCCAGCGCGTCGAGCACCTCGGTGTTGGCTTTCTTGATGACGCGATCGAACCATGAGCTGACCACGCCTCGGTCAACTTGACGGAGCTTGCTCAGACTGGCCTTGGTCTTGTCGATGATGTCGGGTTTGGGGCCCAAATTGAGCTTTTGCAGCGCTTCGTCGGCCGCGGAATTGGTTTGACTGAACTTCAGACCATCAGGTGGGAAAGGTCCATCGTCTCGAGCGCTTTCTTGTTCGCTTCGTGACGGCGCCGCATGTCCTGCCGCAGTGACTCTATCTCGGGCTTTGTCAGCATCCTTGGCAAGGTCTCCTCTGGAGAGTATATTTGAGTCATAAACCCGTTCTGGTGAACCACGCTTGGGCAATTGGAGCCCTTGGGTCGTACCGAGCGGGTTTTGTTTTTCTTTGGCATATCTAAGCAATCCCTCTTCTACCCAGCCCATCAGCACGCGATGGCTATTGTCCTTCCCGTAGACGCTGGCAATGCGGTTGACATCAATACGTCCCGCTTTGGCGTTCAAATGGACTGCCGTAATAATCGGGCGACCAGACGCATCACGGGCATCGATCAAGATAGTCTTTGCGCCCTGCTCTGTTTTGGAATCGAATACTGCAATCGGATCATGCAGTAGCTCAGGCAATTGTTCAATCACGGGCATGGGGACATCATGTTTGACCCCGTTTGTGGCTTTACGAACAATGTCCCGGGTAATCCGTAGCGGCAGGTCGGGCGCGCCAACGGCTTGAAGCACGAGCGGGGTGCGTCCCATTTCGATAACCAATTCCCCGCTTTTTGGTGACGCCATCATCTTGCCTAGTTGCCGACGATATTCCTCCGCCTCCCCAGGATATGGTTTGAATGTATCCTCACCAGGTTTCTCCTCTTGGCTAAATTTCTTGCCGCCAGAGCCTCCGTCATCCTGTCCAGTTCGCTGCAACTGCTTACCCAGTCCTTCGATAAGGGAACGGGTCTCAGCAGCAGTGATGCCATCCGGCACGAAACCAACGGTGCGCAGCGCCCGTGTCACCCAGGCCACAACCCGATCCCAGCCACGGCCCCAGGCCCCCTGCTCAAATTCTGCGAGATGAGCCACCACTTCCTCGGCTTGGGTGCCGATGTCCTCATCGGCGTAATGGGTGTTCACCCAGTCCCACACCGGCTTCATGCTGGGGTCCTTCTGGGACTGGATGAGGCGGCTCATCAACTTGGTGTATTCCCCGTCACCCAGGACGTTGGCCAGGCCATAATGGGCCAGCACCTCATGGCGCAGTATCTCGCGCATCCGCTTGGGGTCGGAAATAGTGTCCGCAGCTACGTGCAAGGTGCCGGCATCGTCGTCAAACGCCGCTCTCCGGATAAGCCCCTCCTTGGCTTCCAGTCCCAGGGCCCCCTCAAGCTCCCCTTGGGTGGCGTGGATCTGCACCTTGATACCACTCGCCCCTCGGTACTGTTTGAACCAGCCACGGGAAACCAGCTCAGCCTCCTTCCGTGTCAAGTGCTTGATTGGCTTGTCGCCCTGGGCCATCGCCTGCTTGGAGAAACGAACAGAGTTCACGGTGCCAGCAACAGGCTGAGCAGCAATAGGGGACCTCGTATCCCCTCCCTTCACCCAGCGCTTGAACGCATCCACCGACATCGCCTTGATGGCACCCAGGCCTTTCCAGCCCTCCTCGTAATTGCCAAGGTAGCCAGCCCTGGCGGCCTGCTCGTCGGCGAACCCCATCATCACCTTGTGCTCGTCAAACTTTCCGGTTTTGGGGTCCACCTGGTCCACCACGTAGACCATCTCGCTTTCCGGCTTATCGCCGATGAACACATCGACATGATCGCCATCAGCCCCCAGGGTGCGCTTGATGTACCCATAGTCATGAGCCATGGTTGACTGCCACGCCCTGCCATCCTGATCGGTACCGGATCTGGTGGAGCCTTTGGGGTTCTCGAGCGCAATGTCCAACCCTTGAAGCGTGAGGTGACCCTTCTTGTAGTTCCCCGCCTCCTTCTGCGCCTCGGTGGGCTCCGGCGCAACCTCGGCGCGGGCCGCTTCAATCTGCCGCACCGGTTCACTGGTAACAGAGGTGGTGTGTTGTCGCACCTTCGCCACCGATGTCGTGGACACTACTAGGCCACCCTTACCCGGGATCGCCTTCACGCCGTTATCCTTGGCCCACTGCTTGATGATCGGCACTTCGCCTTTCAGGGTGATGGTGCCATCAGGGTTATCAATCATCTCCGACCAGGGTGTCGGCGCCGCCGCTGACCCGGCAGTCGTGCGAGCTTGCTCAGGTTGCACCTCTTCAGATACAGCAACCCCGGCAGGTGCCGGGGCTGTCAGTGAATTTTCCTCTCCTGGTTGGGTGACAGGTACAGGTGCAAGAGAAGCGCCATCTGCCGGATCTCCGGGTCCAGCTCGCTCCGCGAGTTCGGCAGGGGTTTGTCCAACACCTGTTGCAACCGGATCGCCTGCGCCAGGCTGATCACCTGGTCGCTCACTGCTGATTGCAGGTATCGGGGTAGGCTGGCCATGGGTCACCTCGGATTGTTCGCTGGAAGGGATAACATCGCGGTAGCCGGTATCGACGGCCGGTGCGAGTTGTTGGGGCTGGCTGGGGGTGGGCTGTTCGGCCCTCACCTGCTCTATCTCGGCAATCTCTGCCACGCCGAAACCACCACTCTTGAGGGGAACCGGGGTTTCCTTGCCCTTGCGGCTGGCCATGGCGGCCTCTTTCTCGCTGGCGAACGGCTTGCCTTTGCGGGTAATGCGAAGGGTCTTGAGTGGGCCAAAAATGGTGTCAGTACCCGCGCTGGCAGGCACATCATCTTTGATCGACGTTGCATCTGGCTGGCGGTTATCGGCGCCGTAGACCACATCGCGGTGCGGGAGCTCGGAACCGACCTCGCGCCCCTCCCCCTCAATGACCGCCCCAGGAAGCGCGGTTCGGACTTGCTCCGCAACCGGCTCGGACGGGAGCAGCTCCCCCTCCTGTCCGCTCTGCCACCGGGTGCGCTCACCGCCTCGGAATTGCGGGCCAGGGCCTGCCTGTTGGTCATCATGATCCCCAGGAGCTGCCACAGCCTCCCCCGCGGGTTTGGCATTCGCATCGCCGGCGAAGATCACATCCTTGAGTGGCAGCGCCGGACGCTGGCCCTCTACCGCCACCTGCAGGGCGCTCTTGTTGCCAGCGAAGGGGTCAACCCCGAGATCCCCAGCCTGGGCGAGTTCATAAAGGCTCTTGCCCTGGTCGCCAGCCTGCATCTGGGCCGTGACCAGATCCTGCACCGACCGACCGTATTCACCGGCCAAGGCTCGCTGAACGTCGCTATCCTGCGCCATCCCCTTGAAACGATCAGCGGTATCATCTTGACGCAGATAGGCGGGAACATCACGCAGCTCGTCAAACTGGCTGCCGCTGGGACCGAGCGGGTTCAGATCTCCCTCAGCCTGTGTGGCGGAGGGCGCCTGCTCGCCACCCTCCTGTGGACCGAATGCAGAGACCGGATCCACTGCCAGGTCAGCAGCGTCCTCCGTCATCGGCGCGGCAGGCTCTGAAACCGGATCGGCCCCGCCCCCCTCCTCTGCGCTGGCATGCTTGCCGCCTCGTGCTCCACCGACAGCCCCCACCGCACCGCCAGTGCCCATACCGATCAGACCACCCTCGATCGCGCTCGACACCACCCCCTTCATCGGGTCGATCTCGGCGGCGGCCACTTCATTCAACGATTCGTTGATGGCGTACTGTTGGACTCCCTCTTCCAGGGTCTCACCAACCCCCTCACCTACCGCCCCCTTGCCTGCTCCTTTCAGCACACCACCTGCTGCTGCCTTGCCAGCGAGCATCTTGAACAGCATGGCGTCGCCCATCATGGAGCCCATGGCGGCAGCTCCCCACACCTTGGCATCACTCATGGTGGCGCGGCTGGCCAAGTTGGCCGTTTCCTCCCGGGCCAGCCCCAACTTTTCCTCATCAGAGAGATGGGCGGTCTGCTGATCCTGGTCGATGCGAGTAAACGACTGGCGGAAGGTATCGCTGCCCGCCAGCTCGTCAAAGCTCATTCCCAGCACAGTGTCGCGGGTGTTCACCCCAGCACTTCCCACCGATCCGGTCGCCCCAGTGGTCACAGCGGCGCCGGTGGCAATTTTGGATACTGCCTTGGCGGCGACCGCTTCGGCTACCTCCTGGGTCGCGCCACGCTTGACCATGGATGCAGTGACAGCGCGGCCGATAGAGGCTTTGGCGGCCACCCCAGTCACCCCGCCAGCAGCGAGTGTCGGCAGCAAAGAGCCCACGCCCTGCGCCATTTTCATCGCCCAGACATCGATATCCCCTGCGCCATCCCCCAGGGTCAGCCGGCCTTCTGGCGTTTCATCGACCAGTCGGCGTCCCAGTGCCGCCTTGGCGTCTGCACTCATCCCATCATTCAGAGATTCCGCCCCAGACGCGGCCAGATCACCTGCACCTGCGACCACATCCAGCACCGGGCTCAGCTTGTTGGCCATATTGGCACGAGCCTGTTCCAGGTAGTCGCCCCCCTGCTTCCCGGCATTCTCTTTGCCGAAGTTGCTTGCCTGCCGTGCCAGCTCACCAATGCCGCCCACCAGATCAAGTGCGCCAGCGCCCACCCCGCGGGCGACATCGCCCAGGCCGACATCAAGATCACGTTTGGCTACAGGCTCGGCTGGCTGGGGTGTTGCAGCCGCTGCGGCAGACAGGCTGCTATCGAGCGAGCTCCAGAAGGGGTCATTACGAGTGTCAGATTGTCGCGGTTGTGGCAGGGCGTCACGCAGTCCAGGTTTGTCCATGGTGTCCTCGGATTTCGAGCAAAAGAAAAGCCCCGAGCGGCGAACCGATCGGGGCTTTTGAGATGGGGCGATCAGCATGCAGACTGACCGACGATGGAGAGATGCTAACGCTGGGGGGCGCCTTTAACAATAGCTGAGCGAGTTTCGCTCTGGTTGTACACCACGCGCGCATTAGATTATCATCACATTGATGTCGATATGACGTCAATTTGACGTCGTGCGGTGTCTAAAGTTAATGGAGGTTGATATGCCGCGATATACAGTTGAAATCTCTGACAAAGTAGTGAGCGAACTTGATGACTTTGCCAGTCGCCATCACATCAGCAGGGCTGAAGCTGCCCGCAGGGCCTTTGCGCTGCTTGCACTTGCAGAAAAAGAGGCCGCCAAAGGAAACTCACTTGGCATTGTGAAAGAAGAAGATGATCACTTGCGTGCCATAGGCCGAGTTGTAGGCGTGTAAAGGGGCACTATAACTTATGTCTAGAGACATGGAACCACGTCAGGATTTCAATTTATCAGACTATGAAGATAAAGATTCTGGCGCGGTTAACGAAAAAGAGCGGTTACTTTTTGCAAAGTACATCTTAGGGGCGCTATTTGTCCTTGTGATAATAGTATTCACTTGTAGCTACAACTTTGTTGACTCAAACCCTGAGAATAAAGAGCTTGTTGCTGTAGTAAATACCATATTGGATATCACTAAAACGGCAGTGCCATCGATAGTTACCCTTGTATTGGGTTTCTATTTCGGTAAAAAAGACACGTAATATAGGCCCTAATAGGGCCTATATTTTGCTATTCACTTCCTTGCCTGAGCCAGGCCCATCGCCTGATAGGCGTTGGCTTCGGTGTCTCGCAGTCGATTAGCTGTGACCGCCGCCTGCTCAGCCTGCCTCTGCTTGGCTGCCTGCTGGCGCCATAGCTCAAAGGCCGTGTTCATCCTGGCCGGGGAATCCAGCAGACTACTCAGTTTGCCATGTTGGTTGGCCTCCTTCACGAACTGCAGGCGCTCGGGATCGCCGCCAGTCCACTCCTTGATGGGGGCCTCCTGCCTGGGCGCTTCGGCAATGCGGGTCTTGCCGTAGGTGTCCGCCAGTGAGGCCTTGCTCCGCTCAAACTGGGCATCCAGAGCCTCCTGTTGTAGGTCCTTATCCTCTGCATTGCTGGCAGATATGCGCGCCTTGTTCTGGCCGTGCTGCTTCTCCAGCTCGGTGACAGCCTTCTTGAATCCAGCGTCATCCGGACCAGCCGACAACCCCAGGGAAACCCGCAGTTGCTCGGCATTGCCAATCATGTGCTTGGCCAGTGCCGCCCGCTGGTAGGCAGGCTTCAAGAAGTCGTTGATGGGGATGACCTTGGGGTGATCATCGGGCGAAGAAGTGCGGTTGTTGGTGACAGGACGCACGGCCTTGCTGCCATCGTCATAGGTGACTTCCACTCCCAATACCACGCCACGCCCGTCCGGGGTGATCATGATGTTGTTCAACTGCTTGCCGGTGATGGTCTTGCCGCTTTCCGGATCGATGTCGCCCACACCTTTGCTGACCTCATCCTGATAGAGGGTGCCGGCCGCCTTGATGAAGTCAGGGTTATTGACGGCAGCGTGCCCCTCGGGCGTAGTTGGATCCAGTTTTCCTTCCTGCGCCTGGCGCACCAAGTTGCCCGCATAGGTGACAAAAGTCTTGCCAGCCTCGGCGTAGTCCTGCTGCAGATAGCGCTCCGGATTGAATGAGCCTGCGCGCGGGTCGCGCACCACGCTCCAGAATTGCTGGCCCGGGTCTTTGCCTTCGGTCACAGCCTGCCAGCCAGACTGGATAATCGGCAGGTTCTCCTGTTGGAACACTTGCTTGTCTCGCAGGTCTTTTTGCCACTCATACTCCTGCTGCTGCCGAGCTTCCTGTGCCACTGCACGCCGTTCAGCAGCACCGGCTCTCGCCTCGGACGCCTTCATCTGCCGCTCGGTGAGGGCAAGCTGCCTGTCATACCTTGCATCTGCCAGCTTGTCGCGCCCCTTGCCGTACTCCAGCTCGCTCTGGTAGCGCTCATCTGCCACTTTCTGCCGGTCCTGTTCGTTCTGCCACATGGCATCTCGCAGGCCCATGGACCTCTCCATCCGCTCATCTTCTTTCTGGCCCCGCTGGTAGCGGTCCATGGTGTTGAAGCCAGCCAGAAAACCTTCCGCCAATCCCGATACGCTCATCATGCCCCCTTAAAACAAGCTGTCTGCCAGAAACCCAACCCCAGCACCTGCCAGTGCGCCCAGAGGGCCACCGAGTGAACCTGCCATGCCCAACACGGCGCCCATCGATGCGCCGGTACCGATTGTGCTCAGGGTTTGCCCTTTGCGAGCGGTCTTGAGACTCTTATTGGTAGCCTCCATCTCCGACTCTCGGTTGGCAGCATCGCGCAACCCCGCCAGACCTTGCTGGCGTGTCTGGCCGCCGATATCCAAAATGCCGTACCCCATCACACACCCCCTCCGGTTTTGATTGCCTCACGCAGCCCCGCATCCGCGCCGGTCAGGATCCCCATTTGTCGGGTCTGCTCCTGTTCACGAAGGCCGTTCTCGGTACCCGCCGTCATCAGCGCCATCCGCAGCCCCTGGCTGTTATCGTTGGCATTGCTACTGGTACCCAGCCCCATTCGCGCATTGCGGTTGGCCGTAGCCTGCCGAGCTGAGCGGAGCGCGTTGGCGTTGTTCTCATCCACCCGTCCCAGTTGCTCCCGCAGTAACTGGCCGTTAGTGGCCAACTCCATCAGCTCCTGCTGCTTGGGGTAGAAGCGTGTCTTCCAGTCCTGGTACTGCTCTCGGGTGATTTTGGCGTAAGTGTCTGCGGCGTAACCCATGGAACCCCCTTAGTAACCCTTGCCCTGCAGCACTGATGCAGTCGGGCTGATTTTCTTGATCTCCGTTGCCGCCGGCGCTTTCAGGCTGGCCAGCCCATACGAGGTGGCAGCTCCTGCCAGAGTCCCCACCAAGCCAGCTGTCGCCTGCTGGCTTTGGTAAGAGCTCTGTGCGTCACTGGTTGCCTTGCGCAAGCTGGTTGTGGCCACATCCCCCATACCAGCCATAGATTCAGCCTTCTGCCCCGCGCCAATACTCACAACATCCTTGAGCCCAGCCACATGCTTGTCCTGCTGGCTGGACTGCGCTCGGTTGGCGGTATCGGTCTGGCTCAATGCCTGGTCGGTTGCAAGACCTTCCATAGCCTCCTGGTACCTGCCGCTGGTTGGATCTACTCCACTGGCCGCCATGGAGTCAGCCAGCCCGGCGCGCGCCTCACCAAAGGATTGAGCAGTGCCAAGCGCTGCCGTGCCTGCCAGTTTGTCGTACTTCCCCTCACCGTTGAGGTCATCCACCTTCTCGATGAAATAGTCCTCGTACTGCTGCAGGTCGTTCTTGTAGAGCTCCCACTGTTCCATCGCTACACCGGCCGCAGCCCTCTGAGCCTCGGTCTCCTTGATTTCGTTCGAACCGCCCTTCCCCATCACCTACCCCTCACAGGTTGATCTGAAACACATAGAACCCGTCAGCATCATCCGGCTGACGAACCCATCCCATTCTTGGTGCGACCTTGAGCCACCCCATACGCGCCGAGTGGAAGCGCAGCCAGCGTGCCCCAATCAGACGCGCCAGACGCTTCACTTCCGGCAGGTGCCGCTCAGGCGCCCCGCCATCCCCCCACCCCGCCCAGACCAGGACACCGATCACGCCATCTTCTACCTGTGGCTTAAGCACAAACCCGTCATCGCCACGCACAAACAAAAACGCCATCCGGTTTCGGATGGCGTCTTGTAGTTCGAGAGGGAGATTAGGACTCCCGGTATCCCTGGCGATGCGGTTCAAAGCAGCCCTCACCATAGACCCATCAGCCATAGGCTCTCCCCGATAAGGCGCTGGTTCTGGATAGATGACCCAGGATAGGCCACCACTTCGAAGGTAATGTTGACGGTCGCAGTCCCAGCGGGGATCACAAAAGCATCTTGGAAGGTCACACTCATTGGCGCTCTATTCGTACCCACAGGGAACGAGGCTGTGGACGTAGCCCTGGCTACTTCAGTGCCGTTGAGCTTGCACAACAATATAAGCCCTATCGTGCCGGCTCCGGAAACCTCTGCGAGACCTGTGAGTGGTTTGATACAGACCATGTTTCTGGCTCGCTTGTAACCTGCCAAAGAGAAGTTACCTGGCGCCCTGATCATCCTTGTGATATCACCCACAATCCGATCCGCTTCCAACGTCCCCAGGACCACGCAATCGGCAGCAATCGTGCAGTTGTTCATGGTCATGTTCTTCACATAACCGCCTTCTGCACGAAGTCGATTGGTATAGATGCTGCCGTCCGCATAGATCATCGTGTACCAGCCGAATCCCCAACTGGCATAAGGCCCGCCTTTACCGAACCCTGCTGCCCCACCAGACAGGAAGGCATTGCCCATATCGATGGAACCGCCCGAGATCGCAGGCGCCGACATGCTGACCCCTGCTTTGATGTAGTCCGCCGTGATTTTCTCGGACGTCAGGATCTGGATAGTGGCCTTGCGGATGATGGCCTCTGCAATGACCGCCTGGCCATTGTCGATGGCAAACAGCGGCGCCATGGGCGTTGAGCTATTCGGGTTGAATACGAACACCTGGGAAGCAGAGATAGCCACCTGGCTCGTGCCATCAGACTTGGCAATCAACCCGATCCCCGAAGAGATCTGACCGGCATTGGCTTTCGCTGTCCACATGGCCTGTGCACCATTTTGCAAGTCGGCAATGGCCTGGCTCTGGAGTTGAACGGCTGCGGCGTTGGCGGCGATCCGTGGGTCGTCAGTGGCGACCCAGGCCGTACCACTGTAACGGTACGGCCTGTTGTTGTTGGCAGTATCGAACCACAAGTCGCCAGTCCCCATGCCGGAACTGGGTGCCGTGGCTTGAAAGTGGGTTTTATTCTTGCTGCCGGCCACCGCCGACACAGTGTCGATCTGGCTGCTCATTGCACTGATTGCATTCGCTCTGGCCTCTGACTCTGCAGTGATTTGGCTTGAGAGCTGTTGGTCTGCGGCCTGAAATTCAGTAGTGATTTGCTGGATCTGGTTTGCCGTTGACTCGGTCGCGTTCGCAGCAGTCCTGGCAACTTCTGCAATACTCGCCTCGAGAGCGCGGTCTGCTGCGTTGAAGCTGGTTTCGTTTACCGTAATGCGCTGAGATAACGCCTCCGTTTCCGAGGCCCGCACCGTCTGCTCGCTGAGGATTTGCCCACGAAGGTCAGCAGACTCCGCCTGGAAGGTCGCTCCCAACTGCTCGATCGTAGTGGCCATGGCCTCCTGCTGACCGCTCAGCACTTTCTGCTCTCGCCGGATTTCACCGGTTGCTTGGCGCTGTCGGTTCGCTTCGGTGGCAGCCCCCAGTGTCCCCACAATTTCGGCTTCAGCAGCAAGATCCACGCTGGCACTCAGGTTCTCGAATTTGCTCGCCAGTGATTGCCCGTCACTGGTCACCACCTGCTGCAACTCAGTGATGGCCGCAGAGTGTCCGCCGGTCAGCACCTCCAGCGCTTGCAGGCGCTGGGCCTGCGCGCCAGTCGTGCTGGCAACGGCTTGCGCTAGGTCAATCACAGAGGCACTGATCGTCGCGTCGGCCTGTTGCAGCTCCGCCTTTACCTGCTCGATGCGCTGGGCGTTGGCTGATGTAGCGTTGGTGTTGGCACTGAGCTGCTGCTCAGCAGCCGTCAGGCGCTGCCCCTGGGCATCCACCGCGCTCTGGGCTGCCTTCTGGCTCAGCGTGCCCTTGACGGCATTCAGCTCCAGCCCCACCTGGGTAGCTTGCGCCCCCACCGCTGTGACTTCCGACTTGGTAGCCGTCTGAGAGAGTGCGCCATTGATGCCGTCGATCTGCTGCTCAACGGAGGTGATTCGCTCGAACTCAGCGCCAATCTCCGCTCTGGTTACGCATGTTTCAACAATGGCCTCCACAGCATCGAGGTGCTGGCTCACTGTCGAAATCTGAGCGCCCAACTCGGAGCGAACCGCATTGATGGCCTCCATCGTGATCTCCCCGGTGCCGGGGTCAACGCTGAACACGGCGTCACGGAAGCTCTCAAAATCGAGATTGTACTTCTCAATTTTCTTGCGAAGTTGCTCTTGAATGAGCGTGACATTGATGTAGTTGTCACCGAGCTGTGCTTGTGCGGAATTGAGCAGGTCATTCACCTGCTTTTCTCTGGCGTCCAGCTGAGCCAAGTTGGCCTTGGTCTCGTTGATCATCGCTGTGAGCTGGGGAACATCCTGGATCGGTTTCAGGAGCTCTTGGGCAAGATGGCTACCCTCAATCTTCCCCTGCAACTCATCCAGAATGTCCTGCACATCCCGACTGGTTTCGGCTACAACACCATTCACACCCTGGAATGGCCCCTTGTCATCAGCGCCATTGACGAAGCGCACCCAGTAATAAAACTTGGCCCCTTTCCCTATCGCATCCGAAAAGAGATTGGCGGAAGTCGTGCCCACCAGAACGGCATCGGACTGATTGTTCACCTCTGCTCGCCAGATCTCGGCATGAGCATGCCCTCGATACTTCGGCGGATCCCATTCCACTAATACCGTATGAAACGCGCCATTCGCGATCACATTGACTGGAGCGTGGGGAAACTCCATCTGACCGGGCGGGAAAAGGTCCGGGTTCTTGCCCGGGACAAACACACCGCCAGCCCCTTGGCGCAGGGTGGACAATCCCAGAGCAGCCAGTTCCCGATAGGTGACCGCCTTATCCAGGCGATCCCCACGCTGGCCCGTCAGCAGCTCTACGTTTTCTGATGTGGCGGCCTGATCCCGGCCAGCACGATATGCAGGCTTCTTCGACATCAGTTCACCATCTCCATCATGCTGCTCGCCAAAGTGATGCGGCTTACCAACGAGGTTCCGAAGACCTCTACCTGCCAGCGTCGGCCGCGAACTGGTGGCAACCGAAATGCCCCTGCGACCAGGTTTCCAGGGGGGAGCTCCATCACGATCTCTGCGTCCACAAATAGCCGGATCCCGACCAGGTCGATCTCGTCTGCCAGCACACGGCAGCAACTGAATGAGGTACCTTCTGGCACCATGAAGAGCTTCGACCGCCAGATAAACTGACCATTGCTGGCGTTACCTCCCCGCCAGATGTGCAGGTGACGCCCCTTGGTTACGAACAGAGAATCACTCTCCATATCGGATACAGCCGCATCCCACCGATTCGTCAGCTCTCGAAGGTCGCCGCTTTTCGGATCAAAAATCAGTCCATGGGTATCCGTCATGGCCACATACTTGCCTTCGTGGTGCCATGCCCGCATGGTCTCAGGTTTCATGGCGCGCCACTGATTCCGAGTGATGATCTGTTCGGTCACCACCTGACCGCCATTTGCACCGATGCCTACCAGTCCATCTGGGGAGGCATAGAGCACCACCCCATCCATCGCCACCATCGAGCGCGCGCTGATACACGCTTGCGGCAGTTGGCTCAGCTTCTGGGTGGTCACGGATGCCGGGCTGACCCCCTGTGCCAGATACGGGTACCCCTTGGTGCCGATGACCAGAGTGGTGTCGATGGCTGCGATCGCAACAATGTCATGCTCAGTGGTGAGGCGGTACTTCTCTGGCCAGGCATAGGGTAAGTAGGGTTCGCACAAATAGAGAGAGTTGCCCGCAATGCCGGCGCACATGCCGTTCGCCATCTGGCATAACCCACGCAGCGAAGCAGGCGGAGGCGTGTAGCCATAGGTCTCCAGAACCGGACCAAGCTGCGCGTCTGCACGGTTATCAGCAAAAGCCGCCTGCGCGATCGGCAACTCTGCAACCAGCAGATAATCGGCCAGCCCGCCACCTGATACTGAGCGATAAATACGGCGCTTCGTAATGTTGCTGTCTTGGGACTGCGGCGCAGAAAGCACGAGGTTGACGGTCGAGCCGGGAATAGGGATGGTGACCTTGCCACTTACCGGGCCTGGTGCCCCCTCCTCCCCCATGGCGGTCACATAGGTGTCCACGTAGTAGCGGGTTTCATCATCAGTGAGATCGTCATCTGTCCCACCCATCGGTGGAGTAACAGCCCCTATCCCGACAGGCACGCCCGGTGCCGGCACGCCAAGGCGATACCATGCTGTCGGCTTGTTTGCGCCGCCAGTGGCGATTTGGGCATGGGTCACCTTGGGGTATTCACCATCCGTGTAATAAACCCGGCCATAGGGATCCTGGGCGACCGGGGAGCGGATGGCCTCCACAACCTTGTTCCAGGCAAACCAGTGCTGGCCATATCGAAAAATAGTGCTGGGCACGACAGGCAATTCGGTGCCTGCGCTGATGTCGTCTTCAAGCGGGGATATGACCCCATGGTCAAAATGACAGTCACGCGCAATGACCGCGACCTCATCAGACAGAAGGTGTGGCTCCACGCGCGGCATAGTCCCTCGCATGGTGACGATATCGAGTACGGGCATGGGGTTCTCAGAGAAGCAGAAACGAAAAAGCCCCGCTCGAGAGAGCAGGGCCATGATGGGGAAATCGTAACGCCGGGAGCGTCACGAGGCAAGGTTCGCGTCAGGGATGCGAAGTGATCTCTCCTGGTGGAGCGGGTCGATCAGCATTCCAAATTGCAGTGCGAGCTTCAGTAGATAGGCGCAGCGCCTGCTTGAGCTGCTGCACGGTCACGACCACCACTCGGTTGTCGGCCAGCGTCCACTCCGTGGCATCGGCCAGGTCATCGGCGGCGGCGATCAAATCAGCCATGCGCCGCGTGCTGATCTCGTTGCCATCGAACTCCAGGCCATCCACCTCGACCACCAGAGCATCTACCCGCGCCTGCCGTTCAACCTTCCATGCCTCGTAGTCGGCCAGCGCCTGCTCAGCGGCGCGGCGCTCTGACGTTATGGCCTGGCTCCAGTCAATGCTCATGCCATCACCTCCGGCTCAGTCTCATACGGCGGCAGGGGAACGGGGCCAGCCATTACCGTCATCGGCACATCGAAAGCGGCGGGGAACAGTGTTTCACGCGGGGCATTCGCCCCGTGGGGTACGCGGAGGGTCAGCGATATCTCACCATCCGTTCGCGTCACATCCGATGCAATCCACGGGGAGTCGATGGCGGAAATGGGCAGGATGTCGCCCTCCCCCAGGGGGGAGAAATTCAGCGGCGTGCCGTTGAGTACCAGGGTGTCCCCATTCACATCGGCTGTCAGGCGCTCCTCGGTACTCAGGGGGCTCAATTTGATTTTCATCTACTTTTTGCCTTCAACGTTGACTTAGTGCCAGCGGCCCATGACCCCCACCAGGAGGTTACCGTTGAAACTGGCCATGGATAACCCGGATTGGAGGACGTAACTGGAATAGGATGTCCCTTGCGTAACCAACACAGGCCAAGGCCGAGAACCGCCGCCGCCATACAAGGCCTCTGCGAAGCTGCGAACCACACCAACAAAGGTGGCGGGATAGTTCACCGTCACCACGGTGCTGCTCTGGAATATCCCCCCCACTGCCGCTGTCACAGCAAACGACGAAACTGACAGGTTGCAGAAACACACCATCAAGCCGCCCAAGAACTTGATGTACATGCCGTTCGCGTTTTCACCTGTTTCAACAATGGCGCCGGTGGGGAGCCCGTTATCCTGGGAGACGGTGCCCACGGCGTTTTTGCTATCAAACTGGGTATAAATCAGGCCGGGAGAACTGTTCGCGGGAGTCTCAGTGCTTCCCGTATTTACAAGGGAGAGCTCGACACCAGGGCTGCATCGCGCCCGGATATTCTGCGTGTAAATATTGCCGGGGATTGCATAAATGTCATACACATCACCGCCACCCGGATTGGTGAAGCAAATAGCTGAAAGAATAGCATTCTGCTTTCCTGGGTTTCTGGCGATAACGCCAATGGATTTGGGGCTGCCGTTAAACCCACGAATGATGATTTCCACCTTCTGAGCCCATTTGTTGGAGCTAGTGTCATATCCAGCATTTCCAAATAACTCAATGATTTCAGTCCGTGCTTGCGGAATGGTCACGGTGGCAATCTTGCACCAGTTCAGCGAGATCGGAAAACTCAGGAAGACCTCCTGCTGTTTGGCTTCCAGCTCCGCCCGTGCCAATGCCGCCGTCGTCGCCTTGCTCAGAAACGACTGGGAGAACGCAGGCAGGTCGATCAACTTGGCCGCAGTGACGGAGCTGAACACCGGCAACTTGTCCGGCGCCGGCACTAGAGCCTGCAACGCCTTGAGTGAGGCAGAGGTGGGCTGGAACGCTGACAGCGCAGGGACTTGAACCTGCTGGCCATCCGGCGCCGTCAGCGTCACCATCCCTGTGCCTGTGAGCACCTTCTGCCAACTGTCATACTGCCCTTGGGCGTATGCGCTGAACGCTGAAATTTCACGGCTCAACGCCGGGATGGTGCCTGTTCTTGTGACATCAATGGCATACGCCTGACCTGTTGCCGTGGGCCCGAGATAGGCCGTGACGAGGTACAGCACTGTGTCACTCTCGACGTAATCCAGCTCGTAAATCCGTCCATCCGGCCCCTGGAACGCATGTCCCTTGTCTGGCTTGAGCACGGAGGTTTTCCAGGTAGTACCCGTGCCCACCACCTTCTTGCTGCCGTTGGTGACGGCGATGGAACCGGCTCGATACCAGATGCCCGCCATTTATCGCCTCCTTACTGTCCGGTGACTCGGCCAAAGCTGGCCTGCTGGCGTGCCTCCATGCTCGCGTCAGCTTGGGTTTTCTCCCCGAGCTGTTGCAAGAAGGCGTTGTAGTGACCAGCAGCCCGATTGGAGTTGGCCGAATACTCCGCATCCTTGGAGAAGCAGCGGTAGAGCATAAAGTCGATGATCGGGTTGATGTAGATGTCATCCAGGTCAGCCAGCGCCGGGCTCTGAGCACTCTCCACTTCGGCCAACGCCTTGGACTGAGGGGCAACCGAATAGATCACATCCACTTTCACCGCCGCGGCCGGGCCTGGATGCAGATAGAAGGTCTTCGGATCCCGCTCCTCGTAGGTGTAGTTGTCCACCGTGGTCGCGGTGTTGCTGGAGTGCCAGTCAGGGTAGCTGTCATCCAGCGCCTTGCGCACCACGTAGCGGATCACCTTGCCGTTGGCATTTCGCAGCACCTCGATGAGGCGAAGAGCGTCGGCCGGCAGAGTCTGCTTGGTACCGGCCGCACAAGTGAACTCGGTGTTCTTGGTGTGTGCGTCAGGGCGCACCAGCACGATCGCCTTGGTCGCGTCGTTGTAGTAGTCCAGCAGCTCCTGCTTGGGCCAGCGGGTAAAAGTAGGATCGACAAGCAAGGTGTTTACCCGCTTGAGGATGGTTGCAACGGTCACGGTAGCCATGATGTGTCCTTGGGATCAGAAAAAGCAGTGCTTGCGGGGCGGGTTGTAGAACTCGACTTGGGTCGGGGCGCTATGCTGCTTGCGGAACCGCCCGGCACGACGCCATCCCTCGACAAACTCGGAACGGTGATAGCTGGCGCGCTTGGGGTCAGACCAAGGGCGATCAGGCTGGGCATAGAGCAACGAGGCAACACCATGAGCGATGGCCTCGGCGTGCTCGTGGTAAAGCTGCGCGGGGAGCTCCTTGGCGCCTTTTACCGGGGTGGCCACATACCAGATCCGCACGTTGCTGAGATCTGTCAGGATGCTCAGCTCATTGGCAGAGATGGCGAAGTAGTCACGTCCAGAATCCAGGGGTACGCCCCCCGCATCAGTGAGGTGCAGCACATTGCAGGAGGTCACCCCGTCCACATTGCACACCACCTCCAGGCTGCCGGCTGACGCGCTGGGCAGCAGGCGATCGAGGGTGATCAGCTCAGACTCACGGCAGAAGGTGACCGCCGCCTCGGTAACGGCCTCCTCCAGCAGCATCTCGAGCGGGCCGGTGATGTGCATCCTGACGGTGGGCAGGAACTGCTCGCGGGGCACCATCTGCATGCTATTCCTCCTGCTCTGCCAGCTTGGCCTTCAGAGCATCACGCACGCGCACCCGGTATTCTGGCACCTTCTCTTGCGGGCCCTGCGGCTCGATATCCAGTTCTTCCCCCTCCACCAGGGTGGCCAGTTGGGCAGAGGTCATCTTGGCCAGATCGCGCTCACCGACCACCATGCTCTGCTCTTCGGCCAGGCGGGCTGCTTCAGCGGCGAGGCGCTCCAGCTCCAGGGCTTCCATCTCGGCAACAGTCTCCTGACGCGCCAACTCGCCAGCCAGTGCCTCATGGCGGATCCAGACGGTCGGGAACTCCAGCAGTTGCATGGCGATGTGACTCTCCACATCCACTGCGGTATGGCGCGGGAAGACCAGGCGGCTGCCGGTGACCGTGTCTTTCTTGCTCGGCTTATCGCCGATGTAAACCACGGCAATCTTGTCGCTCATGGCGATGACTCCTATTTAGAAACGAAAAAGCCCGGCACGGGGCCGGGCGGACAGTGATCGGCAGCCTTACAGGTTGCCGACTACCTCGTAATGCAGTTTGAGCTTGACCGTGCCCGTCGCAGCGCCGCCGCCAACGGTGAGGGTGAGCTCCTGGTCAGGCTCGGTCATCAGGTCATCGACCGGGTAATACTTTGCCACCGTCCCCACCGTACTCTCGGCGTTGATGATGGTGGTCGTGCCGATCTTGGCTGTGATGGTGGTACTCGCGCCCAGCGCAGTGCTGAACATCGTCACACCCACCACTTTCAGGTTGGGCTCCACCTTGTCGCCGTATGCGACAACATCGCCAGCGGGTACTGCAGCCAGCTTGGCCACCAGGGTCGGGGAGATAGAGAGGTTGCCGAATGCGCCGACAAACCAGCGGTACGCTCGGGCGATCAGGGTAATCTTGGCCATGATATGGCTCCTTGTCTGGTCAGATATCAACAGGAGGGGGCATCGCCCCCTCGCTCTGGTGGGTGGATTAGCGGCCGACGGCGCTGACGGCGGTATCCAACACCATGCAGCCATGATCCTGAATGTTGCCGTTGCGCTGTTTGAAGCGGATCTTTTGCAGGCCGGAGACCCAACGGATCGAGATCTCGTTCGAGTTGCCATGGTCGGCCGGCTCTTGGTGCATGCCAAAGGAGCCCCCCTGCTCACCGGAACCGAAGGCGTTGGCCAGCGCCTGGCCACCCAGCAGCACGGCGCGGTCGATCAAGGTGCTGGCAACCTTGTCCACTTCCGCCCCGGTCGTGGAGTTGGCGGCACACACTTTGACGGTGCTGCCCTGGTTGAAGCGAATCGGCATGCCCTTGTATTGCTTGACCAGGATGCCGCGCCACATGGCGCCTTCCCCACGGAAGATGGGGTGATTCCAGCCCTTGCTACGCTCCATCGCGGAAGCCAGCATTGCCTGCCAGTCCTTGCCGGAGCTGGAGGTGTAGAAGTCGTGCCACTGGCGCGGGGTCACGTAGAGCACATAGAGCGGCTCACCACCGGACGGGTCCGCCACCATGCGGATCGGCTGGATAGGGTTGGCCATCTCGGCCAGGAACAACGACATGTTGTCCACGCAGCCGAGGTTGAAGCGATCTGCAGCGTCGATGGCTTCGAAGGAGGTTGCATCCCCGCCGAAGAAGTGGCGCTCGTAGGTTGGTGCCGTCAGCGGGTTGATCATGATCTCAGCAAACTCGGGATCATCCGCCAGCGGCAAGATGATATCGGTGGCCGAGTAATCACCGCGAGCACCGGCCAACTGAGCAAAGCCTCGCTGATCTACCAGACGACCATAGTAGCCGTCTGCCAGCAGGGCACGAGCGGTCTTGATCAGGTCGTGTTTGGTGCGCTTCTGGCTCATCTTGCCGCCCGCATCCACGCCGTGGCGAGTCTGGCTGATCTTGAGAGAGAAGTCCGCGAAGGACATGTTCTCGAGGCGCCCTGCCAGCTTCTTGTCGCCCATAGTCGGACGGCCAGACAGTTGGTGGAACAGCTGCATATCCACTTCATCGCCCGCCCCCTTGGCGAGATCGGTAATGCGGACAACGGGGGCGCCATGATGGGTCTGCTTACCGTCATTAATTTTCACGCCCTTCGGCGCCTCTTCGGTCAGCATGTTCACCAGCGATTGGGAACGGTTGGCAGACGTAAAGAGTGCAGTCTGCAAAATCTTGTTGGCTTGCGCCGAGGTGACTTGGGTCATGATCCTCTCCTACATGAAAACAAAAACCCCGACACAGGGTCGGGGTTGGCTTGTATAAACGGGTGGTGTTTTAGTACCCGACCTGCTCCAGCAGCGCATCCATTTGGGCGTCTGTCATGGCACCCATCTCGCCGATAAGCTCGGTCTGAGACATGGCGCCAAAGCGCTCCACTCCAGTGGGGGCAGCATGATGGGTCTGGCCGAGTGCCGAAGGGCTGGACGGGATGAAATCGGCTGGCTTATCCGCTTCCTTGCCGGGTGCCTTGGTGGGAGGGGTAACCTCGTCACCAAAGGCCAGCTTGGTGCGGCGTGCCGCCTCTGCGAATCGCTCATCCAGCGACTTGCCTTGCCACACGGGGTCAGCCTGGAGCTTCTCATCGACGATGATGGCGAAGTCGAAGCGGTCCGGGTCTTTCTCCCGCCAGCTCATCAGGTCAGGTACCGCCTGCAGTGCGGCCTGAACCGGATTGATGGCGAGGGGAACCGGCTGCGGTGCTGCCTGCTGCTCCAGCCTTTGAAGCTTGCTGGCTATGGCTGCAATCGACTTGCCCAAATCCGGGTAGTCCTGTGCCAGTTGTGCCAGCTCCTCCTGGCTGATGTCGTCAGGGTCAACATCGGGGTTGATCCCGTGCTTCTCCATCAGCGCCTGCAGCTTGTCCCGCTCGGCCTGGGCTTGCTGCGACTGAGCCAACTGCTCACGCAACTGCTTGGCTTCATTACGCGCCTGCTCCAGCACTTCATACGGGATGGTGTGTTGACCGCTCTTGGCCAGGATCACCTTCTCAGGCTCCGCGGCCCCTTCACCGCCCTGCTCGGTGCCGGCTTGTTCGTTACCGGCTGTCACCTCGCCCGCCGACGGCGCGGGTTGTACGTCCGTTTGCTTGGTGCCAGTGCCATCATCCAGCTCGCTATCGGGCTCACGCTCGATCGCCTCCAGTATGGCTTCCAGTTCGTCCAGGCTTTCAGTCCCGGTCAGGTTGTCGATGCTCGTATCCATGGTTGTCCTCGTGGGTTTTCAGTGGGTGGTATCGCTGCCCAAGCGGGGGAAAGCTCTCAGTGAAAGCCCTCCCCGGCTGGGGCTGGGCACAAAAAAACCCGCACAAGGCGGGTTCATTCATCGTCGCATTCGAGCTCTGGCGCAGCACGGCACTGGGCTCAGAAATGAAAAAGGCCCAATCTCGAGAGACTGGGCCATGTTGGGGAAATCGTAACGCTGGGCGGTGAGGAAAGCAACTATCAGAGCGCGATGGCGTCGATCTGCTGCTGGATGGTGTCCAACAGCTGAGCCTGCAGCACGGCCTGCTCCCCCTGGATGCTCTGCTGCTCGGCAGCGAGCCGCTCCATCTCCTGCAGCGTCTTGCCGGTCTGGGCCTGCTTGAGGGCATCCTCGAACCGGATGGAGTCGGTCAGCTTGGCGATGCGCTGGGCCTCAGCCTGCCACTTGGCTGCCTTGCCCTCCAGCTCTGCCAGCTTGGCCTGCATCTCGCGCATGGCCAGCTCCTGCTGCATCTGGGCCTGCTGAGCCTGCTGCTCGGCGGCCGCGCGCTCCTCGTCGCTCATCTCGTCCGGGTCTTTCGGGATGTTCAGGGCATTGCGGATCCGCTCCACGAACTCTGCCTTGCGCGGGACATCCATCAGCTCGACCAGCAGGTCAAAGCAAGCACCTGCCGCCGCGGGCGGAAGTTGGGACATGGCCTGGGTCATCCGCTCGGCCAGTTGTTGCTTGTAGGCGGCAGTCTGCTGGATCGGCGCCAGTGCGATATGTGCCCGCAGCCGGGTCACATCATTGGTGAGTTTGCCATCCTCCTGCTCCACATTGACCACCACAGCCTTGCGGCGGCGGGGGTCTTCCCGATTCACGGTCACCTTGTAGTTGCGCTTGCTGGCCATGTCTTCCAGCAGGTACGCCAGCGCCAGCTGCCCCACTTGCTGGCAGCCCATCCGGTAGTTGTCGTTGATCTCGGAAAGCGTGGTTGCCCCCTGCTCCACCAGGTTGCTGATCGCCACGCCGGACTGCCCGGTGGAGCCCTGCCCCAGGAAAGCGGCATAAACCCCCATGGTGTCCTGGATCAGCTTCACCGAGTCCTGCATCACCTGAAACTGCTGGGCCGCCACGTTGAAGTCCTGCTCCACCTTGAAGGCATCGCTCACGCTGGTCTTGTTGGCGCGATCCGGGTTGAGCTCGATGTAGCCATCAGGGCGCTCGACCTGCTCCAGCACCTGACTCTGGCTCATGTTGGTAGCGTCCTTGTCCATGATGACGCGCTTGGCCTGCAGCAGGAACGTCAGCTTGATGCGCCGCAGGTTCACCTCGTCCTGCGCCGGCATGGCTCGAACAATCAACCCATAGGGCTCACCGGTGCGGTCTTTGCGGTACCCCCAGAACGGCACCAGCGGATACATGTTGTGCGGAGCAGAGCAGGGTCGATCAACCAGATGATGAGGGCCGACGAACCAGGACTCCCGGATCACGGCCACCGGGCAGCGCTCCAGCTTGGCGCGCCCCATGGCCACAGCAGCCAGGTGCAGTTGATTGGCCTTGTCGTACTCCAGTGCCCGACCGGAGTCCAGCATCAGCACCTGACGCATGGTGTAGGTGCGGTAGTAGACCACCTGCAGAAGCACCCGATCCCGCTCCCGGCTGCACCACTCGATCTCCTTGCCGCTGAACTGGCTCCACTCTTCATAGGCGCTGACCAGGTTGGGGTCCAGCCCATCGATGGAGGTCAGGCTCACGACCCCCTCCCAGTCGTTGACGCCCCACTGCAGCACCTGTGCCTTGCTCGGGAACATGGTCTTGGCCTCATCCAGATCGACCCAGCGGCGTCGCATCAGCCAGCGGCAGTCGCTCAGGTCCGGCTCCCTGCTGTGCCAGTCCCAATAAACCTCGTCACGGTGGACGTTGCTGAACTTGTAACGTGGGCCGAACGGGTCATCACGGCGACACACCTCAACCCAGCCCAGGCCGGTCTTGATTTGGCCGCCGTAGGCCTCGCCCCGGGCGCGGTCCAGTCCGCCAAGGCGGCACATATCGGCGTATTCGGCGTTGACGGCCTCGGCCAGTTGCTCCAGCTCATCGTCGTGGTCATCGGCGATTACCATCAGATCGGTGCGGCTCTTGGCTTCCATTCCCAGCACGCCGTCAATGGTCGGTGCGATCAGGTTGTGAATGGTGATGGGCTGGCCCCGCGCCTTGAGCACACTCACCACCTCGGGCGGCAGTTGATCGCCGTCGTAGTAGGCGCACGCCCGATTGGCAAGGCTTCGCCAGTCCGGCTGGCCGTTGATATCGCTCATCAGTTTGAGCAGGCGCGGGGTATCGAGGCCGCCTTTTTCAGGGGCCTTGGGTTGGGCGTTGATCATCAGTTGGCCATCCAGTGCTTGGGTTTGCGGAAGGATTCAGGTTTGACGATGCGGGCCGGCATCCGGGCACGCATCTCTTGGGCAATCATGTAGCTCATGAGCTGGTCATCAAAACAGCCGTCCTGGGCGTTCATGCTGCCGCTCTTGTCGTAGACGTAGGTGGTGGCTTCGGAAATGGTACCTATCCAGCGGATCCCGGACTGCCCGGCTCGCAGCAGGGCCTTGAGGCCATCAACCAGGATCGGCTTGGACTGTCGAGTGGTGAGCCAGCCGAGGCGCGGCGTCTCGTCGTCGCGGTCCCGGTCGATGTGCTCCTGGGTGTAGATGCGTCGGGTCGGGTAGATTTCACGGAGCTTGAGCAGCACAGCGTGGCCGTGGTTGTTGCGCTCCGGGCCGATGTAGGCCGGGCCATGCTCCGCCGTGCCATAGAAGCGGCCGACGTGGGCCAGCAGTTGGGCAAACAGCCCGGGATCCAGATGCCCGAACCAGTGGGCCACCTGCCGGCCGTCGCTCTTGGCCGTCACGTCGAGGCTTGAGCGGTCGCCGTGCTCCAGCCCTTCCGCCACGTCGGCGCCGATGGCGTAATCCTCGTCGGGATCTGGCAGCTCCCAGACCAGCAGCATGTTCTCGAGCGAGCGCTGTCCCTGCTCGTCCAGCTTCTCCGGTTTGCGGGCCTTCTCGCGCTTTCCGGTCACAGGGTCGATGTCGTAGACGATGAGCGGGGCCATGCAATCGCCCTCTGCTTCCATCGTGGCGATGGGGTCGAACACCCGGCGCCCGGAGGTGAGGAAGGCTTCCAGCGGCGTGCTGGGGAACTCCTGCTTCATCTCGGCGCCCAAGGTGGACTCTTTCAGCACGTACCACTGCCGCTGCTCGTCGGTAATGGTGCAACCCATCGACTTCTCCACCGCAGTGAAGTATTCAGCCTGGGTCTTGCTCATCACTACGCCGGATGCCGGCACGTCGGCGCGATACTTAGGGTCCTGCCACCAGGCGAAGAAGTGGAACTTCCAGTCGAGCTGACTGAGTTCACCGGATGCCCTGGCCAGCTCGAGGGACTTCATGCTCATGGCGTGGAAGTCGCCCCCTACCCCTTCGGCTGTGCTCTCGATGAAGGCCACGGCGCCCGGGTGGATCGCCTGCAGCGTCCCGGTTCGCACCTCCTTGGCCTTCTCGGGATACTTGGCGCAGATCTTCCCGTGCTCGGAGACATGCAGGCGCTGGACTGTACCGGACCGGAAGGAAGTGGCCACCTGGATGCTGGAGCCGTGCCGGAACAGGATGTGACCGCCATTCGCCCCGCCGCGCCGGGTCACCACCTTGAACTGGGCCTTGAGCCAGCCCGGCAGGTTATCAAAGGGCACTTCAATCTTGGTGCGGTAAATCTCGCCTGCGGCCGTCAGGTCCTGGGCGATGATCCCGCACTTGAGGTTCTTGTTGAACAGCGCCTCGTCCAGCAGATAGATGTCGATGGCCGTGGAGAACCCAAGCTGGCGCGCCTTGAGGATGATGTTCAGCCACCACATGGTCTTGAACAGCAGCTCCTGCGCTGGGCGCAGCCGGAAGCGCACCAGCTGGCCCTGCTCGTTCTCGATCATGTAGAGGTTGTTCATCCGCCACCACTTATCGCTGAGCTTCGAACGGATGTAGGCCATCTGCTCCTGCTCAGTCATGTCGGAGTTATCGAGTTCGGTCATTGGTGGATCTCAAGCAATAAAAAACCCGCCGAAGCGGGTTGGTGTGGGGGATGCTGTAGTTATGTTTGTTCTTGCCATGCTGCGGTGATGGCGTTGACCTCAGCCCTAGCTGCGGCACGCTGCTGAATGTTTTCGGCCAGCATCCTCACATGACTGGGATCTGCAATCATTGCGCCCATCTCGACCAGCACGCCGTTGCGATAAAGGCGGTATGGCTCAAGAAGCACGCGCTCAATGGTGACAGTAGCAGCGTAATCAGGTTCGATGTCATAACCAATGTGTCGCGAAGGCCCCCGCACAGGCGGCAACTCGTATTGCGCCTCACGCCCTGAATCAACGGCGTCGCACACCTCCTGCGGCAATGAGCAGTCGGCGATGTAAACCGCCTCCCCAGCCTCATTCTTGCGATAAATTCTCATTACTCCCCCAGCAAAAGCGAGTTCAGGCGATCGGGCTTTCATCTCTTATCCACCGCTCAAGTTCTGTAATCTTCTCATCCCAGCGCTTAAAGTCAGCCGTTGCCTGCTCATCGTCAAGCCCGACATCCTCAACACCAAACAGCTCAGACACTGAGCGAAGTTTGGCGATCGCCTCAATAGCCAAAATCCGTTGTGCGGCCTGACGCTCTCTTTGTTTCATGGCTGGCTCCTGCATTGGGGTGAACTCTGGCTCGCATTTTATCACGACATCAGCCCGCCAGTCCCCATCCCCTGCAGCTCGGTGACCATCTCGCTGACCGGGGTGGACTCGCTGCCGCCATCCTTCTCGAGCCGATCGGCTTCGGCGGTCAGCTTGCGCGCAGCAGCCCGGATCCGGCGAGTGTCCTCCTCAATCTTCGGCACACTTACCTCGTCGATGCGAAGGGCGCTCAGGGTCCGCTCGATGGACTCAATCCGCTGGATGTTGCGGTCGAGAGCCTGCTCGGCCTTCAGGATCTTGTCGTAGAGCGCAATCCGGTCGGTCATCTCGCTGGCCGTGACCAGGTCCTGCTGCAGCCCCTTGAGCAGCTTGGTGACGGAGATGACGCGAGCCCGGGTGAAGTCCAGCTCGTCGCGCAGTTGCAGCTCGCGAGCCTGGTCGAACAGCTCCTCGGCATCGAGGAACTTGGCATAACCGCCATGGGTCTTGGCTATCTGCATGCCGGGCTTGATGTTGGCGGGCGGGTTCGGGTTGCCCTCGTACTCGCCCCGGACGAAGCGGCCAGCACCATCCCGCCCTTTGTTTTTCGAGGTCTGGTCAGGCTCGGGCTGGGATTGCGTGGATGCGGAGGACTTCTCCTCTCTTCGCTCTCCCCCTTTGGCCTTGGCCTCATTCCCCTTGGCTTGCGCACTTTGCGCACTTTGCGCAGATTGCGCAGTTTTGCGCACTTCGGAATGCGCAGATTGCGCAGCTACGCGAGATTTGTCAGGTTGCGCAGGGGATTGCCCCCGAGATTTCAAATAGCGACGCGCCGAGTTGTAGTTCAGGCCGCGGCTGTCACACCAGTCTTTCGCACTGATGCCTGTCGCTTCATGCTCCTGCAGGAACTCTGCATTGAGCTGTGCCCAGTCGGTCTTTGCCATTTAGAGAGATAACTCGCCTTCAACGATGGTATCGCCAGGTACCGGCTTGTGGGCTGCCGCTACCACCACAGAAACACCAGAGGAAAGAACAACCACCGCCTCGACTCCATCGTAGTGCTCAACACGGGTGATAATCCCAGTCACATCGATACCGCTTTCTACTTCACTGCTCCAGTTCATCTGCATCACCTCTTCCCTCCCCAGAAATACAAACCCCGCCGTTACTGGCGGGGCTTCATGGTTGCGGTGCGCAGAGAGTCATAGGCCTGCTCGCAGGCTAGTCCTGACGCTCGAGCTCTGTCATACGCTGCTGCCAGCTCACCCGCTCTTTCGTCAGCCCAGCTGAGCAGGTCGGCGAGCACCACGGCAGGCTGTTCGGCTGTCGGGCTTCCTTGGGGAGCGCTGGAATGGCTGGCGCACTGACTTGCTCGGGCTGCCAGGCGGCGGGCTTGCTCGCGCAGCCGGCCAGACTCAAGGTCAGCAGCAGCGGCATCAGCCTGCGCTTGGGCGATTTCTTCTTGTGCATGGTCTCTCACCTCATCGATTTCAGCCTGCCGGCGTTGCTCTTCCTCCCGAGCCTTCAGCTCAGCCTTGGCTCTGGCTGTGGCAAGGCGGGCAACCTCTTCATTCCACCTTGCCTGCCAGGTCTTTCGCTCCCCCTCCTCCCCAGCCGCATGGCCGGAGCGATAGAGCGCCACACCGCCGCCGGCCAGGGCAGCTATCACCAGGGCGCCGGCCAGGAACGGCAGCACCTTGCTCTGCGGAGTCACTCCCATCATCCCCCCTTGCACTTCGCATTGAGGCGCAGCCGGTCTTTCCAGAGCCCGGGGCATACCCGGTTCCCTGGCGCCGAGCAGTCCTGCTTACCAGCACGCTTGAACAGCAGGATCGCCTCGCAGGCACCTGGGTAGTCGCCAGCGTTCAGGCGCTTCACGATGGCCGAGCGGCAGAAGGCGCCGGGACCGATGTTGTGGGAGAGCTCGACATAGGCGTCGAACTCATACTGGTGGAGTGGCACCTTGATGCAGGCCTTGAGGGCATTCTCGAACACCCGCACCTCCCGAAGGCTCCTGTTCACCGCGGCGACGGGCGTGATGGTGTCACCCATCTTGACCCCTTCAGTGCTCCCAAAGCCGATAGTGGGGAGCTTGGTACCGTGTACCGGGTCGGGGTAAGCCGTCGGCTCAAACCCCTCCCGATTCAGGAGCCCCACAAAGCCCGCTGCACTCAGGCTGAGCGCGGCAATGGCAATGCGGACCTTGTTCATTTTGCACCTCCCTGCTGGCGGCGCGGCTTGATGATATTCGACCAGATGAACCAGCCCATCTGAACCGCTATCCACATCAACGTGGCAGCCAGCACCCAGTCATTGAGCGAGTACCCGGCCAGCGTCATGCCGGACACCACTACCGGCGGTGCGCTCTTTGCAACCCCCGCAGCGGCCGCAGCCGTCGCGAGCTCTTCTTCTTTCCCCATGCATCGCCCCTCCAGAAACGACAAAGCCCGCACGAGGCGGGCCAGAAATGAAAAAGGCCAGGGTCACGGGGACTCTGGCCATCTTTGAGCAATACTAACGCTGGGGCAGCAAGATATCAACCGCAGCACAACTCATCATTCTATCATTCGCTAGCTCACCCAATAAGGCTTAATGGACAAGCCAGACTGTGTAAGCTGCGTAAGGACTTCTTTATAAAAAATCATATAAAACTTATTTTCGGGCGTGGGGTTTTTATCTTCTCCAATCCCATTACTATAAACATCCGCGCTATAAACACCATTATTGAATTTATCCAATTCCATGGTGTACATATTTTGTGACTCCACATGAATGAGCCTTCTTTCAATGACTGGGCGAGTAAAAGAAACTACTCGCCCAGCAAAATAGGCTAATGCAGAATCACCCAGGGTTACTTTTAAGCGCAATGCTCCATAATCATAATAATCAGGACGATAAAGCTCCATACTAAATCTCGGAGATATTGCAGCCAAGATTCTTTTCGCCACTGCTGATGATATTGTTCTCAAGCACCCACTATCATTTGTTTGCTGCTGAACATCGTAAACAAAGATAGCACCGCTCCACTCTCCATTGCTACCTGTAACATTGAGTAGGCTTCGGGTAGGATTGCCACGTGTTAGTGCATAATTCCCTACAGATGTTCTCCTGAACATATGATTGGAATCGATTCGATACTTTTCTTCCGTTCCCTGACCAAAAATTGGCATAATAAAATCAAACGGTGAAGTAATACGCTCACCTGAATGTTTACTTACCAAAGCAGTAAAGGAGTATTCCGTATTGGTGTACTTGTCATTGAGTGGGCGCTTAGTGATTTTCACTTCGAGTCTAGAGCCATCTATGATGGAGCCTATGGCACAAACCGAAGTCATATCATCGATAAGGCCATAAAGTCTTTCAATGAAAGAAATATAATCGAAAGCATCAAGTGCAATGGTATAACCATTTGCTCCCTTGAATTGTGCAAGCAATGCAGCGTGGGTGTTAAATCCATAACCAGCAGAGATTGCCTCTTTTACTGTAGACAGTTTGAATTTAACAAAAAGATTAGAGTCGATGACTGTTTTGATATTGCGACACATGTCATCGAATGCAAAAGCAGAATTAATTGTGTTGGTATGTTTCATAAGTCAACTCCATATGAAAACGGTTAGTGTTAAATTATGTTCTTTGTCTGCTTTTTATAATCTAGAACTGTCACTCACCATTTCATTGAAGTGCAGAGCAGATTGCTAAATAACACTGGAGTTGCAGATCCTCGGGCGTGTCACCCTGACCGTTGGTCAAGAATGATTAGAGCTCAGTAGAATTTAATAATCAACTGTTTTTTTTAGTAATGCGGGGGAAGCTATTGCAGCTTGAAATCTCAGTCTCAACATAGGTACACAAACGAAAATGGCTAGAATCATTGATGACTCTAGCCATGTCGAGACAAGCGAGCGCAAGAGCAGTGCCTAATGGGTAATCAAGTTACCTTCCATCACGAGTTCTCCAGCGCTTCACCAAGAGCACGCAGAGGCACAGTGGGCCCAATACTAGAATGAAAACCACGCTCACCATGAACTTTGCAAACTTCCGGTCAATGGAGCTCTGGAATGAGCCGTCATAGACGACCTTCTCCTCCCCATTCCAGTAGCCAATGACCCATTGAACTGCATATCGGCTGTATGGGTACAGCAGTGCAAATGCCAAGAGCACCAACGGTAAAAGCAGCCAGTTCACCATGGACGCGTTGTGGGCTAGTGCCACCGGCAAAGGGAGCACCACAAAGAGGCAGAATGAGACAATGAACTGCCTTTTGAAGAACCAACTTGGCAGCAATAGCAGCGTTTTTTCGTTCGTCATTTCACCTTCCGGTACCGTTCAACCTGCTGCAGGAAATAGGCCTGCATCTCCCCCTTGTAGTTCCCGGCCTCGCTCTCGGCGGGTTGCTTGATCTCGGGGTTCCTTTCCTTCCACACCGCATAGGCAGCGGCCTTCTCTACCTCGACCTTCTCCTGCTCTTCTTTCGGCAGGGAGCACAGATTGAATGACATTGGCGACTCCACGCATAGGGGACTTGCCGATATTACCTGAATCCGGAGTCAATCGCTCCACGGTGATCTTCACCACGGGCATCGCTATACTGTATTTATATACAGCATTGTGAGCCCAAAACCATGTTTGCAGTTCCAGACCTCGACGCCCCGGCGTTGGAAATCCCGTTGTTCCTATCTCCTGCCGCCTGTGGCTTCCCGTCCCCCGCCCAGGACTACGTGGAGCAGACCATAGACCTGAACCAGCTCTGCATCGCGCACCCGGCGGCCACCTACTTCGTTCGGGCGGCCGGTGACAGTATGGTGGAGCACGGGATCCGTGATGGTGACCTGCTGATCGTGGACCGCAGTCGCAAGGCTCGCCACGGCAGCGTGGTGGTCGCCGCGGTCGATGGCGAGTTCACTGTGAAGGAGCTGCAGCTTGATCCCACGGTGGCCTTGCTCCCCGGCAACCCTGCCTATCGCCCCATCCATTTCAGTGAAGGGCAGGAACTGGAAATCTTCGGGGTGGTGACCGGCGTCGTACACCTGATGCCAACACCATGAACAAACACTGCGCCGTTGCCCTGGTCGATGTGAACAACTTCTACGCCTCCTGCGAGCGCCTGTTTCGCCCCGACCTCAAGGGGGTGCCGATCGTGGTGCTCTCCAACAACGATGGCTGTGTTGTCGCCCGATCGGCAGAGGCCAAACGGTTGGGGGTCAAGATGGGCGTGCCCTACTTCCAGATCCGCCAGTTCTTCGAGGCCATGGGTGGGATATGGTTCAGCTCCAACTACGCCCTCTACGGTGACATGTCGAGTCGGGTGATGAGCATCTTGGAGGGGATGGCCCCGACGGTGGAGGTCTACAGCATCGACGAGGCGTTTATCGAGTTGAGCGAGAGCTGGGCTGGCGACCTGGTGGCTTATGGCCGCCAAGTCCGCGAACGGGTGCAGCAGTGGACCGGGCTCATCGTGGGGGTCGGGATCGGCCCTACCAAGACGCTCGCCAAGCTGGCGAACTACGCCGCCAAGCACTGGCCAGCCACCGGGGGCGTGGTGGATCTGCGGGATGAAGCGCGGCGCGCCCGGCTGATGGCTATCACCCCGGTGGACGAGATATGGGGCATTGGCCGGCGGCTCACCGCCAAGCTGGAGGCCCAGGGCATCAAGACCGTGGCCGACCTGGTCGCTGCTGACCCCAAGGCGCTGCGCCGCCGCTATGGCGTGGTAGTCGAGCGCACGGTGCAGGAGCTGCGGGGCATTCCCTGCGCCGAGCTGGAACAGGAGGTGCAGGCCAAGCAGCAGATCATCTGCAGCCGGAGCTTCGGCGAGCGCATCACGCAGATCGGCCCCATGCACCAGGCGCTGGCGGGCTACATGGAGCGGGCGGCCGAGAAGCTCCGGGCAGAAGGGATGTGCTGCCGCCATGTGACGCTGTTCATTCGCACAAGTCCGTTCAGCGACAGGGAGCCCTATTACGGTAACCAGGTGAGCACAAAGTTGGCGATGCCCACCAATGACACCCGGGTGCTGCTGGCCCTGATCCCCCAACTACTTCCCCACATCTGGCGCGACGAACAGCGATATCAGAAGGGCGGCATCATGCTGGCCGACTTTACCCCAGCCGACATGCAGCAGGGCGACCTATTCGCAGCGGAGCAGCAACCCCCCCGCAGCGAGGCACTGATGCAGGTCATCGACAAGATCAACCAGGGGCGGTTGGGAAAGGTCTACTTCGCGGCCAGGGGCCGGGATACCCGGGAGTGGATGATGAAGCGGGAGCAGCTCAGCCCCCGCTACACCACCTGCATCAGCGAGCTCCCCGAGGTGAAGGCATAGCCTTGGAAAGCCGGGCCAGCGTTGAGCGCAGCACATTCAACTTGAGGGGGTGGGATAGAACCGGCGGCTCGGGGTGGATCGCCAGGACTTTGATAAACACTCGCTTTGAGCTTCTCTTGCCCACCTCACGCTTGCAGCTTCTCGACTCCGCCAGCGTCTCCACATAGCGGAGTGACCGGAGATAAATGACCGCCTCGCGGGCCACCTCAGCAGGGACACCCAGCTGTTCGGCCACCTCGTAAAAGTCAAAGAAATCGCCGTTGAGCAGTCCCCAACCGGCGATCTGAAGAGCTGTAGGTTTAAGCTTGCTTTCCATGCACCCTGCTTAATGAATGAGGGATGTCAAGGTCCCGAATCTGACCCAGACTCCGAGACGCAGCTAAGTTCACAGAAAGCAGATTAGCTGACAATGGACTCGTTTTCCCTGAATCCCTTACGTAACAGGGCATGCAGAGTGATTTCGCTACGAAAACCACACGGTATTTGCAAGCAAAAAATGTTCAATAAAATTACCGCACATAAAAGTCAGACTTGCATTTACCGGATCAATCTGGTGTAAACCCACTCACAGTGAGTGCCCACTAACCCCCAACCCGATACCCACTCTTTATCCACAGCCAATGCGTTATCCACAGATTGCAATGCCGTACAGACCTCACTATCGTGTATTTCGAAGAGAGAAAGGCACTACATTATTGTGTCGTTACCGTCACTACCAAGAGGGAAAAGCCATGCCGAAGAGCAGAACAACAGACAGACGTATCACGGGCGTCTCACCGCCCACAACCCGGCAAACAAAGGGGGTTCCCCATGCCACAACCAAAGCGGCCACCTGGCCGAGACTGCAATCCAACCCAAAATGAAAAAACCACCTTTCAGAAACTGATAAGGTGGTTCTTAACAAAGCTCCACATAACCTTGGCCGAGGTTTTTGTGGGAACGCTAATATCAATTGTGGTTGCTGTAGTGCAGCCTTACTTACCAGATAGCTCTTGGGGTCGAGACCCAGAGGCCATCAAAGTGCAGTACTACCAACTTTAACCAAGGGCCTTCGGGCCCTTTTTCTTTAACGCCTACGACTATCCGATTGGTAGCCATTGGTGTCGAGTTGCAGGTGAATCATGGCCAATGCTATCCGTAACGTCAATAAAATTATTGCGTAATAAACACTGTCGCCCGTCTCACAGAAAGCATAAAAAACATATAAATCAAAATCTTATCATCTCATTCTCATCATACACCTTCTCGGTTCACGTATGGAAATAACATACTCAAGCCCACATGGTGTATGAAACCAGCCTATGCTGCCCGCATCTCCCTCACCTGTCGCTCCATGAGCTTTGACAGGTCTGACGCTTGGTGGATCACTTCATCGACCGCTTTTTCAACGAACCGGCGCATCTCCTGCCCGAACCGGCGCGCGACCATATCGGCATGGGGTACCACTCGCCCGGTGCCGTGGCACTTCGGGCACTCGTCACCCTTGCGGGGGCGGATACCAGTCCCTTTGCAATGCGGGCAGCGGCCGGATTGCAGCATCTCGGCGACACAGTGGTCGTGGGCGAGAGACAAGATCTCGTTCCGCTCGGCCAGAAGGCGCTGGTACTCGTGGCCATTGCCACCGCGGTGAGCTCGTTTGGCCTTCTCCATCACCACGGCGGCCCGGCGGCGCTCCTTGTCATAGTGCGGGTGAGACAGCACCAAGTGTTCCAGCTGCTCAGGCAGGGGGCGGCGCAGCAGGATAGCCATGGCCATACCACCGGCCTCTTCGCTGCCCAGCGTGGTGCTGAAGTGCGTCAGCAGCGAAGCCAGTGCCTGCTCGTCCCCCAGGTGGTCGGCCATGAGGAACTGGAGCCCTTGCGGGTTGCTCTTTGCGGCCACCTGCAGGGCTCCCAGAAACTCCTCTCTCCCCAGCGTGCTGGAGCGACCGGACGAGGGTTCATGTAGTGCACCTTTCGGCGAGAAAAGGCGCAGAGCCATTTCGATAGCGTGGGTCATGGTTTGGTCCTCTGGTCTGGGTCCTGATTGAAAGCGGCGAGCAGCCAGGCACGCAACTGGCCGGATTTGATGTGTTCCGGGGCAACTTCCAGCACGGTCCACCCGAGCAAGGTGGCCTCGTTCATCTTGGTCCGGTCCTCTACGAACCCCCTCCCCCGGGTGTGCCGGCCACCGGAGTGGATCCCGCCGTGGACCTCAAGGGCGACCATACGGGTGGGCCAGGCGTAGTCGAAGCGCCATTTGCGCTTGGGGTGAAACAACAGCTCGGTGGCGGGGTCAGGAAGGCCGACCAGCTGGATCAGCACCTTGTCGTGCAGGGACGTGACCTGCTGGGCCTTGCGCACCTGGTTGGCTGCGGTCCTGACCTTCGGGCTGCTACCCAGCAACCGGGCCGCATCGAGGGCGGTGAGGTGGATCATGCAGCCCTCCCGATGGTGTTCTTGCGCAGTTCGGTGACTTCTCTGGCCACCTGCTCCAGCAGGGTCTCCTCACTGCCGTGCTCTTGCTGCCAGGAACGCGGGGCGGCGTGGAACCCTGTGGGGTAGCAGGCACGATGATGTCGCGGGCATAGCGGTAGCACCCGGGTGTGCTCGGCGCGCTGGGCCATGCCAGACCCAGAGCGCACGTGATGGATTTCCGCTGGCGTGGCACCATACCCGGCATTGCGGCAGGCAATGCAACCCAGGGAGGCGACGTCGGAGAGATGCTGCTTGTCAGCCTTGGTCTTGCTCATGCTGCAGCCACCTCCCCACCCTGCGCATCAAGCAACTCGCCCATGCTCTTCACCTTCCAGCGCAGCACCTGCATTTCACGCTCTTGCCTGTGGAAATCATCGTGGTAGCGGGCAAGGCGTTGCGCCTTCTGTTCGGCATCGCGCAGCCGGCGACTCATCACCTGAGGATCCCCGACCCGGCTCAGTACGAGGGCCATCATCTCCAGCTCAAGCTGGTCATTCTTCTGGTGCGCCCAGACGGTTTCGGCTCCGGGTCCATTGTGGCCGAGCAGCATGCACACATGCCCGGCAAGCAACTTCACATGGCCGCGGCTGTTCACCCAGAGCAATCCCCAGCCATGCGGCAAGTCGTCCAGAGTGATGATGCCCTCTGGGCACATGAAGTACCGGTAGGTCCCCATCCCCAGAACCTTGCCATTGCGGTGCGGCTTCTTGGCATCGACGAGGAAGTCAGATCGGGATACCTTCACCTCGACAAGGACTGAACCACCGTTACATCCCCAGCGGTATCCCCATGCGTCAGCTCGCTCTCCACCATAGAGACCACCTACCTCAATCATGGCGATCTGGCAGGCTGGCCCCTTGTTGCTCATTGAGCGTTTGAGCCATGAGCAGGCAATCTCAGACAGGCGAGAATGGGTGAATTGATCGCTCATGCCGCCGCCCTCCCGTAGGCCGCCACCCAGTCGAAACCTCGGCGGGATTCATCCCCGAACTTCACGCCCTGCTCAGCACCAAAGGCTTGGGCCAGCTCGATGAGGTCGCGCATCTCGCGCACGGTCATCTTGGAGGTGGACTTGCCCAGCACCACGAAGCCGTCCCCGTTGAGGTTCGGCACAACGTCCTGCTGGTACAGGGCGGCGCTGAGCACATGCTTCCAGTCCTCCTTGGAGAGCTTGCGGCCGTGCCAGTTCACCTGTTCGGCGATGTCGGTCATGACGGCCCAGAACAGAGCGTTCTGGGCCAGGCTGCGGGTCAGCTCCTTGATTTCGATGACCAGCGGCTTGTCCTGGTCAACCGGCAGGTCAGCGACCAACTGGCAAGCGCGGGACCGGATTTCAGGGCTTCGTAGGAAATACTTGGGATAGGAGCTCATGCCGCATCTGTCCCCGTCAGTACAAGGGAAAGCTGGGATCTGGCTTCGAGCTGGGCTTGTTCAAGGCTCAACGCCCGCTTCTCGATACGGCGCCGGGCCAAGCCCTGCCCATGGAAAGTGCCATTGGAGACGGAGACTGCTTCACGCTTGGTGAAGTCGTGCAGGAGCTGCTGCAGTTCCTGCTTATCATAGAGCTGCCCTATGGCCCAGTTGAAGGCCAGGATGTAGAGCTCTTTTAGTTGGGCAGCTTTCTTCCCGGTGAAGCCCATCACGAGGAAGACCATTCCATCTTTGGTGATGTTGTAATACTTTAGCCGCTTACCATTCTGTAACTCACTGTTTTCAAAGCAAAACTCAAAATTGAGTTTTGCAAATTCCTTACTGCACTCTAGCTTTTCAATCGCAGCCAGCACGTTGTCATGGCGCTTCCCAAACAGCTCAGCAATTTGACGAGAGGTAGTGAACACCTCCCCATCCTGGGCGCTCACCAATTTCTGGAACAGTTCGATCTGCTCGGGAGTGTACTGAGGGGCGATAGGCTTGATGCTGCGGATACTGCCGCAGCCGCGAGGGCGTGCCGCAGATAGATCACGGGTATGTGCTTTGGTCATGGTCTGGGTCCTTTGGTTACTCAAAGCCGGGTGGTCTAGGTCCGACATTGGCAATGGTACCCAGTGTTGAGAATTTCTGTCACGCACCAGAAGCTATCGGCACCGCAGAGTTATCTACTTCCCCCCGAAGTAGAGACGAATCCAGTTTCGTAAATCTGTGATCTCCTCCTAGTTCAACATTCATTTAGCTAAACAAAAGGAACCATTTGGAATACCATCCCGTAAGGAGTAGGGTTCCAGGAAAAGCCTAGTAATGGGGTATCACTCTCAACAGAGTAAGTGGCTAGGGCGCGGAAATTTCAGGGCGGTAGCTTTGTCATTTTGAGTAACCTAAAGCACGTCAACACCCATCACGCGAGACCAAGAGGCCCCACAAGGGGCCACCCAGATCCAAACGGTCACATTTTCAGAAGCACTTTGTGGGAGACAAGAATGCCAACGGCTTTAGAGGACCAATTTCACGCGGCCATGCTTCACATCTATGAGTCTGCAACTCGGCTCAATCCACCATATCGAGCGACGCGCTTTCTTAAAATGGTTCATAGCATTGGTGGCCGAGCTACCGCAAATAAACTACTAGCCTCGACAGACGTTTCAGCTGGTTTTACTGAGCTTTTTCTACGCGGGAAAGAGAATCTAAAACTCAGCGTCGAGTACCTTATTTTGCAAGACCCCTGGAGAACCCTCTTCACCGAAGATCAGCATTTGGTAGCTCGTGAGCGTCTGATAAAGGTTGGCATTACTCCACCAGATGCTGGCATTTGAATAGCATTCAGCAACAAGGAGATCTGATGAGCATTTCTGAGACAAACAATGAGATTGGCCAGACCGTTGCCGCTGGTGTTGGGGCCACAGTTGGTGCCGGCGCAGGTGCTGCCTTCGGCGTGACGACTGTTGCTGCGGCAGCCGAGGCAGCAGCGGCTGCGACACTAGCATCTGCAACAGTGGCATCAACAACAGCCACTGTTGCAGGCGCTGCCGCAACGACAAGCGCACTAGCTACAGTCGGCGGCGGCAGTATTGCAGCAGGTGGGGCTGGCATGGCTGGAGGTGTCAGTACTATCGCAGCTACAGCAGCAACATCCGCAGCGGTACCAATCGTTGGCTGGGCCATCGGCGGAGCCATTCTTGCCGGCGCAGGTGCTTGGGGAGTGTACAAGTTAGCTACACGTAAAAAATAGAATGAACATTATAAGCCAGTGCTGTTCTACAGCCTGGCTTACTCTAATTTACACTTGAAGAGTCATAAGGAGTAACGTTTGAGCAAAGGCATTAAGATGGAGTTCGCGAGAAAAAATGACTCTGGCGATGTAGTTTTCCACATTTCTAAGTTACACAAATCTGACAACGGTAATTTAAACTGCAGATACTGTGGAACCAATGTTCAGTATGTATCAGCCTACACTAGGCAAGCCTCAAATACGCCAGTGGCAGCATATTTAAAGCTATGGCAGGAGTCTAAACATGCTATAGGATGCAGTTACTCAGTGAAGGGGGCCGTTGATCTGCTAGTAGCAGATTCAAATGCAGTGGAGTCTACTCACCCTGTATTTGAACTCCAACGTGATGGCAGCTATCTATTTAGGATGAATATCCTATTGGACGCACAACGAGTGGCCCAGTACCTGATAGAGTCAGGGGGGGATTTTGACTCTATCGAACATTTATCAACGCCCAGAAACTACATTCGCTCTGAACAACAACTAGCTTCATATTTTCGTTCGGCTGCCGGCATAGCAAAGATCAGGTCATTAATTCAGGACTCTGAAGATGCGGAAGAATTAAGCCGCTTAGTAAAAATACAGTTCAAGGATGACTTTATCGATTGGAATGACTTCTACTACGATGAAACGAGGTATCACGTTTTATTTAAGCGTTTAACAAATGGCCACCTTCCACATCCAGTTGCAGTAAACCTCACCTTGAAAGGCCAAGTCAACCACGCAATTAATGCAAAATTATTTCATTGGAACTTCCAATGCTATAGTCAGATTAGAAAGCGGGATGACAAAAAAATGGTCTACATCCCTAAGTTACATATGGCTAAAGAAAACTTCACCAAATCTATTTCTGGTGATGATACCCTATTGGTGGTTGGTAACGCTTGGGCAAATGAAGTAAAAGACAAATCATCAATATTCAGAGGTTTCAACGTTTCTGTCTTTAATAAATCTCAATTTAAAAAAGAGATCGATAGCGAGTAATACGTATATCTCTTTTAAATAGTGCTAACTCTCGAGGTGGTTCCAGTGCAACTACCTCTTAGTTTACTAAGTCTCCCCCTCAACAAATGGAACCATTCGAGTTACCATGAAGTCCTTTATCCGTGGTCAGCAGTCTCGAGGGGATTACAGTGGCATTCTGGTGGGTAAACCATAAGCAAACGTACAGTGCTGAGGTCGGTGGCGGCTACATCTGGTCGCCAAAGACGAACAACGAAGGCAGGAAGAACCAGACCTATATCAACCTCACGCTGACCCGGCCTGGGGACATTGTCATCTCTTACGCCAATGGACTCATCAAAGCCATTGGCCTGGTTACAGCACCTTGCAGAGAGAAATCCAAACCCTCTGACTTCGGCAGCGCTGGCGATTCTTGGTTATATGCCGGCTGGGAAGTCCTTATTGATTGGGAGCTCCTGGAGAGGCCCATCCGCCCGAAAGACTATCTGGAGTTGATAGCTCCCCTCCTCCCGACGAAGTACTCGCCTTTGCAGCCCAACCTGAATGGTAACCAGGGGTGCTACCTTGCCAGCATCAGTAACGAGCTGGGCAGCCTGCTGCTCTCACTGGCCAATCGCGTGAATCCCCACTTTGTTGATGACATCGAGCAACACCAGGCCGAGCTAGAAGCCGACGCCATTGAGACGGACATCAAGGCCTCAACCCTGGAAGTCACAGAGAAGCTGCAGCTCACCAAAGCTCGCATCGGCCAGGGCAACTTCCGGAGGGACTTGGAGAAGATTGAACCCAAATGCCGAGTCACCGGCGTCACCAACAAAGCCCTGCTGATTGCCAGCCACATTAAGCCCTGGTCTAAGTGCGACAATAACGCCGAACGCCTGGATGGGAACAACGGCCTGCTGCTCTCCCCTCACATTGACAAGCTGTTCGACCGTGGCTGGATTACCTTCACTGACGCCGGCGACCTGCTGTGTGCCGAGCACAGCATCGAGCAGGCGCTGCAGCAGTGGGGCGTTGAGCTGCCCCTGAACGTCGCTCCCTTTGAACCTAAGCAAGCCCGATACCTCGCCTATCACCGTGACGAGATTTTCAGGGCCGAACCGGTCTCTTCTGCTTAAGACTACCCGCCCAGGAGCAGGGCTTTATCCCTGCTCCACTAACTTCCTCAGCAGCCCCCCTCCCTGCGAATCTGTGATCCCCTCTCAAATCCCCCTTCTTTTCGCTCAACAACCAGAACCATTTGAGGTACGATTTCCGCACGGTACCCAAGCTCCATGCAAGGCCTACCCATGACAAGGAACTGTCATCTGATCACAGGTCGAAAGCAGCAATTTGGGGGCTGTAACCTAAGGGCGGTAGCTAAACATTCACCAACTCAATATATTGGAGAATTATTGAGAAAGTGAGATTGTAATCCAAACTTTGAGACTTCGCAGGCTCAGCACCACCAGATGAGATTAAAATACTCTCTGTAAAAAGATTTTCTAACTAGAAAGGGATTATTAATGCCAGATTGGATGTATGTTGTAATGATTTGTATTGGTGTTATAGGCGTATCTGCCATTTTTGCCTGGTTCTTAGTAAGTATACTTGGTGAGATATTTGAAACGATCGCGCTATCTGATTTTTCGAAAGACTTCAAAGATACTGTAAAGCATAGTACCCCCACATGGGATGATATAAAGGAGATAGCATCATCAAGAGGTTTAACTCAATCAAAAATTCAGAACACAATAAGGAAATATCATCGTGAAATAATGGCTGGAAGAGAGGTGGACTTATCACCTCACAAAGAGTTAATAAAAGGCTATATTAATCAATACAAAAATGATGAACCTTTTGAGGGTCTCCCAAGCGAAATTAGAATTCATCTGGAGCGATTGAGAGACCAAACAAATGGAAACAATCATCTTCTAGAGCCACTGACATCTCAAATTAAAGACCTCCTAACAATTAACGAGAAAGAAAAAAGACATCAAAAATACTACACTATTGGCGGCTTTTTTATAGGGCTTGCTGGATTTGCGTTCGCATTATATACAAGCCTTATTCAGCCTCAGATTGCATTGTCAAACAAAGAACAACTTACGCCACAGATAGAAATTACTAGTAAGTCACTGCAATCAGCCACTAAAACTGAAATTAAATGAGTCGCAACATATCCTGGAGATAGAAATTGAAAGTACCCCATACTGAGTTGACTAGCAGGGCTGGCGTTTATTTCACAGGATATGCCCTCGCCATGTCAGGTATGATTTTTAGAGAAACAAGTTCGAGTGATGTTGGCATTGATGGACAGATCGAGTTAGTCAATGATGACGGTAGTGCTACTGGCATGCTGATAGGTGTTCAGATTAAAAGTGGTGAGTCATTTGTAAATCACAAACAAAAAAAATTTACTTTCACATCCAGCAAAGAACATTATAAATACTGGTCTAGTTTTATAATGCCAACTATAGGTATCGTTTTTTCCCCTAAACTTGAAACTGCCTCATGGTTTGTTTTAGAGAGTCATTATAAAGATATTCTTGAAAGGGATGCATCTTGCAGCATAACTCAAAAGCTCCATATATCAAACGAGCTCTCTATTAATAACAGTCCTTTGCCATACATTTCCACATACATCAGAATGTATTACGAAAGCCCGATAACTCAGGATATAATAGACAGGTTTGATTCATTAAGGGATGGAGATAGTGATGATTTTAATAAAATGGAAAAAATGATCGCATGGAATAAAATGATTGCGGCATTTTTCTCATTGGAGAGTAAAGCAAAAATAATTTATGATGTTGGATTCAGATTGTCATGGCATTTCCCAGTCGTTACTGAAAAACAGAAGGAGATATTTAAGTGCCGTATAAACAAAATGACACCACCAGAATTACACAATATATTGAAGGGTGTTAAATTTGCATTAAAGCATGACAGTGAGAGTGGTTTCTCACTAATAATGGACCTTCTTATGTATAAAGACAATATTATAGAGATGTTATCAACCCTCAAGAAATCTAATTTAACAACTAGAAATGAAAAAATCCAAATTCAAGATTTAATAGAATATATTGAGCAATTTTCATAGCGAAAAAAACAAACAACTTTTTCGCTCATTGGACGGGCTAAAGCCCGCTTTCTCACTGCATGCTAGGTGGAATCAATCCATACCTATCAATTTCCCTACCAGTAACCCAGCAGTATCTCCTCCATCACACACACCCTCATCGATACCTGATAGCCCACCGTGGCAGCTCGAAAGGCAGGACCTCATTGCAGAGACGGCTACTCATCCCCTACAACCATCAAATCTGTGATCTCTTCCTGACTTAGAACTCATCTAACTCAACATGGATAAGCATTCGGAGTACCATTTCCACAGTGAAGATATAATTTGATAAGGAGATTGTTCATGAGTGAGTCAGCAATAAATATATTGGTTTTGCTCTTGGGCTCTGTTGGAATAGCGATTGCGGTGTTCTCCTACAACTCTCGCCCTGATCTACACAACTGCCATTCATGTGGAAAATACCTCACAATCAAAGCCCAACGATACTGGTATAAAGTCAATGGGAAAAATGTCCCATTTTGCGCCAAATGTAACCGAAAACAAAAATAACAGAGTGAAATACTATGCCAAAGTCATTGATTGAAAATGCAAAATACGCATCATGGAAAGAAAGTCATACGTTCGATAATTGCAAGTTAAATCGAAAAGATTATGGCCAGTTTCTTGCTAACTATCTCATAGGAGAGAAGGATGGCTTCGTATTGAATTTGAATGGTTCTTGGGGTACTGGTAAGACCGAGTTTTTGAAACGCTTATATGTTGAGTTAATGGGTCGAGGTCACCCAACCATTTATATCGATGCATGGGAAAGTGACTTCTCCCAAGAACCGCTCACAGTCGTCGCATGTGAACTGCTGAATCAACTTGAAAGACTAATGGAAGGAGCTATCTCAGAAAGCAGAATAACAGAGGCTAAGAGAGCACTAGGAAAAGCTCTCAAGGGCACATTGGTCGGATTCGCTGGCATTGCATCTGCCAAACTCCTTAATGATTCAGCGATAGGAATGGAAGCTGTAAATAAATTATTGGAAGAAGCACCTCAAAATATAACAAAGCAGTTGGCAGAAGATTACCAAAGTCAAATCGAGGCTATCATCAATACAAGAAAGGCATTGGGTAATCTTGCAGAGTCATTACAGACTGTAAATGGCTCAGAATTGCCCGTTATCGTTCTCATCGATGAGTTAGATCGTTGCCGTCCAACATATGCCATTGAAATGTTAGAAGTAATAAAGCATTTCTTTTCGATAAAAGGTTTTGTTTTTGTGATAGCCACAGATACAGAGCAACTCTGTCACTCTATCACCTCAGTGTATGGTGACAACTTCAATTCAAATCAATATCTTAAGCGATTTTTTAATAGAAAAGCTAGTCTCGAAGACCCAAACATCGACAACTACGTCGATACAAAATCAAGTAATGATGATTATACTGCTTATGCTGCCTTAGAACTGTTTCCTATTTTGTCAGCAAGTAGTAGCCATGCAGAACTAATAAAAAAAAATATTATAATGCTGTCTACCGCTTACAAGCTTAACATTCGGGATGTAGACCAACTAACAGATAAACTTCACTCATGCTTACGCACAGCGAGTGAAATAAAAATAGCAACTAATGACTTGCAATACATTAATATTGCAGCTCTCATTGTAGGCTTAATTGAGCAAGACTTTAACTTACCCTCATATACCAACCGAAAGAACTATAATAACACGTTCACCCCGCCAATAAATAATTATCATATATCTAATGATATCGACATTGAACGATACATTAAATTATGCATGGAATCCGTAGTATTAACCCAAAAGCAAATACCATCGACATATAGAGAAACATTCCAAACAATAGAAGCCCTTCCTGACTGGGATTACTATCAAGGAGTGAGAGGTAGTCATCCTAGTCACCAACTCACCTATCTATGCAGCAGCCTTTCAAGCAGCACTAATGTATATAGAGATACAAGGAAAAAGTATTGGCTTTGGGCCGATATGAAAAAGGTAATTGAACTTGCAGGAACAATAGAATAATTTACTAAAAGGCACCACTATCAGGCCGGTGTCTTATTTCCTCTTCTCCTGAACAGCGCCTTGAGGCTCGCAACCATCCGCTGCCGAGCCTCCTGGTAGAACTCCTGGCGGTGCAGTGCATCCTCCCTGAGCCCTCAGATTACTTTCTCGTCACAGTAACCCCCTGGCGAGCCTTCTCGGCCAACACCAGCTCCATCTCCCAAGCCACAGCATCGGCAGGCACTGCTCGTTCCCTCTGAAACACCCGTGCTTCGGCAATCACCTCGCAAGCCCGAATCGATATGCAGGGGCCTCCCTGGGCAACCGTGGCAGCAGGGGTAGCTTTCACAATTACAGCCCGCACTTCCGCCGGCCGCGGTGCAAACTGCCGATCGGCATCTTCCCCAAGCTGCAGCACCGCCTCCCGGATCTGATGCGCATTGAAACCCCTGAGCAAACTTCCCCAGGCCAACGCCACGCCGCGGGCATTGCTGTCCAGCTGGTTGGTACTCGCTGGCCAAAGTCCGGCCATCAGCGGCAGCAGCTCCTCGGCCAGAAATACCGACATTCGAGCACTCACCTGCAGAGTGTCCCCTGGGGCGCTCAGGGCCGTCGTCTCGTTAGAGCGGAGTGCTGTCGTCATAGACCCCCCTCCCCGACTCTCTGAGTGCCTGAGCGGCCTGCTGGGCGGCCTGGATATTGGCCAAGGGCTTCCGCTGTGCCGCAGTTCGGAACGAGCTGGCTGCCCGGCGTATCCAGTTACGCCAAGTCTTCTCCCAGTCCAGCTTGACGGCCTTGGCGCCGGGCAGCGCCTGCCAGTAATCCGCGAACGTGGCCGCCTCCAGCAGGATCCGCTCCCTGGGGAGGCCTGTCTCCTGGATAGCCCACCTCCCCCACTCTCCTGGAAGCCTCCAGTCATTCGGCAAGCGGGTACCTCGCCGCGGCGTCCCACTGTCTGGACGTTTTTCCCCCTGGGGGGATACAGGGGGGATCTTTGGTTCAATGACTGGATCTAAAGAGTGACTGATTCTATGTGCATCTCCTGCACCACCCCCTAGTGCAGCTCCTGCACTACCCTGGTGAACCTCCTGCACCTCTGGATGTGCAGCTCTTGCACCATCCAATGTCAGCACATAGACGTTCGATCTCTTCCCTTGAGGCCCAACCCGAGACTCCTTTGTGAGAAGCCCCGCGTCACATAGCGCATCGATATGATTAATCACTGAGCGCCGAGAGATCTCACACTGATCTGCAATGTGTTGGTATGACGGCCAGCATTCGCCGGTATCGCTGGCGTTGTCCGCCAGCTTGATCAGCACCAACTTCCGAAGTGGATTGCCCACCTTGATGCTCATGGCCTTGGCCATCAGTAGCATGCTCATGCCGCCACCTTCCCTTTCTTCTTATCTTCCCTCGCCTGCTGGCGCTGTTTCTTCTGGACCAGCTTGGCCATGCGCTTGGCGACCCGCAGACACTCCGAGAACACGGCCCCCTTCCGGAAACCTGAACTCTTCTCGTAGTGGCTGACAGCCTCCTTACAGGCCAGGTGGGTAGCTTCGGCAGAGAAACCGTCAGCGAGCAGAAGTTTGCGAACATGGCGCTCGATGAACTCCTTAGGATGCATGGCGTACCTCCTGCTCGGTGTAGGCACAGGCCGGGCACTCAAATGCGTGGTCATCGGTACTGGATCGCAGTTCACTGCCGCATCGCGGGCAGTGGTCAAGATCATGAAGCAATGGGTGGCCCCCATGGGCCATGGTTGAATTGGTCATTGGCTGGGTCCTGGTTTGTAAAGCCCGGTGGTGAGGCGGGCCAAGGAAATTAGGCGCTAGGCTGGTTCTCGGCGCGTTCAAGGGTGCGAGCCTCAAGCTCGCGGGCCAGGCGCAGGGCCTGCCGGTCGGTACCGGCGGCATGGGCAGTCGAAATCAGCGGCTCATCGAGGGCCAGGGCCAGCTCATGCATGACCGATTTCAGGATGATGTTGTCCCGATCGCTGACATGCTGGGAAGCCGGGCGCGGCGGGCGGAGTTGCGTGGTCATGGGTTACCTCCCGAGTACGAAGTTGATGAGTTTTTGCAGGGGGCGAAGGGGGCGCTCCTCGTTGTAGGCGGCCTCGTCATCCGGGCTGAACTGGAGCAAGCCGCGCTCGGGAAGGCCGGAGCCGTCCAGAATCTCCTCGACGGTCACGGGCGGATATCCCTGGTCGAGCAGGCTCCGATTGGCCCGTTTCACGGCCCTCGCCAGGATTTGTGGCTCATGTTGAGATATGGCCTTGAGCAGGATCAGCAACGAGGTGCGGGCAAATGCGGTTTCGGTCATGCGCAGTTCTGCGCCGACTTCCTGCCACACCTGGCGCTGGCCCGGGGTGCCACGCACCTTCAGCGGTGACAGCGTGTCGAGTTTTTCATGATCGGGGAGCGATATTCTTCCCATGGAGTTGGTCCTCTGTGTTGGGTAGAAAAGCGGGCCGGTGGTTAGGCGGCCTGCTGGGAGTCCTGTTGAACAGGACGGTAATCTTCCAAGCCGAAATCCAGCTTTCCGCCTGACTTGAAGTGGATGCGGGTTGCAAACTGCTCTGGGATGACTTCAGGCCATTCGGACACAGTGCTTTTGCCTGCACCCAGCGCCCGGGCAAGAGCGTTATTGCCGCCAAAGAAATTGATGGCGTCCTGTTTTTTCATTGGTCAGGGTCCTTTGTTGCTCCCTTGAGTGGAGGCGCCATTTTGGTTCGCTTTTGCGAACAAGTCAACCATCGACATTCCGGACATGTAATAGGTGAAAATACATCAGTGTTTTAATTAGCGAACGGGAACGACATGACCTCTTTTAGAGATCGACTGGAATACATGATGAAGGAGCGTGGCTACAAGCAGGCTGACCTGGTTCGCAAATCAGGGATCAGCAAGGCCGTGATCTCCGTCCTGCTGTCGGACCCGTTAAAAGACTTGCGAGTGAGTAGCCTTCTCTCTATTGCCAAAGCCCTTGGCTGTGACCCGCTTTGGCTCTACACCGGCAAAGAAAGTGGTACCTACGTGACCGACACCAACCTCGGGAAAGTACCTGTATGGGAGATGTCAGAACTGGGGAAGCATCCGTCTGATGCGCTCTCTACCCTGGATAGCGGGCGCCATATATTTAGCGAGTTGGACGGGCAACTCATTGGAGTGGTTGCCAACGATGACAATCTCGCTGGCTCCGGCATTAAGACTGGTGATATCTGCGTAATTGACTTGGCAGACAGAACCCCCAGTCATGAAGACATACTTTTGGTCCAATTGGGTGATAACAAGCAGCGCAGGCTTCTCAAAGCCCTTGATGGCCTATCCGGCATCAGCCTCGTCACTGATGACCAGCGTCTTGGTACAGTGCCAATCAAAGAGGCGTTAGTTTACGGCCGTATGGTTGAACTGCGTCGGGATGTGAAGGAGTAACATCATGGACAAAGGCGCCCACGAAAAAATGGTTAAGCAAATTGCAACAGAGATAAGAGCTGAAAGGCACAAGGAAGAGGAGCGCCTGAATAAAAACGTGACCTTGGCTATGATAGTTGGCCTATGTGCATCACCATTCGCATTCCATGCCATGTTCGATACTGGCTACTTCACATCGATACTTCTTGGGCTTGTAGTTTACTTTGCCATCAATCGCTACCTGAAGTAGCGCCCCCCCTTCAATCTGGCCCGCTCCATGCGGGCTTTTTTGTACCTCCCTTCTGGGGTAGCAACACCAACCTCAAAAAAAGTTCGTTAAAGCGAACATTTTTCATTGACGTCTATGTTCTCGAAGATTAACCTTCAACTTGTTCGGTAAAACAATCGAATCGCTCGCAGCTTGAGCGCAAACAGAACCAAACAGAGGACCAACTCATGAAAATCAATGACCAAGTGCAATACACCAACCCCCGTACCCGCGTCTCCGTACCGGCCGTGATTACCGACATCACCGACCTCGGCAAACGCCGTGGGGGTGGCCTCTTCTACACCGTCAAGACCGAGGCGGGTAAGGAACATCGGGCCCGGGCAGCCAGCTTGCAAGCGGCTGCGTAACGAATCGCTCCCGCCAAGAGCGGGAGCACTCAACCGCATGAGCATTGGCTCAGTGTTCAACCGGTTGAGAAGCATCATCGACAACCAGCAACAGGACCCGGCCCCTGACCAGGGCAGAAGTGAGGCGCCTGACCAGCGCGTAAGAACGACAAAGCCCGCACGAGGCGGGCTTTGAAGGACTGGGGTACCACCCCAATCGGATGTTACTAGGGGACCAACCCTAGCAACAGGACCCAGCATGACGAATCACGTGGGAATTAGCGAGGACCAACTCGCCAATAGGAGTGAATGTACCATGACCAAGCGCATTTTTTCCAGGGCCGCGAAACGTGCAGACCAGATTGTAACTGCCATCGCTGACCGCCTTAACGGCAACGCCGCCCGCCGCCGAGCCATCAAACAGCGCCTGCATCTGGCCATGATGGCCACCGAGCAACACCACATCGTCGCCGCTCGTGCAGCCCAGAAGCGCACCGCCGGCATAACCAAGCATGGCGCCCTCCTCCACTGGCGAGCCGAGTTCCACCGCAACGCCGTCTGACCCGGGTCTGGCGCTTCCCTCATAGCGCCGTAGCCAAAGCCTCTTTCTCAAGCACCGCAAGGATGCTTTGGCTTCGCTCACGCCAAATTCGGCTGGGCTCGCTCTTTAACAACCAGGACAGGGCCGTCACCGCACGCAATCTGCTGGCCCGGCAGATCCCCGCTAACCCGTTCAAACCGGAATGCGGGGCTGGAAGGTGACACGGTGCCGGCTTGCGAGCCGGTATCCGAAGGTGGCTCTGGTGTAGCCGTGGCCGCCTTCGGATAACCACCACAGGACCCAGACCATGAAAAAGCGTACCGACCAAAGCAACCTGACCATCCCTCCGCTCAATGATGCTTGCCGCAAGCGCCTGCGCCAGTTGCGTGAACGCCTCGGCTTCAGCCGGCCGGAGTTCGCCGACAAGTTGGGCATCCCGGCAACCACGCTCAAGAACTACGAGCTGAACTACCGGGAAATCAGCGGCGGCACCCTGCTGTTGATAGCGCAGCACCCCGAGCTTTCGGCCCACTTCACCTGGTTGACCACTGGCCAGGGTGAGCCTCCTGCTGTTGCGATGGAAATGTAGTAATGGCAACAGGCATCCAACATCGCCATTCCGAAAGGGGGCCAGAGCTTGCACCAAAGCCTTGCACCATCCCTGAGCCCTTGCTCATAGGCCCCCCTACCCCGCTGCAGATCATCAACCAACGTCAATTTCGCATCATCACCGAATCCCGCGATCGCATGGATAAAGCAAAAGCGTGCGCGATGGAAAAAGCACTGGCTGCGATGGGCGAACTATTCAACAAACGAGGACCAACCATGGAAAACATTCACCCCAAAAGCGAGATTGCCGAAGCAGTTATCAGCAAGTTTGAACCTGCTGGCCCCGGCATTTACCACGGGATTCCCGGCGATGCCTACCACGGCGGGCCGGGTTTATCCAAGAGCGGCTTAGACTGGGCCTTGGTGTCTGGCCAGCACTACCACTACTACCAGATTGAAGGCCACGACCAGAAGCAAACAGCAGCCCTTCGTGAGGGCAAGATCCTTCACAAGGTCGTGCTTGAGTTCGATGACTTCAACAGCGAGTTCATCGTTGAGCCCGAATGGCCTGCTCATGCCCTGGCTGGTGCAGAACAGATGAAGGCCGTCATTCAGGGATACAACGATAGCCTCGAGCAGAAACCTGCAATCGAGGAACTGGTCCAGGCCATCGAGGAACACAACAGCAAGCTGCCAAAACCCATAGATGCAGGAAAGGGAGTGGGTGAACACGAAGCTGCCTATGAGCTGCTTCCAGAAGCATTCCAGACCCTGGGCGAAGATGACAAGCGCACTGGCGCAGCGCTCAAAGCCTGCATCAAGGCTTACAACGAGAGCCTGCCAAAGCCCATCAAAACGTCCGGCGGCTATCAAGCCGTGCTCGAGAATTTTGCCCTGCTGGGTATCCAGCAGGCAGAGCGAGCTGCACATATCAATGCCCTACCCAGCACACTCCCCTTGAATGGCACTAAAGCGGAAATGGCCGAGCGGATCCGCACTTTCAACCCTGATGCTGTGTTCCTCGATGAGCTCAAGGAGCAATTCATGCAAGAGGCCGGCGGACGCGAGGTGTTGACGGCCAACGAGTATCAGCATGCCCTTCGATATCGAGAGGCAGTCATGGCTCATCCCGAGGCTGCTGTGCTGCTGGATGAAGGAGTTGCAGAGTCCAGTCTCTACTGGCATCACTCCGAAACCAAAGCCCTGCTCAAGTGCCGGCCAGACTGGATGCGCCCGGATCATGTCCTGGTTGACCTCAAGTTCGTGCGCAATGCCAGCCCCAGCGGATTCGCCCGCGATGGTAGCTCCCACAACTATCACGTGCAGGATGCCCACTACTCCGATGGCTATGAAACCCTGACTGGCCACAAGCCTAGCTTCGTTTTCATCGCAGTTGAGAAAGATGGTCCCCTGGGGCGTGATGTGTTCAAGCCCATTCTGGTTGGCGTCTACTACTACGGTCAGGACGACCAGCGCCGGGCGCTGGAGTTGCGCAACATGGCTGTGCGTAATGTGGTCCGCTGGAGCCAAGACAATTACTGGCCTGGGCACGACGGTATGGGGGAGATTGTCGTCCCTTCCTTCCAAGCCAATGCAGAGCGCCTGGCCCTCAATGAAGATGAGAGTGGCATCGTGCTTACTCAATCCACTGACGCAGGGCGGCCTCTTGACGCCCTTCCTGACTCCCTTTTTGGTAGCGAGGCAGCATGATGAACAACCAAGTTGCAACCCAAGAAACCAGCCAGGTCTTTGCCAATGAACGTGGGCAAGCAAACATGCTGAACCTGATGATGAACGTCGATTTCATGGCGAGCATCGACAAGATGGCTGACATGATGGCCAGCGGAAAGACCACCGTTCCCCAGCACTTACGTGGGAACAAAGCTGACTGCTTTGCAATCTGCCTGCAGGCCATCCAGTGGGGGATGAACCCGTTCCCCGTTGCGCAGAAGACCCATCTGGTCAATGGCACGCTCGGTTATGAAGCTCAGCTGGTCAACGCGATTGTGGTCAACTCCGGTGCGATCAAGGGACGCTTTGACTACGAGTTCTTCGGCCCCTGGGAGCGAGTGATCGGTAAGTTCAAGGTGATCCGAAAAGAGAAAGATGGGAAGCCTGTCGAGTATCGTGTGCCTGACTGGACCTTTGCCGATGAGGCGGGTTGCGGGGTCAAAATCATCGCTCACCTTTCCAACGGCCAATCCCGTGAAGTGACCCTGTTGCTCCAACAGGCCCGCACTCGAAACTCCACTCTTTGGGCAGATGACCCCAAGCAACAGCTTGCATATCTGGGTGTCAAACGCTGGGCAAGGCTCTACACCCCCGATGTAATCCTGGGGGTTTACTCTGTCGATGAATTGGAGGAGATCGACGTGACGCCCCCAGGTAACGGCCCACAAGGTGGCAATGACGCAAAGGCGTCGCTTGCCCAAAAAGCTGCGGAGCGACGCGCTCAGCAGCAAAACGGCCAGGTCATCGAGGGGGAAGCACAAATCGTCGCGGCGGTAAGTGAACCTGTTTCAGGCAACACCCAAAATGCAGACGACCCCGCCCCCGAGAAAGATCTCGAGGCAGAAGATTTGCTCGCCGAGATCCTGTTCAAAATGGATCAAGCCCAGTCTGGTTCAGAGATGAAACAACTGGTCAGCGAGGTAAGTTCGCTGGGTCCCCGGCTCACTGACGATCAGAAGAAGTCAGCATCAGCCATCTACCAGAAAAACGTTGACCGCCTCGGTCTCGCGACCAGGAAAGCTGCGTAACAGTTCAAAAAGCCCCTTCGATCAACGGGGCTTCCAATTTCCGAGGACCAACATGCAAGCCACTGAAAACCCCTACTGCGGCGCAGTAGTCATCGGGTTGGGTGTCATCATGCCCGATCCCAAGCAGCCGGGCAGGTTCATCCTGCCCGGCGGCTCGACCTGCGACCGACAAACTGCCGAGGCCGCAGCCAAGAAGATTCACGACCTGCAGACCAAGAAAGCCCGCAACTAACCAACAACAGGACCCAGACCATGTGGTTTAAAAACCTTCAAGTTTACCGTTTCACCCGCCCGTTCGAGTTGACCGCCGAACAGCTGGAAACCCAACTGGAGGCGTGTGCCTTCACCCCCTGCGGCAGCCAGGATATTTCCCGCTTTGGCTGGACCCGACCCTTCGGCAAGCTCGGCCACACCCTGACCCATGCCGCCAACGGCCAGATTCTGCTGTGCGCCCGCCGCGAGGACAAGATCCTGCCGACCGCCGTCATCAAGGAAGCGCTGGCAGAGAAGGTGGAGGCCATCGAGTATGAGCAGGGCCGCGCCCTCAAGAAGAAAGAGAAGGAAGCGCTCAAGGAGGAGCTGCTGCACACCCTACTGCCCCGGGCGTTCAGCCGTACCGCCAACACCTTCGCCTGGATCAACCCGGCCGACGGCCTGCTTATGGTCGATGCCTCCTCCGCCAAGAAGGCGGACGATGTGCTGGCTCTGCTTCGCAAGTCCATTGGAAGCCTGCCGGTGGTGCCGGTGGCGCTCAAGAACCCACCCGAGATCACCATGACCGCATGGCTGCAAGAGGGAAATCTGCCAGCAGCTTTCACCCTGGAGGATGAATCCGAGCTGCGCAGCGCCATGGAGCACGGCGGGATCGCCCGCTTCAAACAGCAAGACCTGATGACCGACGAGGTAAAAAACCACCTCGCCAACGACAAGCTGGTCACCAAGTTGGCCCTGAACTGGGGTGAGCGCCTCAGCTTTGTACTGGGCGACGACCTCTCCATCAAGCGCCTCAAGTTCAGCGAGGACATGCGCGAGCAGAACGACGACATTGCCAGCGAAGATCCGGCCGCACGCCTGGACGCCGACTTCGCCCTAGTTACCGCAGAGCTCTCCCAGTTCATCCCGGCCCTACTTGCCGCTCTGGGCGGCGAGGAATGAATGGGTGCGCTTCAGAGAACCAATTATCCAAACAGGGTTAACTCTAGAAGAGGCTGTGAGCGTGAGGGAGCGATATCTACTCATCAATCCCGGTGCCCGTGTCACCATCGACAGCCAACCAGATAATCCCCAGCTCAAGACCCTGATAGCCCACCTACCCGTCCTGCCCCTCCGGCAGGTGCTGGCGCCTGGCTTTATCGGGTACCGCGGCTGGCGGGCATGACAAGAGCCCCGGCAAGTCCGGGGCATTAACGCCTACCCTGTTCGGTGTCATAATGGCCCCATTTTTAAGCAGGGAAGAATGATGGAACGATTGGGTAAGATGTTAAATACCATAGTACTGGGCGTGGCGTTGTTGGCTGGGCAAGCAGTGCTAGCAGAGCCTATCGATGTATCAAAAATTGATCCGATAAAAGTAAGAACTCAGGCGGAACAGGGCGTTGCCAAGATGCAACTTTTACTTGGTGTGATGTATTCCCAAGGGGTTGGCATTCCTAAAAGTGAGAAAGACGCCGCTTTCTGGCTCACGAAAGCAGCCAAACAAGGTAACGATAGAGCGCAACATTTGCTCGGTCTTGCATACTACCAAGCCATAGGCGTGGCTAAAGATGATAAACAAGCCGCTCACTGGTTTGGTAAAGCGGCTGAGCAAGGGTTCGCTGATGCGCAAAATTGGCTAGGCCTCTTGTATGCATCTGGCCAAGGAGTACTCCAAAATGATGAGCAAGCCGCTTACTGGTTTGGTAAAGCGGCTGAGCAGGGTGTATCAATGGCTCAGATGAAGCTAGGCATGCAATATTATGAGGGGAAAGGTCTACCCAAGAACATTCAGCAATCGACAGTATGGTTTGAAAAAGCAGCCAAACAAGGTGAGCCCTTAGCTCAATCAATGATGGGTTATGCCTATTACGAGGGGGCCGGCGTACCTCAAAACGAGGTGCAAGCATATGCTTGGTTCTCCGTTTCATCGGCCAACGGCAATATTTCAGCCATTGAGAACCGCGATATCGTGGCTAAGTCGTTAACTCAAGACCAGTTGGCACAAGGCCAGGAGCTGGCAGCCAACTACTACGAGCAATACCAGCCTAAAGAATAACAGCCTCACCTCATTCCCAAGCCCAGCCTTCGCGCTGGGCTTTTTCATGGATTGACAACCATGCCAATGTTTCTAGATGCTAAAAAAGCAACGACAAAATCCGTTGCCGCGATTGGTCTCTTCGGTAGCGATTCACTTCTACAGGAGAATCGAACCATGAACACTCAAGCCATTGCCCCTGCCACCATGCAAAACCTCGTTGCCGTTGTTGAAGGTGGCGCCCTGATGACCACCGCCATCAAAGTTGCCGAGGCCCTCTGCTACAAGATGGGCACCACTCGTTACATGCTCAGCACAGAGCCAGACAGCGGCAGCATGAGCGGCCGCCATGGCGGGGATAGTATTACCCTCTGGCCGGTGGCAGAACGCGCCTGCGTCATCAACCCAACCGACCCGCGCGACATGCAGCGCATGCTCGACCTGATGAGCAATGACGACCTGGCCGACCTGATGAAGCTGACCCTTGCTTCCGTCACCCGGCGCCCCAAGGCGCTGATGCAGTCGCACTGAAGCACCACCCATTTCAGCCCAGACCCCGGCCCTCGTGCCGGTTTTTTTGTTGGATCCGCAAGCCGCACGGCCAATAGCGGCCCTTCCTTCAACTCAACCGGCGCTCCATCCTCTGAAGCAGGAGGGCCACGCCATGCAACAACTTCAACTGACCATCGACCAGGACAGCCAGCTACTCAACGACCTGGTCAGCACCGTGCGCTCCCCCACCCTTTCCCGATCGGCCAAGCTCGCCGAGATCGGCCGCATCCTGGCGCACTTCGACCTGCCCATCGAAGCGCCCCGGGTTGCCGGCCAGCTCTGGAGCGCCACCGACCTGGGCAAGGAGTTGGGGGTCAGTGCCCAGGCCATTGGACGGCTGGCCAACCAGCACCAACTCAAACGCCCGGCGTTCGGGGAGTACCGTCTTGACCAGGCGGTCAGCAGCAGGAAGCAGGTTGAATGCTTCCTCTACAACCGAGCAGGCCGGGATGAAATAACCAGACTAATGAGGACCAACAAATGCAGCAATTCGTCTACCCATGTGCTAGGTGGGTGAGGCCGAAGTTATTCGCCGAACTGACAGGCATGACAGAAAAAGCCGCCGAGGGACGGCGCTTAAAAGGAGAGTGGCCGGAAGGGCGGGTATGGTGCCGAGCCCCGGATAACCAGATTCGTTACAACGTTGCGGAGTATGACAAGTGGGTCGAGTCAAACATGATGATCTAGTGGCTGGAGTCACTGGATTGGAGGTTCATGGCAAAAAGCTGCGCATTACCTTCACCTATAAACGGGCGCGCTGCCGGGAGGTCCTCGACCTCCCCATCACCAAGGCGAACGTGAAGTTTGCCACCAACAAGCTCGCAACCATCAAGCATGAGATTGCGATCGGTACCTTCAGCTACGCACATCATTTCCCTGACAGCTCAGCACTGACTCGATTTGGAGGAAGCCGGCGAAACGTCACCATCTGGGAGGCCTATCAGGATTTCTGGCGGCTTCACAAACCTATGCTGAAGCCAACCTCTCGACATGGCTACCCGTTCGCCATTGAGGCGTGCATCAATGTCCTGGGTAAAGACCGACAGGTCTCAACGCTGATGCCCAAGGACATAGAGCTGATCCGCAATGAGCTGCACATCTCACTCAAACCCAGCTCCATCGTCACCTACCTCGGGCGATTCAGGCAGTTGCTTCGCTGGTGTGAGAAGAACAACTTACTTGCGGATGCAGCAAGACTCACAGGAGGTGTGAGGCCAGTCACCACCAGAAAAACCTCACCGGCAGACCCTTTCGAATTTGATGAATACACCCGGCTGCTGGAAGCATGCTCCCACGAGCAGCAACGAAACATGATCACCCTTGCCATCTATACTGGCCTTAGAACAGGTGAGTTGAGGGCTCTTGCTTGGGAGGACATCGACCTCGAAAAAGGGGTCATGGTCATCAGCAGGAACATCAGTAACGAATCGGACTATTTCAAACTGCCCAAGACCAACGAGCCCCGGGAGGTTGATCTGCAACCGCCCGTGATCGCAGCTCTCAGGTCACAGATGGCATTGTCGTTCATGCGTGCTGTGGTGTCGGTAGATGTGGACATGAATGGTCGCATCGAGCGCCAGAGCATCAGGCCGGTATTCACGCCTAAGGTGACGGGCCCCCATGTTCCACACGCCAAGGAGTTCTTCACCGCCGCCGGGGTGTCTCATGCCTGGAGCAACATCATGAGGAGAGCCGGAGTAAGATACCGGCGCTTCTATCAACTTAGGCATACGTTTGCTAGTTGGAACCTGACGTCGCATGGAAATCTCGCGTATATTGCAGCGCAAATGGGTCACGCTGACCTTGAAATGTTACAATCCGTCTACGGAAAGTGGATCGCCTCGGCGAGCAAATCTGAGGCGGTCAGGATCTGGGAGCAGATGCAATCAAAAGGCCTTTTTGCCCCAATGACGCCCCAAGAAAAAAAGATCCAACAGTAAGCGATTGATTTATTAGATGAATAGTCAACCCCCACAATTCCCGGCAAAGGAACTGGAACCCCCCATGAACAAATTGCTTATCAAGAATGCCACCCTGGTCAACGAAGGCCGCATCTATGCCTCCGACGTCCTGATCGAGGGTGAGCGGATCGCCCGCGTCGCCCCGGACATCAGTGCCCCCGATGCCGTGGTGATCGATGCAACGGGCCGTCATCTCATCCCCGGGATGATCGATGATCAGGTCCACTTCCGGGAGCCCGGCCTGACCCACAAGGGAACCATCGCCAGTGAATCCCGGGCCGCCGTGGCCGGTGGCACCACCAGCTTCATGGAAATGCCCAACGTCAATCCCCAGACCACCACCATCGACGCCCTCGAAGCCAAATACCAGATCGCCGCCAACTCCGCCGCCGCCAACTACAGCTTCTACCTGGGTGCCACCAACGACAACCTGGAAGAGATCAAGAAGCTCGATCCCAAGCAGTCCTGCGGCATCAAGATCTTCATGGGGGCCTCCACCGGCAACATGCTGGTGGACAACCAGGAGACCCTGGCAGCCATCTTCCGCGAGAGCCCGGTGATGATCGTCACCCACTGCGAGGACACCCCGTCCATCAAGGTGCTGGAAGACGAAGCTCGCGCCAAGTGGGGCGAAGACGTGCCCATGCGCGAGCACGGCCGCATCCGCAGCGCGGACGCCTGCTACAAATCCTCCAGCATGGCGGTCTCCCTGGCCAAGCAGTACGGCGCCAAGCTGCACGTGCTGCACCTGACCACGGCGAAAGAGCTCTCGCTCTTTACCGCCACCCCGGATCTGAAGGATCTCAAGGACAAGAACATCACCGCCGAAGTGTGCGTCCACCACCTCTTCTTCAACGAGGCGGACTACGACACCCTGGGCAGCCAGATCAAGTGCAACCCGGCGGTGAAGAGCGCTGCCGACCAGCACGCCCTGCTGGATGCGGTACGCAGCGACGTGCTCGACATCATCGCCACCGACCACGCCCCCCACACCTGGGAAGAGAAGCAGAACAGCTACTTCAAGGCGCCGTCCGGCGTGCCCCTGGTGCAGCACTCCCTGCAGGCGCTGCTGGAGCTCTACCACAACGGGGTCTTCAGCCTGGAAACCATCGTCAAGAAGACCTCCCACGCGGTGGCCGAGCGCTTCCAGGTGCAGGATCGCGGCTACATCCGGGAAGGCTACTTCGCCGACCTGGTGCTGCTGGATCTCGGCAAGCCCTACGTGGTCACCGACAGCAACCTGCTCTACCTGTGCGGCTGGTCCCCGTTCAACGGCTACCGCTTCCAGAGCACCATCGAGATGACCCTGGTGAACGGCCAGATTGCCTGGCAGAATGGCCAAGTCACCGACAAGGTATTGGGCAAGCGACTCACCTTCAACCGCTGATTTGGATGATGACCGCTTCCAGCGCGCCTTGCTTGAGATGACCCTGGTCAACGGGCAAATAGCCTGGCAGAACGGCCAAGTCACCGACAAGGTATTGGGCAAGCGCTTGACCTTCAACCGCTGATCTCGGCTTGAGAGCATCACGCCAAACGGCCACCTCCGGGTGGCCGTTTTTCCTGCAAGACAGCGGTGAGGTGCCGACAAAATGCACCACTGGTCGCACTTTGATCCGAAGTTGCTCGCAAAGCAGGCAAACGATCTCGAACCTGAATTTCCCCTGTTGACAGGGTCGGGGCATCTCCATAAACTCCCTCCCCGTCAGCCGAGCTGACTCCGTCGGTGTGTAGCGCAGCCAGGTAGCGCATCTGCATGGGGTGTAGAGGGTCGGAGGTTCGAATCCTCTCACACCGACCAAATTCCCCGAGAAAGGCCTTGTCAGACGACAAGGCCTTTTCTTTTATGGTCTTCCACCGCGATTGTCTCTCCGATCCCTTTGTGCTGTAGTAAACCCCCCTTTGCCAAGCGGCCCGCATCATGTTGCCTTCCCTTCGTACTTTCTGCACCCTTGCCCTCAGCGCCCTGCTGGTCGGCCAGCTCGCGGGCTGCGCCACCGCCTATGACAGTGAAAAATCGTTCTGGAATGGCCAGACCGGTTTTTCACAGACCCAGCTTGGCCCGGCCCGCTGGCAACTGGAGTTTGTGGGCAACGATCTGGTGGACAGGGAAACGGCGCGCAAATACGTGCTCAAGCGGGCCGGTGAGGTGGCACTGGCAAAGGGATACCCCTGGATTCGGGTCGAGACGCTGACCCTGTCGCGGGATGCCGTCAGGGTCACCCCGACCCGCCCCCAATTCGGGTTCGACGAGTACGAGCCAGACACCTTCATGGACGACATGCAGGTGGAACATCGCACCTCGGCCCTGCTCGTCTTCACCCTGGAGGCCAGCCCCCGGGACGTACAGAGCATGGAAGCCGTTTATCTCGCAAAAATTAAAATAAACAGCGATTAATACAAATAAATCACAAGATGCATGTCAAATGCAGCTAACAACAGCGCAAAACTCCGAAACAAGTCACTGGATTTCCCCTTCGCGATTAGGCATGCTCCAGCACACCGGCGGTCTGGATTCCACCGCCCGGATCACAAAAAAGGACTGAGGCGGCCCCTCGCCGCCTGCACAGGCATTGCACCTATCGAAACCGGAACTCCCCCATGAAAATGAACAAGTTGACCGTTGCCATCCTCATTGCGATGTTGCTTGGCATCGTGACCGGGCAGGGTTATCGCCTGCTCGCGCCCGCACAGGCCGCAGGCTTTGCCGATGACATCACCCTGCTGACCGACATCTTCCTGCGCCTCATCAAGATGATCATCGCCCCCCTGGTGTTCACCACGCTCGTGGTCGGCATCGCCAAGATGGGCGACACCCGCACCGTGGGCCGCATCGGCGTCAAGACTCTGGGCTGGTTCATGCTCGCCTCCCTGATGTCCCTGACCCTGGGGCTGGTCATGGTCCACCTGATGCAACCCGGGGTGGGGCTCTCCCTCTCCCTGCCCGATGACGGCGCCAGCTCCGGCGTGGTTGCCACCGCCATCTCCCTCAAGGATTTCGTGACCCACGCCATCCCGAAAAGCGTGGTCGAGGCGATGGCCACCAACGAGATCCTGCAGATCGTGGTCTTCTCCCTCTTCTTCGGGCTGGCCGCCGCCGCCCTGGGGGACGACGCCAAGCCCGTGGTCAAGCTGATGGCCAGCGGCGCCGAGATCATGCTCAAGGTGACCGGCTACGTGATGAACTTCGCCCCGTTCGCGGTGTTTGGCGCCATCGCCGCCATGGTCGCCAAGGAGGGGCTCGGCATCCTCGCCACCTATGGCACCTTCATGGCCCAGTTCTATCTGGCGCTCGGCTGCCTCTGGCTGCTGCTCATCGCCATGGGCAGCCTCTTCATCCGCCGCCGCATCCTGACCCTGCTCGCCCTCATCCGCGAGCCCATCCTGCTGGCCTTCTCCACCGCCAGCTCCGAGGCTGCCTACCCCAAGACCCTGGACAGGCTGGAGAAATTTGGCTGTGACAAGCGCATCGCCAGCTTCGTGCTCCCCATGGGCTACTCCTTCAACCTGGACGGCTCCATGATGTACTGCACCTTCGCGGTGATGTTCATCGCCCAGGCCTATGGCATCGAGCTCTCCACGGCCCAGCAGATCACCATGCTGCTGCTGTTGATGGTTACTTCCAAGGGAATGGCCGGGGTGCCCCGCGCCTCCCTGGTGGTGATTGCAGCCACCCTCAACCAGTTCCACATCCCGGAAGCGGGCATCCTGCTGCTGCTCGGCATCGACCACTTCCTCGACATGGGGCGCTCCGCCACCAACGTGCTGGGCAACGCCATCGCCGCGAGCGTGGTGGCCAAGAGCGAAGACAGCCTGGGTGAGACCGCTCCCCTCGGCGAGGTGGACTCCGCCAAGGCGTGATCCCCTGACCACCATGACAACGGCCCGCCTCTGCGGGCCGTTGTCATATGCCTGATGGGCACGCCGCGCCTCAACACCAGCGCCTGACCTGCCGGCAATAGTCGTCATAGGCATCGCCGAATTGTCGCCGCAGCGCCTGCTCCTCTGCCAGGATCTGGAAGCGGGTAAGCCAGCCCCAGAGCAGCAGCGGCCCGAGCCACACTGCCATGCCTCCCAGATAGCACGCCAGCGCCAGGGTCCAGCAGAGCAGCCCCAGGTACATGGGATTGCGGCTGATGCGATAGACGCCCCGGGTCACCAGCACCCGGCTGCTCTCCAGCCGCTGGGGGTGCACGGTGGTGCGCTGCTGCCAGAAATGCAGAAGCGCACCGCCTCCCAGCAGGGCTCCCGCCAGCCACAGCGTGGCGACCAGCACCAGCCACAGGGGCGCTGCCCTCCCATCGCCCCGCCCCAGCCACATGGCGAGCACGATGGCGACGAACAGCAGCAGCGGTGGAATCCGCAACGTCAGCTTCATATTTTCTTCCTGCAACACGTGCCACGATTGACGCCGTTGAGATACACTCCCAGAGTCGGCATCTGGATGAAAAGTGAAATATATCATTAGCATAGCAACATGCTATGACCAGCCCTGCCGCAGCTCGCCTCAGCGATGAGCCCAGCCTCAACTCAAGACAATAAGAAAGGACTTGCCCCATGCACAAGAAAACACTGCTCGCGACCCTGATCTTTGGCCTGCTGGCCGGCCAGGCGGTCGCCGCCCCCTATCTGCCGCTCGCCGACGACCACCGCAACGGTCAGGAACAGACCGCCGCCAACGCCTGGCTGGAAGTGGATCTCGGTGCCTTCGAGCACAACATCCAGACCCTGAAGAATCGCCTCGGTGACAAGGGCCCGCAGATCTGCGCCATCATGAAGGCGGACGCCTACGGTCACGGCATCGACCTGCTGGTCCCTTCCGTGGTCAAGGCAGGCATCCCTTGCATCGGCATCGCCAGCAACGAAGAGGCCCGCGTGGCCCGCGAGAAGGGCTTCGAAGGTCGCCTGATGCGGGTGCGTGCCGCCACCCCGGATGAAGTGGAGCAGGCCCTGCCCTACAAGCTGGAGGAGCTCATCGGCAGCCTGGAGAGCGCCAAGGGGATCGCCGGCATCGCCCAGCGCCATCACACCAACATCCCGGTGCACATCGGCCTGAACTCCGCCGGCATGAGCCGCAACGGCATCGATCTGCGCCAGGACGATGCCAAGGCCGATGCCCTGGCCATGCTCAAGCTCAAGGGGATCACCCCGGTCGGCATCATGACCCACTTCCCGGTGGAGGAGAAAGAGGACGTCAAGCTGGGGCTGGCCCAGTTCAAGCTGGACTACCAGTGGCTCATCGACGCCGGCAAGCTGGATCGCAGCAAGCTCACCATCCACGCCGCCAACTCCTTCGCCACCCTGGAAGTACCGGAAGCCTACTTTGACATGGTGCGCCCGGGCGGCATCATCTATGGCGACACCATTCCCTCCTACACCGAGTACAAGAAGGTGATGGCGTTCAAGACCCAGGTCGCCTCCGTCAACCACTACCCGGCGGGCAACACCGTCGGCTATGACCGCACCTTCACCCTCAAGCGCGACTCCCTGCTGGCCAACCTGCCGATGGGCTACTCCGACGGCTACCGCCGCGCCATGAGCAACAAGGCCTATGTGCTGATCCATGGCCAGAAGGCCCCCGTCGTGGGCAAGACTTCCATGAACACCACCATGGTGGACGTCACCGACATCAAGGGGATCAAACCCGGTGACGAGGTGGTCCTGTTCGGACGCCAGGGTGATGCCGAGGTGAAACAATCTGATCTGGAGGAGTACAACGGTGCCCTATTGGCGGACATGTACACCGTCTGGGGCTACACCAACCCCAAGAAGATCAAGCGCTAAGCAAATTGCTGACATGAAAAAGGGCTCCCGAGGGAGCCCTTTTTACTGCGCCGTTCACGCCGCCTTTTTGCGGGTCATCAGCAGACTCAGCCCCATGGAGGCCAGCAGGATCAGCGCCACCACGCCAAGGGCGATGCCGGTCGGTATCTTGAAGATATCGAGCAGCAACATCTTGACCCCGATGAACATCAGGATCAGCGCCAGGCCGTATTTGAGCAGGGCGAAGCGATCGGCCACCCCGGCCAGCAGGAAGTACATGGCGCGCAGCCCCATGATGGCGAAGATGTTGGAGGTGAGCACGATGAAGGGATCCGTGGTCACCGCGAAGATGGCCGGGATACTGTCCACCGCGAAGATGAGGTCGCTCACCTCCACCAGCACCAGGATGAGCAGCAGCGGGGTCGCGTAGCGCACACCGTCACGCCAGACGAAGAACTTCTCTCCCTCCAGCGTCTCGGTCACCTTGAAACGACGACGCATCCAGCCGAGCAGGGCATTGTTCTCGAGATCCGGCTCCTTGTCGGCCGCCCACAGCATCTTGGCACCGGTCAGCAGCAGGAAAGCCCCGAACAGGTAGAGGATCCAGTGGAACTGCTCGATGAGCCAGCTGCCCGCGAACACCATGCCGGCGCGCATCACGATGGCCCCCAGCACCCCGTAGAGCAGGACCCGGCGCTGCAGCTCCGCCGGGATGGCGAAGTAGCCGAACAGCATCAGCCAGACGAAGACGTTGTCCACCGCCAGTGCCTTTTCGATGAGGTAGCCGGTGAGAAACTCCAGCCCCTTCTGGTTCGCGATCTCGCGCCCGGCACTGTGATCCAGCCAGAGCCAGATGGCCAGGTTGAACAGGAGCGCCACGCTGACCCAGATGAGAGACCAGATGCCCGCCTCTTTCAGGGACACCTTGTGCGCCTTGCCGCCACCGACAAAGCGGATATCAATCCACAACAGGACCAGCACTATGCTGAAGAAACCGGTCCACATCCACCATTCACCCATTTTCACTTCTCCCAAAACGACAAAACCCACGGCCGGGAGGCAGTGGGTTCGCGTTTGGAGCAGATACACCTTGCCTCTCGGCAAGGTCTCACTTACAGCCGACTTGCGTCAACTGCCCGGCTGCCGGGTGCACTGCAGGATATGGGTGCACCGTAATGACGACAAACCGGCGAGAAGTTACTCCCCTTGTGCGGCGGATAGTAGCAGCGACAACCGCTGGCGCCAAGAGGCATCTTATCCCCCATGCAATAAAAAGGGCGCCAGCACGCGCCCTTCTCGATACGGTTCTCCTTAGAACCTGTTTACGAGCTGTCGCGAGAGGTCGTCAACAAGGTAAAGAGCAGCGCAGGAACCGGAATGTATATGAATACATGAGGATTCCGAACAGCGCATGAGCCTTGATCACGGCCTCGCAGCAAGATCGTTAACAGGTTCTCAGAGCGGATCCACCTTGAGACAGGAAACCGCGTGGTCGAAGTTGCCCTCGAGCTGGGGCCGGGTCTTGGCGCACTCCGGACCTGCCACCGGGCAGCGGGTACGGAACACGCAACCGGAGGGCGGATTCATGGGGGATGGCAGGTCCCCTTCCAGGATCTGGATGACCTTGCTGCGCTCCAGATCCGGATCCGGGATGGGGACCGCCGACATCAGCGCCTTGGTATAGGGGTGCAGGGGATTGGCGAAGATCTCCTTGCCGGTCCCCAGCTCCACCGCGTTGCCCAGGTACATCACCAGCACCCGATCGGAGATGTGTTTGACCACGGAGAGGTCGTGGGCGATGAAGATGAGGGAGAGACCCATCTCCTTTTGCAGAGATTTGAGCAGGTTCACCACCTGAGCCTGGATGGAGACATCCAGCGCCGAGACCGGCTCGTCACAGATGATCATCTTGGGCTCGAGGATGAGCGCCCGGGCGATGCCGATGCGCTGGCACTGGCCGCCGGAGAACTCATGGGGGTAACGGTTCACCAGGTTCGGCAACAGACCCACCTTGGTCATCATGGCGCGCACCTTCTCCTTCACCTCTTCCCTTGGCAGGGTCGGGTAGAAGGTGATGAGGGGCTCGGCGATGATGTCGCCTATGGTCATGCGGGGGTTCAGGGAGGCCAGCGGGTCCTGGAAGATCATCTGGATCTCCTTGCGCTTCTCCCGCAGGGCGTTCTGCTCGAGCTTGGTCAAGTCCTGCCCAAGCCACACCACCTTGCCGTCGGTGGCCGGTACCAGGCCGATGAGGGCACGGGCGAAGGTGGATTTGCCGCAACCGGACTCCCCCACTACGCCCAGGGTCTCCCCTTCATAGAGGCGCAGGGTCACCCCGTCCACCGCCTTCAGGGCGGAGGGCTTGGCCCAGGGCCAGGCCTTGTCACTCTTGATATGGAAGTGAACCTTGAGGTCGGACACTTCCAGCAGCAGTTTCTTGTCAGTACCCATTTAGTTCACTCCCTTGATCATGGCATCCGATACCCAGTGGCACGCCCGCTCCCGGCCGTCGTTGAACGGCGTCAGGATCGGAGACTGCTGGCCACAAATCTCGCTCACCCGGTGGCAACGCTCCTGGAAGGGGCAGCCGGTGGGCAAACGCAGCAGGTTGGGCGGATTGCCCGGAATGGTGGGCAGCTCTTCCCCTTCGGTGTCGAGGCGGGGAATGGCGCGCAGCAAGCCTTCGGTATAGGGGTGGCTCGGGCGATAGAAGATATCGTTGACCCGGCCGTACTCCATGGTCCGGCCTGCGTACATCACCAGCACCTTGTCGCAGATGCCGGCCACGACGCCAAGATCGTGGGTGATCATGATGATGGCGGTGTTGAACTCGCGCTTGAGCTCGTTCATCAGGGTCATGATCTGGGCCTGTACCGTCACGTCCAGCGCCGTGGTCGGCTCGTCGGCGATGAGCAGCTGCGGCCGGCACAGGAGCGCCATGGCGATCATCACCCGCTGGCGCATGCCGCCGGAGAACTCGTGGGGGTACATGTTCATCCGCTTGCGCGACTCGGGGATCTTCACCGCGTCCAGCATGCGCACAGACTCCTCGAAAGCAGCGGCCTTGGTCATCCCCTTGTGCAGCATCAGCACTTCCATCAGCTGATCCTTGACCTTCATGTAGGGGTTGAGCGACGTCATGGGGTCCTGGAAGATCATGGCGATCTTCTCGGAGCGGATCTTGTTGAGCTTGTGCTCCGGCAGATTCAGGATCTCGTCCCCCTGAAATTTGGCCGAGCCGGTTATGACACCGTTCTTCGCGAGCAGCCCCATGATGGCAAAGGCAGTCTGGGACTTGCCTGAGCCCGATTCCCCGACGATCCCCAGGGTTTCGCCGGCAGAAAGAGAAAAGTTGAGGTCGTTGACGGCCACCACATTGCCGTCCGGGGTCTTGAACTCGACCCGCAGATCTTTCACATCCAGTAATTTCATCTCAGTACTCCTTATCGCGCTGTCGTGATGGGGGCCTGCCCGTGGTGAACGCGGTGCGTTCCCTGAACGGGTCTGATGGCCCCTTGGCGTCTTGCCGGTCCCTGGGTATCAGCGATCCTTGGGATCCAGGGCATCACGCAGACCATCCCCGAGGAAGTTGAAGCAGAACAGGGTCACCACCATGAAACCGGCGGGGAACAGGAGTTGCCAGATGGCCACTTCCATCGACTTGGAGCCTTCATCCAGCAGGGCGCCCCAGCTGGTCATGGGCTCTTGCACGCCCAGACCCAGGAAGCTCAGGAAGGATTCGAACATGATCATCCCCGGCACCAGCAGGGTGGCGTAAACCGCCACTATGCCGAGCACGTTGGGCACGATATGACGGGTGATGATCTTCCACTTGGAGACGCCGCAGACGTGGGCCGCCTCGATGAACTCCTTGCTCTTGAGACTCAGGGTCTGGCCGCGCACGATCCGCGCCATGTCGAGCCAGCTCACCGCCCCGATGGCGAGAAAGATGAGGGCCAGGTTGCGACCGAAGAAGGTCACCAGCATGATCACGAAGAACATGAAGGGGAAGGCGTTGAGGATCTCAAGCCCCCGCATCATCAGGCTGTCGACGCGACCGCCGATGAAGCCGGACGCGGCGCCGTAGAGGGTGCCGATGATGACGGCGACCAGGGCCCCCATGATGCCGACCATCAGGGAGATGCGTCCGCCGAGCAGGGTACGCACGAACAGGTCGCGCCCCAGGCTGTCGGTGCCGAACCAGTGGCCGGTCTCCATGTCCGGGGCACTCTGCATGGCCCCCCAGTCCGGGTCATCGAACGTGTACTGGGACAGGTGGGGCCCCACGATCACCGCCAGACCGATGATGGTCAGGATGATGAGGCTGGTCAGGGCCGCCTTGTTGCGCAGGAAACGGCGACGGGCATCCTTCCACAGGGAGCGTCCTTCCACCACTTCCACTTTCTGGGCGAACGCCTCGACGGCTTCGCGCTTTTCAGTTGTGACTACCATGATGTACTCCCGGCTTAGTAACGGATCTTGGGATCGATGACGGCATAGAGAATATCGACCACGGCGTTAAAGGTGATGGTGAGCGCCCCGACCAGAATGGTCAGACCGAGCACCATGGAGTAATCACGGTTGAGGGCACCGTTGACGAACAGCTGGCCAATCCCCGGCAGGCCGAAGATGGTCTCGATGACCACGGAGCCGGTGATGATGCCCACGAAGGCCGGTCCCAGGTAGGAGACCACCGGCAGCATCGCCGGGCGCAGCGCGTGCTTGAGGATGATGTGGCGCAGCGGCAGCCCCTTGGCGCGGGCGGTACGGATGAAGTTGGAGTTCATGGTCTCGATCATGCTGCCGCGCATGATGCGGGAGATGGCCGAGATGTAGTACATCATCATGCCGAACACCGGCAGTACCATGAACTGGGCGCCGCCCCCCTGCCAGCCCCCCGCCGGGAACCAGCCCAGATAGATACTGAAGAAGAGCACCAGCAGCGGTGCCAGCACGAAGCCGGGTATCACCACCCCGGCCATGGCCGACGACATCAACAGGTAGTCGATGAGGGTGTTCTGTTTCAGGGCCGCAATGGTGCCGAAGGTGACCCCCAGGGTCACTGCCAGCAGGAAGGCGACCGAGCCTATCTTGGCGGAGACAGGCAGGGCCTGGCTCACCAGATCATTGACGGTGAAGTCCTTGTATTTGAAGGAGGGCCCCAGATCCCCCTGGACCAGGTTGCCGAGGTAAGTGAGGTATTGCATGCCGATGGGCTTGTCCAGGCCATATTTGGCTTCGATGTTGGCCAGGACTTCCGGCGGCAGGGCGCGTTCGCTGGTAAAGGGGTTACCCGGGGCGAAGCGCATCATGAAGAAGGAGACGGTGATCAAGACCAGCAGAGTCGGGATCGCTTCCAGTAGACGTTTAAGGATGAATTTCAACATAGACATTTCCTGTCCTGTACTGCTTCCAAAGGGTCGCGGTTGTAATAAAGGCCCGCCGTCTGGCGGGCCCTGCTTGTTATGCGACTTGTTTCTTTACTCAGTGAGCAACGATGTACATGTCTTTGCTGTAGATGTTGTCCAGCGGGTTGGCCGGGTAGCCGCCCACGTAGGGCTTGACCATGCGGGAGGTCACGTACTGATAGATGGGGGCGATCGGCATGTCCTTGGCCAGGATCTCTTCGGCCTGGACATAGAGCTTGTTGCGCGCCTCGGCATCCACCTGGTTGCGGGACTCGCTCATCAGCTTGTCGAACGTCGGGTTGGAGTATTTGCCGTCGTTGTTGCCGTGGGTGGTCTGCATCAGATCCAGCATGGAGGAGGCTTCGTTGTAGTCCGCAATCCAGCCGGCGCGGCCCACGTCGAAGTTACCCTGCTTCTTGGTCTCCAGGTAGGTCTTCCACTCCTGGTTCACCAGGCTCACCTGCACGCCGAGCTTCTTCCACATGGAGGCGACGGCCACGGCCACCTTTTTGTGGTTGTCATCGGTGTTGTAGAGCAGCTCGAACTTGAGCGGCTTGCCCGGGCCGTAACCGGCTTCGGTCAGCAGCTCTTTCGCCTTGGCATCGCGCTCTGCCTGGGTCAGCTTGGACCAGGCCGGCGCCACCGGCTTGAAGCCATCTACAAAGTCAGGCACGAGCGTATAGCCCGGGGTTTCGCCCTTGCCCATCACCTTGTCGGCGATCACGTTGCGATCGATGGCATAGGAGAGGGCGGTACGCACCCGCACATCGTCAAACGGCTTGTGCTTGAAGTTGTACTGGTAGTAGTAGGTGCCCACATAGCCGCTGACCTTTACTTCGTCCGGCAGCTCTTTCTTCATCTGCTTGAAGCGTTCGATGGGCATGTTGTAGGTCAGATCCACTTCGCCAGCCAGATAGCGGTTCAGCTCGGCGTTGGTGGACTGGATGGGCAGGTAGGTCACCTTGTTGATGACGGTCTTGCCGTTGTTCCAGTAGTTGGGGTTGCGCTCGACGTCGACGCGCTCGTTGACCACCCAGTCCTTCAGCACGTAGGCGCCGTTGGATACCATGTTGCCGGGCTGGGTCCACTTATCACCGAACTTCTCGATCACCTTCTTCGGGACCGGATAGGTGGTGGTGTGGGAGAGCATGCTGACGAAGTAAGGCACCGCCTTCTCCAGCTGCACCTCGAAGGTGTGATCGTCCACCGCCTTCACGCCCAGGGTGTCGGCCGGCTTCTTGCCCGCGATGATGTCGGAGGCGTTGACGATGGTCGGGATCTCCATGTACCAGGAGTAGGGAGAGGCCGTCTTGGGATCCACCGCGCGCTGGAAGGCAAAGACGAAGTCATGCGCGGTGACCGGATCCCCGTTGGACCACTTGGCATCCTTGCGCAGGTGGAACACGTAATGTTTGTTGTCCTTGGTTTCCCAGGACTCGGCGACGCCGGGCAGGGTCTCACCCTTGGGGCCGGAGGAGACGAGACCTTCGAACAGGTCACGCAATACGTTGGATTCGGGGGTACCTTCCACTTTCTGGGGATCCAGGGTGGCGGGTTCGGAACCATTGCCTTTCACCAGGGTTTGCTCGGGAGCAAGCTTGGTACCGGCGGGGACATCGGCGGCGTGAGCCAGGGTGGCGCCACCGAAAAGTGCAGTCAATAAAAGGGTATTAATAATTGTTTTTCTATGAGTCATTTCCATACTCCAACAAGAACATTCCATGCATTTGTTATCCACGAGACAAACACCTCGCTGCCCGCATAATTCCCTGACAATTCTGATAATGCAATAGATATCATCAGGAACAGGCCGCTTTCATGGTCAAAAAAACAACTTAAAACCATTTATTCAGCATTTAAATATCCCGCAGCGGTCATTTTTCGTACAAGGCCGCTCGATTCTAGGAAATGACCAACAAAAAAGAAACAATAAAAAGCCGGTCACAAGGACCGGCTCCGACAAAAACGGACCTGGCTCACACCAGACCGGGGAAGACTCCCTTGATGCCCGCCACGATGATCTCGATGCCAAGGGACATCATGATGAGACCCATGATACGGGTCACCACGTTGATGCCGGTGTTGCCCATCAGCTTGAACAGCAGGGGAGCAGCCCGGAAGATGAGCCAGGAACAGCAGGCAAACGCCACCACCACCACGAACATGCCGGCCATCTGGGGCAGGGTCTTCTGGCTGGCATAGACGATGGAAGAGGAGATGGCACCGGGTCCGGCCATCAGCGGCAGAGCCAGGGGCACCACGGCAATGGATTCACGCGCAGCCAGTTCACCCTTCTCCTGCTTGTTGTGCTTCACCTCCCCCAGCTTGCCCTGCAGCATGGACCATGCGATCAAGGTGATCAGCGAGCCACCGGCAATGCGAAACGACGCCAGGGAGATGCCGAAACTGTCGAGGATGAGCTGTCCCATGCACATGGAGACCATCAGGATGATCATCACGGCAATGTGGGCGGTGGTGTTGGTCTTGCGTCGCTCCTCCGGCGACATGTGGCCCGTCAGGCTCACAAAGACCGGCAACAGACCCAGCGGGTTGATGATCGCGAACAGGCCGACGAAAAATTTCAGGTATAAAGAGAAGTCTATTGCTGCCATAGGCGCCATCCAGAACCAATACGAGCCACAAGGGGCCAGCCCCCAAACTGCGCGTAAATTTACACCATGGCTTTTCCCTTCTCCAATCAAATAATCTCACCCTTACCGGGGCTTTTTAGTTAGTTCCGCTAATGTATCGACATAATTCAACATATCGGGTTGTTAAGGGAGAGAGGCCACCATTAACATCGCCGGGTGCCATGGCAGCGCGTTATATCAACCCTCAGCCAAGAAACGATATTTTCGGCAAATGGCACCCTTGCTTCTCACCACACCTGCTTGCTGCCACCGCCAGATGTGCTGTTTCGCCAGGGCGACTGGATGAAAACAACAACCCCTTTCTCAACATAAATGAAACGTCAGGGGAGTGAACGTTCTGCCACCATCACGGCGATACCGCCTCCCCCCATCCCGGTCAAGGCGAGAATTCATCGGATCCCCTTCCCTGAGCAGATATTCCAAGGGCGCGTGACAGCAGCTCGTGATGCCAAGAAAGGATGACACACTCCCGTAACATAGTGGTGCGATAAGGGGTGAAACAGAATTTCTTTTGTTCTTTTGTTACATATGATCCAGATCAATCTTTTCTGACACATCCCGACCCTATAATCGAGCCAGAAAACAGTTTACTAAGGCATGTAAATACCCCGTTATGGTGATTCTCGCCTTGACAAGGTGGCTATAATTGCCGGGCATTGCCAAGGTCTTACTAAACAGTTTTCAAATCATCAGGAGATAAACATGGCAGTAACCAATTTGGCTGAACTGGATGCACTGGTTGCCCGCGTCAAAGAAGCACAGCGTCAATTCGCCAGCTTCTCGCAAGAGCAGGTAGACAAGGTCTTCCGTGCCGCCGCCCTGGCCGCCAGCAACGCCCGTATCCCCCTGGCCCAGATGGCCGTGGCTGAATCCGGTATGGGTATCATCGAAGACAAGGTTATCAAGAACCACTTCGCCTCCGAATACATCTACAACGCCTACAAAGATGAGAAGACCTGCGGCATCCTCAGTGAAGATGACGAGATGGGCACCATCACCATCGCCGAGCCGGTAGGCATCATCTGCGGTATCGTACCGACCACCAACCCGACTTCCACCGCGATCTTCAAGGCACTCATCTCCCTGAAGACCCGCAACGCCATCATCTTCTCCCCGCACCCCCGCGCCAAGAACTCCACCAATACCGCTGCCAAGCTGGTACTGGATGCTGCCGTGGCTGCCGGTGCGCCGAAAGACATCATCGGCTGGATTGATCAACCCTCCGTCGAACTCTCCAACGCCCTGATGCGTCACGACGACATCAACCTGATCCTGGCCACCGGTGGCCCGGGCATGGTGAAGGCCGCCTACTCCTCCGGCAAACCCGCCATCGGCGTGGGTGCGGGCAACGTGCCCATCGTCATCGACGAAACCGCCGACGTGAAGCGTGCCGTCGCCTCCATCCTGATGTCCAAGACATTCGACAACGGCGTGGTCTGTGCCTCCGAGCAGGCTGTTATCGTAGTCGACTCCATCTACAACCAGGTCAAGGAGCGTTTCGCGACCCACGCCGGCTACATCCTCTCCAAGGACGAAGCGGACAAGGTGCGTAAAGTGCTGCTGATCAACGGCGCCCTGAACGCCGACATCGTGGGCCAGCCTGCTACCAAGATCGCCGCCATGGCCGGTGTGACCGTGCCTGCCACCACCAAGATCCTCATCGGTGAAGGTCTGGAACTCTGCGCGGAAGACGAGTTCGCTCACGAGAAACTCTCCCCGACGCTGGGTATGTTCCGTGCCAAGAACTTCGAAGAAGCCGTCGAAATGGCCTGCGACATGGTCAACATCGGTGGTATCGGCCACACCTCCGGTCTCTATACCGACCAGGATCGCAATGCCGACCGCATCAAGTACTTCGGCGACAAGATGAAGACCGCCCGTATCCTCATCAACACCCCCTCCACCCAAGGTGGTATCGGTGACCTGTACAACTTCGCGCTGGCCCCGTCCCTGACCCTGGGTTGCGGCTCCTGGAGTGGTAACTCCATCTCCGAGAACGTCGGTCCCAAGCACTTGATCAACAAGAAGACAGTCGCAAAACGGGCAGAAAATATGCTGTGGCACAAACTTCCGAAATCCATCTACTTCCGTCGTGGTTCCCTGCCGATCGCCCTGGGCGACCTGGAAGGCAAGAAGCGCGCCATGGTGGTGACCGACCGCTTCCTGTTCAACAACGGCTATGCCGATGAAGTGGTTCGCCTGCTCAAGAAGCTGAACATGGAAGTGGAGATCTTCTACGAAGTGGAAGCCGACCCCACCCTGTCCGTGGTACGCAAGGGCGCCGAGATGGCGAACTCCTTCAAGCCGGACGTGATCGTCGCCCTGGGCGGTGGTTCACCCATGGATGCGGCCAAGATCATGTGGGTCATGTACGAGCACCCGGACACCGCGTTCGAAGATCTGGCCATGCGCTTCATGGACATCCGCAAGCGTATCTACAAGTTCCCGAAAATGGGCGTGAAGGCCGAGCTGGTCTGCATCACCACCACGTCCGGTACCGGTTCTGAAGTGACCCCGTTTGCGGTCGTGACCGACGACGCCACCGGCATGAAGTACCCGCTGGCCGACTACGAGCTGACCCCGAACATGGCCATCGTGGATGCCAACCTGGTAATGGGCATGCCCAAATCCTTGTGTGCCTTCGGTGGTATCGACGCCGTGACCCACGCCATGGAAGCCTATGTCTCCGTGCTGGCCAACGAATACTCCGACGGTCAGGCGCTGCAAGCCCTGAAACTGCTGAAGGACTACCTGCCCTCCAGCTACATCAACGGCGCCAACGACCCGGTTGCCCGCGAGAAGGTGCACAACGCGGCCACCATCGCCGGTATCGCGTTTGCCAACGCCTTCCTGGGTGTGTGCCACTCCATGGCCCACAAACTGGGTGCGGAGTTCCACATCCCCCACGGTCTGGCCAACGCCCTGCTGATCAGCAACGTCATCCGCTACAACGCGAACGACAACCCGACCAAGCAGACCGCGTTCTCCCAGTACGACCGTCCGCAGGCTCGCCGTCGCTACGCCGAAGTAGCTGACCACCTGGGCCTGACCGCTGCCGGTGACCGTACCGCCGCCAAGATCGAGAAGCTGCTGACCTGGCTGGACGAGCTGAAGGCTACCCTGGGGATCCCGGCCTCCATCCGCGAAGCCGGCGTGAACGAAGCGGACTTCCTGGCCAAGGTAGACCAGCTGGCGCTGGAAGCCTTCGATGACCAGTGCACCGGCGCCAACCCGCGCTACCCGCTGATCACCGAGCTGAAAGCCATCCTGATGGACACCTACTACGGCCGTCCCTTCATCGAGGAAGCCCCTGCTGCCGCCCCGGTTGCAGCCAAGGTCGACGCCAAGGTGGACAACAAGAAAAAATCCAAGGCCTGATAAACGCCACGGATGACAAGAGCCCGCGCACATGCGCGGGCTTTTTTGTTTGTCTATCTGTTTAATTTTGCTAGCTTGTTGATAGGCAAATTCGACAGAAGAGCTAGTCCATGGCGCTGATACAGGCCTCCATCGAGCAGTTGAGAGTCGGCCACTACATCCATCTTCCCACGGGATGGACGAGCCACCCTTTCATGTTCAACGCCTTCAAAATCAAGGACCAGCAACAGCTCGACATCATCCGCCACCTCGACCTGACCCTGCTGATGGTGGATCCCGACAAGAGCGATCTGCCGGTCGAGCCCCTGCTGCGGGCCGAACCCGTCCCCTCTCTTGAGATGAGCGACACCGGGGATACCACCCCCTCTTCTGAGGGCCCCACCTTCGACGAAAAGGCGTTCAGGCGCTCCCTTCGCATCGCGGACAAGGCGTTCGGTCAATCCCTGTCAGATCTTCGCGACGCCCTTGGCGCCCTCAACCTCAAACCGGACGAAGGCCTGGCCAATACCGCACAGATAGTGCGCAGCACCGCCGCCCGTCTGGCAGAACACCAGGGACCGCTCGGTCTGCACCTCATCCGCAGCCAGAACACGGATACCCTGCTGCAACACAGCCTGAGCGTGGCATTCATCGCCATGTTGATGGCACGGGAGCTTGGCATGAATCCCGTCGAGATCGAGGAGACCGGTCTGGCGGGCCTGCTCCACGACATCGGCGAGCTCAGGATCCCGAGCCAGATCATCCAGAAGCGGGGGGAGCTCAGCAAGGCGGAGCAGAATTTCCTCAACATGCACCCCCAGTACGGACTGGAGATGCTCAACCAGTTGCAGGCTTTCGAACCCAGGATCCGCGAGGTGGCCTACCTGCATCACGAACGCCTCGATGGCAGCGGTTTTCCCCTCGGGATCAAGGGCGACAAGATCCCCCCCCTCGCCCGCCTCATCGGGCTGGTGGACCACTATGACGAGCTGCTTCACCCGCGCAGCGGCCTCAACCCACCGGGACCCAGCCAGGTGATCGGCCAGCTCTACAAGCTCTCCCAGAAGAAGTTCGAGCAAACCCAGGTCAGGTTGCTGATAAAAGTGCTGGGGGTCTATCCGCCGGGTTCCCTGGTGCGCCTGGATGACGATGCCCTGGCCCTGGTGCTCTCCACCGAGCCCAGCATGCCCCTCAGACCCAAGGTGCTGCCCTACCTCAAGGGACAGCGACCGGAAGGGGTGGTCATGATCGATCTGCGGGAAGATACGCGAAGCATCGTCGCCACCCTCAGACAGGAAGAGCTGGACGACGCGCAACGCGCCTTTTTCGGTCTGGGTCGGCGGGTCTGTTACTATTTCGCCTTCTGAGTTATCCCCAGAAGCTGGGGATAACTCATTGGACAAACCTGAATAATTGCTCAGGTCCCCTCGAAATCGTCCACCATTGGAGCTGGATAAAAAACGCCCAGCCGATGGCCGGGCGGAGCATGCCACCTCCGTGTGGCGTATCCGGTGGATACCTTCATGCTCGCATCAGCAATATCAAGCGGGCACCGATTACACAAATATCAATTTAACGTGCTGATTTTATATGGTTTTATTTTTCCATTCTGGCAAACTGCCGCAGCGTTCAGCCCGCAGCCCGCATCAGGACGGGCTCAGGCTCACCCTGCGTCATGACAACGCCCGGCTCCGGCGTGGTGTTTGAGGAAGCTTTTTTATGCAACTAGTCCTCTCTCTGCTCCAGCAGATGAGTGTCAGCCTGGTCATCGCCTACCTTTTTTCCAAGAGCCCCCTGTTGCGTCCCCTGGCCAACTACTCCGTCAGGCTGCCCCACAAGGTGCTCATCTATGTCATCTTCTCCTGCTTTTGCATCCTGGGAACCTATGTGGGCCTCGACATCGATGACGCCATCGCCAACACCCGGGCGGTCGGTGCCGTACTGGGGGGACTACTGGGCGGCCCTCTGGTGGGATGCCTGGTGGGGCTGACCGGCGGCCTGCACCGCTATACCCTGGGGGGATTCACCGATCTCGCCTGCGCCATCTCCACCACCTGCGAAGGCTTGTTGGGGGGGCTGGTCCACTGGCGGCTGATGCGGGCAGGCAGGGTCAATGACCTCTTTGCCCCCAGGGTCGCCTTCTTTACCACCTTCGTGGCCGAGATCATGCAGATGGTGATCATCCTGCTGGTCGCCACCCCCTTCGACAAGTCCCTGCTGCTGGTGCGCACCATCGCTACCCCCATGATCCTCGCCAACTCCTGCGGGGCGGCGCTCTTCATCAGCATGATCCGCGATCAGCAGCGGATGTACGAAAAGTTCTCCCGAGTCTTCTCCGCCAAGGCGCTCACCATCGCCAACCGCACCGTCGGCATCATGAGCCAGGGGTTCACTCCGGAGGCCAGCGGCAAGATAGCCCATATCGTTCAGGAAGAGACCGGCGTCGGCGCCGTCGCCATCACGGACACCGACAAAATCCTCGCCTTCATCGGCACCGGGGAAGATCACCACAAGCCGGGCACTCCCATCACCTCGGCGATCACCCTGCAAGCCATCGCCCAGAACAAGGTGCTGTTCGCCGATGGCAACAGCCAGCCCTATCGTTGCAGCATCTCCCCCCAGTGCCAGCTCGGCTCCGTGCTGGTGATCCCCCTGCAGGGTGACGAGGGGGTGATCGGCACCATCAAGCTCTATGAGCCAAAGAAGCGGCTCTTCCTCAAGATCAATCACACCCTGGGAGAAGGGATCGCCAACCTGTTGTCCCAGCAACTGCTGGCAGGCCGCCTGGAGCAGCAGCAGCGCCTGCTGGTGCAATCCGAGCTCAAGCTGGTGCAGGCACAGATAAACCCCCACTTCCTGTTCAACACCCTCAACACCATCAGCGCCATTACCCGCCGCGATCCGGGACGGGCACGGGAGCTGCTGCTGCACCTCTCCCGCTTCTTTCGCAACAACCTCAAGCGCCAGAGCGGCCTGACCACGCTGCGTGAGGAGCAGGAGCACTGCCTCTCCTACCTGGAGATAGAGCAGGCCCGCTTTGGCGAGCGGCTCACCGTCATCAACGAGATCCCGTTCCACCTTGCCGAGGTGCAACTGCCGAGCTTCACCCTGCAGCCCCTCATCGAGAATGCCATCAAGCACGGCATCTGCTCCCTGCTGGGAGAGGGGCGACTTCGCCTCTTCGCGAGGGAGACCCCCGAGGCGATCACCCTTTGCGTCGAAGACAACGCCGGGGCCTGGCAACCATCCGGCCAGGGGGATGGTCTGGGGATGAGCCTGGTGGACAAGCGCCTCAAGAGTGCCTTTGGCGAGCGCTATGGCATTGACGTCCAGTGGGAGCCAGAGCAATGGACCCGGGTCTCCCTGACGCTCCCACGACAACCCCGCACCACCGCCAAGGAGATGACATGATCCGCACCCTGATCGTCGATGACGAGCCCTATGCCCGCGAGGAGCTGGCAGAGCTGCTGGCCAGCGATCCCGACATCGAGATCCTGGGCATGGCGGGCAACGCCATCGAGGCGCTCGGCCTCATCCAGCAACTCAAGCCGGATGTGGTGTTTCTCGATATCCAGATGCCCAAGCTGAGCGGCATGGAGCTGGTGGCCATGCTCGATCCCCTGCCCCGCATCGTCTTTGTCACCGCGTTCGACGACTACGCCATCCAGGCGTTCGAGGAGAACGCCTTCGACTACCTGCTCAAGCCGGTGGAGCCGGCGCGCCTCGCCAAGACCCTGGCGCGGCTCAGGCAGGACATCACCCCGCAACCGGTCGGGACCCTGGCCCCGACCATCCACCATATCCCCGGATACCTGCACAACCGGGTGCGGCTGCTCCCAACCTCCCAGGTGGAGTACGCCTTCTCCGATCTCGGCGGTGTCCATGTCGCCTGCCAGGGCGAGCTGTTTCACACCCAGCTCACCCTCAAGTCCCTGGAGGAGAAGACCCCGCTGCTGCGCTGTCACCGCCAGTATCTGGTAGCCCCGGCCGCCATCTTCGAAATCCGGCTGCTGGAGAATCAACTGGCGGAGATCGTGACCCCGAGCGGGGCCCGGGTACCGGTCAGCCGCCGCTACCTCAAGGAGCTCAAAGACGAGCTGGGACTGGAATAAAACGGGGCGCGATGTGCGCCGGATCACAGCGGGCAACCGCTCGGGTCGCCATGTCGCCGCTCACCCTCTTTCACCTGCCGTTAACAGAAGTCCCCCCTACACTGGCTGCGCACACCAAAAAATAACAAAGCAGGAGCGTAGCAATGATCTGGTTCTTCCTCTGTGTCGGCTTGTTGATAGCCGGCTACTTCGTATACGGCAAATTCATCGAACGGATATTCGGGCCCAAACCCGAGTTGAAGACCCCCGCCATCACCATGGCGGACGGAGTGGACTATGTCCCCATGTCGGACAAGAAGGTCTACCTGGTTCAACTGCTCAACATCGCCGGCGTCGGCCCCATCTTCGGCCCCATCCTGGGTGCCCTCTATGGTCCGGTCGCCATGCTCTGGATCGTCTTTGGCTGCATCTTCGCAGGTGCGGTCCACGACTACTTCTCCGGCATGCTGTCGGTACGCGCCAGGGGCGCCTCGGTGCCGACCGTGGTCGGTGAGCACCTGGGCACCGCCGCCAAGCACTTCATGAACCTCTTTGCCGTGGTGCTCCTGATGCTGGTGGGCGTGGTCTTCGTCCTGAGCCCGGCGGGCCTGCTCGCCAACCTCACCTCCACCGATCTGGTCTACTGGATTGCGGCCATCTTCGCCTACTACATCCTCGCGACCATCGTCCCCATCGACAAGATCATCGGCCGCTTCTACCCCATCTTCGGCGCGCTGCTGGTCTTCATGTCGGTCGGCCTCATCATCGGCCTCATCGTCTCCGGCAAGGGCTTCTACAACACCGGGATGGACTTCTCCAACCTGCACCCGACGGATCTGCCGCTCTGGCCGCTGCTGTTTATCACCATCGCCTGTGGTGCCGTCTCCGGTTTCCACGCCACCCAGTCTCCGCTGATGGCGCGCTGCATGCAGAACGAGAGCTCCGGTCGCTTCATCTTCTACGGAGCCATGATAGGGGAAGGGATCATCGCCCTCATCTGGTGCACCCTGGGTCTCTCCTTCTACGACAGCACCGAGGCGCTCAACGCCACCCTGGCCAGCGGCGGCCCCTCTGCCGTGGTGCACGAAGTCTCCACCAGCCTGCTAGGTACCGTGGGCGGCATCCTGGCCATCCTCGGCGTGGTGATCCTGCCCATCACCTCCGGTGACACCGCGTTTCGCAGCGCCCGCCTCATCGTGGCGGACTTCCTTAACCTGACCCAGAAGCCCATGGCCAAGCGTCTGCTCATCGCCATCCCCATGTTCATCCTGGGCTTCATCATCTCCAAGGCCGAGTTCGGGGTGATCTGGCGCTACTTCGGCTGGGCCAACCAGACCACCGCCGTCATCATGCTGTGGGCTGCGGCCGCCTACCTCATCAAGGAAGGCAAGCTGCACTGGGTATGCACCATTCCCGCCATCTTCATGACCGCAGTGGTCATCACCTACCTGGCCAACGCCCCCATCGGTTTCGGCCTCGAGATGAATGTTTCCACCATCATCGGTCTGGTGAGCACTGCCCTCATCACCCTCGCCTTCCTGGTGAAATTCAGGCCCTCCCAACTGAGAGAGGCCAAGGAGAGCTGAGGCATCAGCTTCTCTTCATGACAAGAGGCCCGGCATTGCTGCCGGGCCTCTGCTTTTTGTGGTCACTCCCTGACGGGGGGCTCGGCGGGATCGGGCGCCCGGGCCGGCGCCTGATACCACTGCTCCCTGGCCACCAGCACAGCCTGCTCCGGCTGGGCAATGAAGTTGGGGGACATGATCTGCACCCCGAACTCGTTGAAGACATCCTGAATATGGCCATGGAGCTCCGTCTTGACCACCGCAGGGAGTTCGCTTGCCTTCATCCTCACCTGCAACTCGTACTCCACATACCAATCCTGCAGATTCAACTGCCGCACCAGGGGAGCTTCATCCTGATTGAGCCGGGTGCAGCGCCTCGCCGCCAGCTCCAGCATGGCATGTACCTGACGCCAGGGGGTGTCATAACCGATAGTCACCTTGGTCAACAGGGCCACCCCCTTCTCGCCCGCCAGCCGTGTCAGGTTCACCACCTTGCCACCCACCACCACCGCATTAGGCAGCGTGACCTCGTGATCCTGGCGCGTCACCAGCTTGGTCGAGAGGGCATTGAGCTCGCTCACCATCCCCTCCACCTCGCCGATCTGCACCAGATCCCCTGGCCGCAGTGCGCGGGAGTAGATGAGCACCAGGCCGCTCATGGCATGGTTCATGATACCGGCCGATCCCAGTGTCACCATCAGACCGAAGAAGACGCTGATCCCCTTGAAGGCATCGGAATCCGCCCCCGGCAGATAGGGGTAGGCCACGGTCAGGGCAAACAGCCAGATCACCACTGACAGCAGTCGCCGGGTGGCGCCTATGGTTTCGGCGTGCAAACCCTGCACCCGGAACTGGCCACGCTCGATGCGGTCGAAGAGGATGGCCAGCATCTTGATGAAGAAACGGGTGATGACCACGATAAGCAGCACGGTTACCAGACCGGGCATGGCGGCAATCATGCCTTCCAGCATGTCGCCACACAGGGCAAACAGGGATTCCCCAAGCTGATAGCTCCAGGCCCGGGTCTGGGGGAACAGGCCGAGCACATAGGTCAGCCAGCCATAGGTGAGCATGAAGATGAGCAGCAGCGTGATGAGGCCGAGCAAGCGGACCTCGACATTCCCGGTGACCTGGCGCCAGGAGTGGGGGACCAGCCCCTTCTGCAGCAACAGGCGGTTGGCCAGCCACTTTCTGACTCGCCGATGCCCCCGCTGCAACAGCCAGATGAGGCCGAAGAAGATCAGGCTGGCCACCACCGCCAAGCCGACGGCTCTGAGCAAATAGGGGGTCGAGTGCAGCTCGAGATACTTGATGCGCACGCCGTCGAGCCGATGCCGGACGCGCTCGGCCGCCTGATCCAGGGTCAGCTCGTCGAATTCATCAAGGTCCCCTTCCAGCAGCACCAGAATGCGCTTGCCATTGACCAGAAACTCCCGGCTCTCCTGGCCGTGTCGGCTGCCTTTCGTCACGGCCACAGGCGTCATGAGGTCGCTTGGCTCCATCCGCTGAACTCGCTCATGGGCCAGCCGTACCCTGGCCGCCCCATCCAGGTTGCCATATTTAGCCGTCAGCATGACGATGGGTTCATGAAGCAGGACCAGGGTCTGTGCCAATTCCTGCTCATTGGGTTCCATTCTGGGTTCGGCGGTCCAGCCGAGGCGGGACCACAACAGGCAGATCAGCAACAGGCCAAGCCGCCATCCTTTGCCACTGCACCATTCGTTCATCAGGTTCACCTCTCACCTTGCCCGGGCATCCATTGCTGTTTGATTTTATCTAACCAAATCAATTTTGTGTGTTAAATGAGCAACCGATGAACCATGCCTGTACCGCCACACCAACTCTCCGATTGCAGACTTGCACCGACGGCATATGCTGTCATTATTGCCGAAGCCTCGACTCGACAATCGAAGCATTGTTAGCGACTCAGACGGGAGAAATCGATGGTACTTGACTACATTGCCCTGGGGATCCTGGTGTTTGTCGTCTTGGTCATGTTCTATGGCATTATCGTCATTCACGATATTCCATATGAAATTGCCAAGCACCGTAATCACCCCCACCAGGACGCCATTCACGTGGCAGGCTGGGTCAGCCTGTTCACCCTGCACGTGCTCTGGCCCTTCCTCTGGATCTGGGCCACGATTTATCGCCCCGATCGCGGCTGGGGCTTCTCGCAACGCCTACAACATGACGAAACCGAGATCAGCGCACTCAAAGAGGAGCTGGCCGCACTGCAGGCTCGCATGACCACGCTCGAACAGACCGACAAATAGGTAACGCCCCATGGACCTGCTACTTATTCTCACCTATACGGCCCTCTGCATAGGTATTTTCAAGATCTTCAAGATCCCGCTCAACAAGTGGACCGTGCCGACCGCCGTGCTGGGTGGCGTCATCATCATCGGCACACTCATCATGCTGATGAACTACAACCACCCCTATTCCGAGCTGGCTCGCAACTATTATGTCTCCACCCCGGTCGTGCCCCTGGTCAAGGGGCGTGTCACCGACGTCCCGGTCAAGCCCAACCAGCCGGTCAAGAAAGGGGATGTGCTGTTTCGCATCGACGCTGAGCCCTTCAAGGAGAAGGTCGCCAGCCTGACGGCGCGCCTCGCCTCCAACACCGATTTTCTGAAGGCTCTGGACGCCCGCCTGCGCTCCGCCAGCCTGGACAGGGATCGCGCCCAGGAGCTGATGCGACGGGGCATCGGCAAACAGCGCGACCTCGACGTCACCCAGGCCAACGTGGATGACATCGTCGCCCAGATAGATCAGCAGAAAGCGACCCTCAATGACCTGAGTGCCCAGCTCAACATCGCCAAGTACGATCTGGAGCAGACCGTGGTCTACGCCCCGAGTGACGGTCATGTCGTGCAACTGGCATTGCGCCCGGGCATGATTGCCGCCCCCTTCATGTTCCGCCCCGTGATGACCTTCATTCATGAAGATGCCAATGCCTATGTCGGCTGGTTCTGGCAGAACAGCATGCAGCGGCTCAAGGCGGGTGACGAGGCCGAAGTCGTGCTCGACGGCATCCCGGGTCGCATCTTCAAGGCCAAGGTGCAGTCCGTTATCCCGGCCATGGCACCGGGCAATATCCAGGCACAGGCGGGTCTTATCGATCAGACCTCGGCCCAGGTACCGGGTCGCCTGCCCATCGTGCTCGAGATCACCGATCCCGAGTGGGCAAACTACCAGGTGATCGCGGGTTCCAGCGGTCAGGCCGCCATCTATACCGAGCACTTCCACCACGTGGCCATCATGCGCAAGATCCTGATGCGCATGGGTAGCTGGCTCAACTACCTGTTCCCCTTCCACTGAGGTCCCTGACCTGCACGGGCCGGCATCCTGCCGGCCCGCTTCCTGTCAGCGCGAGCCTCCCTCGCTGCATTTTCCCCGCAAGATCCCTATAATGGCGCCACCTTGCGCCACAGCCGTTCCCCATGTTCGTTCTCAGACCCTATCAAACCGACGCGGTCAACGCCGTCATCAGCCACTTTCGCAAACACCCGGATCCCGCCGTGGTGGTGCTGCCCACCGGGGCCGGCAAGAGCCTGGTGATTGCCGAACTGGCCCGCAAGGCCCGTGGCCGGGTGCTGGTGCTGGCTCACGTCAAGGAGCTGGTGGAGCAGAACCACGCCAAGTACGAGGCGTGGGGGCTCAAGGCCGACATCTTTGCCGCCGGGCTGGATCGCAAGGAGGCGAGCGCCCAGGTAGTGTTTGGCTCGGTGCAGTCGGTGGCGCGCAATCTGGATGCCTTCGACGGCGCTTTTTCGCTGCTCATCATCGACGAGTGCCACCGGGTCTCGCTCGATGACGACAGTCAGTACCATCAGGTGATAGACCACCTCAAGGCCGCCAATCCGGCCCTCAAGATCCTCGGGCTCACCGCCACCCCCTATCGACTCGGGCTGGGCTGGATCTACCGGCGCCACTACCACGGCATGGTCAAGTGCCACGGCGAGCGGCTCTTTGGTGACTGCGTGTTCGAACTGCCCCTGCGCTTCATGGTGAAAAACGGCTACCTGACCCCGCCGCGCCTGGTGGACGCCCCCATCGTCCACTACGACTTCAGCAAGCTGGTGCCGCGGGAGAACGGCCTGTTCAGCGAGGCGCAGCTCAACGGCGAGATCAGGCGACAGGAGCGGGTCACCCCCCATATCCTGAGCCAGGTGCTGGAGTATGCGGCCGACCGGCAGGGGGTGATGATCTTCGCCGCCACCGTCGAGCATGCCCGGGAAATTCATGGCCTGCTCGATGCCAGAGGCCAGCAGGCCGCCCTCGTCACCGGCGAGACGCCGGGACCGGAGCGCGACGCTCTAATCAGTGCCTTCAAGGCGCGCGAGCTCAAGTTTCTGGTCAACGTGGCGGTGCTCACCACCGGTTTTGATGCCCCCCACGTCGACCTTATCGTGATGCTGCGTCCCACCGAATCGGTGTCGCTCTATCAGCAGATTGTGGGACGGGGCCTGCGCCTCTCACCCGGCAAGAGCGATTGCCTGGTGCTCGACTACGCAGGCAACAACTTCAACCTGTTTGCCCCCGAAGTGGGGGAGCCCAGGCCCCACGCCGGCACAGAGCCGGTTCAGGTGTCCTGCCCCGCCTGCGGCTTTGCCAACACCTTCTGGGGCAAGACCGACGAGGATGGCAAGGTGATCGAGCACTACGGCCGCCGCTGTCAGGGACTGTTTGAAGATGACGAGGGCAACCGCGAGGAGTGCGACTACCGCTTTCGCGCCAAGATCTGCCCCGGTTGCGGCGCTGAAAACGACATCGCCGCCCGTCGCTGCCAGAGCTGTGACCAGCTGCTGGTGGACCCTGACGACAAGCTCAAGGAGGCCCTCAATCTCAAGGACTGCATGGTGATCCGCTGCGCCGGTTTGACCCTGAGTGCCGGGCGCGGCAAGCAGGGGGAGCGGCTGGAGGTGACCTACCACGACGAGGATGGCCTGACCCTGACGGAGTACTTCCCCTTTCACTCCCGGGGTGCACAGCGCTTGTTTCAACAACGCTTTGTGCGTCATCATTGGCCCGCCCCGGGCCTGGAGCCCGAATTCACTACCCTGGCGAGCGTGATGCTCGCGGCAGACCAGTTCCGTCACCCGGATTTCGTCATCGCCCGCAAGTCGGGACGCTTCTGGCAGGTGAAGGAAAAAATATTCGATTACGAGGGGCGTTACCGGACTGCCAACGCCCCGGCCTGACCCCATGGCAGGCGATACCCGGCAGTCACCCGTTTTGATTATCGGGGCGGTTTCTGATGCCGCCCTTTCGTTCAGTTAGAGGATCCTATGCAGCGGCTGTTGATTGGTTTTTGTGCTCTCTTTTCTTTGGCGGCCCAGGCCGCCCCGCTGACCCCGCCCAAGGGGGGCCAGTACGCCGTCATCGTACAGGGCAACAACGGGGTGGAATTTGCCCGTCACGCCGATGACATGATAGCCCCCGCCTCCACCATGAAGGTGCTCACCGCGCTCGCCGCCCGCCTCGAACTCGGTGCCGACTTCCGCTTCGCCACCGACATCCAGGCCCAGCCCGGCGCCAAACAGGGCACCACCATCAACGGCGACATCTGGATCAACTTCGTGGGCGACCCGACCCTGTCGCGCATGGATCTGGTCGCCCTGTTCAAACAGTTGGGCGTCACCCGCATTCAGGGCAACGTCTATGTCAACACCGGTGCCTACAACGGCTATGAGCGTGGCAACGGTTGGTCCTGGGGGGATCAGACCCTCTGTTTCGCCGCTCCCGTCTCCTCGGTCATCATCGACAAGAACTGCGCCTACGGCACCATCACCGCCACCCAGATTGGCAAGCCTGCGGTGGGCAACGTGGCCACCGGTGTGCCCATCGGCATCGGCGCCGACAACGTGGAGGTGATGAGCTATGGCGACATGGCGCGTCAGTTCTGCGCTCTGGAAGTAGAGATGGCCAAGGGCAACTTCTACGAGCTCAAGGGCTGCATCACCCCGAACAAGGAGCCACAAGGGCTGCGCTTTGCCATCCATGACGTGGAGGCCTGGGGCTGGGACAACATCCGCTGGGCCATGAACCGCGCCGGGATCAGCCACGACGGCCTGCTGCGGGTCACCCATCAGGCCCCTGTCGGTGCCCAGACCCTGGCGACCCACTACTCTGTCTCCCTGCCGGTGATGCTCGCCAAGATGTTGAAAAAGTCCGACAACCTCTACGCCGATACCTTCCTCAAAACCGTGGGGCGTCACTACTACAACAAGCCGGGAAGCTATCGCAGCGGTACCATGGCGGTGCGCGCCATCCTGACCAAGCACGGCATTGACCTTGGCAACGCCACCCTGGCCGACGGCTCCGGCCTCTCCGCCCACAATCTCATCAGCGCGCGCCAGATGTTGTCGGTGCTGAACTTCATCCAGAAGAACGATGCCGAGCTCGACTTCATCAAGCTGCTGCCAAGCTCCCAGGTGGACGGCACCCTGGCCTGGCGACGCAGCGTCACCGCTCCCATGATGAAGAACAAGGTGCACGCCAAGACCGGTACCATCACAGGTACGTCGAACCTCGCCGGCTTCATCGACACCGCCGGTGGCCAGCGCAAGGCCTTCGTGATGTTCCAGCGCGGTCTCTCCCAGGATCCGGCGACCCACGAGCGCTACCGCGCCAGCAAGGCGCCCTGGCCCTGGACCGTCTTCGAAAAAGGCGTGCTGGAGAGCATCTACCAGCAGCAACCCATCCAGATCGTCGAGCAGTGATAGACGGGCTGCCTTGCCGGCAAGGCGGCCCGATTCCCCGGCCTTGGGGCGAAACAGGGGCGCTGGCGCCGTCATCAGCAGCGGGCGCAATCGGAGATGGCGAACGTAAGCATCGCTATTTTCAGCTTTGACTGACAGGGCGCCACGGCTATGCTGTGCCCAGCCTCATCTCAATGGCCTTCTTCAACGGCTTGTTTAATGGAGAGAAAAGATGTTTGTAGAGATTTTTGGTCGTCCCGGTTGCCCCTATTGCGTGCGTGCCAAGCAGATTGCCGAGCAACTGACCGAGGAGCGCGATGACTTCGAGTTCCGCTACGTGGATATCAACGTGGCCGGGCTGACCAAGGACGATCTCGCCGCCAAGGCGGGCAAGCCGGTCACCACTGTGCCGCAGATCTTCCTGGATGAGCAGCACATCGGCGGCTGCACCGATTTTGAGGCCTATGCCAGAGCCAATCTGGGTCTGTAAGCCCCGACACCATGAAAAAAGGCGCCTCTGGCGCCTTTTTTCATGTCGCCAAACCTGCCTCAGGCCACCGGCGTGAAGCGGCTCACCACCTGTCCCTGATGTTCAATCCACTCCATGAACATGGCGACGGGGCGGGCATAGACCTGACCATCCTGTTCGGATTGATAGATCACCAGCTGCTCCTGGGTTTCGGTGTTCAAGGCCAGGGCCAGAACCTGGTAATAGCCCCCCTTGAAATGGCGGTAGCGACCGGTGGCGGGTGCCTGCATGAGTGAACCTCGAGAGCGGGAAGATGAGCCCCCGTGCCTGCGTGCTCCCCTGGCAGATCGACGGGTCGGGGCCTTTTTTACCCCAGCCAATCGTGCCAGATGGGGGAGATATTTCAATACACTCATGTTGCTTTATGAATCTGCCCCTCATCTTTCACTGATCTACCAAAGAGAGGCAAACGATCATGCTGAATTTAACATTTCAACAACCCTGTTTCAGGGGTAAATATCAGGGATTTATTCCATAAATTAGATTGTTCTAGCATTCAATTCTGTGAAGAATAGGGGCAGAGAAATTTGATACTAAAAACAGCTTTTCTGCCAACGCGCCCCACGGGGAAGGAATCACGCTCACCATGTTCACTATCGACAAGTCGCACAAGCTCGACGATGTCTGCTATGACATCCGCGGCCCGGTGCACAAAGAAGCTCGCCGTCTCGAAGACGAAGGTCACCGCATCATCAAGCTCAACATCGGCAATCCGGCCCCGTTTGGCTTCGAAGCACCGGAGGAGATCATCAAGGATGTGATCCTCAACATGCCCCAGAGCCAGGGCTACTGCGACTCCAAGGGGCTCTTCTCCGCCCGCAAGGCGGTGATGCAGTATTACCAGCAAAAAGGGATGCGCAAGGTCGACATCGACGACATCTACATCGGCAACGGTGCGAGCGAGCTCATCGTGATGGCGATGCAGGCGCTGCTCAACAACGGCGACGAGATGCTGGTGCCCTCCCCCGACTACCCGCTCTGGACCGCGGCCGTCACCCTCTCCGGCGGCCATGCGGTGCACTACCGCTGTGACGAAGGGGCTGACTGGTACCCGGATCTGGACGACATCCGCGCCCGCATCACCCCGCGTACCCGCGGCCTGGTGCTGATCAACCCCAACAACCCGACCGGCGCCGTCTACGGCAGCGAGTTTTTGCTTGAAGTGATCGAGATCGCCCGCCAGCACAACCTCATCATTTTCGCCGACGAAATTTACGACAAGATCCTCTACGACGACATCTCCCACACCAGCGTCTGCACCCTGTGCGACGATGTGATGGTGGTGACCTTCAACGGCCTCTCCAAGGCCTACCGCGCCTGTGGCTTCCGCCAGGGCTGGATGGTCATCACCGGGCCCAAGGGGCGCGCCAAGGGTTACATCGAGGGGCTGGAGATGCTGGCCTCCATGCGGCTGTGTGCCAACGTGCCCATGCAGCACGCCATCCAGACCGCCCTTGGGGGCTACCAGAGCATCAACGAGCTGATCCTGCCGGGGGGCCGCCTGCGTCGCCAGCGGGACAAAGCCTGGGAGCTTTTGAACGAGATCCCCGGGGTCTCCTGCGTCAAGCCCAAAGGGGCGCTCTACATGTTCCCGCGCCTCGACCCCAAGGTGTATGACATTCGCGATGACCAGAAGATGGTGTTCGACCTGCTGCAGCAGGAGAAGCTCCTGCTGGTGCAAGGCACCGGCTTCAACTGGCCGGCACCGGATCACTTCCGCCTGGTATTCCTGCCCCGGGAAGAGGAGCTGGAAGAGGCCATCGGTCGCCTCGCCCGCTTCCTCAAGGGCTACAAGCAGTAAGCAAGGCTCATGGAAAAGGCTCCCGCGGGAGCCTTTTTGTTGTCTGTCGTTTTCTATCCGCGCCATCAGCCGTGGAGCAGGGCACCGGCCACCAGCACCGCCATGGTGATGAGGGCCACCCCGATGATGAAGGGCAGCACCCAGCGCACGAAGCGATCGTAGGGGATCCTGGCGAGCGCCAGCCCCGCCACCAGGTGAGCGGCGGTGGGGGCAAACAGGTTGATCCAGCCGGAGGCGGACTGATAGGCGGTGATCACCAGATCCCGCGAGATGCCGGAAAAGTCCGCCAGCGGCCCCATCAACGGCATGGAGACGGTCGCGAGCCCCGAGGTGGAGGGAATGAAGAAGCTCAGGATGATATGCACCAGATAGGCCATCAGGATGAAGACCGACGACGACAGCCCGCTCACCAGCCCCTCGGCCCAGTGCAGTATGGTGTCGATGATGACGCCGTGCTCCATCACCACATAGATGCCGCGCGCCACCGCTACCACCAGGGCAACCCCGATGAGATCCCGCGCCCCGTTCAGGAAGGTCGCCACGTAGTTGGACTCCGGCATCCGGTTGATGAGGGCAATCAGGATGGAGGCGCTGAAGAAGAGGGTAGAAAGCTCGTCGAACCACCAGCCCAGGGTGGGCAACAGATCGATGCCCAGATCGGACCAGGGCACCACCGCATAGATCATCAGCAGGAAGGTGCCGAAGAAGACCAGCATGGTGAGTTTCTGCTTGCCGCTGAAGGCGAGGTTGCCGCTCTTCATCTGGGAGAACTCGTCGTCATAAACGATATCGGCCAGCACGGAGCGGGACTTGTCCTGCTGCACCTGCCTGGCGTAGCGCATCACGAACCAGGAGGCGAAGATCACCAGCAGCAGCCACTGGATGACCCGCAGCCCTATCCCCTCACCGATGGGGATACCCGCAAAGCCGGAGGCGATGCCGGTGGCAAACGGATTGACGGTGGAGGCGAGCACCCCGACCCCGGAGCCGAGCAGGATGATCCCCGCTGCCACCATGCGATCGAAGCCCGCCGCCATCATCACCGGCACGATGAGTGCCCAGAAGGCCACCGTCTCCTCCGCCATGCCGAAGGTGGAGCCACCAAGAGCAAACAGGGCGATCAGCACCGGGATGAGCAGCCGCTCGCGCCCGGCGAAGGTGCGCACTATGGCCCCGACCCCGGCATCCAGCGCCCCGCTTTGCATGGTCACCGCCAGAAAGCCGCCGATGATGAGCACGAACAGTGCCACGTCCGCCGCCTTGTGAAAGCCCTGGATGGGCGCCTTGAGCACATCGAATACCCCCTGGGGTTGGGAGGGGAGCTCGGTGTAACTGCCGGGTACCGGCAGCAATCGCTCGTCACCGCTGTAGTCGGCCACGGCCGCCGCAGCCACCGGCTGCTGGGTCTTGGCCGTCAGATAGTTGTATTTACCCGCCGGCAGCACCCAGGTGAGGGCCGCCATCAGGGCGATGATGATGAAAAGCAGGGTATAAACCGTGGGGAGCTGGCGCTTCTTGGGCGCCTCATGGGATGTGGTCATGACTTTCGTACCTCGGCGGTGCCGTCTGTGATCCGGACAGCGCAAGCCTAGCGGGTTTGTTCGGGGAAAAAGGTGATCGCGGATAATAAACCTGAGGCAACAGGTTGAGCCTGCTGCAAAAAAACAGGGCCCCGCAGGGCCCTGTCTGTGCTGACGACCGACTTACAGCTCGATCACGTCGAATTGCACGTCCGGATTCACGTCCGCATCGTAGTCCACCTCGTCCAGGCCGAAACCGAACAGGCGCAGGAACTCCTGCTTGTAGCCGGTGTAGTCGGTCAGTTCACTGAGGTTCTCGGTGGTGATGGAGGGCCAGAGATCACGGCAGGTCTGCTGCACGTCTTCACGCAGTTCCCAGTCATCCATGCGGATGCGGGCCTGCTCGTCCAGCGCCATGTCGGCGCCGTACAGGCGGGTGCGCATCATGCGGTCCACCTGCTCCATGCAACCCTCGTGGATGCCCTTCTCCTTCATGATCTTGAAGGCCATGGAGATGTAGAGCGGCATCACGGGAATGGCAGAGGAGGCCTGGGTCACCACGGATTTGAGCACGGCCACGTGGGCGGTCCCCCCCTTGGCGGCCAGATCGCCACGGATGGCGGTGGCGGCGCGGTCCAGATCTTCCTTGGCGCGCCCCAGGGTACCATGCCAGTAGATGGGCCAGGTCAGGTCGGTACCGATGTAGGAGTAGGCCACGGACTTGGCGCCGTCAGCCAGCACACCCGCATCGCGCAGAGCAGCCATCCACAGTTCCCAGTCCTGACCGCCCATGACGGTGATGGTGCTCTGGATCTCTTCCTCATTCGCCGGCTCGACGGTGGCGGTGATGATCTGATCCTTGTTGGTGTCGATGGCGGTGGAGGTGTAGACCTCGCCGATGGGTTTGAGGGCTGAGCGCACCACTTCGCCGGTGTCCGGCAGCTTGCGCACCGGAGAGGCCAGGGAATAAACCACCAGATCGATTTGACCCAGATCCTGCTTGATGAGCTCGATCACCTTGGCACGGCACTCGTGGGAGAAGGCATCGCCATTGATGCTCTTGGCGTAGAGGCCGGCCTCTTTGGCGGCCTTGTCGAAGGCGGCGGAGTTGTACCAGCCGGCGGAGCCCGTCTTGGTCTCGGAGCTCGGCTTTTCGAAGAAGACACCGATGGTGGCAGCTCCGCTGCCGAAGGCTGCGGCAATGCGGGAGGCCAGACCATAGCCGGTGGACGCGCCGATCACCAGCACCTTCTTGGGGCCATTCTCGATGGCGCCCTTGGCTTGGGTGTAAGCGATCTGGCGACGAACATTGGCTTCACAACCGACCGGGTGGGTGGTGGTGCAGATAAAGCCGCGAACCTTGGGTTTGATGATCATGTGTTGTCTCTTATCCGTTTGATGGATGAAATCGGGGCATAAGATACCTCATTGCGGCCCGTTATGGTGCTCTGATGTGTTGAACTGCGGGGAAACAGGCAGGGATCCGTCCCTTTGTGCCGCCATGGCACACCCATTGCACAGGAGATCTCCCCGCCATGGACCAGAGAGAGGCAACGTGAGGACCGGAATGTCACACCCGGAACGAGGCCGTTGTCTGACCTTGCGCCATGTACTAGTGTGCAAGGAAGAGGATTCAAGGAGGAGTCTATGTCACGCATGCTGGTCATCTCTCTCGCCTGCCTGGGGCTTGCCACCGTCCCCGTTGTCCAGGCGGCTGTCTATCAATGCGCCCGCGATGGGCAGATCACCTTCAGCGACATCCCCTGCAGCAGCGACGCCAAACCCATGGCACTCAATGTCTATACCCCCTCCCCCGAGGCGGTGGAGCAGGCGGCCAACCAGACCCGGGAGATAGAGCAGAGCCTGGCGAACGGCCAGAAACAACGCCAGGCCGAGGCGCTGCGCACCGAGATCGAGGCCAAAAAGCAGAAGATGAACAACGAGATGACCCAGATCACGGAGAACAAGGCAAGATCCCGCAATGTCTCGGCAGAGATGCAGTCGGTCACTACCCGATATCAGAAAGAGATTGAGTCCCTGAACCAGAAACTCTCTACCTTGCAGGCAAAATAAACACTCCCTGTTTCGGGACAGGAAATATACCGAAGCGGCAATGTCGTCACGGGTTCACACATGCCGCATATCCAAAAACTCACACCCTTGGCCGTTTATTTCTCACACCAGAGAGTCAGATAGCGGCTATTTCCAGATCCCCGCCTCCACCTATTTCACTGTGCCCATATAAGACTCATTGAATCCCCATGTAGGCCACATGGCGCGCCACTGGGTTCATATGAAGGCGATATATAGAATAGTCAGTGCCAAAAGAGGCGCCTTCATGCCAATATTCCCTGGGGCCAGGGCGGCCCAGGAGATAAATAACCCTTGTACGAGACCCCACAATTAAAAAGCCATTTATCAACATTGAAAAATAAAAAGTTAATTTGAGTTCGATGACGACTCATCAGGACGCAATGCTATTGTTAATTTACTCAGATTTGGTCGTTATCCCATTCAAGGGTCTCATGGAGGAGCACTGTCATGTTCTGGAATCAAAAAGCAAGCAAGGAAGCGAGTGAGCAAGCGGCAAGGGTGGTGGAGCTGGGGGCATTTGAACAGGCTATCCAGTTGCAGGTCCCCTTCGTCCAGTTCACCCCGGCGGGAGTGGTCACCTTCGCCAACGAGCTGTTTCTCAAGATCGTGGGATTTGAGCGTGACGAGGTGATTGGCAAGCATCACAGCACCCTCTGCTTCCCCGACGACGTCAATACCCGGGATTACGAGACCTTGTGGCAGGATCTGCGCCACGGCGTCTCCCGCAGCGGCCGCTTTATTCGCCAGTCGAAATCCGGCAAGGCCGTGTGGCTGGAGGCGACCTATTTCCCCATCGTGATCGACGGCAAGGTGGTGCGGATCGCCAAGGTCGCCTCCGACGTGACCCAGCAGCAATCCACTCTGGAGCGCACCCAGGCCCTGCTGGCAGCCCTGGACAAGTCCCTGGCGGTCATTGATTTCCAACCCGATGGCACCGTCATCACCGCCAACCAGAATTTCCTCAACTGCTTTGGCTACCGGCTGGAAGAGGTGGTCGGCAAGCATCATCGCCTCTTCTGTGACAGCGATTTCTACCAGAACAACCCCCATTTCTGGCAGGATCTTGGCTCGGGTGACATCAAATCAGGGCTTTTCATGCGTCTGGGTCACCGGGGGGAGAAGATCTGGCTGGAGGCCACCTACAACCCCATCTTCAACCACGAGGGCAAGGTGGTCAAAATCATCAAGCTGGCGAGCGACATCACCGAGCGGGTGGAGAAATCCATCTCCACCCGGGAAGCGGCCCAGAAGGCGTGTGCCATCGCCAGCGAAACCGTCGCGAGCGCCGCCAGGGGGCGGGAGGTCATCGACAGGGTGCTCGACACCTCCTCCCACATCAACACCTCGGTCAATGCGGTCAGCAAGCAGATAGAGCAGCTCAACCAGCAATCCAGGAGCATCGAATCCATCATCTCCACCATCAGCGGCATCGCGGATCAGACCAACCTGCTGGCCCTCAACGCGGCCATTGAGGCGGCCCGCGCCGGAGAACAGGGGAGGGGATTCGCGGTCGTGGCCGACGAGGTGAGGCAACTGGCGGCGCGCACTTCCAGCTCCACCAGCGAGATCGTCACCGTCATCAAGCACAACTCGGAGATCACCTCCCAGATCACCCAGACCGTCTCCGTCGTCTCCGACAAGGCGGTGGCAGGTCAGGAGCAGGCCACCATCATCGCCGACGTCATCAAGGAGATCATCGAGGACGCCAACTCGGTGTCGGACACCGTCAAGAGCCTCTCCATCTGAGCGACAGCTGCCAATGACAACGGGGGGCCCAGGCCCCCCGTTGTCATTGCTGTCCGCCCACCCGAAACCCGCTCAGCCATCCCCCAGGAGATAGTGTCTGGCTTCCTCGTCCGCCAGCGCGAGGGCGATGTCCCATAGCGCGGCGATGCAGAGCCCCTCCTCCCCCACAGCCTCCTCTTCCAGCGCCTCCAGGGCTCTGGCATCGGCCAGGGTAAAGGGGGGATGGCTCAACAGGCTTTTGGCAGCGGCCAGCAAGTGCATGTCGCTCATCGGTCGGCTCCTTCTTCGACAGCGTGTTTCCCTGCCCAGACTGTAGCCCAATGGCGGCGACTCATCCCCCGGTGGCGACTGCCTGCGCACGCTTCCTGCCGGACGGCAGTTGGCCAACCCCGATGCCGACCAGTACGGCGGCGCAGGCCACCCATTGCAGGGCCGTGAGCGTCTCTCCCAGCAGCAGATAGGCGAGCAGCAGGGTAAAGACCGGGATGAGGTTCACATAGGCCGCCGCCAGGGTCACCTTCACCTGGGTCACCGACCAGTTGTAGAGCAGGTAGGCACCCAGGGTCACGAAGGCACCGAGGAAGAGGATGACCCCCATGTCCTGCCAGGCCCAGCTCGCGGGCCAGGGCGCACTGAAGGCAAAGGGCGCAAAGAAGAGCGTGCCGACAAAGGCCTGCAACGCCGTCAGTGTCATCACGCCGTAGCGGCTGGAGAGCTTCTTGAATACCACAGAATAGGTGGCGGCGCAGAGCATGGCGCCCATCTCCATGCTGTTGCCGAGCAGGGCGTTGGGAGCGAACTCGTCGGCGCCCTCCCCCAACCCCAGCAGGGCGATGCCAACGATGGCGATGGCAAAGCCCAGCAGTTGGCGGCGACTCACCCGCTCTCCAAGCAGTACGAAGGCCACCAGGGCCACCATCAGGGGAAGCAGGGCACAGACCATGCCAGCCTGGCCGGCACTGGTGTAACGCAGGGCGTTGACTTCCAGAAGGAAGTAGAGGCAGGGCTCAAGCGCCCCCATCAGGGCCAACCAGCGCCAATCCCCCTTCTGGTAAGTGACGCGACCAAGCTGGCGGTAGCAGAGCAGCCAGCAACAGGACGCCACCCCCATCCGCATGAAGAGCACCTGACCGAAGGACCAGATTTCCAGCACATGTTTGAGGGCGATGAAGGAGCTGGACCAGAGTAGCATGGCCAGGGTCAGCGTCAGGACGGGTAAAGGGCGCACAATGCCTCCATGAATTGGGCATTCGAATAATAACCATACGGCCTTGCGGTTGTCTAAAGGCACCTAACATCAGATAATACGGCCGCCTTCATACCGGATAACCCATCTTCAATGACTGAGTACCTGCTTTTACTGGTCGGCACCGTGCTGATCAACAACTTCGTGCTGGTGAAGTTCCTCGGCCTTTGCCCCTTTATGGGTGTCTCCGGCAAGCTGGAAACCGCCATCGGCATGGGTCTGGCCACCACCTTCGTCATGACGCTGGCCAGCGCCTGCTCCTATCTGATGGAGCACTACATCCTGATCCCGCTGGAGATCGCCTACCTGCGCACCCTGGGCTTCATTCTGGTGATCGCCGTGGTGGTCCAGTTCACCGAGATGGTGATCCGCAAGAGCAGCCCGACCCTCTATCGCCTGCTCGGCATCTTCCTGCCGCTCATCACCACCAACTGTGCCGTGCTCGGCGTGGCGCTGCTCAGCATCAACGAGCGCCACAACTTCATCCAGAGCATCATCTACGGCTTCGGGGCCGCCGTCGGCTTCTCTCTGGTGCTGATCCTGTTTGCCGCCATGCGTGAGCGGCTGGTGGCCGCCGACGTGCCGGCACCGTTTCGTGGCGTCTCCATCGCCATGGTCACCGCTGGCCTGATGTCGCTGGCCTTCATGGGCTTTACCGGCCTCATCAAGATATAACGCTATGATTCACATACTCTTTGCCATTCTGGTGCTGGCCCTGCTTGCCCTGGCCTTCGGCATCATTCTCGGCTTTGCCGCCGTCAAGTTTCATGTGCAGGCCGATCCCATCGTCGATCAGCTTGATGCCCTGTTGCCCCAGACCCAGTGCGGCCAGTGCGGTTACCCGGGCTGCAAACCCTACGCCGAAGCCCTGGCCAATGGCGACAAGATCAACAAGTGCGTGCCCGGTGGCGACGCCACCATGCGCAAGATTGCCGACCTGATGGGGGTCGAGCCCCAGTCTCTGGACGGCGGTGAAGACGCGGCAATCCCCGTCAAGAAGGTGGCCTTCATTCACGAAGACATGTGCATCGGTTGCACCAAGTGCATCCAGGCCTGTCCGGTCGACGCCATCCTGGGTGCCACCAAGGCGATGCACACCGTCATCGCGGCCGAGTGCACCGGGTGCGACCTCTGCGTCGACCCCTGCCCGACCGACTGTATCGAAATGATCCCGGTGCCGACCACGGTCGACAACTGGAAATGGGATCTGGCCAAGGTCGCCATTCCGGTCAAGATAGTGGAATAAACAGCGGAGTAACCATGCAGCATCTGCTCGAACGCATCAAAGCCGGCACTCTGTGGGATTTTCACGGCGGCATCCATCCCCCCGAGAACAAGCACCAGTCCAGCCTGACCCCCGTCGTTGACGCGGGCCTTCCCCCCCAGCTCATCATTCCGGTGCGCCAGCACGCGGGTCCGGCCGGCGAACTGCTGGTGCGGGTGGGGGACAAGGTCAAGAAGGGGCAACCCCTCACCCGTTTTGACAAGGGGCGCATCGTGCCGGTGCACGCTTCCACCTCGGGCACCATCACCGCCATCGAGCAGCACACGGTGGCCCACCCCTCCGGTCTTGACGATCTCTGCATCCTCCTCACCCCGGACGGAGACGATGCCTGGGGCGAGCGCACACCCCAGCCTGACTACTGGAACCTGGAGCGGGGGGAGTTGCTCGAGCGCATCCAGCAGGCCGGCATCGCCGGGCTCGGCGGCGCCGTCTTCCCGACCCACAGCAAGCTCGACGGCCGTGGCCAGCTCACCGAGATCCTCATCGTCAACGGGCTGGAGTGCGAACCCTACATCACCACGGATGACAGGTTGATGCAGGAGTACGCCGACGAGATCATGGACGGCATCCGGGTACTCAAGCACCTGCTCAAGCCCAAGCTCACCCTGATCGGGGTGGAAGACAACAAACCGGCGGCCATCGAGGCCCTGACCCGCCATGCCAGCGACGCCGACGTGCTGGTCAAGTCGGTACCGACCAAGTACCCCTCCGGCGGCGCCAAACAGACCATAGAGCTGCTCACCGGACGCCAGGTGCCCAAGGGAGGCCGGGCGGTTGACATGGGCATCATGGTGCTCAACGTCGCCACCGTCTTTGCCATCAAGCGCGCCATCATCGATGGGGAGCCGCTCATCGAGCGCATCGTCACCCTCACCGGCGACGCCTTCAAGAAAACCGGCAATGCCTGGGTGCGTCTGGGCACGCCGGTACGCTGGCTGCTCCAGCGTTTCGAGCTGCAACCGGAGGCGGATCAGCGGGTCATCATGGGGGGCCCCATGATGGGCTTCACCCTGCCCCACGCCATGGTCCCCGTGGTCAAGGCCACCAACTGCCTGCTCTCCCCCACCCGCGCCGAGCTGCCGCCCCCCGGCCCGGAACAGGCCTGCATTCGTTGCAGTGCCTGCGCCGATGCCTGCCCCGCCACCCTGCTGCCCCAGGAGCTTTACTGGTACAGCCGGGTCAAGGAGTACGACAAGGCCGAGAAGCTCAACCTCTTTGACTGTATCGAGTGCGGCGCCTGTGCCTGGGTCTGCCCGAGCGAAATCCCCCTGGTGCAGTACTACAAGATCGCCAAGGATGACATCCGCGAGGCCCGTGCCGAGGCCGAGAAGGCCGAACGAGCCAAGCAGCGCTTCGAGGCCAAGCAGGCTCGCTTCGAGCGTGAGAAGGCGGCCCGCGAAGCCCGCCACGCCGAAGCCGCTGCCCAGCGTCGCCAGGCCATGACGACGGCCGGGGGCGAAGATCCGGTCGCCGCCGCCCTGGCCCGCATCAAGGCCAAACAGGAGACGGCCCAGGTGGCCGTGAGTGAACCCGCACCGGACAACGAGGCCATGATTGCCGCCCGTGAGGCGCGCAAGCAGGAGGCCATCGCCCGTCGTGCCGCCAAGGCCGCTAATGGCGAGGGCAATGGGCTTGCTGACACCCCGGCACCAGGGGAGCAACATTCCAAGGCAGAGCTGGATCCCAAGAAGGCCGCCATCGCCGCCGCCCTGGCACGGGCCAAGGCCAAGAAAGCCGCCCAGGCGCAAGGTGATGGGCCGGTGGTCGCGGATAAAACATCTGTGAACACAACCGATAACGCCGTTGAGGCCCCGGCCGCCGCATCCGGGCCCGCCGCCGAGGTGGACCCCAAGAAGGCGGCCATTGCCGCCGCCATCGCCCGGGCCAAGGCCAAGAAAGCCGCCCAGGCGCAAGGTGATGGGCCGGTGGTCGCGGATAAGACATCCGTGAACACAACCGATAACGCCGTTGAGGCCCCTGCCGCCGCATCCGAGCCCGCCGCCGAGGTGGATCCCAAGAAGGCGGCCATTGCCGCCGCCATCGCCCGGGCCAAGGCCAAGAAAGCCGCCCAGGCGCAAGGTGACGGGCCTGTGGTCGCGGGTGAGACATCCGTGAACACAAGCGATACCGCCACCGCCGAGGCCCCTGCCGCCGCATCCGGGCCCGCCGCCGAGGTGGACCCCAAGAAGGCGGCCATTGCCGCCGCCATCGCACGGGCCAAGGCCAAAAAAGCCGCCCAGGCGCAAGGTGATGGGCCTGTGGTCGCGGATAAGACATCCGTGAACACAACCGATAACGCCGTTGAGGCCCTGGCCGCCGCATCCGAGCCCGCCGCCGAGGTGGACCCCAAGAAGGCGGCCATCGCCGCCGCCATCGCCCGGGCCAAAGCCAAGAAGCTGGCGGCCGAGGCTGCCTCCTCCCCTTCGACCGACAAGAGCCACTGACCCATGTTCAATATCGCGAGTGCGCCCTTTGCCCACAACCGCAAACAGACCCAGACCCTGATGGTGCTGGTGATCCTGGCCTGCCTGCCCGGCTTCCTGGCGCAGACCTGGTTCTTCGGCTGGGGGACCCTGATCCAGATCCTGCTGGCGCTGGTCACGGCCCTGGGTTCGGAGGCCCTGGTCCTTCGCCTGCGCGGCCGCCCCGTCAAACCGGCCCTGCTGGATGGCAGCGCGGCGCTCACCGCCGTGCTCATCGGTCTCTCCCTGCCCCCCCTGCTGCCCTGGTGGATGCTGGTGCTGGGCACGGCGTTCGCCATCATCATCGCCAAGCACCTCTATGGCGGGCTCGGTCAGAACCTGTTCAATCCTGCCATGGTGGCCTATGTGCTGCTGCTGGTCTCCTTCCCGGTCCAGATGACCAGCTGGCTGTCCCCTTCAAGCATCGCCGCCTACGACATCGGCTTCGCCGATGCGGCCTCGGTGATCTTCACCGGCTTCAGTCTCGACGGCTACAGCATGCTGCAGCTCAAGCAGGGGGTGGATGGCCTGACCATGGCCACGCCGCTGGATACCTTAAAGACCGGGCTGACCCAGGGGCTGACCGCCACCGAAGTGATGACCCACAAGGTCTTCGAGGGCTGGGGTGGTATCGGCTGGAGCTGGGTCAACCTCGGCTACCTGCTGGGAGGCCTCTTCCTGCTCCAGCAGAAAGTGATCAACTGGCGCATTCCGACTGCCGTGCTGGGCGCATTGCTGCTCGCTGCTACCCTGGGCTATCTGGCCACCCCGGATGCCACTGCCACCCCCATGCTGCACCTGTTCAGCGGTGCCACCATGCTCGGGGCCTTCTTCATCGCCACCGATCCGGTGAGTGCCAGCACCACCGCAAAGGGGCGCCTCGTCTACGGTGTGCTCATCGGCGTGCTGGTCTATGTCATCCGCCGTTTTGGCGGCTATCCGGATGCCTTCGCCTTCGCCGTGTTGCTGGCCAACCTGTGCGTTCCCCTGATTGACAGTCTGACCCGCCCCAAGGTCTATGGAGCCCGTCGCAAATGAACCCACATCTGAATTGCCGCAGACGCGAGACAGGGAGCCTCCCATGTTGAAAAGCATGCGCAAGAATGGCCTGACCCTGGCCCTCTTTGCCCTCGGCTGCACCGCCATGGTGGTGCTGACCAACGAACTGACCCGGGATCGCATCGCCCACCAGCAAGAGCTGGAGAAGCTGCGCACCCTGCAGGCCCTGCTGCCCGAGGGGAGTTATGACAATGATCTGGTGGCCAGTTGCAAGCTGGTCAGCAGCCGGGAATACCTGGGCAGCGATGAGCCCATGCCCCTCTATACCGCCACCCTCAAGGGGGTGCATACCGGCTACGCGCTGGAAACCGTGGCCCCCGATGGTTACAGTGGAGCCATTCGCATGGTGGTCGGCACCGATGCAAAGGGGGCCGTCAGCGCGGTCAGGGTGCTGGCCCACAAGGAAACCCCGGGGCTTGGTGACAAGATAGAGCTGAAGAAATCCAGCTGGATCGACAGCTTCACCGGCAAGTCCCTCACGGCCGACAACGACGCCACCTGGGCGGTGAAGAAGGATGGCGGCGAATTCGACGCCTTCACCGGAGCCACCATCACCCCGCGGGCCGTGGTCAAGGCGGTGAAAAATTTGCTGAGGCTGCAACAGGAGCACCCCGAACTGCTGCACGATGCCCCCTCCTGCCATACCAACCCCTAACGCCGGAGCACACGCAATGGAACAAGTCGACGTGATTGACACGGCCAGCCAACCCGCCGGGGAAAGTGGCCGCCGCGAAGAGCTCAAGGAGCTGATGCTACAGGGACTGTGGAAGAACAACCCCTCCCTGGTGCAGGTGCTGGGTCTGTGCCCCACCCTGGCGGTCTCCTCCACCTTCACCAACGCGCTGGGGCTCGGCCTTGCCACCATGGCGGTGCTGGTCAGCTCCAACCTCGCCATCTCGCTGGTGCGCAACTGGGTGCCCAAGGATATCCGCATCCCGGTCTACGTGATGATCATCGCGGCCCTGGTGACCAGCGTGCAGTTGCTGATGAACGCCTACACCTACGGCCTCTATCAGGCGCTCGGCATCTTCATCGCCCTCATCGTCACCAACTGCGTCATCATCGGCCGGGCCGAGGCGTATGCCTCCAAGAACCCGCCGCTGCTGGCGGCCCTCGATGGCTTCATGATGGGGCTGGGCTTTACTCTGGTGCTGCTGGTGCTGGGTGGGCTGCGCGAGATCATTGGCATGGGCACCCTGTTTGACGGTGCCGAGCTGCTGCTGGGTGACTGGGCCAAGTCATTGCGCGTCGAGCTGTTCCACGCCGACGCCAGCCTGCTGCTGGCGATCCTGCCCCCCGGCGGCTTCATCGGCCTCGGTTTGATGATCGCCGGCAAAAACGCCATCAACGACTGGATGGGCCGCAAGCAGAGTGCCGAGAAGGCCCACTGCACCGTGCCGGCGGCGGGCGCCCGCACTACCCAGCTCTGAGACAAGAGAGAGCCATGAACAACCAGAAACGCAGGCTGATCCTGGAGCGGTTGCGCGATGACAACCCCCATCCCACCACAGAGCTCAACTTCACCACGCCCTTCGAGCTGCTCATCGCCGTGCTGCTTTCGGCCCAGGCCACCGATGTCAGCGTCAACAAGGCCACCGACAAGCTCTATCCGGTGGCCAACACCCCCCAGGCCATGCTGGATCTGGGGGTGGACGGGGTCAAGGAGTACATCAAGACCATTGGCCTCTTCAACACCAAGGCCGAGAACGTCATCAAGACCTGCGCCATTCTGCTGGAGCGCCACGGCGGCGAGGTGCCGGAGAATCGCGAGGCCCTCGAGGCCCTGCCCGGCGTCGGCCGCAAGACGGCCAACGTGGTGCTCAACACCGCCTTCGGCTGGCCCACCATCGCCGTCGACACCCATATCTTCCGGGTCTCCAACCGCACCGGCTTTGCCGTGGGCAAGAACGTCGATCAGGTGGAGGAGAAGCTGCTCAAGGTGGTCCCCGCCGAGTTCAAGCTGGACGTGCACCACTGGCTCATCCTGCACGGGCGCTACACCTGTCTCGCCCGCAAGCCCCGCTGCGGCTCCTGCATCATCGAAGATTTGTGCGAATACAAAGAGAAGGTCTATCCCGAGAGTTGATCTGCAGGCCTCTGCGGATCCGGTCTCGGGCCATGGATTCAAGGCAGTACCAATCCACCAACCCGGAGAATTGAGCAATGAGAATTCTGCATACCATGTTGCGCGTCGGCGATCTGCAACGTTCCATCGACTTCTACACCCGAGTGCTGGGCATGACACTGCTGCGCAAGAGCGAGAACAGCGAATACAAGTACACCCTGGCCTTCGTCGGCTACGGCGACGAGAAGGATGAAGCCGTCATCGAGCTCACCTACAACTGGGGGGTGAGCGAGTACGAGCTCGGTTCCGCCTATGGTCACATCGCCCTGGAAGCGGACGACATCTATGCCACCTGCGAGGCGCTGCGCGCCGCCGGCGCCAAGATCACCCGCGAACCGGGCCCGGTGAAGGGCGGCACCACCGTCATCGCCTTCGTGGAAGACCCGGACGGTTACAAGATTGAGCTGATTGCCAAGAAAGACGCCGGTACCGGCCTGGGCGCCTGAGCCCACGCCGCCTGGCGGTGAGAAAAACAACGGGGCCCAGGGCCCCGTTTTCATTGCCTGCAGCCACCGTCAGGCCAGGCGGAAGCGCCCCATGCTCTGGCGCAGACCCGCCGCCAGCTGGCTCAGCTCCAGACAGGCTTTGGCGGTATGATCCGCGCCGGTCGCGACCTCGTTGGAGGAGTCGTTGATGCGCGCCACGTTGCGGCCCAGCTCATTGGAGACCGCATCCTGCTCGCCACAGGCACTGGCAATCTGGATCGCCATGTCGGCTATCTGGGCCACCGCCTCTTCAATCTGACGAATGCCCGCACTGGTGCGTTCACTCTGGCTCACGCACTGGCGGATCATCTCGCAACTCTGGCCGGTCACCGACTTCGCCCGGTTGGCACGAGCCTGCAGGGTCTCGATGATGGCGACGATTTCGCCGGTGGAGGCCTGGGTACGCCCCGCCAGGGTGCGCACCTCGTCGGCCACCACCGCAAAGCCGCGCCCCTGCTCACCGGCACGGGCCGCCTCGATGGCGGCATTGAGTGCCAGCAGGTTGGTCTGGTCGGCAATGCCGCGAATGACATCCACCACCAGGTTGATCTGGGCGGACTCTTTCTCCAGTTCACTCACCAGGTTGCCCGCCTGCTCCATCTCACCGGCCACCCGGGTGATGGCATCCAGGGCCCCCTGCACATCCTGACTGCCGCGACGAGCCAGGGCATTGGCGGAGCTTGCCGACTCCGAGGCCACCTCGGTGTTGCCCGCCACATCCGCTACCGTCGCCTTCATCTGGGCCATGGCGGTGGCGACCTGGGCTATCTCCTGCTGCTGGCTCTGGATCCCCTGGGATGATTGCTCGGAGACCGCGCTCACCTCCTCGATGGCGGCCCCCAGCTGGGTCACGGCGGCGGCCACCTCCTCGATGAGCCCACGCAGGTTGTCCTGCATCTTGAGGGAGGCGCTGGCCAGCATCCCCAGTTCGTCCTGCCCGATGTGCTGGCGATCCAGCCGATGGGTCAGATCCCCCAGGGCGATGGCATTGGCCTGGGCCACCACGGCTTGCAGGGGCAGGCAGATCTGGCGGGTGAGGAACCAGGTCATGACCCCCATGAAGATCAGCAGGGTCGCGATGCTCACCACGGCAAAGGTCATCACCATGGTGACGCTGCCAAGCAGACTGCCACGGTTCTCTTCCACAAAGCCAAGATTCACCTTCACCAGGGCACGCACCGCCAGCTCCAGCTCGGTGTAAAGCCCGTTCGAGCGAAACAGCGCCTCCCTGGCCTCATCCCTGCTGCCCTGGAACAACAGGGCATCCACCTGGTTGACGGCGCCCAGATATTGCAGCCACTGCTGCTTGACGCGGTTGAAGGCCTGGCGTTCATGCTCGGCCCCCACGGTCGCCTCGTAGGCATCCATGACCTGCTGCACCTTGCCCAGGCTCTCCTGGATGCGGGCGCGGCGAACCTGCCTGTCGACGGCATCTTCCACCATCAGCAGGGCAAACTGGGCACGGCGTACATAGGAGACGTCGTAGAGCAGGTTGTCCACCGAGAGCACGCTTGGCAGGGTGGAGTCGGTGAAGTTCAATACCCGATCCCGAATGTCCCGCAGTTCGGTGGCGAGAAACAGGCCGAAGACGGCGTTGATGACGGCAATGACCGCAAAGACGGCGGCAATCTTCTTGCCGATGGAGAGATGCTTGTAAGACATGTTGGCTGGTGATCCTCGACTGCAGTTGTGCAGTGACACAATGATCACATCCGTGTAAGCGGTGACCCGAGACTCCTGACGGGAAATGACGATGGGAGCGAAGAGAGGGGATCCCTTGCTTCCCGCTCGCCCCACGCCGGGCCTTGTGCCCGCCACGAGGCTGCCAGCACAGGAGCGACCAGCTCGACGCAAAACTTGAGCCGATTGCCACAATCGGTCCGCCGTCATGGACAAAGCAGGGGCCAGGTTATGTAATGGCCGCTCGTCTCTCCCCATTCCTGTCTTCAGAGGCCCCATGGACAACGTATCGACCCTCTCCCCTTCCTGGTCTGTCCAACTGCGCGAGCAGATAGCGGATCGCCCCCTCATCGCCCTGGGGCTGCTGCTCGCCCTGGTCGCCGTGCTGCTGCTCCTGGTGCAGAGTCTCGTCATGCTGGCAGCAGGAGAGATCACGCCCGGGGTACGCTATGGCCTCATCGGCGGCGCTGCGGGTTTTGCCGCCACGGCGCTGGGCGCCCTGCCTGCCCTGTTCCTGCGCGCCGTTCCCCAACGGGTGGAAGATGCCATGCTGGGGTTCGCCGCCGGCATGATGCTGGCGGCGAGCGCCTTCTCCCTGCTGCTGCCGGGGCTCGAGGCCGCCGAGGGGATCACGGGTGACGGCTTCCTCGCCGCCGCCGTGGTGGTGGCCGGCATGACCCTCGGGGTGCTGCTGATGCTGGGACTGGATCAATTCACCCCTCACGAACACGACAAGACCGGCCCCTGTGGTCCCGGCCATGAGAGCTGCTCACGGGTCTGGCTGTTCGTCTTCGCCATCGCCCTGCACAACCTGCCCGAAGGCATGGCCATCGGGGTCAGCTTCTCCCAGGGAGACATGACGGTGGGACTGCCCCTCACGACCGCCATTGCCCTGCAGGACATTCCCGAAGGGCTGGCGGTGGCGCTGGCCATGTGCGCAGCCGGTTTTCGCCCGCCGGTGGCCGTGCTGGTCGCCATCGGCAGCGGCCTGCTGGAACCGCTCGGAGCCCTGCTCGGGGTCGGACTCGCCAGCGGCATGGCCATCGCCTACCCCATCGGCCTCGGGCTCGCGGCCGGTGCCATGCTGTTTGTTGTCTCCCACGAGGTGATCCCGGAAACCCATCGCAACGGCCACCAGACCCACGCCACCCTGGGGCTCATGGCGGGCTTCGCCCTGATGATGACCCTCGACACCGCACTCGGCTGATCACCCCCCTCAAGCCCCGTGCGCCCGGTGACGACAGCGCGAACCCCTTGAAATAAGAGGGGGAAATCGCCTAATGTTGAGCACCCGGCGCCCTTTGACTGGTTGATGTACGGCGCCTGAATCCCATCGGAAGCCTGCCCGGATGACCCTCAGGATAATCCTGCTGCTGTGTCTGCTTGTCCTCACCGCCAGGACCATTGGCGCCACCGAGGTCTTTCATACGGCCGCGCAGCAGGCGTCGTCCCCCAAGTACGTGACGCTCCCCGACGGGCATGTCGGCGGGATCTGCGTCGATCTCTTCCGGCTCATGGAAGCGAGGGAGCCTGCCCTTCGCATTGAGGGAGAGCAGCGCTTCCTGCCGCTGCGACGGCTGGAAAAGAAGGTGCAGCACGGCCAGCTGGACTTCATCTGCGGCGTGGGGGAGAACCCGGCCAGGCGGGATCACTTCATCGTCCTGACCCCCGCCATCTTCACGGTGCGCTACCACCTGGCGGTGCGCCGTGACGATCACGTCGAGATACGCAGCTGGCAGGATGTCAGGGCCCTCGGCCAGGCGGGCATCATCCTCATCAACCATGGCAGCGGTGCTATCGCCAGGCTCCAGGACATCGGCGGCCTCATCATCGACAGCGGCGGGATCAGCAACCAGGCCAACTACGAGAAGTTGTTGATGAAGCGCGGCCGTTTCGTCTACTACCGCTCCCCGGGGTTTGAGTCCGACTTGCGCGAACAGGGGCTGGCCGACAAGATCCGCATCCTCCCCACCGTGATGGAAGAGACCCCCTTCTACATTCTGTTCCATCGCCACAGTGCCCCCGAGCGCCTGACCCTGTTCGCCAATACCCTGCAACGGCTCGCAGACAGTGGTGAACTGGCCGCCCTGGCCAGACGCTACCCCTGACCCCCCATCCGCGCCATCGCAATGCTCGGCGCCACCGCCAAGTTTTGCTATCATCCACGCCAACTTTTTCGGCCCAGCGGCCATCGAGACGAGGTAGATGATGAAAGTAGGTATTATCGGCGCCATGGAGCAGGAAGTGGCCCTGCTGCGCAGCCAGCTGAGCGAGCCCACCACCCTGCAACTGGGCGGCTGCGAGTTCTATCAGGGCAAGCTGGCCGGTAAAGAGGTGATCCTGACCCGATCCGGCATCGGCAAGGTCGCCGCCAGCGTCGCCACCAGCCTGCTGCTGGAGAAGTTCGCTCCCGATTGCGTCATCAACACCGGTTCCGCCGGCGGCTTCGCCCAGGATCTGCACATCGGTGACGTGGTCATCGCGAGCGAGATGCGCTTCCACGACGTGGACGTGACCGCCTTCGGTTACGAGATGGGCCAGATGGCCCAGCAGCCCGCCGCCTTCCCCTGCGACGAAAAACTCATCGCCCTGGCACAAGCCTGCATTGCCGAGCAAGGCAAGCACCAGACCAAGGTCGGGCTCATCTGCACCGGCGATCAGTTCATGTGCAAGCCGGACGCCATCGCGAAAGCCCGTGCCGACTTCCCGCAGATGCTGGCGGTGGAGATGGAAGGGGCCGCCATCGGCCAGGTGTGCCACATGTTCAAGGTGCCCTATCTGGTGGTACGGGCCATGTCGGACATCGCCGGCAAGGAGCAGGTGGAATCCTTCGATGCCTTCATCGAGGTGGCGGGTCAACACTCCGCCGAAGTGATCATCGCGCTGCTCGGCAAGCTGTGATCGACGCCCCCTCCTGGGATGCTCTGATGACCGCCCTCGCCTCCACGACGGCGGCCATCATGGTGGGGGCCGCCCTGCTGGAGGCCCTGCTGCCCTGGCCCGCACGCTTTCGACCCGGCGCAGCCGTGCCTCTGCTCACCCGCCTCGGCCAGAAGGTCTATCGCCCCGACGGCACGCCACGCCAGCAGAGCCAGGCCGGGCTCCTTGCCCTGCTGGTGGTCTGGGTGCCCTGCGCTGCCGGTCTCTGGGCGGTGCGCAATCTCTCCCTGTCCGAGCCCCTGTTCGACCTCCTGTTCCTGCTGCTGATGCTCGAATCCCGCCCCTTGCGGGAACTCGCCCGGGGGAGCCGCGCCCTGGCGACCCAGGAGACGCTGGTCGTGGCGAGGCTGCAGGTCGCCCCCTGGCTCAAGCGGGAGACCGGCAAGCTCTCGGTGATGGGGTTGAACAAGGCGGTGAGCGAGACCTGCGTGCTGCGCCTCGTGGGTCAGTGGGCCGCCCCCCTGCTGGGTTTTGCTCTGGCCGGGGTACAGGGTGCCCTGCTGGTGCGGCTCGCCCAGTTGACCCATCTGGCGTGGAACCCCAAGCAGAACGCGTTCGTCCACTTCGGCCGCCCGGCTGCGGCGCTCTATCAGGGTTTCTGCGCCCCCGCCATCCTGTTGCTGGCGCTCCCCCTGTGCCTGACCCAGGTGCGCGGGCTGGGCAACAGAGTGCGACCTGCGCTGCATTGGCCCCATCCCGCCATGGGGGTCCTGCTCGCGCTGCTGGCCCGGGCGACGGGCAGCCGACTCGGCGGCCCCCGCTACTATCAGGGCCAGCTGGTGCGCTTGCCGGTATTTGATGAGGGGAGCGAACCCGATGCCAACCTGCCCCTGCGCCTGCTGCAGCATCTGCAGCTGACCGGCTGGGGCTGGCTCGGGCTCTCGCTGCTCCTGACATGGATGGCGCTCAATCATGGCTGATCGCGTTTCCCTTCGTGCCCTGGGCCTGTTTGTCTGCCTGCTGGGCACCTCACTGTGCGCCATGGCCACCCCGCCGCAGCGCATCGTGAGCCTCACTCCCCATCTGACGGAACTGCTGTTCGATATCGGCGCCGGGGATCGCGTGGTCGCCACCGACGATGCCTCCGATTACCCCGCCGAGGTGGCCAACCTCCCCAGGGTGGCCAACTATCGCAGCATCAACCTCGAGGCGCTGCTGGCCCAGAAGCCGGATCTGGTAGTGGCCTGGCGCTCCGCCCAGGCCCGCATGCTGGGCCCGGTCGAGCGCCTCGGCATTCCCGTCTTCTACTCGGAGCCCACCGACTTTGCCTCCCTGGCCACCGAGATGCGCAGCCTGGGGCACCTTCTCGGGCTCACGCCCAGGGCCGACGAGCAAGCCCGCGCCTATCTGACCCGGCTCGACGCCCTGGCGGCGCGCTACGGCGAGCCCAAGCCCCTGTCGGTCTTCTATCAGCTCTGGTACCCGCCGCTCACCAGCGTCAATAATTCGACCTGGCCGGGGCAGGCCATCACCCTCTGCGGCGGACGCAACATCATGGCGACGACGGGAGCAGCCTACCCCCAGGTCGGGCTGGAGCAGGTGATCAAGGCCAATCCCGGGCTTATCCTGGCTGGCGGCCGGGATCCTTCCGTGCTGGATCACTGGCGGCAGTGGCCCATGCTGGACGCCGTCAAACACCAACGGCTCGCCCTCATCAACGCCGATGAACTGCATCGCTTCACCCCCCGCGCCCTCAACGCGGTGGAGCAGATATGCGAGGCGATCGCCGGGAGCAGCGCGTCAACCCCTTGATACCGCCTTCGTCACGGCGATGCTCTCTCCCATATCGCTGGTTATGGCATAAAATATGCTTTTGAATCTAACAGACACTCACTTCATAACGGGACCATGACATGTTCAACGGCAAAACGATCCTGATCACCGGGGGAACCGGCTCCTTTGGCAAGAAGTTCATTGAGGCTGTCCTCTCCCTCTACACGCCAAGCCGATTGATCGTCTACTCCCGTGATGAACTCAAGCAGTTCGAGATGCAGCAGCGTTTCAATCACCCTTGCATGCGCTATTTCATCGGTGACGTACGGGATGCCGAGCGCCTCGAGATGGCCATGCACGGCGTGGACTTCGTGGTGCATGCCGCCGCCCTCAAGCAGGTGCCTGCCGCCGAATACAACCCCATGGAGTGCATCAAGACCAACATCCATGGTGCGGAAAACGTCATCAAGGCGGCCCTCAACAACGGGGTCGAAAAGGTGATCGCCCTCTCCACCGACAAGGCGGCCAATCCGGTCAACCTGTATGGCGCCACCAAACTCTGCTCCGACAAGCTGTTCGTCGCCGCCAATAATATGGCGGGCAAGCACCCCACCATTTTCTCCGTGGTACGTTATGGCAACGTGGTCGGCTCCCGGGGCTCTGTGGTGCCCTTCTTCGATCGCCTGATCAAGGAAGGGGCCAGCAGCCTCCCCATTACCCATGCCGAGATGACCCGTTTCTGGCTCACCCTGCAACAGGGGGTCGAGTTCGTGCTGACCAACTTTGCCCGCATGAAAGGGGGGGAAGTGTTCGTTCCGAAGATCCCGTCGGTACGCATCACGGATCTCGCCAGCGCCATGGCGCCGGACTTGCCCCAGGAGATCATCGGTATCCGTCCGGGCGAGAAGTTGCACGAGGTGATGTGTCCGGCTGACGACTCCTACCACACCTATGAATTTGATGACTATTACGTCATCGCTCCCAGCATCACCTTCACCAGCCGAAACAATGACTTCGCCGTCAATGCCCTGGGTGACACCGCGGTGCGGGTCGAGCACGGCTTTGAATACAATTCCCTCAATAATCGCCACTTCCTGTCGATAGAGGAATTGAAAGTCATGAATCAGCAGGTGCTCGCCGAATGATCCCCTATGGACGCCAATCCATCACAGATGAAGATATCGAAGCCGTCGTCGCCGTGTTGAAGTCGGACTACCTCACCCAGGGTGAGGCGGTCCCCGCCTTCGAACAGGGATTGGCCGACTACTGCCAGGCTCCCCACGTGATCGCCTGCAGCAACGGCACCACGGCCCTGCACCTTGCCTGCGCCGCGCTGGCGCTCGGCGAACAGGATTGGGTCTGGGTCTCCGCCATCAGTTTCGTCGCCTCAGCCAACTGTGCCCGCTATTGCGGCGCCCAGGTGGATTTCGTCGACGTGGACTCCGCAACCGGCAACCTCTGCGTGACGGCGCTGCGCGAGAAGCTGCAACGGGTTCAGGGCAGCGCTCGTCAGCCGAAGGCCCTGGTCGCCGTGCATCTCGCGGGCCAGCCCTGCGATCTCGCCGAGATAGGCGCCCTGTGCCGAGAATATGGTGTGTCCCTCATCGAAGATGCCTGCCATGCCCTGGGAGCCCGTTATCAGGGAGAGCCCATCGGCAGTTGTGCACACAGCGACATGACCGTCTTCAGCTTCCATCCGGTCAAGCCCATCACGACCGGGGAAGGGGGCGCCGTCACGACTCGCAGTGCCGAGCTGGCCGCGAGGCTTCGTCTCTATCGCAGCCATGGCATCACCCGGGATCCGGCGCAGTTGACCGTCGACACTCCGGGGGGCTGGTACTACGAGCAGCAGGTACTCGGCTTCAACTATCGCCTGACCGACATCCAGGCGGCGCTGGGAAGCAGCCAGCTCGCCCGCCTGCCGCAGTTCATTGACAGGCGCCGGTTGTTGGCTGCCCGCTACGACGAGCTGCTGACCCGACTGCCGGTCGAGCCCTTGCACCAGGGGCATGACAGACTCAGTGGCTACCACCTCTATGTGATCCGGGTGCAAGACCGGGATGAGGTGTTTGCCCGCCTGAGAGACGCCGGTATCGGCGTCAACGTGCACTACATGCCCATTCCGGCCCAACCCTATTACCGTGAGCTCGGCCACGACCCCGCCAACTATCCCGGTGCCCAGGCCTATTATCGACAAGCCATCAGCCTCCCCCTGTTCCCCGGCCTCTCCCTGGCCGAGCAGGATCAGGTCGTTCAGACCCTGGAGTCGGTGCTATGCGCCTAGCACTGGGTACGGTCCAGTTCGGGCTCGATTACGGCATCAGCAACCGCACAGGCGAAGTGCAGGATCAGGAGCTCGACGCCATTCTGGCCCTGGCCCGCAAGCTGGGGGTGGATACCCTGGACACGGCCCAGGCCTACGGCAAGGCCGAGGCGAGGCTCGGGATGTACAACACCGCCGACTTTCAGGTCATCACCAAGCTCTCACCCAATATCGATGCCGCGGATCTGACCCCCTCTTTGGAGGCCAGCCTGCAACGACTGGCTCGTCCCCGTGTCGAGGGCTTGCTGCTGCACCGCAGCCAGGACGCCAGCCCGGCCCTGTTCGAGCGGCTGGCAGACCTGCAGCATCAGGGCAAGGTGGGCAAGGTGGGCGTCTCTGTCTACACCCCCGAGGAGCTGACGCGTTGGCTCGAGCAGGGTTATCCCCTGGAGCTGGTTCAGCTCCCCGCCAATCTGCTCGATCAGCGTTTTTTTCGCGCAGGCTGGTTCGATCGGTTGCAGGCCATGGGGTGTGAAATCCATGTGCGCTCCCTCTTCCTGCAAGGCCTGTTATTGATGCAGCCAACCCTTCGTCCCCCTTATTTCGACGCCTTCAGCGAACCGCTCTCGCGACTGGATGGGTGGCAGCCCCACCTCTCCCTCCTCCACAAGGCACTTGCCCTGATCCCGGCCCTGCCCCAGGTGAGCCGCTTCGTGGTCGGCGTCTGCCACGCACACGAGCTGGCAGCGATTGCATCTGCCTATGCCCATCTGCATCCTGCTCAGGACGCCGAACTGGCAACCCTCGCCTGCGACGAGCCGGCCCTCATCAACCCTGCCATGTGGAGAACATCATGATCCTCGGGATCCTGCAGGCCAGAGCCAACTCCAGCCGACTGCCTGGCAAGGTGCTCAAGCCTCTGCTCGGCGAGCCCATGCTCGCCCGCCAGATAGAGCGGCTCAAACGTTCCGCCAGGCTGGATCAACTGGTGGTCGCCACCAGTGATCAGCGCCAGGATGAGGCCATCGCGGCGCTTTGCGCCGAGCTGGACGTGCCCTGTTTCCGTGGCCCGCTGGACGATGTGCTGCTGCGTTTTCATCTCGCGGCCCAGCCCTTTGGGCCCAGCCAGATTGTCAGGCTCACCGGCGACTGCCCCCTCGCGGATCCCGCCCTCATCGACGAGCTTGTCGCGCTTCATCTGGACGGTGGCTACGACTACAGCAGCAACTGCTGGGATCCCAGCTACCCTGATGGGCTGGACGCGGAGATCATGAGCGTCGCCACCCTGGCGCTGCTGGCCGAGTACGCCCACACCCCGACCCAACGCGAGCACGTCACCTACTACATCCGCCAGCATGCGGATCAGTTCAAGATAGGGGCACTTAGCCGCACCCCCAGCCTAGCCCACCTGCGCTGGACGGTGGACGAACCCGCCGACTTCGCCCTGGTCGAGCAGATATATCAGCGCCTCTACCCGTCAAACCCGGCCTTTGCCACCGACGACATTCTCGCCCTGCTGGCTCGTGAGCCGCAGTTGGCGACTCTGAACACTCAACATCAACGCAATGAGGGGCTGGCGCGATCGCTGGCCAAGGAGAACCACTCATGACCTCACGGTATCAGCATTCACTGACCCTTTCAGCCCGGGCCGAGCAGAGCATTCCCTTAGGGTCCCAGACCTTCTCCAAGAGCCGCCTCTGCTTCCCCTACGGCGCCGCCCCGCTCTTTATCGAGCGCGGCCAAGGTGCCAGAGTGTGGGACGTGGATGGCAACGAGTATCTCGACTTTGCCAGCGGCCTGCTCGCCATCAGCCTGGGTTACTGCGATCCGGAGGTGAACCAGGCCGTGCTGGAGCAGCTCAACCTGGGCTCCATCTTCTCCCTTCCCCATCGGCTGGAAACCGAGGTGGCGGAACAGCTGATCGAGCTGATTCCCTGCGCCGAGATGGTGCGCTTTGGCAAGAACGGCACCGATGCCACCTCCGCCTGCATCCGCCTCTCTCGCGCCGTCACAGGGCAAGAGCGGGTCGCGGTCTGCGGCTACCACGGCTGGCAGGACTGGTACATAGGCTCCACCACCCGCCACCTGGGGGTGCCCGAGTGCGTACGCGAGCTGACCCATCGCTTCGACTACAACGATCTGGCCTCCCTCAAGGCCCAGCTGGAAGCCCATCCCGGCGAGTTTGCCGCCGTGATCCTGGAGCCCATGAACGTCGCCTGGCCCGCCCCGGACTTTCTGCCCGGTCTGCGACAGCTGTGCGACGAGCACGGCGCCCTGCTCATCTTCGATGAGACCATCACAGGTTTTAGAAATCATTTAGGAGGCGCCCAGACCCTGTTCGGGGTGACCCCGGATCTGGCCGCCTTCGGCAAGGGGATGGCCAACGGCTTCCCCATCTCCGCCGTAGTGGGCCGCCGCCAGTACATGCGCCGCATGGAGGACATCTTCTTCTCCGGCACCTTCGGCGGCGATGCCATCGCCCTGGCGGCGGCCAACGCCGTGATCGGCAAGATGCGTCGGCTCGACGTGCCCACTCGCCTGGCCGAGCGGGGCCAGCAACTGCTCGATGGGCTCAACGCCCTGTTGCAAAAGCTGGATGCCCCAGGCTGGCTGCAAAGCGCCGGCCACCCCAGTTGGTGTTTCTTACTGACAGGTGATTCAACCAACCACACAAGCTGGCAGTTAAAGAGCTATTTAATGCAGGAGCTGTGCAAGCGTGGCATCCTTAGCCTTGGCAGCCACAACCTGAACCTTGCCCATAGTGAAGAGGACATTCGAACCCTGCTGGCCGTCTATGCAGAAGTCCTGCCGGAGCTTATCCGTCTGGACGCGAGCAAGGCCATCCATCAGGCCCTGGATGGCGAGCCTATCCAGCCGGTTTTCAAGGTGCGCTGAGTGCAACCAGATATGCCGCAGACTCAACGCACAGCATCGGATAGCATGAGGCTAGACGGCCAGCGGATTGTTTTTCGTACCGATGCATCGCTGGAGATCGGTTCAGGCCATGTAATGCGCTGTCTGACCCTAGCCGATGCATTGAGTGAGAAAGGGGCTGAGTGCTGGTTTATCTGCCGTGCGCATCCAGGACACCTGGCTGAGCTTATCCGTACCCGTGGGCACCACTGCCATCTGCTTGACACAGTCGCCGAGCCAGAACAAGACTCTGTGGACATATCCTCACCTGCACATGCGAGCTGGCTTGGATGCAGCAGGATGCTGGATGCTGCACAAACCCATGTAATTCTGGCCGAGATGTGTCCAGCATGGTTGATTGTCGACCACTACGCTCTCGACGCCCACTGGGAAAGCAGGCTCCGTAATTATGTCGGTCGAATCATGGTTATCGATGACCTTGCAGATCGTCCTCACGATTGCGATCTGCTGCTCGACCAGAATCTGGGCCGCCAGCTCGATGACTACCGAAAGCATGTCCCACCCGGTTGCCAACTCCTGATCGGCCCACGCTATGCATTGCTTCGCCCAGAATTTGCTGAATTACGAGAATACTCTCTAAAGCGGCGCCAGCGTCCGGTGTTAAAACAGGTTCTGATCACTATGGGGGGTGTCGACAAGCTTAATGTAACTAGCCAAGTGTTGAATGCATTACGCTGTGCCCCCTTGCCTGACGGTTGTCGGATCCTTGTAGTAATGGGACCAAAGGCCCCATGGCTAACACAGATTGAAGATCTCGCTGCAACTCTACACTGGCCAACCGAAGTACTGGTTAATGCTAACAATATGGCGCAACTTATGGCGAGTAGTGACTTGGCGATCGGTGCTGCGGGTAGTACATCTTGGGAGCGATGCTGTCTCGGTTTACCTACATTGATGATGATAATTGCAGACAACCAACAAGAAGCAGCACACAATTTAATGTCGGCTGGAGCGGCTGTGTGTATGCAAGAAAGAAATATGGAAAAAAACATTACACATTGGGTTAATGAATTTATTACAGCACCAGGAACTAGCACTGCAATGACAAGTTGTGCCAGTAGTATTACAGATGGTTTAGGAGTCTGGTTAGTTTCAGACAAAATAATATCTACTTAAATGGGAATTTTGCCATGGATTCTCTTGGTGTATTACGAAATGTTAGAGAAAATGAACTTGATATAATGCTCGCTTGGCGTAACGAGCAAAAAGTAAGAAGTAATATGTACACTCAGCATATTATTTCGCGTGAAGAGCATTATTCTTGGTGGGAGAAAACTAAACTCCGTCAAGACCAAAGATATTATATGTATGAATACGAAGGGCAGCCATGTGGCATAACATCATTTAACAATATAGACTTGAGTAATAAAAATTCAGCCTGGGCATTTTACACAGCACCTTCAGCACCGAGAGGATCTGGAGCTAAGATGGAGTTTCTGATGCTCGACCTAGCATTCATTACGCTTGGCTTACACAAACTATACTGTGAGGTATTAGAGTTTAATCGCCCTGTAATTACTTTACACCACAAGTTTGGCTTTGAAACTGAGGGGGTTTTTAAGGATCAGCGCTTTACTAATGGAGAGTTTATCAACGTTCATAGACTGGCTATTTTAAAAACCCAATGGGAATCCAATAGAACTGCTCAACTAGAAAGAATAACAGCATTCAGGAGCAGATAGCATATGAAACCAAGAATATTTATTAATGATGTTGGCATTGGTGTTGATTTTCCTCCATATGTGATAGCAGAAATGTCTGCTAACCATAATGGCAATCTAAATAATGCATTCCGCTTAATTACAGAGGCTAAGCATGCTGGTGCTAGCGCTATAAAATTACAGACTTATACAGCAGACACCATTACTCTTAACAGCAATTCCCCAGAATTTCAAATCCATGAAGGGCTTTGGCGCGGTAAGAGTCTTTATCAACTTTACCAAGAGGCTCAGCTACCTTGGGAATGGCATGCTCCCTTATTTCAGCATGCCCGTAAAATCGGTATTACAATTTTCAGTTCTCCTTTTGACACCACCGCGGTAGATCTCCTAGAAGAGCTCAATGCGCCTGCCTACAAGATTGCTTCTTTTGAAGCAATTGACCTACCATTGATCCGCTATGTCGCAAGCACAGGCAAACCCATGATCATATCGACGGGCATGGCAAACGCGGAAGAAATTGAAAATGCGATTGAGGCGGCGAGAACTGGTGGCTGCAAAGAATTAGCCATACTTCACTGTGTCAGTGGTTATCCTGCTCCGGCTGAAGATTACAACTTGCGCACCTTGCTAGATATGCAGCAGCGCTTCGGATTAGTGACTGGGTTATCCGATCATACGCTCGACAATACAACAGCTATTGCCAGTGTTGCCTTGGGAGCATCGGTCATTGAGAAACATTTTACTCTGGATCGCAATGGCGGTGGTCCTGACGATAGTTTTTCGCTGGAGCCGACAGAATTAAAGCAACTATGTATTAGTGCCAGAACAGCATGGTCTGCACTGGGTCAAGTGGATTACAGCCGAAAATCCAGCGAAGTGGGAAATGTAAAATTTCGGCGCTCTCTCTATTTTGTCAAAGACCTGCAGGTGGGAGAAACCATCACGGCAGATGCGGTGCGCAGTGTACGTCCTGGCTTTGGATTGGCACCCAAATATCTTCCTGATGTGATAGGAAAAACTGTTACTCAACCTATATTGGCAAACACGCCGGTAAACAACGACGTTTTTAAATAATGGAAGGGCATATGCATCAGAAGAACGTCTTCATGGACCACGAAGGGAATGAGTGGTATAAGCGCAACAAGGCCGCCATCCTCGATAAATCTCTGGCAAATGATCCCATCTTCAAGGCGCTGGAATATCTGGGCAGCAGACCTGCCAGGATCCTGGAGATAGGCTGTGCCAATGGCTGGCGGCTGGCGCAGCTGGCCGAGCACTACGGTGCCCGATGCTATGGGGTGGACCCTTCGGCCAGCGCCATTGAAGACGGGAGCACACGCTATCCCGGGTTGCACCTTGCAGTCGGAACGGCCGACAGTCTGCCCGATATAGAACCTGTCGATCTCATCATCTTCGGCTTCTGCCTCTATCTGTGCGATCCCCAAGACTTGTTCAAGATTGCCGCTGGCAGCGATGCGCTACTGGCCGATCGGGGCCTGATGACCATACTGGATTTCAACCCGCCGGCAGGACATTATCGCAACGACTATCAGCATCATGCCCATTTATTCAGCTACAAGATGAACTATGGGGAGCTGTTTGGTTGGCATCCGGGTTACCACCGTCTGTTTGAACATGTACAGCATCACGACGGTAGCGCAGAAATGGAACCGGATGCCCTAATCTCCGTGCAAATCTTGCGAAAGGATGCAAGGTTGCTCGCAGCGCAGAACCCCTATCCAAAAAGATAAAAAATACCGACCCCTGGGTCGGTATTTTCTTCGTGCAAGGCTCATGGCTTGTATAACCCCTTCCAGGGGAGATTCACACCTTGCTACCCGCTTTTTTTCTGAACAATGCCATCACTTCGTTATCTATCATGTCCACACTGTCGAGTGCTCTTGGATACATCGCCTTCACCTTCCCGAGGAACTCCAGCCACAACGCGATGGCTGGCTTCATCAGTTGCAGGGTTTTTTCTTCACCTTCGAACGAATAGAGAACGGAGCTCAACAGCGTAAACACATAGTTCATTGAGCCGACCATGGTCTGGGTAATATGCTGCTGCCGTGTGGCTGCGATCTGGGCGAGGTAACCAAAGTTGCGCAACATCAACTGGTTCACTTCGTTGCGCGACGCGAACGGCTGCTGCCATTCCTCCATCATCTTGTCGATGAAAATATTGAAGAACTCGACATCGAGCAGAGAAGAAAAGTCTTCTTTGGACAGCGGAATGGGGGCGCACAACGATGCGATTTCTCCCAGCAACGCCGTCTTGTCAACGCGCTGGGAGAAGCTGATTTCAACGCTGGGCAAGGCTCTGGTATGGGTTATTTTGGCGCCATCGCTACAGTTGAAACACTGTACATCGGGATTGGCCGCCAGTGCTTGCTCCATGACATGGCGGGAGGTATCAAACATGGTGTTGCTGATGACCATACCGCCAAAATTCCCTTCTCGCCGCCATTGGCTGTCGCCATACATCATCTCACCCAGGGTTCCGGCACTCTCTTCATTGTTGTAGTAAGAGCTGAGCCGGGAATGGTGATGCCCCTTGTGCTTGTACCCATTGTCCAGACCGAAGAGATAAAGATGCTTGAAGCCAAGGTGGATGGGAGCACTGACACCGATGTTGCCGACCAGGGGGTTCACCCCTCCCAGGGCCGCACAAGGTTGTAAACCGGGGAAATAATTTCGATAAAGCACGACGCCAGGTTCACTGAGTTTGAATGCGAGTGCCGAGGTATTGAACAGCGTCGCGCAGTCAGGATGAATGACATCGGTACTCAGGAACAGCACATCGCGCAGATATTCAGGATCATCCAGGTTCACCAGGAAATCATAAACGACCTTGGTTCTTTCCGTCTCGACGTGAATGTCCGGTTTGATGCCCACTTTGTGCAAGGCAGAAATGGCGCTGCCACACGAAATGATGATGGCTTTGTCTTTGTTCTGTTCTATGACAGCAATGGCATCATCCAGAGACGGGCCATTGGCGACGATGAAAACAGGGGTTCGTTGATACTGGGGCGAGACCCGTCGATCTTTTTGCAGGAACGGGACTCCGCGCTCGATGTTGTTGATGGTGTGAGACAGGGCGATCAGATTGTCGTCAAAGAACCCCCACCCCATCACCAGCAAGAAATATTCTTGCTGCACCTTTTCGATCAGCTTTTTGATCTTTTCATTCTGATAGCCCCACATGATGAATGCATTGGCAATCAGGAAAGAACCACGGCTGTGAATGGCAGAGGCGAAATCCTTGACGATACTCTCTTCATCCTGTCCCAGCAGGATCTGCATCCCCAGGTTCTCCTGATGCAGGTAATCGAGCAAAGGTGCCCAGTCGAAGCAGTACAAGGAGGCGTAAAAGAGATCCAGATCTGGCTCGAAGAGGAACAGAGTGCCGATCTTGCACCTTTCATAGAGATAGCCAAGGTGGTATCCGAGACCGACGCCAAACACCAGGGCGCTGGGGACCTCATTGGGGACATGTTCGAGCTGGGTCTCCGTCTCAGAAATATCGTCAAGGTAAGCATTCAGCTTGTTGAGATACTCGACATGCATAAAGCCAAGGGGATTTGCCTCCTGGCTGAAGGAGAACTTGGACAGGCCCCCTTTCTCCATGAACTCGGTGACCAGGGTCTCACAGATGAGGTAGGGTTCGTTGCCGTAGACGGCAACGCCATCGTCTAGCCACTCAAGATTGGGTTGACCATTCTCGTTGCAGAAGAACCTGAACGGGCGAGCGGGTTGGTAACGCTCATAGGTATCGGCGATATGGGGAATATATCGACGGAATGCCGCCATATTCTGTTCAAATCTCAGCGGCAACGCCACTGCCATGGCGGCTTCCTGTTCCGCCTGCTGCTGGAGTCGCAGTGCATCCTGCTCAGCTTGCATCAGGGCGGAATCGACATTGAGCGACATCAGAACTCCTTGCTGTTCACACGATAGGCCTGACCGGCCTTGCTGGCTCTTCCGAACAGGGTCAACTGTTCAAAAATGGCATGATGATGAGTGGCGGCCAGGTTTTTCATGGCCTCTTCCTGAACGGACAATCTGACGGCCAGAGCGGCTACCGCCTGTTGCTCTGCCGCTTCGCCGCTGGCCAGCGTGACCAGCTTATCGATCAAGACAAGCCTGTCATCCATGCATTGCAAGGCATCATCATATTGCTGCTGCCGCAACAGCGTCTCCAGGAGGCGGGCATTCTCGTCCAGTGCCTCTTCGAGCACGGCAAGCCTGGAGCTCACAGCTCACCCAACTGCTGTCTCATCTGATAACCCTGGTGTTTTTCGGGTTCAGGCAGTTGATCCCAGCCTGACTTGATGGTCAGCATCAGAGTCATCACTTCATCAAGAGGCGCCGTATCCCGGTTCAGACTGGCATCCCAAACCCGTTCATCCATATAGGCGTAAAGCCCATACAGATCCTCCGCCATGCGCCCCTGGCTCATGTCCAGCGCATCCTGCAACCCGTGAAGCAATCCTTGTGCCTTGGAGACGGCAGTGGCTTTGGCCTCCATGTCATTGCGCTCAATGGCTCCCTTGGCTTGAGCCAGTCGCTCCAGGCAGCCCTGCATCATCAACTGGATGACACGGTGAGGGTCTGCAGTGGCCAGATCGGCCGCCAAATTACCCGCTGTATATGCTTTGATATTGCGCTTGTACATAATTCAACACTCTCGATCTATCAAGACTTCTGATAACTCGTCTGCAATGTTGCCAATGCAGAAGCAGAACTGTTCATCTTGACCAACAAGGCATCCAGACTGCCGTACTGGGCGCGCAATGCCGCTTCATACTTCGTCAACTGGGCATTGGCCGTAGACGTTTTTTGGGTCAGCGCACGCAAATCCGAATTCAGGACATCTTCTCGTTGCGCAAGCATGCCGCCGCTCTTGGTATATTCTTTCAGGCCGGAATTCAAGGTAGATGCCAGCCCCTTCTCTCCCCCAAACAGGGCCACCACCTGATCGAAGTTCTTGTCGACAGCTTCCCCGAACTTCGTCTTGTCGAGGGACAGTTTTCCCTTGTTGTCCATCTTGATGCCAATCTCAAAGACGGTGGAATAAGTACCGCTGTTCTGAGAAGGGCTGACCAGCAGGTTGCTCATGAAAGACTCGATCGCTCGGGTGGTGGAATCACCGGCCAGGGCACCGCCATCGTCCTGCTTCACACCACCCACGAAGGTGTTGCGTTTGCCCAGGGAATTCATCTTGTCTTGCAGAGTGTTGTAACCATCCACGAACTGCTGGACAAGCTCCTGAATGGAGGTCTTATCGGTCGTGATATCGACCTTGTTTGCCTTGAGATCCCCCGCACTGTCTTTATCCGACACGCGAAGTACCGTCACCTTGAGATCCTGAATGGAATCATCAAAGGTGTTGGTATCACTCTTGAGGACGTTGCCATCCACGTTAATCTCGGCACTGCTGGCTGCACGGGTCTGGCTCATCACACCGCCACCGGCTTCGAAGACCCCTAGCTCGGCGTTATCGCCGGTGATGGTCAAATCCTTGCCGTCTCCCGAGATACCGGAGTCGATCACCAGCTTGGCCTTGCCATCAGCCGTGTTTACGATGTTGACACTCAGGCCGAAGTTATCGCCATTGCTGTTGATGCTTTTACGGATATCTTGCAGGGTGTCCCCAGCCTTCACATCAACCTTGAACGTCTTGTCACCCGCCTTGAAGGTCAGTTGCCCATCCTGAGTCGCCAGAGGGGTGGTCGAACTGTCGAAGATCCCCTCCTGGCGGCTCGTTTCCGCCAACTTATTGACGATGATGTTGTATTGACCGTTGGAAGCACCAGACTTGCTCTCCACCTTCAAAATGGGGTCATCTTTGCTCTGGGTGATGTTGATGGCACGTTTGTTGAACGCACCTGGCGCACTCAGTTTATCCAGAATGTCGGTAAAGGCAGAGATGGAGGATTTCAGCTGACCGATACCGGACAAGGAGATCTGGGTACTGTTTTGCTTGGTAATGATCGGCTGTTGCAATTGAGCTTTTTTCGCTGCAACACTCGCCGAGATCACACTTTCAAGATCGAGTCCAGACCCCGCCCCTGCTGAAGTAATTGCCATCACATCCTCCTGTCTATCGACTTAAAATATCAGGTCACACCTGGCCATCGAACAACAGCCCGGAGAGACTTGGCAGGGTGTTCCCTGCCTGCTCCATGGCCTGCAACCTCTTGTTCATCAAGAGCATTTCTTCACTCGGGATCTGTCGGATAACCTGTTTGGTATCCACATCAATGACCTTGATGACCGGCTGCTCCAGCTCGGGAACCAGACTGAAGTTGATTGTCCATCCCTTCATCTTGCTCAAGTTGTCCAAGCGTTCCTGCAATTCTTGGGCCTGTTTTTCTATATAGGCCTTGTCAATGCTCGGCTTGACTGCCTTGATGTGTGTCGGTGGCTCCTGCGATGCCTTGGCTGCCGACTCGACGCCTTTCTGTTCGGCCACATCATGTCCACCCGCAACGGATGAAGAAGCAGGCATGGCGGCCTGAGGGCCGCCATGTTGAGTTAGCGTCGAAGAAACAGAAGGCATGGCTATCGATTCATTGCCCATCTGCTGCTCCTCATATCAATGATGTTGACGTTACGGCCCGCTTAACCCAGCAGTTGCAGTGCAGACTGCGGACGCTGGTTGGCCTGGGCCAGGATGCTGGAAGCCGCCTGTTGCAGGATGTTCTGCTTGGTCATGTTGGCGGTTTCTGTCGCAAAGTCTGCATCGCGGATACGGGAACGTGCTGCGCTCACGTTTTCCGAGATATTGGCCTGGTTACGAATGGTGGAGTCCAGACGGTTCTGCACCGCCCCCAGCTCTGCACGCTTGCTGTCCACTACTCCCAACATGGCATCAGCAGCAGCCAGAACCTGTTGAGCACCATTCTGAGTGCTAATGCTGATAGAGCTACCGGCAGCAAAGATGGCGGTAACGTTGATGGCTGTACCAATGACAGTACCTACATCCACCGTCGTATTGGCTGCAGCCGCAATGCCGGAGATGCTGAAACCGTCAGCCTGGGAGAGGCTGAAACCGATGGTTTGGTTGGCATCCGCACCGACCTGGAAGCTGCCGCTGTAGTTGCCATCCAGCAATTTGGTACCGGCAAAGGTGGTGTCTTTGGAGATACGGTTGATCTCCGCCCCCAGCTGATCCACTTCCTTCTGCAGAGCTTCACGATCTTTGGCGGAGTTGGAGCCGTTGGCAGATTGTTGCGCCAGGGTACGCATGCGTTGCAGCATACCTGTCACTTCGTCCATGGCCCCTTCAGCGGTCTGCGCCAGAGAGATGCCATCGTTGGCGTTGCGGTTGCCCTGGTCCAGGCCGTTTACCTGGGAGGTCAGACGGTTGGAGATCTGCAGACCCGCCGCATCATCCTTGGCGCTGTTGATGCGCAGGCCGGAGGCCAGACGGGTGTAAGAGGTATCCAACGACTTGGTGGTGTTCATCAAGTTACGCTGGGCGTTCAGTGATGAAGTGTTGGTGTTGATAAACATGGCCATAAAAGATTTCTCCTGATGAACAAGAAACTGCGGGTCCTGCTTGCATCAAGCGAGTCAGAATCCCACCGTTCAGATGGACAGATTGAACGGTCTGTCTCATCTGGCGGGCCCTCTGTTTGAACGGACGTCGAACCCGCAGTCGCGCAAATGTTGGATTTCCGAACACCCTTCAATTTGCTTCATCATCTGTAACGGCAGCCCTGCCGGAAGCTTTAGGAAAATACTTGCCGCTTTTGGCGACCCAGGTGGCAAAGTACCTCCTCCCTTGATGCAGAAATAGCCGGAGAGAATATTGCCGTGGTGAGTCTGGCAATCAGACAACCATGAACGGAGTGGAAAGATAACGTCACATTTGATGCTGCGGGTTAGTCGTGGCTGGTTGTGAGTCATCATGAGGCAAGACGGACCGGGACTATCGCGAGGTATCGGTCCAGGAGAATATCATCGTGCAGACTACCTTACCGATGATCATCACTTGAGCTGTGGCAAACGCCACAACTGCCTATCGCAAGCAGAAAGACAGGGGCTAAATAAAAAAGGAAGCATAAAATGCTTCCTTTTTAGACCTAGGTGGCATGGACAGTCGCCCTGTCAAGGGTCATCAGCCCAGAAGCGACAGAGCAGACTGCGGGCGCTGGTTGGCCTGAGCCAGGATGCTGGAAGCCGCCTGTTGCAGGATGTTCTGCTTGGTCATGTTGGCGGTTTCGGTGGCGAAGTCTGCATCACGGATACGGGAGCGAGCGGCAGAGACGTTTTCCGAGATATTGGACTGGTTGCGAATGGTCGAATCCAGCCGGTTCTGCACCGCACCCAGCTCGGCACGCTTGCTGTCCACGATACCCAACATGGAATCGACGGCGGCCAGTACGTTTTGCGCATTAGTCTGAGTACTGATACTGATGCCACCCGCACTACCACTCAAGAAGATGGTGCTCACGGCAAGAGTGCCACCGCTCGCTGCCGTCACAGTAGTGTTCGCTGCAGCAGAAATACCGGAAATGCTAAAACCCCCAGCTTGAGAAAGGCTGAAGCTGATGGTCTGGTTGGCATCCGCCCCTACCTGGAAGCTGCCATTGTAGTTTCCATCCAGCAGCTTGGTGCCAGCGAAGGTGGTATCGGTGGAGATGCGGTTGATCTCGGAGCCCAGCTGATCCACTTCCTTCTGCAGAGCTTCACGATCTTTGGCGGAGTTGGAGCCGTTGGCAGATTGTTGTGCCAGAGTACGCATGCGTTGCAACATGCCTGTCACTTCGTCCATGGCCCCTTCAGCGGTCTGCGCCAGAGAGATGCCATCGTTGGCGTTGCGGTTGCCCTGGTCCAGGCCGTTTACCTGGGAGGTCAGACGGTTGGAGATCTGCAGACCCGCCGCATCATCCTTGGCGCTGTTGATGCGCAGGCCGGAGGCCAGACGGGTGTAAGAGGTATCCAACGACTTGGTGGTGTTCATCAAGTTACGCTGGGCGTTCAGTGATGAAGTGTTGGTGTTGATAAACATGGCCATAAAAGGTCTCTCCTGATGAACAAGGAACTGCGGGCCCTGTGTGTTGTGTCATACACAATCAGGTTCCCACCGTTCAGATGGACAGATTGAACGGTCTGTCTCATCTGGCGGGTCCTCTGTTTGAACGGACATCGGACCCGCAGTTGCGCAAATGTTGGTTTTCCGAACACCCCTCGATTTGCTTCATCTTCTGTAACGGCCTGCCTCTCAGAACCTTTAAAACAATTTATGCATACCAGGTCACTAAAGTGAGAAAGCGGAGCCTTGGTAGCCCATCGGCCACTTCATTTCCCCCTCCCTTGCTCCTCTCCCGCCTTTTTCATATCTGATGCCATAAATTGGCATGGGTTGTGCAGTGTTTTCTGTGTCGCCATTTTTTCGGCGCCCATAAAAAAGGCCGACAATGTCGGCCAAAGAAGAGCTTACGCTCAGGAGAACAACCTCGAGGGTGACAGAGTGAACGATCTGCGCAACACTCGAGGGGTATACCAATAAGAGAACTTCTCTTTCGATAGAACAAGGCGTAAATCCGAACACCCCATTGTTCCATCTTGTTTACCAGGGCGGCCTGAACAACCGCCCTTTTCTTTTTCTCGGCATCAGGACCTTAGTTCTGCAGCAGGGAGAGTGCAGACTGGGGACGCTGGTTGGCCTGGGCCAGGATGCTGGAAGCCGCCTGTTGCAGGATGTTCTGCTTGGTCATGTTGGCGGTCTCGGTCGCAAAGTCTGCATCGCGGATACGGGAGCGAGCGGCAGAGACGTTTTCCGAGATATTAGCCTGGTTGCGAATGGTGGAGTCCAGACGGTTTTGCACCGCACCCAGTTCGGCACGCTTGCTGTCGACCACGGTCAGCATGGAATCAACCGCAGCCAGCACGTTTTGGGCGTTGGTCTGGGTACTGATGCTGATACCGCCAGCTGCAGCTCCGTTAGTGAAAATGGCATCGACCGCAAGGGTACCACCACTTGCTGCCGTTACCGTGGTGTTCGCTGCCGCTGCGATTCCAGAGATACTGAAACCGTTGGCCTGACTCAGGCTGAAGCTGATGGTCTGGTTGGCATCAGCACCTACTTGGAAAGTACCGCTAAATGAACCATCAAGCAGCTTGGTCCCTGCGAAGGTGGTTGCAGTGGAGATACGGTTGATCTCGGCCCCCAGCTGATCCACTTCTTTTTGCAGGGCTTCACGATCCTTGGCGGAGTTGGAACCGTTGGCGGATTGTTGAGCCAGGGTACGCATGCGTTGCAGCATACCGGTCACTTCATCCATCGCCCCTTCAGCAGTCTGAGCAAGGGAGATGCCGTCGTTGGCGTTGCGGTTGCCCTGGTCCAGACCGTTGATCTGGGAGGTCAGACGGTTGGAGATCTGCAGACCTGCCGCATCGTCTTTGGCGCTGTTGATGCGCAGGCCAGAGGCCAGACGGGTGTAGGAGGTATCCAGGGATTTGGTGCTGTTCATCATGTTACGCTGAGCGTTGAGCGATGAAACGTTGGTATTGATATACAGACTCATGATTTTTCTCCTAAGCTATTAAAATTTAACTTTAATTCACTCAGGCTTTGTTGTGTTTTGTGCCTGATATGTTTAGTTAACGGCGCCTTTTCACAAGACTTTAATTTCTTTTTTCTGCCTTTCTGGCAGTAATCGCCGCCTAACCTATATATCGGCCTCTATTCCTCACCCTTGAGAAAAAAATCAGGATTTTTTGTCACCTGACAGCCCGCCCCCCGGGCCATAGTGGCCACAGCCCGCATCAGACAAGGCGGGAGCGTGATCTTCACCCAGCCTTCAGAAATCGGCGCTGGCTCCCACTTTTGCACGCCAGCATTGCTCATCCCCACACCTTGCCCCTAAAATCGCCGCCCCATCATCTATTGGACGTGAGTTGTTCTCCATGCAGACACTGGTTGAGCAGATTGTTTACATCAGCGACATGTTTGGTACTGCGGTATTCGCGTTTTCGGGCGTACTGGTGGCGGGCCGCCTCAGGATGGACGGTTTCGGTGTCATGGTGCTGGCGGCGGTTACCGCCATCGGGGGTGGCACCATCCGTGACATGATCCTGGGGGCAACCCCGGTCTTCTGGGTGCGCGACCCCCTCTATATCTGGGTGGTCATTGCCACGGCGCTCATCGGCATGTGGATGGTCAAGCTGCCCCGCCGCATGCCCTGGTACGTGCTGCCGGTGGCGGACGCCTTCGGGTTGGCGCTCTTTACCGTGATCGGGGCACAAAAAGCCCTCAACTTTGGTACATCGGGGCTTATCGCCGTATTGATGGGCACCATGACAGGGGTCGCTGGGGGCATGATAAGGGACGTGCTGGCCCGGGAAGTGCCCATGGTGCTGCAAAAGGAGATCTACGCCACCGCCTGCATTCTGGGCGGCATCCTCTATACCCTGTCGCTGGAGGTCGGGGTAGACAGGGTCAGCGCCATGCTCATCAGCATGCTCGGGGTGTTTGGTCTGCGGGTGGCGGCCATCTACTGGCACCTCTCCCTGCCCACCTTCTCGCTGCAGCGCAACTGAGAAGCCTCAGAGTGGGCGAGATCCCATCCCGGCAGGGACAAGATTGAACCAAGCCGGCTTTTCTGTTGTCATACAGGGGTCGTTTCAAGCCGGAAAACCTCATGCAAAAACTTGGGCTCATTACCACGCTTGTTCTGATGATGGTGGCAGCGGCTCATGCGGGGGCACAGGCCCTGTTCGGGCGTCTGGCATCCACCCCGGTGCAGCAGTTCAACCAGCAGATCCGTCAGGCGAGCAGCAGTCAGCAAGGCTGGGTCAACGACTATCGCGAAGTGGCTCGCCGCTTCGTCGGCCATAAAGATGTACCCACCCGTATCCATGCTCAACAGCTGGACAACGATCTGGTGCTCTCGGTGGCCCTTGATGGCCAGCGTAGCGACATGCTCTACATCCTGACCCTGTTTCGCAGCAACAACCTGTGGCAGATGCGTCAGGCCGAGATGGGCTGGCGCTGTCAGGGTCAGGAAACCTTCACCCCGGTCCCCTGCCCCTGAGCGTCTACCTTCATCCGAGTGAAATAAAAAATCCGGCGCCTTGGCCGGATTTTTTATACGCGTCTTGCCGTCACATCACGGACGGTAGACCTTGACGTTGGCAAAGCCCTTCTCTTTCAGGTAAAGCGCCTGCAGCTTGCTCATCACGCCACGATCGCAATAGAGCAGGTAGGTCTTCTCTTTCGGCAGGTCACCAAAGGCGGTGGCCAGCTTGAAGAAGGGGATATGCATGATCTCGCGCCCTTCCACCACCAGCGGCTTGTCGTCATGCTCCTCCATGGAGCGGATGTCCAGGATCACCTCGTCGTCACCGCTCTCGGCGGTGGTCTCCACCTCCTGCACCTCGGCGGCGGTCTCTTCACCGATGCGACGAATGTCGAGGTAACGGGCCTCGGCCACCACCTTGTCCAGAATGGCAAAGTCGAAGTTCTCCTCTTCCGCCTCGATGCGGGAGAGCTCGGCCTTCACGGTCGGCTTCTTGGAAATCACGCCGCAGTACTCCGGCATGGTCTCGGCGAACTCCAGGGTGCCGATGCGACGGGCTTCGCTGATGATGTCCGGCTTGTCCCAGGTGATGAGCGGGCGCAGGATCACCTTGTCGGTCACCCGGTCGATGACGTTCAAGTTGGTGAGGGTCTGGCTGGAAACCTGGCCAACGCACTCGCCGGTCACCAGGGCCGGGATCTGGAACTCGTCGGCCACCTTGGCAGCGGCACGCATCATCATCCGCTTGAGCACCACCCCCATCTGGCCGTTGTCGATCTTCTCGAGGATCTCGGCCACCACGGGCTCGAAATCCACCGCGGTGAAGCGCACCCGGTGGGAGGAGCCGAAACGGTTCCACAGGTGATAGGCCACCTGCTTGACGCCGATCTCGTGAGCCGCCCCACCCAGATTGAAGAAGCAGTAGTGCACCCGGCAGCCGCGCTTGATGAACTGGAAGGAGGCGACACCCGAGTCAAACCCGCCGGAGAGCAAGCTCAGCACATCTTCCTGGGTGGCGATGGGCATGCCGCTCAGCCCCTGGTGGATGGCGCTGACGATGAAAAGCTCCTCGCCATCGATCTCGAGGTTGATCTTCACATCCGGGTTCTTGAGGCGCACGCCGTTGCTCACGCAGTGCTGGTTCAGACCGCCGCCCACGTAGCGTTCAATCTCCAGCGAGGAGAATTCGTGCTTGCCGTGGCGCTTGGCACGCACGCAGAATGTCTTGCCCTCGAGCTGATCACCCCAGACGGCTTTCACCTGCTCGAAGATGTCGTGCAGGTCGGTAAACTTGCTGGCCTGCACCTCGAGGAAGGCCTGAATGCCGGGGATGCAGGCCAGGGCTTCGATGGCCTGCTCGCGGAACTGGTCATTACGGGAGCTCACGATCAGCTTGTCCCAATCCATCCGCACCCGGGCATCGTCGTCGAAGCGGCGCAGGACATTGCGGATATTGCCCTGCAGGATCTTGATAAAGCGCTGGCGAACCGACTTGCTCTTGATGGTGATTTCAGGGAACAGCTTGATAATGAACTTCATGGTAATGACTCGGGTGGCCTTGATTTAAGGGCGCGAATTATATCAGAACTTTGTGACCAGCGCCTACTGCATGAGCGGCTGCTCACATTCCCCCACGCAAAGTTTGCCGCATCCGGGCAATCATGCGTATATTCCCACCCCTGCATCCTGGCAACACAGCATTCATGAAAACCCATATCTACTACCCCGGCATGGAGGTACGCGACGAGCTCTGGCTCAAGTTTGCCCTGCTCTATCTGGAGCGGCTCGCCTTCGTCTTCACCGTCAGTGAGAAGAGCGGTCTCACCGCCCTGCTGGAGACCCTGCGCCAGCAAACCGACCTGCTGGCCGAGCCGCCACGACCCGCCTTCTTCGCCCATATCACGCCCCAGGTGGAGAGCCAGATTGCCGGCCTGGTCGCCCCCGACTTCGTGCGTCACAAGGTGTTTGGCAACAGGGAGCTCATCGCCCGCTGGCGTTCAGCCCCCAACCACGACTGCTTCTGCCCGGCTCAGGCGGGACTGGAGCGGCTACACGGGTTTTGTCTGACCCACGGCTTTGCGACGCAGGATGAAGGGGGGATCAGAATGGCGCGCCGCTTTGCCAACCTGCTCTCCATGCGCCTCGCCCGTGAGTGGGCTCTCGCCAATGACGGGGCGCTGATTACCGATCACGACTATCTCGACCGCCTGCTTCACCTGCTCGAATCCCGCTACCACAATCGCGGCGGTCAGGATTGCTTCCACCTCGAGATCCCGCTGCAAGTGCCCACTCACCTGGCCGACATCCCGTTTGCGGAGCTCATTGCCCTGCGGGGGCGAAGCGGCTTTCGTCAGCAGCTCGCCGAGTTCCATCAGGCCCTCGATGCCCTGCTCGCCATGCTGGGCAGCGGCTACGCCGAACCCGCCGTGTTGACCCGCTTCGAGCAGGCCCAGCAGGGGTTCACACCCTTGCTGGGACCCGAGACCGTCACCCTGCCGCTCACCACGCTCGTCAGTACTGGCTTACCGGCCATGGCGATGATCCACCACCTCAAGGGGAGTCACCCACAGAGCGACCTGGTGTTTCATCCCATCAAGAAGAGCCACTTCCACCAGCGCAAGAGCCGGCATTTCTTCACCCGGCTGGGGCAGGTCAAGCCCTGACTCCCCGCCTCTGCCGGGGAATCGACAATCAACTGACGGCATCGGGACCATCACCGATGCCGTCAATATTCTGGCGCTCACCACGCCCTCAGGAGGGGTTTTCCAGCCGAAACTCGATGCGATCGCTGTTTCCCGCCTCATCCACCACCACCAGCTGATAGCGGCCCGCCTTGCTCACTACTTGATCCCCGTCCCAGCGCAGCCGCTGGCCGTTGAGAAACCAGGCCGGCTTGCCGACACCGCCGAGCACCTTGGGCTGCAACCGATAGCGCTGACTGCGGATAAGGTTGCCCTCCCCCAGTGCCAGGATGCGGATGGGGGCCTGCTGCTCGGCGCTCTGCCCCTCCCCCGCGCAGCCCCTGGCAAGCAGCGCCTGACGCCGCTCGCCCGGTGAGCGCCATGGCTCCAGCGACAGCGGCCAGAGCGCTCTAAAAGCGGATTGTGCCGCATCGTGGCAGCGGGTCAGCGTCGGCTTGCCGTCGACAGTGAGCGCAACCTGGCGCAGCGGCGAGGGCCAATCCATGGGATCCGGCAAGGTGGGAGGGTCGCGCCCTTCCAGCAGCCAGGCGCTCTGATGCTGCAAACAGGCCTCTGGCAGGGTCGCGCTCGTCTTGCGCCCCAGCGGCCAGCAAACTTCGGCCTCGCTCACCGTGTTGGGTTGTGCCGGCAGGGGGCTGTTGTCCGAGAGCCGCGAATAGACAGAGAGCAGCAGCGGCACTGCCGCGCTCTGTCCATAAAAGCCGGGCATGGGGGTGCCATCGGGGCGCCCCAGCCAGACGCCGATGGTCCAACGACCGGAGACCCCCATGGCCCAGCTGTCGCGATAGCCATAGCTGGTGCCGGTCTTCCAGGCCAGTCGATTGACCCGGCCGGTCGCCTCACTGGCAAAGGGCTGATCCGCGCGCCCCTGGGCGCTCAATATCTGCCAGATGATCCAGGCGGCCCCCGGGCTCAGCAAGGGGCGTGACACCGCCTGCTGCCCCGCCAGCCAGACCGGCATCGCCACCTGCCCCTGCCGGGTCAGCGAGCTGTAGAGCGCCACCAGCTGCTCGAGCCGAATGCCCGCTGCCCCGAGCGCAATGGCCGGATTGGGCTTGCCTACGAGCGCCAGCCTCACCCCGGCGTTGTCGAGGCGGCTCACCAGTCTGTCGGCCCCGAGCGCCTCCAGCACCTGCACCGCCGGCACGTTGAGGGATTGCTGCAGCGCCTGGGCCAGGGTTACCGGTCCCTGAAAGGCGCCAGAGAAATTGGCGGGGCGATAGTCCGAGCCCAGCCTTGGCGCATCGGAGAGCAGAGAGGCCGAGTGCACCAGCCCCTCGTCCATCGCCAGACCGTAGATGAAGGGCTTGAGGGTGGAGCCGGGAGAGCGGATCGCCTGCACCATGTCGAGATAACCGTGGCGACGCAGATTGCCATACTCGGCGCTGCCCACATAGGCGCGCACCGCCATGGTTTTGTTGTCGACCAGGAGCAACGCCGCTGAGGTCTGCTCGGGGAAGCGGCGGATATAGCTCGCCACCAGCCCCTCCAGCCAGCGCTGCAGATCGCCGTCGATGGTGGTATGCACCAGGGCCCCGGCCTGATGGTCGGCGGCGAGGCGGGCAAAGAGCGGCGCCTCCATCGGCGTGAAGTGACCGCGGGCCAGCACAGGCTCGATGCGTCCCTCCAGCCACACCTGTTCGGGCCAGACCCCCTGCGCCACCAGCCGCTGCATCACCTTGTCGCGAGCCGCGCGAGCCCGTTCGGGATGCCGGTCCGGCCGGTTGCGGCTGGGGGCCTGAGGCAGCACCGCCAAGAGCGCCGCCTCGGCATGGGTCAGCTTGGCCGCGCTCTTGCCGAGATAGGCAAAACTTGCCGCCTGTACCCCCTCCAGATTGCCGCCAAAGGGCGCCCGGTTGAGGTAGACGGTAAGCAAGGTGCGCTTGTCATAGTGCCACTCCAGCTGCAGCGCGCGCGCCATCTGGCGCAGCTTGCCGGGCACGCTTCTGTGGTAGGGCTCGATAAGGCGGGCCACCTGCATGGTGAGGGTCGAGCCCCCCGACACGGCCCGCCCGTAACGCAACCACTGCCAGACCCCGCGCACCATGGCCACCGGATTGACCCCGGGATGGTGCCAAAAGTAGCGATCCTCGTAGCCCAGCAGCGCCTCGATATAGCGAGGGGAAACCTGCTCCAGGGTCACGGGGTAACGCCACACGCCGCTGGTATCGGCAAAGGCGCGCAGCGGTCGCCCCTTCATGTCGAGCACCACCCGTGCATAGGCCGGGTCGAGCGGTGGCGGCGGGAAGAGTCGATCCAGCGCCAGCAATGACAGGAGCAGTGCTACAACGCCCAGCATCGAGAAACGCAGCCAGCGTGGCAGGCGACCAAGCCAGCTCCAGCAAGCGTGGCCAGTGCGACCCAATTTCAGCCAGCCACGCTGCCAGAAAGTGAGCGGGCGAACCCGCTCAAGGGAGGGTTTGTTACTCAGAGATGATCACCTCATGGATATCCTCACCCACAGCCCGGATCTCGGGTCGGTACATATCCTCCACCTGGGTCGGCGGCACCTGATAGCGACCCGGCGTCACCGCCCGCATCAGGTAGACCAGTTGCTGGTTGCTCCCGGCGCTCAGATCCAGCGCCGCCGTGTAGCGGTCATCGCGAAACTCCTGATGCTTGAGGTAGTCGTTCCACTCGCTCTGCCACGCCGGTTTCCCCTCGATGGAGAGCTCTTCGAGCTTGATGCTGTTGCCAAGGGCCGGGTTCTCCAGCTCAAAGCCAGCGGGCACCATCTCCACCAGCAGGGCATCGGGCACCGCCGATTCACTGCTGACATTGAGCCGCACCACCACCAGATCGCCCACCTTCACCTTGGTCGGGTCAAAACGCTGACCGTCGCTGTTGAACCAGCTGCGGGTCACGCTTATCCCCTGACTCAACCGGGTAGGAGCCTGTTCGGGGTAGCCGATCACAGTGCGCTGCACATAGAGGGAGCCCTTGCCCTCGTTGGTGACGGCGCTCGCCGCCAGCGCCTCAGGGGTGCCCTGCTGCAGCGGAGCCGAACCGCTCAGGGATCCACTGCCAAGAGAGGAAGCCACCCTGGCCTGCCAGTCGACGGCCGGATCGACGCGGGCGAGTCGCAGCAGGGCGAGCCGCTCCTGAGTGCTGAGCCACTGACGATGGGCCAGGGTATCGGCCACCTTGGCACTGAGGGCCGGCCAGCGCTCCGCAGCCAGCTTGTGTTGGCGCAACAGGGAGAGCTCAAGGGCCTGATCGCGCAGCGGCGAGCCGTAATCCCCCAGATAATCGTCCCCGCGCTCGGTCGCCAATGCCCGGCTGAGGGCCTTGGCGGCATTCTGCTCATCCCCCATGGCCGAGAGCGCCAGCGAGAGGTGCAAGAGTGGCAAACCGGAGCGGGCGTGATCAGCCTGCTGCTCCCAGATAAGGCGCAGGGTAGCGAGCGGCGCCTTGCCCACCCGGGCCAACACATAGGCGCTGTAGGACTGATAGGCCAGCCGGCTGTGCTCGGGAGCACTGCTCCAGCGCTCGCCATACTGGCTGTCGGTGAGATAGCTCTGCAGCCGGTTCAGCGCCTGATTGAGCATCGCCTCCGGCACTGCGTCACCCGCCTCCTTGCGCGCCAGCAGGTAGTCGGCGGCATAGGCGGTGAGCCACTGCTCCTCGTCGGAGCGACCATCCCACAGGCCAAAGCCACCGCTTGGCAGTTGCAACCGCTGCAGCCGTTGCAGCAGGGCGCGTTGCACATCCGCCTCGCTCGCCGTTTTCTTGCCCTCTGCGGGTTTGCGCCAGGCGGCCCGCTCATCGGCCGTGGTCAGCAAGTAAGGCCAGGCACGGGACAAGGTCTGCTCCAGACAGGCATAGGGGTAGTCGGCCAGCGCCTGCCACTGGGCTGCCGGATCCCAGGGGGGAGTGCCGGAGAGGCTGAGCAGCCCCTGCAGGTTGGCGGGATCCAGTCCGGCCAGCTCAGCTGGCGCAAAGCTCATCTGCTGGCCGGGAGCCAGCATCTGGTAGCGCTGGCGAGTCTCGGCCGGCCAGGGGGATCGCAGCGGCAAAGTCCAGTCGCGGCTGATGGCAAAATCCTTGCCGCTGGCAGCCAACTGCAGACGTGCCACGCCGCTCGCCCCAGTCACGGTGAGCGGCAGGGTCAGCCACTGCTCCTCGCCATTTTTAAGGGAAAGGGTGCCGGGCAGCTCGCCGTTTGCTTTCAGCCCGCCGTTGAGGGTCCAGGCAAGGGAGAGGGTCTGATCCTCACCGCTCATGTTGCGCAGCTGCACCAGCGCCCGGGTCTCATCCCCTCTGGCGCCAAAGCGCGGCCAGCCGATCTCTGCCACCAGCGGCGCCACCACCTTGACGGCGCGCTCGGCCTCACCCACCTGCTGTTCGTTCCAGGCCAGCGCCATCAGCGCCAGCTCGCCGTTGAAGTTGGGCAGCTCGAGCGGGATCACCACCTTGCCACTCTCATCAAAACTCACCTCGCCGCTCCAGAGCGCGGCAATCTCGACCCGGCTCTCCAGCGCGCCGCCCTTTTTCAGCGGCGCCCGGTCACCCCCGTAGTTGAGGCGAGCCAGCTTGCCATCCTGCGGCGGGATCACCTGGCCGTAGTTGTCGAACAAATCTTGCGCGAAGCGCTTGCGGCCAAAGAAGATCTCGAACGGGTCGAGCGGCTGATAATCGCTGATGTTGAGCACACCCCGATCCACCGCCGCCAGCACCACGCGGCCCTGACTGTTGGGGGTGGAGGTGGCGGTCACTTCCAGCCGGGTGAGCGGCACCGCTTTGTCCGGCGCGCTCAGGGTAAGCGGCAGACGGCGCGCTTCCCGATCCAGGGTGAACGGCACCAGCCCGACCGAGCGCAGGCTCTGCACACTCTTTTGGCTCACCGGCTTTGAGTCACTGTCTGGCGCGGCGATCTGGGCCGAGATATGCAGGTCATGGCGCTGCCACTCGGGGCTGACCGGGATCTCGAATTCGCCTCGGGCATCCTTGGCATCGTTGCCGGCCCCCTTGAGCTCGATGCGCTGCCACCAGCGCAGGCCGTCACCATCTTCCACCAGCAGCAACCCCTTGCCGGGGCGCGGGGCCACCAGGGTCACTTTGGCCTTGTCACCCGCCTGATAGGCGCGCTTGTCGAGAGTGATGGCAATCTTGTCGGGCCGTGCCTGCTCCCCACCGCCGCCCCAAGCGTAACTGCCTATCTCTACCCGCAGGCTGGATTGATGGCCCTGACTGTTCTCCACTTCCAATCGATACCAGCCCGCCGCCAGTTGCAGCGTGAGCGGGGTCGGCCCCTTGCCATCCAGCTGCAGGGTCTGCTCCTGTTCCAGATAGGGCTGGCTGTTGAACTCGTACTTCCACCCCTCCCCATCGGCGTAGTGCCAGTAGTAGTCGCGGTACTCGTTGATGAGGCGCACTTTCACCCCCCCCGCCACCGGCTGGCCTTGCTCATCGAGGTTGAGGATCTGGAAGGGGAGCGGCTTGCCCCCTTCCACCCGCTCCGCCACGAAATCGGCCTTGAGCGCTGGCCACTGGCTGCCCGCGGGCCAGCCATACTGGGTGCGGCTGCGATTGACGGCGCGGCCACCGGGTTCGGAGAGCGACACTCGATAGGCCACCTCCAGCGGCCCGAGGGCGCGCACCCCATCGAGCTCATCAGCTAACGAAAACGTCCCCTGCCCCTGCGCATCAAGGGTGAGACTGAGGGGCTCAAGATCCCTGGCCTGCTCGGCGAGCAGCACGTCACCCAGCGTGAACTCCTGCCACTGGGTGAAGGGCATGGTGGCGCGGCTTAACTTCACCTCCGCCTTGGCTTTGGTGGCACTGGCTGGTGCGCCGTAGAGATAGTCCCCTTGCAGCGGCAGGCTGAGGGCGGCGTCCAGACTCGTCACTTCCCCATCCGGCCCCTTGCCAAGCTGCAGTTTCAGGCGCTCCGGCAAAAACTCCTCCACCAGGAAAGGCCACTCGAAACGGCTGCCGGCGGCAGTCTTGAGGTTGATGGTCCAGCGCCCGAGCGGCGCATCCTCCGGCAGATGCAGGCCGTAGTGGGCCGCGCCCAAATTATCCGGCAGCAGCCGCTTTTGTTCGAGCAGCTGGCCGTCCGGCTGTTTCACCTCCAGCTCCACCGCCATGCCCGGCAGCAGCTGGCCATCCTGCCCCTTGAGCAGGATTTCGCTGTCGAGCCGCTCGCCGGGGCGATAGAGATCGCGTCCGCTGAACAGATAGAGTTGCTGGGCCTGCCAGGGCTGGGTGCCGAGATCGAAGGTGGAGAGATCGAGGGCCGCGCCATCGAGGCGCAGCACCGCCAGATGGTTGCCCTGCTCGGCCAGCAGCAGGCGAGCCCCCTGCACCTGATCGAAGCGGCGATGACCTTGGGGGTCGGTGGTTTGCACCTGCAGCCGGTTGCCCTTCTGGTCGAGCAGGGAGAGCTGCACATCCTTGAGGGGGTCGGCGCTGGCCAGGGAGCTGACGAACACCTCCAGCTCATCGCGGTAACGGCGGGCACTGAGCCCCATGTCGCTCACCGCAAAGTAGGTGGTCTCCTTGCGCCAGTCGTAGTTGCCAAGGGGCGACATCACCGCAAAGTAGACGCCGGCCTCCGCCAGCTGCGGCTCCTTCACATTGATGAGGCGGGTCTCGCGCCGGTTGGCATCGAGCTCCAGCGCATAGCGGCCGCTGAACACCCGCTTGGCCCGCTTGGTGATCTGCTCAAGCTCCCAGTTGCCCATGCCGGCACCGGGGCGATACTCGGCCAGGAAACGGGGCAGATACTCCGCATCGACCCGGAAGAAGTCGATATTGACCTCATCCACATTGACCGCGCTGATGGGCAGGCGCAGCTCGTCGCGCAGCGGCAATACCATACCGCTCGCGGTAAACGACGCCCCCGCCTCCAGCGGCCGGGTCTTGAGGGTCCAGCGCTGGGGGGATGGGCCCAGCCCAGCCTTGAGGCTCACCTCGTAGCGTTTGTCGGGTTGCACGTTCGGGAAATAGAGGGTGCGGCCATCGTCGGCGAGGATCCACTCCCCCTGCACCTGCTTGCCCCCTTCACTCACAGAAAGCCAGCTCTGCCAGTTTGCCTTGGGCGCCAATGGGCCGGAGAAGACCAGCGCCAGCGCCGGGGCATCCCGATACTGGCGGGCATTGGCCTGCACCACGGAGGCGGGCGCCCCCGCCTCCTGCCGGGCCATCGGGTCAGTCGTCGGCTCCTGGCTGACAGGCTTGTCGGGGCCGCAACCAGCCAGCAGCAGCGCCGCCAGCCAGGCCACACGGGGAAGACGAGTCACGGGGCAGGAGAGAGAGAGGTGCATGGTGTTCATCCCGGGTTGGATCGCCGCAGCGCAGGAGCCAATAGAATAAAGCGTCGCTCCCGGGAACACCAACTGCCATATCGGGCGGCATCGGCCAACAGAGATGCCTACATCGCCACGGACGCGGGCACGACGCCCCGTGAAGCGCGAGGTTTATTCGAGACCCTGCATGCGATGTCCTGTTCCATGAAAGAGGATTGTCGTGATTTTCTGAACCCAGGCTAAACCGGGCACCACTGTTCACTTGTGCGTGATCGGGCCATTCATTATGCTCGGCCCTGCTCAATGCAGGCCTTCCAATCAACGACATATCAAGCAGATAAATATTTTTTAAGCCTTGAACACCTGTGCCATACATAACGTGCAGGTGCGCTCGATGTATGCCTCAACCATTGAAAACAAACTTATTAATTGTCCATCGACCAGAATGCCGACCTTGAGTTCACACAGGGTCAGCGGGGTCATGCATCCATCCCTCTCTGGAGTCATATCAGCATGGAAAATAACGATCTGTCCCTCGTCGAAAAAAGATTGGTTGCCAGATTCCTGGACATGTTCATCAAATTTGGCCTTATTCTGGCGCTAGGCTCGTTCTGCTTCACCGTGTTCTCCCCCTTCATGAACATGATGCTGTGGGCCCTGATCCTGGCGGTCACCCTTTACCCCCTCCATCAGCGCTTTGCCGCCCGACTCGGGGGAAAACAGGGCCAGTCGTCCACCCTGCTGGTCCTGCTGGGCATCCTGCTCATCGTGGCCCCCACCGTTGCCATGCTCGGCTCCCTGGGAGACAGCGTCAGTGCCCTGATAGACAAGGTGGAGAACAACACTCTGGTGATTCCGGCGCCTTCCGCCGACATCGCCAGCATCCCGCTGATCGGTGCCAAGCTGCACGCCTTATGGACCAAGGCATCCGTGGATCTGCCGAGCCTCCTCATCAGCTACAAGCCGCAGCTCGGCGACATGGCCAAGCAGACTGTCACCATGCTCGCCAGCATGGGGGGCGGCCTGCTGGGCTTCGTCGCCTCTTTCATCGTGGCTGGCATCATCATGGCCTGGGGGGCGCCGGGTGCCATCAGCGCCGAGCGCATCGCCATGCGCATCACCGATGAGCGCAAGGGCCACGCCCTGACCAAGCTGTGCACCAGCACCATCCGGGCCGTGGCCATGGGGGTCATCGGGGTAGCCTTCATCCAGGCCCTGCTGGCCGGCGTCATCATGTCCCTCGCCGGGATCCCGGCGGTCGGCATCTTCTTCGTCCTGGCGCTGATCCTGGGCATCGCCCAGGTCCCCGTCATCCTGGTCACGGGACCGGCCATTGCCTTCATGTGGATGGCGGGGGATCACGGCACCCTGCTCAACGTCATCTACTCAGTGCTGCTGGTCGTGGCCGGCATGGCCGACAACGTGCTCAAACCGCTGCTGCTGGGGCGTGGCGTCGATGCGCCCATGCCGGTAGTGCTGCTGGGGGCCCTCGGCGGCATGGCCACCAATGGCATCCTCGGCATGTTCATCGGTGCCACCCTGCTCTCCATCGGCTATCGCATCTTCATGGCCTGGGTCAACGACGGTCTGGCCAACGCGGAAAAATAACCCCATGGCCGACGCACTTTCTCTCCTTCGCCCCCTGTTTGCAGGGGGCACCTGCCTGCTGCTCGGTGCCTGTACTCTGCTCGGGCCCGATTATCAGGCCCCCGGTGTCGAGGAGATGGCCAACTGGCACAGCGCCAGCGAGGGTCAGCAGGCGGTGACGGTGACCGACTACCGACGATGGTGGGACAACTTGCACGATCCCGTGCTGAGCGCCTTGGTGGAGGAGGCCTTCCTCAAGAATCCGGACGTGCGGATCGCCGGCCTGCGGATCCTCGAGGCCCAGGCCCAGCTTGGCATCGCCGAGAGCCTGCTCGGCCCCCAGGCGACGGTGGGAACGGCAGAATTCCTTCAGGCAGGTCAGACCCGAGGCGGCCACAGCAGCGCGGGCAGCAGCTACGGCGCCGGCTTCAACCTCGGCTGGGAACTCGACTTCTGGGGCAAGTTCCAGCGCGGAGTCGAGGCGGCGGATGCCAGCTATTTCTCGACCCTGGCCCAGTATGACGACATCCAGGTGTTGATGGCCGCCCAGGTGGCCCAGCTCTATGTGAGCATCCGTACCCTGGAGGCCAGGCTCCAGATCGCCCGGGAGAATGCCCGCATCCAGCGGCGCAGCCTGGAGATCACCGAGCGACTGTTCAAGAGCGGCAACAGCGCCGAGCTGGACGTGCAGCAAGCCAGGACCCAGTACCTGGGCACCCTGTCCGGCATTCCCCAGCTCGAGACCAGCCTGCGCCAAAGCCAGAACGCCCTCTCCACCCTGCTCGCCCGCGCCCCGGGTCCCCTGCCCGAGATGACCACCAACACCGGCAAGATCCCCCAGGGCGAGCTGGCCCTGGTCACCGAGATGCCCGCGGATCTGCTGCGCCGCCGTCCCGACGTGCGGGTGGCGGAGCGCCAGCTGGCCGCCCAGTCTGCCCTGATCGGGGTGGCCGAGAGCGAGCTCTACCCCTCCATCACCCTGCTCGGCACCCTGGGGGTCAACGCCACCAATGGCGAGAGCGGCACCTTCTCCTGGGCCGTCGGTCCTTCGCTGAGCTGGAACCTGCTGGATCAGGGACGGCTCGGCAACCAGATCCTGGTGCAGGACGCCCGCTTCCAGCAGCTGCACGAACGCTATCGCGACAGCGTGTTCAAGGCGGCCCGCGAGGTGGATGATGCGGCGGTGGCCTACGCCAACGGCCAGGAGGAAATCGCCCTGCTGACCCAGACCGGCGAGGCCGCCCGCCGCTCCCTCGAAATCGCCAACACCCAGTACCGCGAGGGGATGGCGGACTTCCAGCGGGTGCTCGACTCCCAGCGTGCTCTGTTCAACCAGCAGGAGCGCCTGGTCAACAGCCGCGGTGCCCGGATGCGCGACCTCATCACCCTCTACAAGGCACTGGGTGGCGGTTGGGAACAGGGGCGCGAACGTCCCCTGGTGACCCCCAAGGTGGAGGCTCAACTGCGCACGCGCGCCGACTGGGCCCCCCTGCTCGACGCAGCCCACTCCCCCATGACACAGAAGGCAAACTCCCATGACTGACACAGCCTCTCCCGGCCAGGCCAGCCGCGGCGCCACCCTCGGGCTGCTGGCCGCGATCCTCCTCCTGCTCATCTGGTATCTGCTGGCGGACAGGTTGACCCCCTACAGCTCCCAGGCCCGGGTGCAGGCCTTTGTGGTTCCCGTCGCCGCCGAGGTGTCCGGCCAGATCAAGCGGGTCTATGTCCACGACAATCAGGACGTGGAGGCCGGCACCCCCCTGTTCGAGATCGATCCCGAGCCCTATGACATCGCCCTGGCCAAGGCCAGATCCGACTACCAGACGGTGCTGAGCGGCGTCAAGGCGAACACCGAAGGGGTCAAGGCGGCCGAAGCCTCCCTGATGGCCATGCGCGCCGCCTATGACAACGCCGCCAAGGATGCGGAGCGCCAGGAGCGGCTCTATCGGGAAGATCCGGGGGCCATCTCGGTGCGTCGCCTGGAGGTGGCCCAGGCCAGCCGCGAGACCGCCAAGAGCCAGGTGGCGGCAGCCGAAGCCGACGTTCGCCGCGCCATCGAGGCCGCCGGGGCGAGCGGCGATGACAACTCCCAGCTGCTCAGTGCCCGCTCGGCGGTGCACAAGGCCGAGCTGGATCGCCAGAACACCCGCGTAGTGGCGCCGGGTCGGGGGCTCATCACCGACTTGAGCACGGATGCCGGCCAATTCATCGGGGCCGGCGCACCGGCCATGACCCTGATCGCCATCCACGACGTCTGGGTGTCGGCGGATCTGACGGAGAACAACCTCGGCAACATTCGGCCGGGAGACAGGGTCGCCATCCTGCTCGACAGCCTGCCCGGACAGCTGTTCAAGGGGGAGGTTCGCAGCGTCGGCTACGGGGTGAGCGATGGCAAGAGCCAGCCCGCCGGCGCCCTGCCCACGGTGGACAACAACCGCGACTGGCTGCGCCAGGCCCAGCGTTTCCCGGTCAAGGTCGCCTTCCAGAGCGACGACTTTCCGCCGGTCGAGGCGCTGCGGGTCGGCGGCCAGGCCGATGTGCTGGTCTACACCGGCGAGAGCGGGGTGATGCACTTCCTGGGAGCGCTCTATATCCGGCTGATGAGCCTCTTCTCCTTCCTCTATTGAGGCGCCAGATGCATAACGCCGACAGGGCTGTACTGCGCATTGGCACTGGCATCGGGCTCGCGACGGGGATCTGTTACGGCCTGGCGCTGCCCATGCCCCACCTCGGGGTCATCATGGCCTGGGTGGTGCTGTGCCGACCCGGAGAGGCCCTCGGCCTGAAGAAGGGGCTGGCAGGGGGGCTGTTGTTGCTGGGGATCATGACCGCCGGGGTGCTGCTGGTCCCCCTGCTGACCCACTATGCCCTGGCGGCCGTGCTGCTCGTCGCCCTGCTGCTCTACCTGCTGATGCAGCAGGCGATGGCCGGCAAGGGCGCCGCCGCCATGCTGCTGATCATGGCCATCACGGTGATCCCGGTGGCCGGTCTCATCGAGCAGTCCCTTGCCATCGCCCTTGCCCAGATGATGGGGCTGGGGATCCTGATAGGCACCCTGGTCAACCGCCTGGCCCACGCACTCTTCCCTCCCCTGCAGGTGGCGGGAGCGGCGGCAAGACCGGTGCCATTGCCCCCCGAACATCCCGAGCGGCTGGCGCTGCGCGCCGTCGCCATGGTGCTGCCGGTGTGGCTGCTGGCCCTCGGCAATCCGGCGTTCTACATTCCGGCGGTGATGAAGACGGTGACCCTGGCCCAGCAGAGTACCTCCCTCAACGCCAGACAGGCGGGCCAGGAGCTGGTGCTCTCGACCCTGGCGGGCGCCCTGCTGGCGTTCGCACTCTGGCTGGGGCTCAGCCTCTGGCCCTCGCTCCTGATGCTGGTGCTGATGCTGGCCCTGATGACCCTCTGGCTGGCGCGGCGCCTGGTGCGGCTGGTGGCGGGGCGTTTCCCGCCATCCTTCTGGAGCAACGCCTGGATCACGGCGCTCATCCTGTTTGGCCCGGCCATCGAGGACAGCGCCACCGGCAAGGATGTGTGGTTGGCGGCCGCCATGCGTTGCGGCCTCTATCTGGTGGTGGCCGGCTATGGCTGGCTCTGTATCTTGCTGCTCGAGCAGTGGTGGCCGGCCGGCCGCCCACTGGCAGAAGCCAAGCTAGGAGATTGATATGTTAACGATTTTTTTGGTCGGCATCCCGGTGATCCTGGTCAACATGCTGCTGCAATCCCTGGTATCCGTCTGGTGCATCCGTTTCTACGTCAAGCGATTCAATCGACGCGAGGGGGCCCTGGCCGGCATGCTGGCTTTGTTTGGCATCATCACCCTGGTGATGCTGGGCAACCTGGCCCAGATCGGCGTCTGGGGCGGGCTCTTCCTGTGGCTCGGGGAGTTCGATACCCTGCAGGAGGCCGTCTATCACTCCGGGGTCAACTTCGCCACTCTGGGCTATGGCGACATCGTCATGAGCCCGCAGTGGAAGCTGCTCGGCCCCCTGGAGGCAGTCAACGGTGCCCTGATGATAGGCCTCTCCGGCGCCTCCATGCTCGCGGTCTTGCAGCACCACATTCGCAAGCAGTTCGATGACGTGACCCCCTGACAGCGAGGGGCCACCTGCGGCAAACCCCTGCGGCAACAAAACGGGCCACTCTTTGGAGTGGCCCGTTTGCATACAGAGTGATCAATCGGGCCATGTCAGCCTGGAGGATCTACTCGGCGATCACCGTCTGCCAGGTCTTGAAACCGCCTGAGAGGTTCTTGACCCGAAAACCGTGCTGGCTCAGCAAGCGGCAGGCCACGTGACCCCGCAGTCCCACCTGGCAGCTGATGAGCAGCTCTTTATCCTTGGGCAGCTCATGGAGGCGGCCGCGCAGCTCGTCCAGGGGGATGTGCATCGCCCCCGGGATGCGCCCCAGCTTGTCGAGTTCGGGGGCGTTGCGCACATCCACCACCTGCTGATGGGGGTGGCGAGCCTGCACCTCGGCTGCGTGGCAGAGCAGGGTGTCCCCCTTCAGATGGTTGCTCGCCACGAACCCGGCCATGTTGATCACATCCTTGGCCGAGCCAAAGGGCGGCGCATAGGTGAGCTCCAGATCCTGCAGATCAAACACGGTGAGACCGGCGCGCTGGGCCACCGCCAGCACGTCGATGCGCTTGTCAATGCCATCCTTGCCGATGGCCTGGGCGCCGTAAATCTTGCCATCGGGAGCAAACAGCAGCTTGAGGCTGACCGGGTGGGCGCCGGGATAATAGCCGGCGTGGCTGCCCGGGTGGACATAGACCTTCTCGAACGGCAGCCCCAGCTGCACCAGCCGCTTCTCGTTCAGCCCCGTGCTCGCCACCGCCAGATCGAACAGCTTGCAGATGGCGGTCCCTTGCGTCTTCTTGTAGGTTTCGCTTCGCCCCAGCATGTTGTCGGCGGCGATGCGCCCCTGCCGGTTGGCGGGGCCCGCCAGCGGGATCAGCACGGACTCGCCGGTGACGAAGTCGGTCTCCTCCACCGCGTCCCCTACCGCGAAGATGCAGGGATCCGAGGTGCGCATGCCCGCATCCACCTTGATGCCGCCCCGCGGTCCCAGCACCAGCCCCGCCTTGGCGGCGAGCAGAGTCTCGGGCTTGACGCCGATGGCGAGGATCAGAAGGCCGGTGTCGAGATGAGAGCCGTCGCTCAGGGTCAGGCGCAGTCCACCCCGCTGGGCGGTCGCCACGGCGGCGGTCTTCTCGGCAGGCACCTCCAGGCTTTCGATGGCAGCGAGGCCGGTACGCAGGCGAAGATCGACCCCCTCCTCCCGGATGCGGGCGTGGAGCAGGTTGGCCATCTCCTTGTCCACCGGCGCCATCACCTGATCGGAGAGCTCCAGCAGGGTGACATCCAGCTTGCGCTGGTGCAGCGCCTCCATCATCTCCAGCCCGATGAAACCGCCCCCCACCACGGTGACGTGGCGGGGCTTGTCGTGCGCCAGCGCCGCCAGGATGCGATCCATGTCGGGAATGCTCCGCAGGGTGTGTACCCCCGGGCTGTCGATGCCGGGGAAGGGAGGCCGGATGGGGGCAGCGCCCGGGCTCAGCAGCAGCACGTCGTAGGCTTCGCGCCGCTCTTCGCCGGTGAGCAGGTTGCGCACCAGCAAGCTCTTGCCGGCCCTGTCTATCTCGATGACGTCGTGAAACACCCGCACATCCACGTTGAAACGGCGCTTGAAGCTTTGCGGTGTCTGCAGCAGCAGGGCATCCCGATCCGGGATATCCCCCCCGATGTGATAAGGCAGACCGCAGTTGGCGAAGCTCACGAACTCGCCCCGCTCGAACATCACGATCTCCGCCTCTTCGCTCAAACGGCGGGCACGGGCGGCGGCGGACGCCCCCCCGGCCACACCACCCACAATCAGGATCCGTTTCATCTGCAAGACTCCACTCAACAGGAAATGACCAATAAATTAGGCTTATCTAATTTAGAACTCAATGAAATTTTGTTTGCCACGGATTTGCAGTATTCTTGCCCTCCGACAATTGCTCAACAGGATAGTGTCAGTTCATGTCGTCTACCGCGCTCAGCCATCTTCCGACCGCCAGCCAGGCGCCCCTGTTTTTCCGCCTGGATACCCGTAGTCAACGGCTGGTCGCCCTGACCGATGTGATGCAGACGCCGCTCCACTGGCTCGACGAGCCCCGCAGTGCCTGGCCGGCCCAATTGCCGGACGCCCTGCGCCAGCCCATCGAGCAGCGTCTGGCCAGCGGCAAGGGGGGCAAGCTGGTGCTGCGCTTTGACGCCCTCCTCTGGCACATTTCCCTCTCCCACGAGCAGGACGCCTTCTGGCTCATCTGCCTGCAGACCCAGTCCCAGGAGAGCGCCGCCAGCCTGTCCCTGCAACTGCCGCGCCTGAGCCAGATGGCCAGCCAGCAGCAGTATGACGCCATGCTGGAGAGCCTCAAGGAGTGCCTGGGGGCCGATCGCCTGATCCTCTGGCACTACCAGGCCCATGGCGCTCTGGGCGGCGAGCAGCTGACCCCGGTGTTCACCCTGGGGGTGGACGCGCTCGGTGCTATTCGCGGAGACAGCCGCTACATCCGAGCCCTGCGCGCCCGGGGCGCCCTGAGTTTCTCGGAGGCGGCCCACCAGCCCATGTTGAGCCAGCACTACTACCTGGCCGATGCCAATGTCTGCTCCCGCCTGGACGGCGCCTTGCTGGAGCAGGAGAAGCTCATCGGCGTGCTCAGCCTGGAGTATGCCGAGAGCACCCTCATCAGCGATGACACCCTGCAACTGGTACGTCATTGCGCCCGCTTGCTCGGCCACTGGCAGCCGGACCCCGTGGCGACCGACGCCCCGGACCTCGCGCCCCCACCCGGGCTTGCCAACCTGACCGGCAACGATTACTGCCGCGCCCTGCTGCGCTGGGCCATGGGCCTGAGCGGTGCCCACATGGGCTGGATCGGCGAGTTTCAGCCTCGCGGCCAGGATCTCTGGCTCATTCCCCGCTGCGTGGTGGAGGGGGAGACCTTCGCCGTCGTCAAACCCATGCCCATGGACATCGGCCCGGGCCGGGAGATCTTCCAGCACGGACAGAGCCTCTACGTGGAAGATCTGGCCCTGCGCTATCCCCAGTCCAGCCAGCTGCTGGCCCTCGACGCCAAGGCCTATGTCGGCATCCCCTTCCCGGGGCCAAACGGTCTCCCCCTGGGGCAGCTCACCCTGCTGCTCGCCACCCCTCTGGCCGATCCCGCGTCCCTGCTGGACGTCCTCTACGAACAGCGCGAGCGGGCCGCCAGCGAGTTGCAACGCCTGGCCAATGACGATGCCCTGCGCCTGGCCGAAGTGGCCTTCAACACCCATGACGGCCTGCTGGTGATGGATCACGGGGGCATCATCCTCAAGGTCAATGCCTCCTTCAGCCGCATCACCGGCTTTGCCAGCGAGGAGATGCTGGGCCTGCACATCGATGCCCTGAGGCCCACCTACTATGGCGACACCCTCAAGGAGGAGGTGATCGCGGCGGTCAACCGGCAGGGATACTGGCTCGGGGAGGAAAAATGCCTGCACAGGGAGGGACACCTCTTCCCGGTGCGGCTCATGGTGAGCGGGGTCAAGGACGAGGAGGAGGAGATCAGCCACTTCGTCTGCAGCTTCCACGACATCACCCAGGAGAAGGAGACCGCCCGCCACATCGAGCGCCTCGCCTACTACGACGACCTGTGCGATCTCTACAACAGGCGGAGCCTGACCGACATCATGCAGCGCACCTTGCAGGCCCCGAGTGGCCAGTGGGGGGCCCTGCTGCTGCTGGATCTGGACAACTTCAAATCCATCAACGACTCCCTCGGTCACGCCTGCGGCGATCTGCTGCTCCAGGCCGTGGTGGTGCGACTCAAGTCCCTGCCCCAGGAGAACCTGGTGCTCGCCCGCACCTCGGGTGACGAATTTGCCCTGCTCTTCACGGCACTGGGCCAGGGCTATATCACCGCCAAGATCCTGGCGGAGCACTTTGCCCGGGAGCTGATGGGGATCTTCCGTGCCCCCTTCGACATCGGCGATCACAAGCTGCACTGCAGCGCCTCCGTGGGGATCAGCCTGTTCAGCGATGACGACAAGGATCACCTTGTCCTGATGCAGCAGGCCGATACCGCCGTCCACATGGCCAAGCGCGCGGGCCAGGGCAACCATATCTTCTTCAGTGAAGCCATGGCGGAAAAAGAGAAGAGCAAGCTTTCTCTCAACAACCAGCTGCGCGATGCCCTGCGCAACAACGAGCTGGTGCTGCACTACCAGCCCCAATACCGGGTCGACAACGGCACGCTCTCGGGCATAGAGGCGCTGCTGCGCTGGCAGAAGGCCGACGGCACCATGGTGCCACCCGGGGAGTTCATCCCCATCGCCGAGGAGACCACCCTGATCCAGGAGATAGGCTACTGGGTGATGAAGACCGCCTGCGCCCAGTACAGCTTCTGGCTCAACAACGGTCTCGCCATCCCCCATCTGTCGGTCAACGTCAGCGCCCGCCAGTTCCACACCGCCGGTTTCGTGCAGCAGGTGGAGTACATTCTGCGGGACACCGGGGTGCCCCCGTCGCGCCTGCTGCTGGAGATCACCGAGTCCGTGGTGCTGGAAAACCGGCTGGAGAGTATCGCCAGGATCCGCCAGCTCAAGGCCCTCGGCCTGCTCATCTCCATCGACGACTTCGGCACGGGCTACTCGTCCCTGGCCTATCTGCGGGATCTGCCCGCCGACGAGGTAAAGCTCGACAGAAGCTTCATCCAGACCCTGGTCCACAGCGAACAGGACAAGGCCATCGTCAAGGCCATCCTGGATCTCGCCCGGGTGTTTCGCTTCACCGTCACCGCGGAAGGAGTGGAGGAAGAGGAGCAGCTCGCCGTGCTCAAGGCCCTGGGATGCCAGCATTATCAAGGCTTCCTCACCAGCCGGCCGCTCCCCGTCAAGGCACTGGAGAGCCTGCTGGGTGCCACCCCTGCGGGCTAAACTGGTAGGATTTATAGGGCTTTCTGTCATAAAATAACGACCGCTCGAACCTTGTCCGCACCATTGGAGTCGTCTATGTCAGTCATTAACCGGATCCCCGCCGTTGAATCCAAGGGACCTGCCACCCCCGGCACGCAGCGGATCCCGACCGTTGAAGCCAGCGACACCGGCACTACCGACATCATTGGCCGGATCCACTCCGTCGAGACCTGCGGGACCGTCGACGGCCCCGGCATCCGCTTCATCGTGTTCATGCAGGGCTGCCTGATGCGCTGCAAGTATTGTCACAACCGGGACACCTGGGACACCCAGGGCGGCCGCGAGGTCACCGTGCCCGAGCTGATGAAGGATCTCACCAGCTATCGCCACTTCATGAATGCCTCCGGCGGTGGCGTGACCGCCTCCGGCGGCGAGGCCATGCTGCAGCAGGAGTTCATCGCCGAACTGTTCACCGCCTGCAAGGCCCAGGGGATCCACACCTGCCTCGACACCAACGGTTTCGTGCGTCACTACGACGAACTGCTCGACCGGGTGCTGGACAACACCGATCTGGTGCTGCTCGACATCAAGCAGATCAACGACGAGAAGCACATTCCCCTCACCCACGTCAGCAACAAATACACCCTGGAGTTCGCCCGCTACCTGGCCTCCCGCGGTCAGACTATGTGGATCCGCTACGTGGTGGTACCCACCTGGTCCGACGATGACGAGAGCGCAGAAGGACTCGGCCAGTTCATCGCCGAGCTGGGGGACTGCGTCGAGAAGGTGGAGCTGCTGCCCTACCACGAACTTGGCAAGCACAAGTGGGACGTGCTGGGAGATACCTATGATCTGGTCGGCATCAAGCCCCCCAGCAAGGAGACCATGGACAGGGTCCAGGGCATCCTTGGCAAGTATCACCCCAACGTGAAGTATTGAGACAGGAGGCCGCCCGGCAGAGGGCGGCCTCTTTTCATTGCGCCGGCATTCGCCACGGCGCCATCACCGACAGCCGCATCCGGGGGAACCGCTCATGAGTGAAGGACAAGTCGCTGCCCTCCTGCTCTGGCTGGTGCTGCTCGCCTTCAGTCTGAACGCCTCCCTGCTGCGCACCCTTGGCGCCCACCCGCTCTATCAGCATCTTTGCCTCGGCGGCGCCATCGTGCTGGTACCGCTGTGGACCTTGCGGGCCGGGTTGCACGAGGGGCTCGAGATCCACTTTCTCGGCCTCACCAGCCTGACCCTGTTGCTGGGCTGGCGCCTCGCCCTGCTCGCCCCCTGCCTCACCCTGCTGCTCCTCGCTTACTTCGGGGTCATCCCCCTGGCCGACATCGGCTGGCAGGCCCTCATCGGCGTCGCCCTGCCGGTGGCCACCAGCTGGCTGCTGTTTCTGGGGAGCTGGGCCTGGCTGCCTCGCCACCTCTTCGTCTACCTGTTCGTGGCGGCATTTCTCGGGGGGGCGCTGAGCATCTCGGCCAAGGTGCTCGCCAGCGCCCTGCTGATGGGGGTGAGCGGCACCTACTCCTGGCACACCATCAGCGCCGACTACCTCTCCATCTGGCCGCTGCTGCTCTTCCCCGAGGCGCTCCTCAACGGCATGACCATGACCCTGCTCGCCGTCTATCGCCCCCACTGGGTCAACACTTTCTTCGACAGGGAGTACCTGGGGCGCTGAGCCTGCCCATGGTCCATAAAAAAAAGCCCGCAGTTGCGGGCTTTTTCTCTGCTGGCAGTCAGACGCTGCGCGGGCGCAGGTGGGCATGCCAGCGGGCTTCCCACTTCTTGAACAACCAGACGATGACGAAGGTGAGCAGCATGTAGAGCAAACCTGCGGTCAGGAACGCCTCGAACGGGCTGTAGTAGCGGGAGTTGATGATCCGCGCCGCGCCCGTCAGATCGACGATGGTGATGATGCCCGCCACCGCCGACCCCTGCAGCATGAAGATCACCTCGTTGCTGTAGGCCGGCAGCGCACGGCGAAACGAGTTGGGCAGGATGATGCGGGTGAGGGTCTGCCAGCGGGTCATGCCGAAGGCGCTTGCCGCTTCTATCTGCCCCTTGGGCATGTTCATCACGGCGCCACGCACTATCTCGGCGGTGTAGGCGCCGGTGTTGAGAGTGAACGCCAGCAAGGCACAGAACCAGGCTTCCGAGAAGAGGGACCAGGCCGCACTGTTCTTGAGCCACTCCCACTGGGCGGCACCGTAGTAGATGATGAAGAGCTGCACCAGAAGCGGGGTGCCACGGAAGAAGTAGATATAGGCCCAGATTGGCCCCTTTATCAACCAGTTGCGGCTGTTGCGCAGTATGCCCATGGGCACCGCCAGCATGAGCCCCAGCATGAGCGAGGCGGCCACCAGCCAGATGGTGGTATAGAGCCCCTCCCAGTAGGTGGGCCACTCCTTGAGAATGATCGAGAAATCCATGGCTTACCTCGTCTTGATGGCGTAGTGACGCTCGGCCCACTTGAGCGCCGAGGTAGAGACTGCGGTGAAGACCAGGAAGATCAGCGCCACCGCCATGTAGAAGGTGAAAGGCTGCTGGGTCGAGCCCGCCGCGAGCGACGCCTTTCGCACCATGTCATCGAGCCCGATGATGGAGACCAGGGCCGTGGTTTTCAGCAGCACCAGCCAGTTGTTGCCAAACCCGGGCAGGGCGTGGCGCATCATCTGGGGAAAGAGGATCCGCACAAAGACCTGGCTTGCCCGCATGCCGAAGGCACGGGCCGCCTCGAGCTCCCCCTTGTCCACCGCCAGGATGGCGCCGCGGAAGGTCTCGGTCATGTAGGCGCCGAAGATGAAGCCGATGGTGGCGACCCCGGCCGCAAACGGGCTGATGTCGATGTAATCGGGCAGCAAGGAGACCCACTCCTGGTTCGGGTTGCTCGCCAGCAGGTGGTTGTTGTAGGCCTCGTTGACCCAGGTGCAGATCCCGTTGATGAGCACCTGGCCGCCGAAGAAGAGCAGCATCATCAGCACCAGATCCGGGATGCCGCGAATGACGGTGGTGTAGGCCGCCGCGATGCCGCGTGCCCACTTGTAGGGAGAGAGCTTGGCCAGGGCCCCCAGCATGCCGAGCACCAGGGCCAGCAGCAGGGAGGCGAGCGCCACCTCCAGGGTGATCCAGGCCCCCTCCAGCAGAGAGGTTTCGTATCCTTTCAAATCAAACATATGCAATGCAGCTCCATCGCAATCGGGCCCGTCACTCCCAGCGGAAGGCAACGGGCCCGATGACTACTGACGGGATCAACCTGTCGTTGTTCGCCTGACGTCGGCTTACTCGCCGTACACGTCGAAGTCGAAGTACTTGTCGTTGATTTCCTTGTACTTGCCATTGGCACGCAGGGCCAGGATGGCGGCATTGAATTTCTCTTTCAGATCCTTGTCAGCCTTGCGCACCGCGATGCCGGCACCCTCGCCAAACCACTTGGGATCGGTCAGTTTCGGGCCGATGAACTCGAAGGCATCGCCCCCTTCCTTCTTCAGCAGGCCGTCGCTGATGGCGGCGGAGTCGGCCATCACGTAGTCGACACGGCCGGATTTCAGATCGAGGTAGGCTTCATCCGCAGTGCCGTAGCGCTTGATGGTGGCATTGGGGAAGTTGTCGGTGATGTAGGTATCCATGGAGGTGGCACGCTGCACGGCGATGGTCTTGCCGTCCATGAAGGCCTTGTCGAGCTGGATCTCGGTCCCTTTCTTGGCGGCGAAGCGCGCCGGGATGTGCTGGTACTTCTGGGTGAAGTCCACCTTCTTCTTGCGCTCTTCGGTGATGTCCATGGTGGCGATGATGGCGTCATACTTGCGCGACAGCAGCGCCGGAATGATGCCGTCCCAGTCCTGCTTGATCAGGGTGCACTTCACCTTCATCTCGTCGCACAGGGCGTTGGCGATGTCGATGTCGAAGCCTTTCACCTCGCCGCTCGGCTCGGTCCAGGAGAAGGGGGGATAGGCCCCTTCCACCCCGATCCGCACCTCTTTCCACTCTTTGGCCATCAGGCTACCGGAACACAGGGCCGTCATCACGGCAGTCGCCAGCATCAGCTTGTTCATGTATCTCTCCTTGATAAACACGTCGATCGTTGAAAGTACGGATGGTTGAAATTGAATCCCGTCCATCAATAGATGGACGAGATGAATTGCTTGAATCGCTCCGACTTGGGATGGGCAAAGATCTCCTTGGGATTGCCCTCCTCCTCCACGCGCCCCTGGTGCAGGAACATCACCTTGTTCGACACATCGCGGGCAAAGGACATCTCGTGGGTCACCACCATCATGGTACGCCCCTCTTCCGCCAGCTCGCGCATCAGGCCAAGGACCTCCCCCACCAGTTCAGGGTCGAGGGCCGAGGTAGGCTCGTCAAACAGCATCACCTCGGGCTCCACCGCCAGCGCCCGGGCGATGGCGGCCCGCTGCTGCTGGCCGCCGGAGAGGTGACCGGGATAATAGTCGCGACGCTCCCACAGCCCCACCCGGTTGAGCAGGTGCTCCGCCTTGGCGATGGCCTCGGCACGGGGCACCTTGAGCACCTGGATGGGCACTTCGATGATGTTCTGCATGATGGTCATGTGGGACCAGAGATTGAAGCTTTGAAACACCATGGCCAACCGACTGCGGATGCGCTCCACCTGGCGCATGTCTTCCGGCAGGCGTTCGCCGGAACGGCTGGTTTTCATCCGGATCAGCTCCCCATGGAGGGAGACGCTGCCCGATGAGGGGGTTTCAAGCAGATTGATACAGCGTAGAAAGGTCGACTTCCCCGAACCCGAGGAGCCGATGAGGGAGATCACATCCCCCTTGTGGGCCGTCATATCGATGCCCTTGAGCACTTCGTGGGTGCCAAAATACTTGTGCAGATCACGAACTTCCAGTGCGGCAACGTCGCTCATCCATTACAACCTTGTCTGTCCCTAGACGCCGCTTCGGCGTGACTCCACCATCGTCCATTTAACAAAACGTTAACCGATGGCAACCTTCAGCGAAAATATCATTGAGGTAGTGAAAAAACAATACAGAACCGAGGTATTTGGTGTTTTATCTGTATTTTAATTGGCCTATTGAGTATTTTTCAGCACTTTGTCTGCATAAAATCCATTTTTTGTCGCACCTTCCCTACCGCTCTTTTATACCCGCAGCGCACTGGTAGCAAGCACATTTCACCATATCCGCCAGATGTCACCCCAAAGGACTTTATTCACCCGGGCAGATTCCCCTTCTCTCGTCATTTCATGGGGATGAAATTGATTTCTCAGGTGATGTGGCCCTCTTTCCCCGTTTGCGTACAGAGCCGACTGTCATCAAAAAACACAACAATATGATAAAAAAGTCCCGTATGGGCCATGCTGATGCACAGATCCGTGACACAGGTGCAACAAGTCGTGATAAGGTGCCGTTTTTCCACGTTTTGTGATCGAGGCCCCGATGTTGCTCAATGTGTTGCTGATCCTGCTGCCGCTCGTGATCGGCTATCTGGTTCCCCTCTCTTCCGCCCGTCTGATCAAGCTGGTCAACCAGTCCCTGGGCAAGATGGTCTACCTCATCCTGTTCCTGATGGGTCTGGGGCTGGCCTATGTGGAGAACCTGGGCAGCAACCTGGCAGTGATCTTCAAGGTGGCAGGGGTGATGCTCGCAGCCATTACCCTCTGCAACCTGCTGGCCCTGTGGTGGCTGGACAAGCGCAGCCCCCCCACCCACGAGGCCAGTGACGGCAAGATGCCGAGCAAGCTGCACCTGTTATGGGAATCCCTCCAGCTCTGTTTCGTGGTGCTGGGGGGCGTCTTGCTGGGGCTGGTAGTGGACTTGCGCGCCCTGCCCATCGACAAGTTGAGCGAGTGGGCCCTGATGCTGCTGCTCTTGCTCATCGGCATCCAGATGCGCAACTCCGGCATGCGCCTGCGCCAGATCCTGCTCAATCCCTGGGGCATGAAGATCGCGCTCACCGTCATCCTCAGCAGCTGGCTCGGCAGCCTGCTGGCCGCCCAGCTGCTCGGCATGCCCTTTGCCCATGGCCTCGCGATGAGCTCCAGTTTTGGCTGGTATTCGCTCTCCGGCATCCTGGTAGCGGACAAGCTGGGCCCGGTGCTGGGGTCCGCCGCCTTCATCAACGATCTGGGGCGCGAGCTTATCGCCATCCTCATCATCCCGGTGCTGATGCGCCGCCACCCCAGCGCCGCCATCGGCTACGGCGGCGCCACGGCGCTGGACTTCACCCTGCCTGTCATCCAGAAATCCGGCGGCATCCAGGTGGTGCCGGTGGCCATCGTCTCCGGCTTTATCCTGAGCCTGCTCGGCCCCATTCTGATCCTGGGGTTCCTGGCCATCTGAACCCCATGGCACGACAAAGCCCGGCACTGCTGCCGGGCTTTTTTTGATGAACTGAGCGGGCTGGATGACAGACGCCGGTATTCAGGTGCGCCACCGCCCCCCACTCATCACCCGCTCGATGGTGAACGTATCAGGATCGATCAGCAGCAGATCCGCATCCTGCCCCACCCCCAGGGTACCCTTGCTCGCAAGCCCCAGCGCCCTGGCCGGATTGGCCGTCACTACCGCCAGTGCCGTCTCCAGTGCCACCCCCTTGCCGCAGGCCGCCACCACCTCCTGCCACAGGCTCCCTATCTGGCCACAGCGCAGCTCGATGAGCCGCCCCTCGCCGTCAAAGCGCGGCAGACTGGCGTTGGCGTCCGAGCTGAAGCTGATGCGATCCACGGGCACGCCGGCCGCCAGCAACGCCACCAGGGCGTCGGCCGCGAGCCGCTCCCCGTCATCCAGCAGATCCGGGAAGCTCGACGTGGTGAGGTCGACCCAGCCGCCTGCCCGACCCCACTCGATGGCCTCGGCAAAGAGCCAGGGATTGCGGTTGCAGTGGGTGGGGTAGAGCTGGCGTTGCGGGATGTCGGTGCCGTCTCGCAACGCCCGCAGGGGCGCCAGCGCCCCGCGGCCATCCCCCAGGTGAAAGAAGCTGACGCCACTTTTGCCCGACAACAGCCCGGCCACCCGTGCCTCGCTCGCCAGCCGCGCCAGCTCGTCGTGGGTGGGGGCGCTGGACCTGTGATCGCTGATGGCCACCTCCCCCACCCCCAGCACCTCGGGGATCAGCATGATGTCCGACTCCACCGTGCCGGTGAGGGTCTTGACCGGCAGGTGGTAGGAGCCGGTGTACATGAAGGCGCTCACCCCGGCGGCGCGAAACTCGCGCACCTTCCCCAGCACCTGGGCCGGGCTGCGGGTCAGGCTGTCGGTGCCGAGCGCCGCCACGAGCGTGGTAACCCCCGCCGCCAGAGCTTCCCTTGCCGAGAGCTCCGGCGTGCGAAAGCCGAAGCCTCCCTCGCCTCCCCCTCCCGTGATATGGGCGAGCGGGTCTACCAGTCCGGGCACCAGATAGCGGCCGCCAGCGTCCACCCGCGTCAGTGGCCAGTCGGCCGGAACCGTCAGCCCCTTGCCCATCCAGGCGATGCGGCCATCCGTCACCAGCAGATCCTGCTGGCCGAGCGGGGCCGGACTATGGATCTGCGCACCCTCGATCAGGGTCAACATGGGGTCTCTCCTTGCTGCATGAAAAAGGAGGGAGCAGGCTCCCTCCGACTGTTACCCATCAACCGCCATAGATATCGTACTTGAAGTACTTCCGGTTGATCTCCTGATACTTGCCGCTGGCGCGCAGGGCCTTGATGGCGTCGTTCAGCCTGGCCCTGAGATCCGGATCCCCCTTGCGCACCGCGATCCCCATGCCGTCGCCAAACCATTGACGGTCGGTCAGGGCCGGCCCCACATAGTCGTACTTGTCGCCCCCTTCCTTGCCAAGCAACCCCTGTTCGATGGCCGAGGCGTCGGCCAGCAGGGCCAGCACCCGTCCCGCCTTCAGGTCGAGGTAGGCTTCATCGGCACTGCCGTAACGCACTATGGTGACGCTGGAGCCGAAGTTGTCGGTCAGGTACTTGTCGTGGGTGGTGGCCCGCTGCACGCCGATGCGCTTGCCCGCCATCCCTTCCGGCGTCAGCGTCAGTTCGGTGCCCCTGGCCGCCACGAAGCGGTTGGGAATGTGAGCATATTTCTCGGTGAAGTCGACCTTCTTGCGCCGCTCGTCGGTGATCGACATGGCAGCGATGATGGCGTCGTACTTGCGCGACAGCAGGGCCGGGATCATGCCGTCCCAATCCTGGGCCACCAGTTCGCACCTGACGGCCATCTGCTGGCACAGGGCGTTGGCAAGATCGATGTCAAATCCCTTGATCTCTCCGGACGCATCGGTCCATGAGAAGGGTGGATAGGCCCCCTCCACCCCAAAGCGTACCGTCTTCCACTCCTTGGCGGTGACGGGGGTGGCGAGCAGACAGGCAGCAACAAGGGCTGACAGGGTCAGTGTGGTCTTCATCGTGAGTACTCCATTACATAAAAAGCGCACAGGCGCGGTCAAGGCATCGCAGGCAGAGGCAAGCGATGGCCAACAAACGGCAAATTGCAGATGAGCGGGATTACGCCGCCATGGGCGTCAATGAACTGCTCCGGGGCCTCGACCTATTCGTCGAACCACTCGGAGAGATAGAAAGGCTTGAAATAGAAGGCCAGAAAAAAGCCTCTGGCTTTGCGCATCATGGTGATTTGTCGCGTCCTGTGACAAAGATGGCAAGCACCTTACCACGCCTCAAATTTGCCCGGCAAGGGGACTTGGGGATGAAACATCCTGCCCATGGTCAATCCGGCCACGATTCGTTAGGCTCGGATCACCCGTTCACGCCCAGGCACGCGAGCCCCATCCCATGAATTTTCTCGCCCACCTCCATCTGGCGGCCCATACCGGCAGCTCCCTCACCGGCAACCTGCTGGGGGACTTCATCAAGGGCCCGCTGCCGACGGGTCTGGCTGACCACTTCGACGAGGGGATCTGGCTGCACCGCAAGATAGACGCCTTCACCGATGCCCACCCGGCCCATCGGGCCGCCGTGGCGAGCTTCGCCCCCCCCTGGCGCCGCTTCGGCGGCATTGTGGTGGACATGCTCTACGATCACTGGCTCAGCCAGCACTGGCAGAGGTTCAGCGCAGCCCCCCTGCCCCACTTTCTGGCGCAGAGCTATGGTCAACTTCTCCTGGATCATCACAGCCTGCCACAGGGCCTGCCGATGGCCCTGCGGCGCATGGCCGAGCAGGACTGGCTGGCCTCCTACCAGTACCGGGAAGGGGTGGGGGCGGCCCTCAACGGCATCGGTCGTCGGCTGCGCCGCCCCGTGCCGCTCGGGGAGGCGCTCCACGCCCTGGATCAGGCTCGCTGGACCGAGGCCGAGCACGCCTTCCTGCACTTCTACCCGGAGCTGATGCGCTTTTGCGAGGCGCAGATCGCCGCCCACCGCACTGCCACCTCATCCCCGCCATAAAAAACGCCCCGAGCGGGGCGTTGTCATCGGGGGAACGCTCAGGCCTTGGGGCTGGCCGGCAGGAAGCGAAACGCCTTGGCCGGGACGAATTTCTCCGCCGTCTCCCCCGCATAGAGCTGCTGCTCGGTCAGGGGCAACTTGCGCACCGGGGCCCCCGCGGCGAGATCCAGCTTGTCCATGCTCACCCAGAAGGTGTTGGGCAGATGGGTCAGCTCGAAGAAATAGCGGCGATGCTGCTGATCCGCCACGCTGCGCCACAGGGTGGTGGAGATGTTGGGCTGATCCGGTGTGCTGATCCCCATGGGTACCGAGACGTTGCGCATCACGCTCATCACCCCGGCCACCGCCTCGTTGGCCTGGTCGGTCTTTGGCAGGGTCTTGATGTAGAAGGAGGCGCGGGCAAAACGGTCCGCCGAGCGGTTGGTGCCGGGCAGCATGGTGAGACCGCCAATCTCCTCCCAGTAGTCGTTGAGGGCCAGTTGCTTGTCAAAGGTCGGCGAGTTGGTCATCACCTGATAGCTACGGTCGTGGTAGATCTGCAGCTTGCCCCCCACGTACTGGAAGATGGCGGAATCGCCGCTCGCATCGGAGAGGGAGAGGTGCAGCTGGCCCGGCTTGCCATCCGGGGTCAGGGTGGTCACCACATAGAACTCGTCCTTCGACAGGGCCTCGACCGCCTCGGCCACGGTGGCGAAGTTGTCCAGCGCGTACTGGGCCCAGAGCGAGATGGAGAGAGTCTTGCGCGGATCCTTGTCGCTCGGGGTCACATACTCGGACTCGGTCAGATAGAGCAGGTTGGCCACCAGCCCCTTCTCGTTCATGCCGTCGGCAGTGCCTGCATCGAAGCCTGCCGCCACCACGGAGCCGTAGCGCGACGTCCACGTCATGGAGTGCGCACCAGCCTCCCCTTCCCGCGCGATGCCACGGGGCAGCGCCCAGAGATTGGTCGGCATGGCGCTGCGCCAGTCCATGGTACGACCGGTCACCACCAGCGCTCCCTCCCCCTGATAGACGGCGCGGGTACAGGCATCGGCGAGGGAGCTGACGGAGAGGGAGACGGTCAGGGCCAGCAGGGTCTTGTGCAACAGGGGGGAACGCAGGATTGTCATATGGATCACTCGAGACTGGTGAAAACACAAGCATACCCCTTTTTGCATAACAGGGGCTGACTGAGGCTGGCAAGCCAGGTGGCAGATCTGTCAACAGAGGCGCTTCCCTGCCAATCAGCGATCAATATTCATAAATTAATCAAAGAGATAAGCAAGCCACTTCGGGGCGATACCGCCAGATGCCATTCGCTGGCTTGCGTCGGTTTCAGACACATTCCCTGCCCGCCAGCAGGCGGACAGGGAGGCGCTCAATCTTTCTTCTTGCGGATACTCAGCCCCAGCTCGCGGCCGCGCAGGCGGGCGTAATAGATGGTGCCCACAAACGCCAGGGTGGTGAGCACCAGCTCCACCACCGCCAGCCACCGCTCCCCCTCATCCGTGGTGATCAGGGTCAGAGCGTGCAGGAAGTAGGGCATCAGCACGAAATTGCCCCAGGCGTGGGTGTAGGGATTGCCCTGCACTATGCCCTTGAGGGGGAAGAGCAGCGGCACCGTCCAGATCACCGGCAACAGCCAGGGATTGAGGTCGGGGTGGGGCGAGAGCCAGAGGTGCCAGAGCAGCACCCAGGCCAGCAGGCCGAAAAAACCGGCCAGGGTCAGCAGGCGAGCGAAGCGGGTGCTCACTTGAGGATCTCCAGCACCTGCTCGGGCGGACGACCGATGCGGGCCTGCCCGTTCTTGATGACGATGGGGCGCTCGATGAGCTTGGGGTGCTGGTGCATGGCACGAATGAGGTCATCGCCGCTCACCTCGCCGAGCCCCAGCTCCTTGTAGAGATCTTCCTTGGTACGCATCAGCTGTCGGGGATCCGTGAAGCCAAGCTGACTCAGGAGGGTGCGGATCTGTGCCTCACTCGGGGCCTGCTCCAGATAGAGCACCACCTCGGGGGCGACCCCGTGCTGTTCCAGCAAGGCCAGGGTTTCACGGCTCTTGGAGCAGCGCGGATTGTGGTAGATTTGGGTCTCGCTCATGATAACTCCCTGATTAATCGCAAGATGGGACAAGAAATGGCGCTATTGTAGGGGAAACGGATGGTCAGGGTAAGCGGGAAGGCTATGGAAATGAAACGGATCTGTTGGCTGATTGTGGCAACCCTGCTGGGGGCCTGCAGCCCGGCACCCGACTTCACCGACGGCGCGGGAAAGAAGGTCAGCCTCGCGGATCTCGGTGGCAAGCCGCTGCTGGTCAACTACTTCGCCCCCTGGTGCGCCCCCTGCCTGCGGGAGATGCCCCTGCTGGCAACATTGCACCAGGAAGGTCAGATCCGGGTGATCGCCATCAACTATGACCCCGCCTCCCCCGCCGAACTGACCGAGCTGGCAAGGCGCCACGCCATCAGGGTTCCCCTGATGATCCCGGATGACGACGCCCGCCTCCCGTTCCCAAGGCCCGGGGCGCTGCCCACCAGCTATCTGCTTGATGCCAGGGGAACGCTGCTGGAGACCCTGGTGGGGGAGCTGGACGAGCAGAAGATAGGCGAGATAAAACACCGCCTGGTGAGCGCCCCATAGCAGAGCCATCCATCACATTCATTTCTTCATCATCAAGATGCGTTGAAACCGATGAAAGGCCCTATTTTAGCCTGCAAAACAAGGCGGGGTGCCCCCAAAGGAGCACCCCGCCTGCCATCAACCCGCTCCGGACTCAGCCCTTGAGGCTGTCCAGATCCTTCTTGGCCCGCTCCAGCTGGGTGATGCGCGCCTCGATGCGGGCCAGGGTCAGCTTGTCGCTGGTGGTGCCCCGGGCCACGATCAGTTCGTCGATGGCCGCCTGGTAGTCCCCGCGCAGGGAAAGGGTCTCCGCCCGTGCCATGTGCAGGTCCGTCATTCTGCCCGCCTTGCGGTAGGCGTCCGACAGCAGGCTCCAGGCCAGGCTGTTCTCGTCGTGCTCCCGGGCATAAGGGTCCAGTATGGCGATGGACTTCTTGTAGTTGCCCCCCTCCAGATAGGCGTTGCCGAGGTTCACCACCACCACCTCGTTGTCCGGCATCCGGGTGCGGAAGCGCTCCAGTCTGGCGATGGCCTGGGCGCTGCGCCCCTTGGCGAGATCGATGTCGGTCAGGGCATCCACCACGAAGAGATCCTCCGGGTGACGGGTCGCCAGCTCCTGCATCAGGGTATCGGCCTCGTCGGTGCGCTTGAGCTGCAACAGGGCCAGCGCCTTGCCATAGATGGCGGCATCCTTGAGGGGGTAATCTCCCTTCTGCAGGCGGCTGTCGAAGTAGGTGAGCAGCGCCTGGGGCGTCTCGGTGCCATAGCGCACCTGGATGCGTACCTTGGCCAGCCAGAAGTCCAGGCTCGGCGGCAGGGCGCGCGCGCCATAGCTCCCGGCCCGGGCACGGGCTTCGCTGATCCGGGTCTCCGGCAGGGGGTGAGTCAGCAGCATCTCCGGCGGCTTGCTGGCATAGCGGTACTCCGCCGCCAGCTTCTGGAAGAAGTTGGCCATGCCCATGGGATCGAACCCGGCGTCATACAGCGTCTTCATGCCGATGCGATCCGCCTCGTATTCGTTGTCCCGGGTGTAGTTGATGGCCGACTGCATCGACAAACCAAGCGTGGTCTGCAAGGCCGCGATGCCGGCGGTGGGGTTGATCACCGCGAGTGCAATGGAGCCCACCAGGCCGGCCAGGGTCATGGCGGAGCTGCTCGCCTGTGCCTCCATATAACGGGCGATGTGACGCTGGGTCACGTGGGTGATTTCGTGGGCCAGTACCGAGGCCAGCTCGCTCTCGCTCTCGGCGTAGAGGAAGAGGCCGGTGTGCACCTTGACCCGGCCACCGAGGAAGGCCGCCGCGTTGATGCTGGGATCATTGATGAGGAAGAAGGTGAACGGGAAGCGCACCCCGTCGGCATTGGTCAGCAGCCGCTGGCCCAGATCGTCGATGTATTCGTTGAGCACGGGGTCATCGATGATGGGCAGGCCCGCCCGGGCAAAACGCATGAAGGCGTTGCCGTAGCGCACCTCCTGCTCGATGGGCAGTGCGGCGACCCCGGCGGTACCGATGTCGGGCAACTGGTTGCTCCCCTGGGCGTGGAAGGTCGCCCCCATCAGGGTGACCAACAGGGGAAGCGATGCTATCAGGGGGGAAAAACGTGCCACGTTATCTCTATCTCCAATCAGACCCCAGCGGGCATCGGCAGAATACCCTTGCCATTCAAGGCCCACAAGCGTTGTTTCATCCTCTCATCACGGCCATAATGACCGCCACGCACGCGATGGAGTTCTCATGGAACAGCTCGACCTGACCCCCTGGCGTTGTCCCGAGCCCCTCATCCGGCTCAAGCTCTGGTTGCGCCAGGCCCGGCCCGGTCAATCCGTGTGCATCCAGCTCGGGGATGCAGGCTCCCGGCAGGACATTCCCGCCTATCTGCGCCGTCAGGGTCACCATGTCCAGACCCGGGAAGAGTCAGCTGCCCGCCTCTCCCTGCTGCTCGTCGTTGCCCGTCCCCCCCGGGACGCCCTGCTCACCCCCGAGCCCATGCCACCCACCCCGTGAGCCGCCATTCAAGGAAGCCTCGATGTTAGATGTATTGAAGCGCTGGTATCAGACCCGTTTTTCCGACCCCGATGCCGTCACCCTCTTCCTGCTGCTGGTCTTCTGCTTTGCCGTGCTCTGGCTGTTTGGGGATCTGCTGGCACCGCTGCTGGTGGCCCTGGTGATGGCCTATCTGCTGGAGTGGCCGGTGAGTCGCCTGCAACGGGGCGGTCTTTCTCGCACCGTCGCCACCAGCTTGGTTCTGCTGTTGTTCATCACGGTAACGACCCTGATGCTGCTGGGCCTCATCCCGACGCTGGTGAGCCAGGGGGTCAACCTGGCCAAGGAGGCCCCCGCCATGCTGGCCCATGCCCAGGACTATGTGCGCACCCTGCCGGAAAAATACCCCGAGATCATCGACGTCAGCCTGGTGGAGACCATCATCGACAACATTCGCCAGCGCATCCTGACCGGCGGCGAACAACTGGTAAGCGCCTCTTTGAGCTCCCTCATCAACGTGGTGGCCATCCTTATCTACGCCATCCTGGTGCCCCTGATGGTCTTCTTCATGCTCAAGGACAAACAGGTGCTGATGGGCGGCCTGCGCCGCTTCCTGCCCCGCAACCGCACCCTGGTGAACCGGGTCTGGGTGGAGATGAACGACCAGATCATCAACTACATCCGCGGCAAGGTGATCGAGATCGTCATCGTCGGCATCGCCACCTATGTGCCCTTCGCCCTGATGGGATTGCGCTACTCTGCCCTGCTGGCGGTCGCGGTGGGCTTCTCCGTGCTCATCCCCTATATCGGCGCCGCCGCGGTGACCGTGCCGGTGGCCATGGTGGCCCTGTTCCAGTGGGGGCTGACCCCCGACTTCGCCTGGCTGATGGTGGCCTATTTCGTGATCCAGGCCCTCGACGGCAACCTGCTGGTCCCCCTGCTCTTCTCCGAGGCGGTCAACCTGCACCCGGTGGCCATCATCATCGCCGTGCTGGTGTTTGGCGGTCTGTGGGGCTTTTGGGGCGTCTTCTTCGCCATTCCCCTCGCTACCCTGGTCAAAGCGGTGCTCAACGCCTGGCCCAAGCGGGAAGATCTCCCTCGCCCCGCCCCCTGACCCTGGCAAGGGGCGAGGCCGGGTCTCGCCCCTTCCAGATACCGGCCACCAGCAGCACCTCCGTGACGCTGGCTCATGCTTGCCTTGTCGGGTTTAATTGAAAACCGACATCCGTCTGACTTGCTACGCCGGTCTGATTCGTTCCCACGCCCACCCACCGACAAGGATCTGTCATGCCCCCACTCCCTGCCCTGCGCCATGCCTCTCTGGGTGCCTTTCTGGCACTGCTGTTCTGTTCTCCCGTCCGGGCAGACCTCGACATCGGGGCCCTCAGCGCCTTCTCCAGCGACAGCCCTGACAGCCCCATTCCCAAGGGGCTGGTGCTGGGCGGGGCCGTCATCGGCGGTCAGGCCCGTTACCAGCACCAGGACGACACCCTGATGCCCATCCCGGGGGCCCTCTATTTTGGTGACAACCTGATGTATCTGGGGGATCGGGCCCGCTACTACCTGAGCCGGGATGGCAACCTCTCGACCTATGCCTTCGGCCGGATGCGCTTTGGCAATCTGGACCCGGACGACGATCCCTTCCTCCATGGCATGGAGAAGCGCAAGGGGCAGTTCGAGGCCGGCGTTGGGGCCGATCTCATCACTCCCTACGCCCTCTGGAGCGTGCGGGCCACCACGGATGTGACCGGCACCAGCAACGGCCAGGAGCTGATGCTGTGGGCCAACTTCCCCATCATCCGCGGCCCCCTGCTGCTGATGCCGGGAGCCGGCGTCATGCTGCGCAGCCACAACCTCGCCAACTACTACTTCGGCGGTGTCTCGCAAGACGAAGCGAGGGCGGACAGGCCGGCGTGGAACACGGGCACCACCCTCTCCCCCATGGTCTCCCTCATCGGCAGCTATCGCTTCAGTGCCAACTGGATTGGCGGCTTTGGCATCAACTACGAACGCTACGACGACGACATCGCGGACAGCCCCATCGTCCAGCATCAGGGAGAACTCTATGCAGGCTTCGGGGTGGGCTACATCTGGTAGCCCCATCCGGACTGGGCAACAAAAAAGGAGCCCATGGCTCCTTTTTTACGGCTATCCGGCGCAGCGCCACCCTGCCACTTCGGCGAGAAATTCGGCGAGCGCCCGGTTGATGAACGCGGGGTTCTCCAGGGTCGAGATGTGACCAGCCCCCGGGATCTCCTTGAACGGGCACCCCAGCACCTCGGCCATCAGATACCCCTCCAGCACAGGGCGAGCCTTGTCCTCACACCCCGTCATCACCAGTGCGGGCAGCCTCATCTCTTCGAGCCAGTCGATGCGATCCTCCCGGGTCACGAAGCTGCGCCCCACCGCCACCAGGCTCGCCACCTTGTCGGCGGGCCATTGGGCCAGCCGAGCCTTGAAACCGGCCATCAGGGCCGCGTCCGGTTGATGGGCAAAGAAGAGCGGCGCCACCTGATCGGCGATGGGCGCAGGCACAGCGCCGACCTGTTCGATCATCGCCAGCATGCCGAGATAGCGCTCGCAGGTGATCTGGGGTTCAAGGCCGACGAAGCTGTCCATCAGCACCAGGCCCTTGAGGCGAGCAGGCGCCATGCGCGCCAGCTCCACGCCCCACATGCCACTGATGGAGAGCCCCACCAGCACGCACTCGTCGATGCCGAGGGCATCGAGCAGCGCCAGGTGATCCCGGGCCAGGGTCGCCAGGGTGCAGGGCCCCTCGGGCAGCACATCGGAATCCCCGTGCCCCCAAAGCTCGGGCACGATGCAGCGATACTGCCCCTTGAGGGCCTCGATTTGCGGTGCCCACATGGCACTGTCCCACAGGTAACTGTGGCCAAAGAGCAGTGCCGGACCCTGCCCCTCGTCCAGATAGGCCATGCGGCGGCCCGCTATCTCCATAAACTGCTTCATGTTTTCTCCTGTTGCCAGCGGCTGATGAGGCGGCAGTGTAACACGCCACCCTTGGCAGGGGTGCCCGCCTGGTGCAAGCTGGAGAGACTCACAACGAGGAGTCACCAAGGAGAGGATGATGGCCAAGGAAAAGAGCAAGAAACGCCCGCGTCTGGACAAGAAGACCTACGAACATCACCTCGCCCACTTGCAGGAGGAGCTGGTCAAGTTGCAGGAGTGGGTCAAGCAGGAGGGGCTCAAAGTGGTGGTGCTGTTCGAGGGGCGCGACGCCGCGGGCAAGGGGGGCGTCATCAAGGCGATCACCGAGCCCCTCAACCCCCGGGTCTGCCGGGTCACCGCCCTGCCCGCCCCCTCGGATCGGGAGCGCACCCAGTGGTACTTCCAGCGCTACGTGGCGCACCTGCCCTCGGCGGGCGAGATGGTGCTGTTTGACCGCTCCTGGTACAACCGGGCCGGGGTCGAACGGGTGATGGGCTTTTGCAGCGACGACGAGTATCGCGAATTCCTGCGCGCCTGCCCCGAATTCGAGCGGATGTTGATCCGCTCCGGCATCACCCTCATCAAATACTGGTTCTCGGTCAGCGACGAAGAGCAGGAGAAACGCTTCAAGGAGCGCATCAACACTCCCATCAAGCGCTGGAAGTTCAGCCCCATGGATCTGCAATCCCGCTCCCGCTGGGTCGAGTATTCCCGCGCCAAGGATGACATGTTCACCTACACGGATACCGAGGATTGCCCCTGGTTCGTGGTGGACGCCGACGACAAGCGCCGCGCCCGCCTCAACTGCATCTCCCACCTCCTTGGCAAGGTGCCCTACGAGGCGATCCACTACGAGCCCATCACCCTGCCTCCCATCAAGACCGAAGGGTATGAGCGCCCGCCGCTCACCAGCCAGCACTTCGTGCCGGACGTCACCGCCGCCCTCGAGTCAGACAAGCACGGGCAGTGACGGGCCCCGGCCAGCCGCACCCGCTGGCCGGAACCCCGGCTTCGGATGACGGGCAATAAAAAGCCGGTCTTGCGACCGGCAAAAGGCATTGAACGTATAGAAAGGAAAACCTGGCACTCTCGCCCTCTCAGGCGCGGATATATTTGGCCGTGCGCGGGAACGCCTGCTCTTTGGCATCGAACAGGTAGCAGGCTTCGGCCGGGATGCCGATGCTGTACTCCTGGCCGGTGGCCACGTCGATGTCGGAGCTCGCCTTGACGGTGAAGTCATGACCATCCACGTCCATGTAGACGAAGGATTCTGCCCCCAGGTGTTCGGCTACCTGCACCACGCCGCTCACGCGGCTGTCGGCATGGGCATGACCCAGCGGCACCAGGTGCTCGGGGCGAATGCCCAGCTCCACCTTGTCGCCCACCGCGCCGCGACGGGCATCCACCCGGGCACGCACGGTATCGCCGGAGGTGAGCTTGACCACGCACTCCTGCTCCCCGATCTCCACCAGCTCGCCCGCCAGGAAGTTCATCTTGGGGGAGCCGATGAAGCCTGCCACGAACTTGTTGTCCGGGTTGTGGTAGAGCTCGAGGGGGGTGCCGAACTGCTCCAGGTTGGTGGCCGCCTCGCCCTTGAGCGGGCTCAGCACCACGATGCGGTTGGCTAGCGTCATGGCCTCCACCTGGTCGTGGGTCACGTAGATGATGGTGGAGTTGAGCTCCTTGTGCAGCTTGGCGATCTCGATGCGCATCTTGACCCGCAGAGCGGCGTCGAGGTTCGACAGCGGTTCGTCAAACAGGAACACCTGCGGCTGCTGCACGATGGAGCGGCCGATGGCCACCCGCTGGCGCTGACCGCCAGAAAGGGCCTTGGGCTTGCGGTCCAGCAAAGGCTCGAGACCCAGGATCTCGGCGGCGCGCATCACCCGCTTGTGGATGTTCTCCTTGTCCATCTTCTTGAGCTTGAGGCCAAAAGCCATGTTCTCGTAGATGTTCATGTGCGGGTAGAGGGCGTAGGACTGGAACACCATGCCGACGTTGCGCTCCACCGGCGGCACGTCGTTCATGTAGCGCCCGCCGATGGTCAGCTCGCCGCTGGTGATGTCTTCCAGACCCGCGATCATCCGAAGCAGGGTGGACTTGCCGCAGCCGGACGGGCCGACGAAGACGATGAACTCCCCTTCCTTGATGTCCAGGTTGATACTGCGCAGGGTGTCCTTGTGGACAGCCGGGTCGTAATTTTTGCGAACGTTGTTGAGTACTACTTCAGCCATGTCGAGCTCCGCTCTTGAATCTTTGCAAATCGTGATGACGGGGGGAGCCAGCTCCCCCGGCCATGAACCGTTAACCTTTCACGCCGCCTGCGGTCAGACCGCCCACCAGCCAGCGCTGGGCGAGCAGGAACACGACCGTGATGGGGAAGCCTGACAGCACGGCGGCTGCGGCGAAGTCACCCCACAGGTAGTTCTGCGGATAGAGGTACTGCTGGGCCCCGACCGCCAGGGTCAGATTGTTCACATCCTGCAACAGGATGGAGGCCATGGGCACCTCGGTGATGGAGCCGATGAAGGCCAGGATGAACACCACCGCCAGAATGGGCACCGACAGGGGCAGCAGGATCAGGCGGAACGCCTGCCACGGAGTAGCGCCATCGATGGCCGCCGCCTCCTCCAGGGAAGAGTCGATGGTCTCGAAGTAGCCCTTGATGGTCCAGACGTGCAGGGCGATGCCCCCCATGTAGGCCAGGATCAGGCCGCCGTGGGTGTTGAGACCCAGCCAGGGGATGTAGTCACCAATCTTGTTGAAGAGCGCGTAGATGGCCACCAGTGCCAGCACCGCCGGGAACATCTGGAAGATCAGCATGCCCTGCAGGATGGTGGACTTGCCACGGAACCGCAGACGGGCGAAGGCGTAGGCACAGGTGGTGGAGAGCACCACTATCATCAGGGCGGTGATGCCCGCCACCTTGATGGAGTTCCACAGCCAGGTCAGCACCGGGAACGGCGGCGGCGTGATGCTGCCGTCGGCGTTGGTGATGGACATGCCGAGCGCCAGCTTCCAGTGATCCAGGGTCGGATTGGTGGGGATGATCTCCCCCACCGAGAAGTTGCCGTTACGGAACGAGATGGCGATGACCATGATCAGCGGGAAGATGATCAGTGCCAGGAAGCCCCACATCACCAGGTGGGTTGCCCACACCCGGTATTTGACTGATTTGGGTTGTACGATTGCCATGTTGAAGCCTCCTTACAGTTGCTTGTCGGCTTTGGACAATTTCAGGTTGAGCAAGGCCAGCGCACCCACGATGAGGAAGATGGCGGTGGCGATGGCACTGGCCAGACCGTAGTCCTGACCACCCGAGCCCTGGAACGCGATCCGGTAGGTATAGCTCACCAGCAAGTCGGTGGTCCCGGCCGGCGTGGTGGCCCCGATGATGTCCGGCGCCCCGTTCGTCAACAACTGGATAAGTACGAAGTTGTTGAAGTTGAAGGCAAAGGATGCAATCAACAGCGGTGTCAGCGGCTTCATCAAGAGCGGTACGGTGATCTTGAAGAAGTTCTGTACCGGCCCCGCCCCGTCCATGGCGGACGCCTCGTAGAGATCTTCCGGAATGGCCTTGAGCAGGCCCATGCAGAGGATCATCATGTAGGGGTAACCGAGCCAGGTGTTGACGATGAGGATCATCACCTTGGCCAGGAAGGGATTGGTGTACCAGTCCGGCTTGATGCCGAAGGCCGCCTCCAGGAACAGGTTGATTTCACCGAAGTTCTGGTTGAACAAGCCCTTGAACACCAGGATGGAGATGAACGCCGGTATCGCATAGGGCAGGATCAGCATGACCCGGTAGAAACCACGCCCCCTGAGCTGCTCCCACTGCACCAGACACGCCAGCACCATGCCGATCGCCAGGGTGAACGCCACCGAACAGGCGGAGAAGATCACGGTCCAGACGAAGATCTGCATGAAGGGACTCTGGATACCCGGGTCCGTCATGATGCGCATGAAGTTTTTCCAACCCACGCTCACCACGAAACCGGGGGCAACGCCCTTGCCGACGAAGTGACCTTCCGCATCGATGTACTGGTAGAAGCCGGTGTCACCGTTGGGCAGCATCAGCTCGCCGCTCTGGTTGTCACGTAGCAGGTTGCTGTCCTTGATCATGACGCCGGACTTGAGCACGGCGCCGTCGACCAGCTGGGTATAGAGCTGTTTCTGGGCGGCAAACTTGCGCAGGCTGCTCAGGGTCAGATGGATATTGCCTTCGGGCAGTACCACATCCAGGGCACTCAGGTGGGTGCGGTGATCAACGATGGCACGAATGGGTGCCGCCTCGCCGACCGTGGCCCCGTCCAGAGGCTGCAACTGAACAACCTGGGGCTCGTCACGGACCCGTCCTTCACGGACGGCCAGGGTACGCGCCTTGTTGTTCAGCAAGGTAAGGGGTTGACTGATAAAGGATTGGTCGTCCTGTTTCAGCAGCAGCTGAAACTGATTGTTCTCACCACCCAGGAGGGTGAAATCGAATTCACCGCCGGTCACCTTGTAGGTTTTTTTCAGATGGTAATCCCGTGCCTGCTCAAGGGAGAGCAAGTTGGATCCCGAATAGTTGGTGAAGGCGATGCCGATCGTGTAGGCAAGAGGGAAGATGATAAAAACAACCATGCCTGCCACACCGGGGAAAATATAACGGTGGGCATAGGTCTTCTTGTTCATGAAGACATAGAGACCGACGGATACGACCACCAGATCGAGCAGGGCAAATACCCACTCGCCGCTGGCATACATCATCACGGCCGCATAACCATTAAGCACTGCGATCAGTGCCGCCATGGTCCATTTCAGCCAGACGTACTTGTCTTTCTTCGGACCGGCATAGGATTCGATAGAAGGTACTACTTCCATGCCAATTAACCTTTATTGCGCCAAGAGAGATTGAGAGAGTGGGAGGCCCGAAGGCCTCCCGGGTAGTGCATGCTTACTGGACGATACGCTTGGCAGCGGTATCCAGGGCTTCGTCAACACCCTGACGGCCAGAGGTGACGTTCTTGAGGGCGGTTTCGAAGGAGGACCAGAAACGGCTCATCTCGGGCACGGACGGCATCGGTTCGCCGTTCTGGGCGTTCAGCATGGTGGCCTTGATGTTGGGGTCGGCTTCCAGGGTCTTCTGGAAGGACTTCAGGGCCACGGCACCCAGCGGCTTGTCGGCGTTCATCGGCGCCAGACCGGCATCGGTCAGCAGGTAGTTCTCGAGGAACTCGATGGCCAGATCCTTGTTCGGGCTGGCGGCGTTGATGGTGGCACCCAGTACGCCAACGAAGGCCTTGGCCGGCTTGCCTTTCAGGGTCGGCAGCTGGGCTACGCCATACTTGATGCCGCTCTTGTCCAGGTTGCTCCAGGCCCAGGGACCGTTGATCATCATGGCCACTTCGCCCTTGTTGAACTTGGCGTCCATCACACCGTAGTCGATGCCCTTCTCCAGGTGACCGGATTTGATCATCTCGGAGATGTAGCCGACGCCGGCCTTGGCACCTGCGTTGTTCACGCCGGTGTCTTTGACGTCATAGCCGGTGGCGGTCTTCTTGAAGGCATAACCACCGTTGGCAGCCACCAGGGGGTAGCTGAAGTAGGGGGTGTCATAGGCCCACATGATGGCGCGCTTGCCATTTTTCTTCAGGTCTTCGTCGATCTTGGCGATCTCTTCGAAGGTCTTCGGCGGGTTGGGCAACAGATCCTTGTTGTAAATCAGGCTGACGGCTTCTACCGCGACCGGGTAGCCATAGGTCTTGCCATCGACGGTCATGGCATCCCAGGCGAATTGCTCGAACTTGGCCTTGGTGGCGGCATTCGGGGTCACGGGAACCAGCAGACCGGACTTGACCCACTCACCGTAACGGTCGTGAGCCCAGAAGAAGATGTCCGGGCCGTTGCCGGTGGCGGCGGCTTGCTGGAATTTGACTTCAACCTGATCCGGGTGGGCGACGGTGACCTTGATGCCGGTTTCGGCTTCAAACTTCTTGCCGACTTCGGCCAGGCCGTTGTAGCCCTTGTCACCGTTGATCCAGATGGTCAGCTGACCTTCATCAATGGCAGCAGTGGCAGAGCAGGCCACGCCCAGGGTAGCCAGACCGATCAGGGATGACAGCAATTTCTTTTTCATGAGCCTTTCCTTGTATTAGTTCCGCGCTGTAAGAGCATTGTGTGCAGATGAATATTATCCCAAGCAGTCAATGCCTCACATGACACGCCTCGCATTTTTGAAATGCAATTACGTATTTTCTTCCAGAAAGTTATGAAAACATTTTCTTATTTCAGCGACTTAGGAAGGGATATCCCCATATTTTTGCCAAGATATGGAAATTAAATTACAGAAAGGAAATTAATTTACGCCATTGAAAGGGATTTCACCCCACTGAAAACCCTTTCATTCCCGATATTTTGTTCAATGTGTTAACAAAAGTACTGAGGTGGTTTCCATCTACATCACCCCCTTAAATAAAAAGGCACCGGAGCGGACTCCGGTGCCTTTTTGCAAGAAATGACGGCTGGATCACATTACGACTGGCGCAGCAATTGATCCTTGAGATTGGGCGGGACTCCCCTGATGGTCAGGGTGTCGGTCTGGGGATCGTAAAAAACCCGGCTGTTGAGCAACTTCTGCTCGAAGCTCAGGGTCAGTCCGCCACCGGAGCCCACAAACTTGGTCAAGCCCCGCAGGGTGGAACGGTCCGCCGGGAAGCGCTCCTCCAGCTCGTACTCCTGACCGATGAAGCTGTAAAAATCGAGATCCCCATCACCGGGCAATTCCGCCGACAGCTCCTTGATCTCGATCTCCTCGCCGGCGCTGGCCTGCTCGGTGCAATATTTGAAGACCTGCTTCTTGTAGTCATTGCGCTCGGCCGGTTCGAGTTGGCGGCTGTCGCAGTAATCGTCCACCGCCTGCAGCAACCCCTTGTTCTGGATCTTGGCATCCATGCCCTCCCGGGCCCCCAGCAGATCCATGAAGAAATCCCCCAGCTTGCGACCGACCCGGCCCTTGCTGAAGGTGATATAACGACGCGAATCCCCCTGGGTTTTCCACTCGGTGAGATCGATGCGGGCCACCAGATTGAGTTTGCCGATATCCAGGTACTGGATGTGGCGCAGCTCCAGCGCCTCGCTCACGGTGACGCTCTCCTTGCCTTCCAGCAGGGCGATCATCAGGTAATCCACCCCCACATAGTTGTACTTGGCAATCAGCAACACCCCCTGCTCGTCCAGGGCATGCTCCACCAGCTGCTTGACCAGCATCTGGGTCAGGTTGACGGAAAAGGGGACGAACTCGGTCTGCTCCGCCAGCAGCTGCTCCAGGGCGATGCGAAAGGCGGGGGAAGGCTGCTTGGGGGCGTCTTCCCCCTCCGCCAGCTCGGCGACGGCGGCCTCGGGATCGGCGAAGAAGCCAAAGCCCTTCCCCCCCTTGCCGTTATAGATGCGATGCAGTTCTGCCATCAGCCCTTGTACCGCCTCGTCGGCAGGCAGGGTCTGGCTGCGGGTATCGGCGTGGGGCTGGCCATCGTTGCCCGCCCGCAGGGAGTGAAGAATGATCTTGTCGATATCGAGACTCATGTCACAAAGCCATAGTGTTAGCCGAAAGGGTGAAGTATTATAAGGCGCTTTGAACCGAGGTGAACCCAAGATTATGCCCATCGTATCAAAGTACAATAACGAGCAGTTTGACGCCCTGATGAACGACCTGATCACCGCCCTGGAGAAACACAAGGCACCGGTGGATCTCAGTCTGATGGTCCTTGGCAACCTGACCACCAACATCATCAACGGCATGGCCCCGGCCCAGCGCCAGGCGATCACCGAGAAGTTCATCCAGGCACTCACCGCCTCGGTGGGCCATCGCCACGATGCGCACTGAGTTTCTTCGCATTCTTTGATGTTTTTCAAGCAGATGGATCATTATGGTCGAAACCGGCAACCCCTATCGCGATAATGTCTCTCGCCTGATCACCTGGGGGCATTGGTTCTCCTTCTTCAACATCATCCTGGCCATGCTGATCTCGACCCGTTACCTGGGCGCCATCAGCTGGCCGTCGACCACGCTCGGCGTGACCTATCTCGTCATCAGCTGGATAGGTCATTTCTCGTTCCTGAGCTTCGTCACCTATCTGCTGACCATCTTCCCCTTGAGCTTCATCCTGCCCAGGGAGAAGCCGCTGCGTTTCATTTCATCCATCATCGCCACCCTGGCGCTGGTGCTGCTGCTTATCGACACCCAGGTGTTCCAGCTGTTCAAGTTCCACTTGAATGGCCAGGTGTGGCAACTGCTGCTGGATCAGGCGCAGACCGAAGAGGGCTCTATCTGGAGCATCATCTTCGTGGCGGTGCCCGCCATCTTCCTGCTGCAACTGCTGCTGTCGGCCTATGTGTGGCGCAAGATCAACAAGCGCAAACGCCGCCAGTACGGCAATCAGGTGGGGCTGGCCCTGCTGGTCTGCTTCATCCTCACCCATCTGGTCAACAGCTGGGCGGATGCGACCCTGTATCAACCCATCACCATGCAACGGGCCAACTTCCCCCTCTCCTACCCCATGACCGCCAGGAGCTTCCTGGCCAAGCATGGCTGGCTCGACCTCGAGCAGTATGAGAAGAAGGCCGAAGATCAGGGAAGCGCTGAGCACCGTCTGCTCTATCCCTTGCGCCCCCTCAGCGTGAGCGCACCCAGCGATCACAAGAACCTGCTGGTGGTGGTGGTCGACTCCCTGCGAGCCGACATGCTCAACAACATCAACATGCCCAATCTGCAACGCTACGCGGACAACCACTTCAATTTCCGCCAGCACATGAGTGGTGGCAATGATGAAGCCATGGGGATGTTCAGCCTCTTCTACGGGCTGCCCGGCCACTATTACGGGGACATCCGGGCCGACAAGCGCCCCCCCGTGCTGTTCGACGAGATGCTGCGTCAGGACTACCAGTTCGGCCTGTTCGGTGCACTGGAAGATGCCAAGCAGTATCGCCAAAGTCTGCTTGCGGGTCTGCGCAAGCAGGTATTCGTCTCCCGCCAGACCGATGACCGCAGACTCATCGACGACTGGCAGCAGTGGCTTGGCACGCGCACCGCGGACAGACCCTGGTTCTCTCTGGTCTATCTCTCTAGCCCGGGGGATTATCAGGTGCCAGCCAGCATCAAGGGCCCCTTCCAGCCCGAGTTGACCCGCTTCAACCCGGCCACTGCCTATCGGCCCGAGAACCTGCAGAAGCTGGAGAACCGCTACAAGAACGCGGTCTTCTATACCGATCAACTGCTGGAGCAGATGCTGACCCAACTGCAATTGCAGGGGCTTGATGATCAGACCATCGTCGTGGTCACCTCCAACCACGGTCAGGAGTTCAACGAGACCCAGAGCAACAGCTGGGGCTATGGCAGCAATTACTCGACCTATCAGGTGCAGGTCCCCCTGGTGCTGGCCTGGCCTGGTGCCGAACCTGCGCCCCAGGCGCAGGCGAGCAGCCACCTGGATCTGGTACCGACCCTGATGAAGAACATGCTGGGTGTACGCAACCCCTATCGTGACTACAGCACGGGGCGCAACCTGTTCGAAGCCAGTACACGCACCTGGCTGCTGGCGGGGGATCAGAATGACTTCGCCATCTATCAGGGCAACACCATCACCCAGTTCAACAAGCAGGGGGACTTCGAGCTGCTGGACCGCGACACCTATCGCCCCATCAAGCACGGCACCCCGGATATGGGCACCCTGATCCAGGTGATGAACGAGCTCAATCGCTTCTATCGCGCCCCCTGATCAGCGCCAGCCTACCTCCTTGAGCCCGCCCCTATGGCGGGCTTTTTCTTGCCCGCACCACGCCCGTCCTCCTGTTTCCCATGGCGTCATTCGCAAACGTATGCCACTACCTTACTGATTTATCTCTCAAAAAACTCAATTCGATCAATATCATAAAAACAAAATGATAATGATTGTCATTTATTGATCTACTTGACTCCCTCTGCAATAATCCGCGCCCTTCAGGCTTAAATAATAATTATTCTCAAATATGAAAATTCGACTTCTTCACTACTGGCCCATGCTGCTGTCCGGTACGGCGCTGGCTACCAGCGATCCCGCCGGGGTCGACACAACGGACATGCCCCCCGAACTCAAGGGGCGGGAAACCATCGTGGTCAAGGGACAGCGCATCGAGCAGAAGCTCTCCGACGTGTCGGGTTCCATCACCGTCATCACGGAGGAGGATCTGGATCGCCAGGTTGCCACTGAGCTCACCGATGTGTTCAAGAACGAACCCGGCGTCTCGGTGACCGGCTCCGCCGGTCGCCCCCAGAACATCATCATCCGCGGCATGGGCGGCAACCGGGTGCTCATCATCAAGGACGGGGTGCGGGTCAGCGACGGTTTTGGCGCCGACGACCTCAACGACAAGGTGGGCCGCTTCAGCTTCGATCTCGACGATGTCAAACAGATAGAGGTGGCCAAGGGAGCCGGTTCCTCCCTCCATGGCTCCGATGCCATCGGCGGCACCATCGTCATCAGCACCAAGCAGCCGGAAGATTACCTTCAGGGCCAGGATGCCTATCTCAGCAGCAAGGTGCTGCACGATGGCAGCAGTGACAAGCAGAAACTGAGCGCCACCGGCGCCGCCCGGATACGGGATACCGAACACCTGCTGCGCCTCTCCGGCTGGCAGGGACATGAGACCGCCAACTACGACGAGAGCCGCATCCCGGCGGATCTGGATGGCCTCAGCGCCTCCACCAGCTCTCGCATACAGCTGAACGAACATCATCTGCTGCGCCTCGAACTCGACTACTTCGAGGACAACGCCGAGCGGGATCAGGGGCCGCGCGAAGTGCCCCAGCCCGATGGCAAGTGGCAGGTGCGCCAGTACCACGAGCAGGGCAGCCAACGCACCCAGGGGGGCAAGCTGGCCTGGGAGGCGAGCAACCTCGACACAATACTGGCCGACAGTCTCACCTGGAGTGCCTACGGCAATCACTCGAAAAACACCGCCAACAAGCGCAGCCTGCTGCAAAACGATCTGCTGAGCGGTTATCCGCGCTATCGCAGCGAACGGGAACTCGCCACCTTCACCGAAGACAGGATCGGTACCGAGCTGGATGTGCGCCGGGATCTCGCCACCGGCCCTCTCGCCCATCAGCTCAGTTACGGCATCGAGCTCGAGCGCACCACCCACGAGCGGCCGGTGGAGAAGCTGAGTCTGGAGGCCGGCATTCCCCAACCCGGCCAGTCCGCCCCCTTCAGCCGCGCCCGTACCGACAGGGCCGGAGTCTGGCTCGGCGACGTGGCCAGCCTGGGTCAGTGGCAGTTCACCCCCACCCTGCGCATGGATCACCAGTGGCTCACGCCGCTGGACGGCAGCCACGACAGCAACCACAGCTGGCACCTCTCCCCGAGCCTGGCCACCAGTTACCGCTTCAACGACCAGTGGCGTAGCTGGCTCAGCTATGCCAACGGGTTCCGGGCGCCTTCCTACGACAAGGTGTACGGCAACATCCCCCACTACTTCGCTCTGCCACCCTTCGAGATCATCGCCAACACCGGGCTCAAGGAGGAGACCAGCCACAGCATCGAGTGGGGGCTGAGTGGCGAGGGGGACAACTGGAGCATCAAGCCAGCGCTCTTCTACAACCGCTACTACAACTTCATCGACTGGCGCGAGGTGGGGCTGCGCCTGAGCGATGGCGTCATCCTGCGCCAATATCGCAACGTCGCCAAGGCCGAAACCTGGGGGGCCGAACTCGCCGCCAGCTACTGGCTGACCCAGGAGTGGGAGCTCGCCACCAAGCTCGGCTGGGTCGATGGCGAGGACAACAAAGGTGAAGCGCTGCGCACCCTGACGCCCCTCGAGGGCAACACCCGTTTGAGCTATCAGGCCAATGAGTGGAGTCTGGGCATTCAGGCGGACTATGCCGCCGCCATGAGCCGGGTGCCCACCTGCGGCAACAGCCTGACCGGCCGCCAGGGGGACTGCCTCGAAAGTGCCGGCTGGCTCAGTTTCGCCCTGACGGCCGACTGGCTGGTCACCGACGCCCTCAAGGTCAACCTCAAGCTCGACAACCTGTTCGACACCCGCTACACCCGCTATCAGGATGTAGCCGGGCTGGAAGCCGGGACCGATGCTTCCCTCTTCACCCAGAGCGGCCGCACCCTGAGTGCCAGCCTGCGCTACACCTTCGTGGGGATCTGATGCACAGCCTATTGATCCTGGCCAGCCTGCTGGCCACGCCGGCCCCCGCCTCCCCCCTGCCTGAGGCAACCCTGGAGGCCGCGCCCCTCATCCCCGAGCGCCCGCAACTGATGAAGGGGGAGATAGCCCGTCTCGATCCCTATGGTGGCTGGCGTGACGACAGCCGCCAGGATCCCGCCCTCCTGGCGCTGCTGCGCGAGCAGAACCGCTGGACCGAGCAGCAGCTCGCCGGCCAGGCGCCACTGGTGCAGCGCCTGCAGATGGAGTGGCAGGGCCGGGAGCGGGGCGAACCCGTGCCGGACGACTGGCTGAGCCAAGCTGGCAGCCAGTGGCGCATGGAGGCGGACGGCAGCCTGTGGCAACGCAGCGACTCCAATGACGCTCCCCGAAAGCGGCTGGCTCCCCGCCAACCTGCCGAGGGGTATTACGAGCTCGCCGCCTGGGCCCTGCACCCGGACGGGCACCTGCTTGCCCTGGCCGAAGACCGCAGGGGAGATCGGGACTACCGCATCACCCTGCTGGATCTGGCGAGTGGCGAGACACTGGCCTCTTTGCCTCACCGCGCCGGCGATCTGCTCTGGAGTCTGGATGGCAAGACCCTCTACACCCTCGCCAACGAGCGCCAGACCCTGCGCCCCTGGCAACTGCTGGCCTGGCAGGATGGCAAGGAGACCCTGGTGTATGAGGAGCGCGATCCCGCCTGGCTGCTCGGCCTCTATCGCACCACGGATCGCCGCCACCTGGTGCTGCAAAGCAACAACCACGACAGCTCGGAGCAATACCTGCTGGACGCGGGTCGGGCCGACCTGCTCAAGGGGCGCGAGCGCGGCCTCGAATACTACCTGGATACCCTGGGGGACAGGGTGCTGCTCAAGAGCAACCGGGACGGCGCCCTCGGCCTCTATCAGGTGGCCGACTTGAGCCTGGTGGCGAAGGGAGAGTGGCAACGGCTCTGGTCCGGCGAGGGCCGGGAACTCGAGAAGTGGCGCCTCTTTGCCCGGCACACCGTGCTGCAATACCGCAAGGAAGGGGATGACTGGCTCGATGTGCTGGACGCCAAGGGTGCGTTGACCCACAGCCTGCCGCTCACCGATGGCGCAGGCACGGCCTGGATCCAGGGCAGCCAGGAACCGGCCAGCGACAAGGTGCTCATTCGCCGCCAGGGGATGGCCGAACCACCTCACCAGCGCTGGCTGGATCTCGCCTCCGGCGCCTGGGAGGGGACACCCGAGAGCAGGGACACTTCTCCCTATCAGAGCGAGCGACGCTGGATCGCGGGCAAGGACGGGGTCAAGGTGCCTGTCTCCCTGGTCTGGCGCAAGGGCATTACCCACCCCAGGGTACTGCTGCTCTACGGCTATGGGGCCTACGGCACCCCCATGCGCCCCTACTACCAGCCCCGGGTGCTGAGCCTGCTGGATCGTGGCTTCGTCTACGCCATCGCCCATGTGCGCGGGGGCGGTCTGCTCGGCGAATCCTGGTACCGGGAGGGTCGTGGCCGGGACAAACAGCACAGCGTGGATGATTTTCTCGCCGTGGCCGATGCCCTGGCACGGGATCCCGCCATCGATCCCGCCCGGCTGTTTGCCATGGGCGGCAGCGCCGGCGGCCTGCTGGTGGCAGCGGCACTCAACCAGGCGCCCACCCGTTTCGCCGGAGCCGTGCTGCAAGTTCCCTTCGTCGACCTGCTGGGCACCATGCAGGATCCCGAGCTGCCCCTCACCCGGCAGGAGTACGCCGAGTGGGGCAATCCGGCCATCCCGGGTGACTATGCCGCGATGCGCCGCCTGAGCCCCTACGACAACCTGCACAAGGCCCCTTATCCCCCCGTCTATGTGACGGGCGGCCTGCACGACAGTCAGGTGCCCTACTGGGAACCCCTCAAGTGGATAGCCCGCCTGCGATCCCGTAGCACGGGAACAGGCCCCTATCTGCTGCGCACCGAACTCGACGGCGGCCACCTGGGCGCCCCCAAAACGGCGGCGCTGCGTGCGGCGCAGGAGTTTGCCTTCCTGCTCACCCTGGCGGGCGTCAACCACTGACCCCTTGTCCTCTTTTTCTGGAGTGAACCATGAAACCCTCTTCCCTGGCCCTCTGGCTGGCGGCAACCCTGATCTCATCGCCGCTGCTGGCGGCCGATCTGCAGTTTGTCGATGAACCACCCCTGACCACGACGCCGAAGCGCTGGCTCGAGCAGCGCCTCGGTGTGCTCCTCGCCCCCGATTACGACAGGGCCAGCCTGCTCGGCCACCATTACAGCTTTCGCCAGCTGGTGAACGGCCTGCCGGTGGCCGCCACCCAGGCCGCCGTCAGTGTCGACGGGGACGGCCGCCCCTGGCGCCTCTATCACAACCTGCGCCCCTTGCAGAGCACAGCGCCCGGCTGCGATGCCAGCGGCACCCTGGATCCCCTGCTCGCCACCCTGCGCACCGACGGCAACCAGATAGAGACGCTGGGGCCGGTCGAAGCCTGGTACTGGCGAGACGGCGATACCCTGGTGCCTGCCCTGCGCCAGCGGGTGCGCGAGCACAAGGCAGGCAATGCCAAGGCCAGCCAGGTGCAGCTGTTTGCCCGTTGCGACGGGGAGCAGGAGCTTGGCCGTCTCGGGGATCAGGCAACTACCCGCCCTCTGCATGTCGCCGACGCAGGCGATCAGCAGGTTCAGGCACGGGTGTTCGACCCCGATCCCCGCACCCGCCTGCAGGACGCCAGCCTGGTCTGGCACGATGAGCTGGTGCTGGCACAGGCCGCCTACCAGGATCCAGTTCCCCTGCCGGTGAGCCTGCAGGCCGGGCAGTATCGCCTGAGCGGCCCCCATGCCAGGGTGGTGGATGTCACGGCCCCCGAATCGGCCCCCTACAGCAGCAGTGACGTGCAGGGTTTTCGCCTGACCCGGGACGATCGCGGCTTTGCGGACATCAACGCCTACTACCATCTGGATCTCGCCCAGCGCCACCTCAAGGCGCTCGGCTTCACCGATCTCATCCCCGGGGCGCTCGACATCGACACGGACGCGGGTTATCAGGACAACTCCCTCTACGATCCGTTCGAACGCAGGCTGGAGCTGGGTCGCAGCGGCGTACCCGATGCCGAGGATCCCATGGTCATCTGGCACGAGTTCGGCCACGGGGTGCAGCACCACATCCTGCCGGATCTCGGGGAAGAGGGTGACTGGGGAGCCATCGGCGAGGGCTTTGGCGACTACCTGGCCGCCAGTCATCGTCAGCGCAGCGAAGCCGGTCGCCAGTTCGAACCCGCCATGGTGTTCAACTGGGATGCCCGCTTCACCGACCGAACCCCGCGCCAGCTCGACGATCTGCGCGCCCGCTACCATCCGGACTACCGCTACCCCGCCCACCGCACCATCAACGGCAGCAACGGGGATCAGCTCTGGGGCACCCCGCTGTTCCAGGCCCTGCTGACGGCGGTGGCCGAGCACGGCGAGGCGGCCAGGGACGAGTTTGATCGCGTCATCATCGAATCCCACTTCGGCCTGGGGCCGGCCATTCGCATGCCGCAACTGGCCCGGATCACCGTGGATACCGCCGCCCGTCTCTACCCGACGCGAGCCTATGCCCGTCTGCTGGAGCAGGCATTTCGCCAGCACGGGCTGCTGCAAGCTCCCGTCAATATCGCCCTCGCCGAGGGGAGCGCCATCCCGCTGGGGCAGCGCCAGTCGGTGCAGCTGACCTTCAGCAACCCGGGCAAAGGGGAAGTGACCCTAAACGAGCTGGCCCTCACCCTGCCAACCGGGTTGCAGGCCGATCCTGACAGCTGGCAACCAGCAACCCTGGCCGCCGGTGCCAGCATGATCACCACCCTGCGCCTGCTGGCCCAGAGCCCGCTCGCCTGCGGCGACGAGGCGAGCCTCTCGGTGAATCTCGCCATGAACGGTACCAGCCCCACCGAGCGCCAGTGGCAGCAATCCCTGACCCTGCCCATCGGCACCCCCGTCATCAGCCGGGCCAGTGGTCGGTCGCAGCGACTGAACGATGCCCAGAGCGAGGAGGTGCGCGGCCTGAGCGAAACCAGCCTGCTGCTGGAGAAGAGCGATGCCCGTGTGAGCGACAGGCTGCAACTGAGCCTGGATCTGCAGCACGAGGCACTGGATGAGCTGGAGATCTGGCTCAGCTCCCCCGCCGGCACCCGGGTCCAGATCTGGGACAAGGGTTACAGCCCCCTGCCGAGCCTGAAAGGGGTCTTCCCCACCGAGTTGCAGTCCCTGCAACCCTTCAGCGCCTTCGAAGGAGAACCCCTGGCCGGTCGCTGGACCCTGGAGGTGGTGGACAGCAAACCGGGCAATCAGGGTCTCCTGAACGGGTGGAGCATCAGCCAGCGTACCGGCGCCCAGTGCGGCAACACCGTGCCCGTGCCGGATGACGGCATCATCCGCTTCGATACCTCGGACAGCAGTGGCGGGGGGACCTTCCCCCTGCTCTGGCTGCTGCCGCTGGCCCTGTGGCGCCGTCTGCGTCGCCTCTGACTCTCCCTATATAAAGAAGAGAGGGGCCAAGGCCCCTCCAAGGACACACCATGACCATGAGAATGACCCCGATCGTCTGCCTGCTGGCCCCCCTGCTCAGCGCCTGTGGCGGCGGTTCGGACGAGGCTCCCCTGACCGCGCCGGACTACCGCCTGACGGTCAGCCTGCCCGCTGCGGGCACCCTGTGCATCAACCTGAACCAGAACGACGGCTGCGAAGCCAATGAGCCCGCCGTCAGCGGCGAGGCCGGTGCCCACACTCTGACCCGGCACCACCCTGATCTGCTCACCACTCCCCTGCTGTTCATTCCGGCGGATCCCGCCGCCCTGCCCCTGGCCCACCCGGCGGCGCGCCAGGACAACCAGCACCTCACCCCCAGCCCCCTCAGCACCCTGCTGCAAACGCGTATCTCGGACGGGCTGCCACCGGCTCAGGCCCTGACGGACGTGCTGCTCGCCCTGGCCCCCCTTCACCCCGGCCCAGATCTGGCGGCCCTGGCGCAGCTGGGCGACTTCAACCGCGCCCTCGCCGAGCTGGCCCTCACCGCCTTCGATGACGAGGCCACCCTGCCCGCCTTGGCCGCCAGCGAACGCCGCCAGCAGATCTGGCAAGGCCTTGTCACCCTGCTGCCCGAGCTCGCCCGGCACTTTGCCGCCAGCCCCGAGCTACTGAGCCAGCAGGCCAGACTCGCCGCCGTGCTGATGCAGCAGCAACCTAGGGCGTTGGTGACCGCCAGCGGCGTCACCACCTACACGGACGGGGTGGATTACCTGCTGACCCAGGAGCCTGCGGATCACCCGGGCCAGGAGGCGAGCCTGGGCCAGGCGCCCCTGCGCTATCGCAAGCTGGACGGCAAGGGGCAACCCCTGGCGGACAATGCCGACGAGTGGGAGTGCGTGGAGGATCTCAATACCGGCCTCGTCTGGGAGAAGAAGCTCGATGATCCGGACAGTCCGCGGGATCTGCACCGCACCTTCGCCTGGGAGTTCGACGAATATCACCCGACCCAGGAGGAGCGGGATTACGCCTGCCCCGAGGGGGAGGCTATCTGCTCCACCGAGCAGTATCGCCAATGGCTCAATGGACAACGACTCTGCGGCATCACCCACTGGCGCCTGCCCCACGCCCGTGAGCTGATGAGTTTGCAGCACTACGGCTCCCTCGCCCGCCAGGATGGCCAGCTCGTCACCCTGGATGTGCGCTACTTCCCCGATGTCGGTACCGGACTCAATGGCTTCGATGGCTATTACTGGAGCCAGACCCTGACCCCGTCCCGCCGGCTGGAGAGCGCGCCTCTGAGCGCCATCGCCCACATCTTCCTCGGCGAGGACGCCGGTGCCGACTATCCCACCCCAGTTCAAAACAGCAATGACGCCAACGGTCTGCAACTGCGCCTGGTGGCCGAGGTAACCCGATGAACAAGTATCTTCTGACCCTGCTGCTCACCCTGTGCAGCCCCCTGGCACTGGCCATCGCCATCTGCGACGACGCCCTGCCCCGTACCAGTCCCACCGCCCGTTTCCAGGATCACGGCAACGGCACCGTCACCGACAGGGGCACCGGTCTGACCTGGATGCGCTGCCAGCTCGGCCAGACCTGGCGCAACCAGAGCTGCGAGGGGGAACCCACCCGCCTCTACTGGCAACAGGCACTGCAGACGGCGGAACGGATCCGTACCGAACCGAGCCATGCCCTGTATGGCTTTGGTGGTCATCACGACTGGCGCCTGCCCACCATCAAGGAGCTCGCCAGCATTCTGGAGTCCGCCTGTTACAAACCGGCATTGAACGAAACCATCTTCCCCCGCGCCATGGCCGGGGATGGCAAGGAGGTGAACGACGGCTATGTCTATCTCTGGTCTTCCACCCCGGTGCCAGCCCTTCAGGGCGTCGCTTACCTGGACATCACCAGCGGCTCCGTCGCCCAGCGCGCCCCCCGCTCTTGGGCGAAACAGGTTCTGCTGGTGAGGTGACAGCCTGGCCATGGGGGCCACCCGGCCCCCTGTTTGACACTAGGCAAGAAGCGCCAAGGTGACCCTGGCCGTCAAAAAAGCATCAAATTGCGTCATGTGATGCCTGTTCAGGGCGGTTTTGCACGCCGCAGCGCTGGCATGAAACCGGCAGAGCGGTTAGTCTAGCGGCGTTGAACCAATCCCAAGAGGTACAGATGAAAACCGTGTTGCGTTTTAGCCTGCTGGGCGCCTTGTTATTGGGTGGCCATGCCTTCGCCGCCGAACCGAAAAAATTTGATATCAGCATGTTCCCCGCCGCCGAAGTGAACCAGGAACGTGTCGTGATCCGTCTGCCGGAAGTCGAGAACGAAGCCGACATGATGGTCGAGCTGCAAGTCGGCAAGAAGATGCTGGTCGACTGCAACCTGCCCCGCTTCGCGGGCAATCTGGAACAGCACAGCGTCAAGGGCTGGGGTTACAACTACCTGACCCTGGGCCAGGTCACCGGCCCCGTCAGCACCCTGATGGCCTGCCCAGACGGCCAGAAGAAGGAGAGTTTCGTCCAGATCTACGGTCAGGGCTTCTTCGTGAACTACAACTCCAAGCTGCCCTTCGTCATCTATGTGCCCCAGGAGTACGAGGTGCGCTATCGTCTGTGGCGTGCCGACAACCTGGCACAGCCAGCCATGATTGAGTGAGTGCCGCGCACTCGGGTTCAGCTCAGTCATGATGACAAAAAGGCGCCATACGGCGCCTTATTTTTAGCTTCCAAACCCGTTTTTGAGCGGTTTTTCCTGTACAAAATCTGACATAACTCCACTATTTTTCAGGCTTTTTTGTGCAGCGCGCCGCAAAATGCCCCCTCGAGATGCGACAAACCCTGTTCGATAAAAGATATTTATTAACATAGTAAGAAAATTGATTTTGCACTCTGCGACGGCCTGATGATACTTGCCCGCAAAGGTCAAACTAACCAGAACAAGAGCACTATGAGCTTCGAATCAGACAAGCGTTTCAACGACTTCAAACATTTTCCCCGTGGCCTGCGTCGCAGTGGCGAATTCACCGTGGCCGAAGCGGACAGTCTGGAAAAATATGGCACCGTGATGCTGGCGCTCTATCAGGGCAACCTGGCCCCGCGCGATGACGTAGAAAGTGCCTTTATCGAACAGGTCAAATCCGGCGCAGCCGGCAACAACCCCCACGCCAAGGTGTGGTTCAAATACCTGAAGGTGATTGGTCCCAAGCGCGTGCACCGTCTGTGCACCGTCGCTGGCGGCGCCAATGAAGATGCGGGTGGCAGCTTTGAAGGCGGCGGTGGCGGCAGCGACGAGTCCCTCGATTAATGGATACCGAGCTGCTTCGGACCTTCATCGAGGTCAGCAAGACCCGGCACTTTGGCCGGGCGGCTGAAAATCTCTACCTGACCCAGTCGGCGGTGAGCTTCCGGATCCGCCAGCTCGAGCAGCAACTCGGGGTCAGCCTGTTTGCCCGTCATCGCAACAACATCCGCCTGACTGCCTCCGGTGAGCGTCTGCTGCCCTACGCAGACGCCATTCTGCATACTTTGGGGCGCGCCAAGCAGGACGTGGCCCTCTCCCCCGGTTTCAGCCAGCAGCTTGCCATCGGCGCCCCCGCCGTCTTCTGGGAGCTCGACTTCAACGACTGGCTCAACCATGTCTATGCCCTGGCCCCCGGCCTCGCGGTGCGCCTCGAAACCGCCTCCCGCGAGCACCTCTGTCGCCAGTTGCTGGAGCGCTCCCTCGATCTGGCCCTGCTCTCCGAGCCGACCAAAATCGACGAGATTGCCCTGCACCCCATCGGCGAGCTGGTGTTCGAACTGGTGAGCCGGGAGCCGGCCGCAAACGCCGACAGCCTGATGCAGATGCCCCACATTCATCTCGACTGGGGCACCAGCTTCGAACCGCCATCGAGCCGATTGCAGAGCCTGCAGAAGACCCCAGTTCTGCATTCAAGCTCCGCCAGCATGGCCCTGCAATTCGTACTGGCCAACGGCGGCGCCGCCTACCTGCCAAGGCGCATGGTGAGCCCCTTCCTGGAGCAGGGGCAGCTTCATCTGGTGGAAGGGGGCCAATCCCTGAGCCGCCCGCTCTACCTCGCCTATCTGGAGAAATCCGACCGCCGGGAGCTGATCGATCAGCTGCTGACCCTGCCGCTGGGCTGGCATAACGCCGACTTGCGTCAACCGCCTGCCGAATGAAACAGGGCGATTTCACGCCCAGACCTGTGTTTTCATCTACCCTGGTTATCGGTGCAGCACAAACAACATGAAAAAGGGGCCATCAGGCCCCTTTTATATGGATGTCTTTGTGCATCAGCCGTGATGGCGACGGTCGTTGGCCTGCGCCAGCAGGGTGCGGCTCTCGCGCAGGAACTCCTCCGCCCGCTCGCCGAAGAAGCCGGAGACCTGGCTGAAGGCCTCGATGAAGCCCTCCCTGTCGCCCCGCTCCAGCAGGCCCAGCGCCTCGCCGAAGTTCTGGTAGTAGCGGCGGATCATCGCGAGGTTCTGGGGCGACGACAATATGATGTCGGCGTAGAGATGGGGATCCTGGGCGAACAGCCGTCCCACCATGGCCAGCTCCAGCCGGTAGATAGGAGAGCTTAAGGCAAGCAGGCGGTCGATGTTGGCCTGCTCCCGGGAGAGATGCCAGCCGTAGGCAAAGGTGGCAAAGTGGCGCAGCGCCTGAATGAAGGTCATTGCCTCGTCGTGGGCCTTGGCCTCCACCTGCTGCAAACGCGCCCCCCAGATGGTCATCTGCTCCAGCAGCCACTGGCTGGCGGCGGGTTCGCGCCCCTGACAGCAGACGATCACCTGCTTGGCGAGGCTCGCCACGTCCGGCCCGAACATGGGGTGCAGCCCCAGCACCGGCCCCTGGTGTACCGCCAGCATATGGGCAAGCGGTTCACTCTTGACGCTGGTCACGTCCACCAGCAGGCAGTTCTCAGGCAGGTTGCCGAGCCGGTCGATCACCTGGCAGGTGACGTCGATGGGCACCGCCACCATCACCAGTCCGGCGCCGTGCAGGATCTCGTCGGCGCGCGGCCAATCGGCCTGACCCAGGGTTTCGACCCGGTAGCCCGAGAGGCTGAACAGGTTGCCGAACAGGCGGCCAAGCTGCCCCTGGCCACCGATGATCACCACCTTGCCGAGCTCAGGCTTCATGCACTTGAAGTGGTGCTCCTTGTCGCTGGCGGACTCCAGAATATAGGACTCGCGCATCACCCGGCGCAACACATCCTCGATAAGGTCCCCCGGCACCCCCAGTGCCTCGGCCTCGGCGCGGCGGCGGGCCAGCATGCTCGCCTCCCGATCCGGTGCATAGATGGGCAGGCCGTGCCGACTCTTCACTTCCCCCACTTCCCCCACCAGGGCGAGACGGGCAGCCAGCAGATCAATCAGCTGCTTGTCCACCGCATCTATCTTGTCCCTGAGGGCATTCAACTCTTCCGCCATGTCCAGTCCCTGCTGGCGCCGCCCGCAGCGACGCCCTGTCATTCAAGAGGCAACAAGGTATCACTGCGTGGGCAGTGATACCTCGATGGTTCAATCAGTTACAACAAGATACCACGGCTTATGCCGATGTTCTGGCCAAAAGTGGTGCCGCCAGCTGGCTGTGGCAGCGGGCCAGCAGCGCATCCGTGGTCTCCCAGTCGATGCAGGCATCGGTGATGGAGACGCCGTAGCGCATCTCGCACTTGGGCTGCTCGCTGGACTGGTTGCCTTCGAACAGGTTGGATTCGAGCATCACCCCGATGATGGAGCGGTTGCCCTCCTGGATCTGGTGAATGACGTTGTCGGCCACCTTGGGCTGCAGCCGGTGATCCTTGCTGGAGTTGCCATGGCTGCAATCCACCACCAGACCGGGCAGCAGGCCCGCCTTCTCCAGCGCATCTTCCGCCAGCGATACATTGACCGAGTCGTAGTTCGGGTGCTTGCCGCCGCGCAGGATCACATGGCCATCCGGGTTGCCCTGGGTCTGCAGCAGCGCGACCTGACCCTGCTGGTTGATCCCCATGAAGGCGTGGGGGCTGGAAGCGGCCTGCAGCGCATTGATGGCGGTGCCCAGGTTGCCGTCGGTGCCGTTCTTGAAGCCGACCGGCATGGAGAGGCCGGACGCCATCTCCCTGTGGGTCTGGGATTCGGTGGTGCGGGCACCGATGGCCGACCAGGAGAAGAGCTCAGCCAGGTATTGCGGGCTGATGGGGTCGAGCGCCTCGGTCGCCAGCGGCAGCTCCAGCTCGGCCAGCCAGCAGAGCAGCTCGCGGGCGCGGTGCAGACCCAGCTCCACGTCAAAGGTGCCGTCCAGGTTCGGATCGTTGATAAAGCCCTTCCAGCCGACCGTGGTGCGTGGCTTCTCAAAGTAGACCCGCATGACAATGTAGAGAGAGTCCTGATAGGCGTCATGCAGCGCTTTGAGTCTGGTTGCGTACTCTTTGGCAGCGTCCATGTCGTGGATGGAGCAGGGACCACAGATCACCAGCAAGCGGTGATCGCGACGGTGGATGATGTCGGCGATGGTATTGCGGGCCCCTTGCACGAATGCCAGCGCGCGATCGGAGATGGGCAGTTTCTCCTTGAGCTGGGCAGGCGTGATCATCACTTGTTCGGACTGGATATGGATGTTGTTCAGGGGATCTCTTTGCATCTTCTCATTCTCTCTACTGTTTCAAGCCAAGGGCGCTGACCGTTCATTTTTGTTTACACAAGTCAGCGCTTTGTTACGCAACCGCCCCCACCTTACCAAGGAAAAACAAACAATCAAGTGAAACTAGCGTCTTTGCACGCTGACAGATGGATAAATGACCAAGAATGCAGAGTGAGACAACTCAAAAGTAGCGACTCGCGAGGCCAAATCAGCCTCAAATTGTAAACATTACATTACACCCATCCATTTCAATATCATCTCTCTGCCCCCTCTCATGGCCCCTTATCCCGGCGACGACACCGGGCACAAAAAAGCGGGGCACCTGGCCCCGCTTGCATTCCCGTGTTGCTCTTCTTTTATTATTTGCCGTGAGCCTTGATAGCCTCGACCGCCTTGTCGGGGAAGTCGCTGAATACCCCATCCACATCGGCTTGGTAGAGGAAGATGTTGAGCAGGTCGGTGAAGTCTTTCGCATAGGCCGGGATCTGCCCCTCATCCTGACGGAAGGTATAAGGATGCACCTTGAGACCGGCCGCGTGGGCCTCTTTCACCATGCCGGTGAAGACCGGCTTGCCAGGAGTGCCCGGCTCGGTCACCACCATGGGTTTCCAGGGACCGATTCCCTCGGCATAGGTGGCGATGGTCTTCATGGCCCCCGGCTTGAACATCCAGTCGTAGTCATAGGGGGTCGCCTTGCCCTTGGCGTCGTAGACCATGGTCTCGTTCCAGTCGGTCTCGGCCATCAGCTGCACCAGCTTGAGATCCATGCCCATGGCGGGCATCAGCTCGCCGTTGATGCGCTTGAGCTCGTTGGCATCGAAGCACTGCAGATAGACCTTGTCGCTCTTGCTGGTGTAGCCGTACTCCTTGAGCACGTTCAGCACCGCCCTGGAGATGTCCTTGCCCTCGTGGCGGAACAGCCAGGGAGCCTTGATTTCCGGGTAGATGCCGATGTGCTTGCCGGTGCTCTTGTTGAGCCCCTGGATCATCTCGATCTCTTCCTGGAAGGTATGGATCCTGAAGCTCGACTTCCACAGCGGGAAACGGGCCGGATAGACCGGCACCTGCTTGCCGTCCACCAGCTGGAACGGCTCGGTCATGCGCAGGGAGCGCACCTCGTCCAGGGTGAAATCCACCACATAGTAGCGTCCGTCCGGGCGGGCCCGGCCGGGGAAGCGCTCGGCCACGTCCGTGATGCCATCAAGGAAGTGATCGTGCATCACCACCAGCTGGTCATCCTTGGTCATCACCAGGTCCTGCTCCAGATAGTCGGCGCCCATGCCATAGGCCAGGGCCTTGGATTCCAGGGTGTGTTCCGGCAGGTAACCGGAGGCACCCCGGTGGGCGATCACGATTTTGCCTTCGTCGGCCGCCAGTGCGGGCAGCGCCAGGGCGGCCCCGAGGCCAAGGGCTATCAGGGTACGGTGAGGTTGCTTCATCAAGAGGTCTCGTTGTTATGGTGTGTAGGATGCAGGTAATTGTTATAGCAGGGGTTTATTGCAGTTTGACGGCGGGCGGCAAAGGCCGCCCGCCATGGGTCATCAGCAGGCTTCGGGCAGGGCGTGGTGGTGCTCGAGCAGCCAGGCACCGAGCTGCTGCTGTTCGGATTCCGACAGGCGCAGCCCCAGCTTGCTGCGGCGCCACAGGATGTCCTCCAGGGAGTGGGCCCATTCGCGCGCGATGAGATAGCGCACTTCGGATTCATACAGCCCGGCGCCAAAGTGCTGGCCGCGCTCCTCCTTCAGCCAGAGGCGGGCATGAGCGCCATAGGCTTCGGCGATGCGCAGGGCGCTGCGATCGTCGAGCCAGTCGAATTCCAGCGCAAAGGCACGCGCCAGTTCACGCACCGAGCAGTCGAACTCGCCACCGGGCAGCCGGCAGGAGGCGGTCCAGTCCTCTCCCATCTGGCTGAACCAGGGCTTGAGCTTGTTGCAGGCGGCCTGGGCCAGCTTGCGGTAGGTGGTGAGCTTGCCGCCAAACACCGACAAGAGCGGCGCGCCGTCGGATTCACCACTGAGCTCGAGCGTGTAGTCCCGGGTCACCGCCTGGGGTGAATCGGACTCGTCGTCACACAGGGGGCGCACCCCGGCATAGGTCCACACCACATCTGCCGGGCTTATCTGCCTGGTGAAGTGGGCATTGACCACCTTGCACAGGTAGTTGATCTCGGCATCGCTGATCTTGGCTTCCCGCGGGCTGCCCTTGTGCTCCACGTCCGTGGTGCCGATGAGGGAATAGTCCTGCTGGTAGGGGATGACGAAGACGATGCGGTTGTCCTCGTTTTGCAGGATGTAGGCCTCTTCGCGCTCATGGATGCGCGGCACTATCATGTGACTCCCCTTGATGAGACGAATGCCGCGGGGGGATTTCTCGCTCAGGCTCTCGTCATAGAAGGTCTTGACCCAGGGGCCCGCCGCATTGACCAGACCACGGCAGCTGACGGTGAACTGCTCGCCCCCTTCCCGCTCCAGCGTCAGGGTCCAGTGCTTGGATCCGCGCACCGCCTTGACGCAGCGGGTACGGGTCTGCACATCAGCGCCCTTGTCCCGCGCCAGCATGGCATTGAGCACCACCAGCCGGGCGTCGTCGACCCAGGCGTCCGAGTATTCAAAGCCCTTGTTGATACCGCTCTTGAGACCGTCCTGCGGCAGGAAGCGCAGGCCGCAACTCCCCTTGAGCTTGTCCCGCTTGGCCAGGTTGTCATAAAGAAAGAGACCGGCTCGGATCATCCAGGCCGGACGCAGGTGCGGGCGATGAGGCAGACGAAAACGCATGGGACGGGCGATGTGGGGAGCCATGCCGAGCAGGACCTCCCGCTCCGCCAGCGCCTCTTTCACCAGCCGGAATTCGTAATGTTCGAGATAGCGCAGGCCGCCGTGGATCAGCTTGCTGGAGTTGGACGAGGTGGCAGAGGCGAGATCGCTCGCCTCGAACAGCGCCACCTTCAGCCCCCGCCCCGCCGCATCTGCCGCGATGCCGACCCCGTTGATGCCGCCGCCGACGACGACCAGATCATAATGTTCGCTCATGTTCACCTACTTTCTTATTTTGTGTTTGCCATGACAGCAATGTTTGATTTCGCTCATATTAGAACATGAAAAACCAATAAACGAACATTTCGTGAGAGAAATGTGATCGCGATTGTTTTCACAATGCTAAAAATGCTGCCAGTCGGTGACGGCCAGGCAAGGCTACGGCATGTCGGAAACAGCCATTTCGGGCAGGGAAGAGAACAAAGAGTCCCGGATGGGGGCACCCATGAAGCAAGGTGATGAAGGCGATGGCGTGAATTCCTCGCAGGCGCCTAGCGTCGGTGCAAACCTGGCGCCAGAGTGCGGGGGCAACATCAGGGGTCAAAGAAGGTGTGTCAGCGCCAGGAACTGGCCTCTTTGGCGCCGCAAGGGAGACGCCGCAGGCCGGGAGGGGGCAGAAAAAAAAGCGGCCGCCCCGAGGCGGCCTGATGCCTGTGCGGGGAAGCTCAGCAGATATGGCAGGCGATCTGATGCTGGGACATCAGTCGCATCAGCTTCTCCGGCGGCTCCTGATCCGTGAACAGGGCGTGGATCTGGTTGAGATTGCCGAGGTTGACCATGGCGTTGCGGCCAAACTTGGTGTGGTCGGCGGCCAGGAACACCTGGCGGGAGTGGGCGATGATGGCCTGGGCGATCTTCACCTCGTGATAGTCGAAATCGAGCAGGGAGCCGTCGCTGTCGATGCCCGAGATGCCGATGACGCCGTAGTCCATGCGAAACTGGCCGATGAAGTCGCGGGTCGCCTCCCCGACAATGCCGCCATCCCGGTTGCGAATTTCGCCGCCGGCGATGATGACGGTGAAGTCATCCTTGGCGGTCAGGATGCTGGCGACGTTCAGGTTGTTGGTGACCACGCGCAGCTCCCGGTGGTCGAGCAGGGCCCGGGCGATGGCCTCGGTGGTGGTGCCGATGTCGATAAAGAGCGACGAGCCGTCGGGGATGTTGGCGGCCACTTCCCGGGCGATGCGCTCCTTCTCCTTGAGCTGCATCACCTTGCGGGCACTGTAGGCGGTGTTGACGGTGCTCGAATGCAGTGAGGCCCCGCCGTGATGGCGCCGGATCTTGTTCTGTTCGGCGAGATCATTGAGATCCCGGCGAATGGTCTGGGGGCTGACGTCAAAATGGGTCACCAGATCGTCGGTCGAGACGAAACCCTGCCGGGTCAGGACGTCCAGGATCTCCAGATGTCGTTGGGTTTGCTTCACGCTTGCACTCCGCAGATGAGACGAAAAAAGGCCCCGGCAGGTGCGGGGCCTTTGGCAGTGTACCTGATCCCTTTTCCAATCGATAAGGGCAGGATCACGTTTTATGCCTTATGGGCAGCCGCCTTGGCGGCAATCGACTCGTTCTCGTGCTTGAGGGTCATGGCCAGCAGGATGATGGAGAGCACGCAAGAGACGGTGAGCACCATGAAGCCGCCGTCCCAGCCGAAGTGGTCAACGGTATAGCCCAGCATGGCGTTGGCCGCGACCGCGCCACCCAGATAACCGAACAGGCCGGTGAAGCCCGCCGCGGTACCGGCCGCCTTCTTGGGCGCCAGCTCCAGGGCGTAGAGGCCGATCAGCATGACGGGGCCATAGATGAGGAAGCCGATGGCGACCAGGGCAATCATGTCGATGGTCGGGTTGCCCGCCGGGTTGAACCAGTAGACCAGCACGGAGAGGGTCACCAGCACCATGAACAGGATGCCTGCGGGGGCACGGCGGCCCTTGAACATCTTGTCGGAGATCCAGCCGCACAGCAGGGTGCCCGGGATCCCCGCCCACTCATAGAGGAAGTAGGCCCAGGAGGAGTGATCCACGCTGAAGTCCTTGGCCTCTTTCAGATAGGTGGGCGCCCAGTCCAGCACGCCGTAACGGATGAGGTAGACGAAGGCGTTGGCGATGGCGATGTACCAGAGCAGCTTGTTGTGCAGCACGTACTTCATGAAGATCTCCTTGGCGGAGAACTCCTGCTCGTGGCTTTCGTTGTAATCCTTCGGGTAGTCGTTCTTGTACTCCTCGATGGGAGGCAGACCGACCGACTGCGGGGTATCGCGCATCACGAAGAAGGCGATCACCGCGATGGCCGCCGCCGCCGCCGCAGGCACATAGAAGGCGCTGCGCCAGTCGTTGAACCAGCCCATGCCGAGGATGAACAGGGGGCCTATCATGCCGCCGCCCACGTTGTGGGCCACGTTCCAGACCGAGACGATCTCACCCCGCTCCTTCTGTGACCACCAGTGCACCATGGTACGGCCGCAGGGGGGCCAGCCCATGCCCTGTGCCCAGCCGTTCAGGAACAGGAGCACGAACATGATGCCAATGCTGGAGGTAGCCCAGTGCATGGTCCCCATCATGAACATGATGCCTGCCGAGAGCAGCAGACCGGCGGAGAGGAAGTAGCGCGCGTTGGATCTGTCCGACACGTTCCCCATCAGGAATTTGGAGAGACCGTAAGCGATGGAGACGCCGGACAGCGCCAGACCCAGATCCCCACGGGAGAAGCCCTGCTCGATGAGGTAGGGCATCGCCAGACTGAAGTTTTTCCGTACCAGGTAGTAACCCGCATACCCGAAGAAGATCCCGAAGAACACCTGCCAACGCATGCGTTTGTAGAAGGGATCCACCTTGTCGGCCGGCAGCCGGTCGATATGGGGTGCAGGCCTGAAGAGACTAAGCATGTTCTGCTTCCTTTTATTGTTGTTCTGGGCGGTTGAGGACGCCCCGCTCATGCCGGCGATCAGACGCGTCATAATTCGCAAGCGAGCCAATTATGCTCAATTGTGAACATTTGATCTGTGATGAGCGCTAAATTATTGCAGTTTTATTACAAAAATTGTGACGCTGTGAGTGAACGCGCATCCAGGGTCAGCCCACGCATGGCGTGGCCTTTAGCTACTCACTAAGGAGTAATATGGCCGATAACTGTTGCTTTTCGTCACATTTTCTTAGCAATGAATGGGATCTTGCCCACATTTCCGGTGGCGGGGGTATGGTGAATTGACGCAGAAGGTTTATTTTCTCTCTCGTCCAAGAACGAGCGCAAACGAGCATAACGTTTGCGCAAGCTCAAAAAACAAGAAGAAACGTTTTCGGGCGCAATGAATGGGAATGAAAGATAACAAAACGGAACATCAAACCTACTGTGGGTGGATATAAGGAATAACAACTATGAGCATACAAAGACCCAATACCCTGCTTGGCGAGTGCCTCGCCGAGTTTATCGGCACCGGCCTGCTGATCTTCTTCGGCGTCGGTTGCGTGGCCGCCCTGGTGCTGGCTGGCGCCAACTTCGGGCAATGGGAAATCTCCATTACCTGGGGCCTGGGTGTCGCCATCGCCATCTATGTCACCGGTGGCATCTCCGGTGCCCACCTCAACCCTGCCGTGACCCTGGCCCTGATGACCTTCTGCGGCTTTGACAAGCGCAAGGTGGTGCCCTTCATCATCGCCCAGATAGCCGGGGCCTTCGCCTCCGCCGCCCTGGTCTACGCCCTCTACAGCAACCTGTTCACCCAGTGGGAACTGACCCACAACGTGGTGCGCGGCAGCGTCGAGAGCCTCGGCACCGCAGGCATCTTCTCCACCTACCCCAATGCCCTGCTCTCCAACATGCAGGCTTTCGCGGTCGAGATGGTGATCACAGCCGTCCTGATGCTGGGCATCATGGCACTGGGTGACAACAACAACGGCGCCCCCAAAGGCTTCGCCGCCGCCCTGCTCATCGGTATCCTGATCGCGGTGATCGGCGCCTCCCTCGGCCCCTTGACCGGCTTTGCCATGAACCCGGCCCGTGATTTCGGCCCCAAACTGTTCGCCTTCGTGGCTGGCTGGGGTGACGTGGCCCTGACCGGTGGTCGTGACAACCCCTACTTCTGGGTCCCCATCCTTGGCCCCATCGTCGGCGCCCAGATCGGTACCGCCCTGTATGTGAAAGTGCTGGCTCCCTGCGTCCCGGGCAACCGCGTCGCCACCGAAGAAGCCGCCAAGCTGTCTAACAAAGAAGAGGCCGCCGCCTGAGAGCGGCCCTCCCCAACGTGTAACAACGTGGAAAATAAAAACGTGGAGAACATCATGTCTGCTGAAAAGAAATTTGTCGTTGCGCTGGACCAGGGCACCACCTCCTCCCGTGCCATTGTCTTCGATCAGGACGCCAACATCGTCGCGACCTCCCAGCGCGAATTCACCCAGCACTACCCGAAAGCGGGCTGGGTCGAGCACGACCCCATGGAGATCTGGGCGACCCAGTCCTCCGTCTTCACCGAAGTGCTGGCCAAGAGCGGCCTGCACAGCGAGCAGATCGCCGCCATCGGCATCACCAACCAGCGTGAAACCACCGTCGTCTGGGAAAAGGCCACCGGCAAGCCCATCTACAACGCCATCGTCTGGCAGTGCCGCCGCACCGCCGCCATCTGTGAAGAGCTCAAGGCCCGCGGCCTTGAAGAGTACGTTCGCGAAAACACCGGCCTGGTGCTGGATGCCTACTTCTCCGGCACCAAGGTGAAGTGGATCCTGGACAACGTGGAAGGGGCCCGGGAGAAGGCAATGAACGGCGAGCTCTTGTTCGGCACCATCGACACCTGGCTGGTGTGGAAGATGACCAACGGCGAGGTGCACGTCACCGACCCGACCAACGCCTCGCGCACCATGCTCTACAACATCCGCGACCTGAAGTGGGATGAGCGCATGCTGGACGAGCTGGGCATCCCCGCCTCCATGCTGCCGCAAGTCAAACCCTCCTCCGAGGTCTATGGCTACACCACCCGTGGCGGCGGCGCCCGCATCCCCATCGCCGGTATCGCCGGTGACCAGCAGTCCGCCCTGTTCGGCCAGCTCTGCTTCGAAAAAGGGATGGCCAAGAACACCTACGGTACCGGCTGCTTCATGCTGATGAACACCGGCACCGAGCCGGTTCGCTCCAGCAACGGCCTGCTGACCACGGTCGCCATCGGCCCGAAAGGGGAAGTGAACTACGCACTGGAAGGGGCGGTCTTCATGGGCGGCGCCACCATCCAGTGGCTGCGCGATGAGCTCAAGATCATCCACGATGCCCGCGATACCGACTACTTCGCGAGCAAGGTAGGCGACACCAACGGCGTCTACCTGGTACCGGCCTTCGTGGGCCTGGGCGCCCCCTACTGGGATCCGTATGCTCGCGGCACCATGGTCGGCCTGACCCGTGGCGCCAACCGCAACCACATCATCCGTGCGGCGCTCGAATCCATCGCCTACCAAAGCCGCGACGTGCTGGATGCCATGCAGCAGGACTCCGGCATCAAGCTGGCAGCCCTGAAGGTGGACGGCGGCGCCGTGGCCAACGACTTCCTGATGCAGTTCCAGGCTGACATGATGCACACCCCTGTGGTGCGTCCGACCCGCATCGAGACCACCGCCATGGGCGCCGCCTTCCTGGCCGGCCTCGCCGTGGGCTTCTGGAAGAGCTCCGAAGAGCTGGAAGACAAGTTCAGCGTGGACCGCGAGTTCATTCCGCAGATGGATCGTGACGATCGCGCCAAGCGCTACAGCGGCTGGAAGAAGGCGGTGGAACGCTCACGCCGCTGGGCCGAAGAGGAGTGATGGGGTAACCGACGCATCCTTGAGATGAAAAAAGCAAAGAGGCCGACAGCGATGTCGGCCTCTTTTTATTGGCGAGCACGACTGTTCTGACCGCCCCTGACCCCAGCCCTCCCCTTGCCAAGGGGTGGGAGAAAATGACCCCTCCCCCTCGTGGAGGGGGTTGGAACTGTCGACATGCCCTCTACAACGCCTCAGCACCGAGCTGCTCTTTCAGGAAATCGAGCCAGACCCGCAGCCGGATGTCCCGCTGGGCATCGGAGTAGAAGACCGCATGGATGGGGCGCGAGGCGCCGCTGTTGCTGCGGGCCAGCACCTCCACCAGCGCCCCGCTCGCCCTGTCATCCCCCGTCATGAAGTCCGACAGGCAGACGATCCCCTGCCCCGCCAGCGCCAGCTGACGCAAGGTTTCCCCGCTGCTGGCCCGCAGGGTCGGGGTGATGGCGAATCGGTCCCCCTGCTCCTCGCTCAATAGGGGCCAATGATTGAGGTGATCGGGGTGCAAAAAACCGAGCAACTCGTGGCCAGCCAGCAAGTCAGCCGGCTGGCGCGGGGTACCGCGTGCCTTCAGATAGTCGGGGGAGGCCAGCAGCCGCAGCCGCGAGCGGCCCAGCGGCAGGGCCCGCAGGGAGGAGTCCGTCAGCTCGCCGATGCGAATGGCCATGTCCACCCGCCGCTCCATCAGGTTGATGAAGCCCTCGGAGCTGTGCAGTTGCAGCTCGATGGCGGGGTAGCGGCGGCGAAAATCGCCGATGATGGGCACCAATCTATGCAGGATGAAGGGGGTGGCGGCGTCCACCCGCAATATGCCCTCCGGCTGCTCCCGGCGCATCAGCAGCAACCCTTCCGCCTCGCTCATCTCGGTCAGGATCTTCACCGCCCGCTGATAGAACCAGCTCCCCTCCTCGGTCAGGCTGACCCGCCTCGTGGTGCGGTTGAGGAGCACGGTGGCGAGCTTCTCTTCGAGGCGCTTGATGCCGCGGCTCACCACGGAATTATCCATGCCAAGATTCTCCGCCGCCTGGCGAAAGCTGCCCGCCTCCACCACCGCCACAAACAGGGTCAATTCATCGGAATGGGTCTTCATTGTTGTCATCCTGGCAAGAGTAATGGGCCTTTATAGGTGCAATGGCCGGGAGTTGGCAAGACAGGCGTCGCTTCGTATCGTGACGCACCACCTGTTTTATCTGCGCCCTTGCCAGTACAATGCCGCCAACCGGCACCGTATGGCGCCACACTATGGCAGGGACGATCCATGACATTCGACAACAGGCTGGCCGCCGCCCATCGGGAGCTGGCCGAGAAGGGCGTGCAAACGCTCAACTACAACCCGCCGATCATCTGGCTGCTGCGAAAGGCGGGGTTCACCATCAGGCCGCCCCACTACGAACGCTTTCTGATCAACGTTCTTGCCCTGGGACTCCCCATCGGCGCTATCTGGGGGGTGTTGATGTGGTGCCTCGGCTGGCAGGATGAGGTGAGCCCGGGGTTTGCCCTGCGCCAGAGCCTGCTGTTTGGCATCGGGCTCGGTCTGCTGATGGGGACCTGGTTCTGGTTTAGGCGCAAGCAGCTCAAGCTGACCCCCTGGGACGCCTTGCCCCACTCCACAAGCCCCACGCAAAAGCGCTGGCAACCGAAATAACCACCGATATCGACAAGGAGCGCCTTATGACCAGGGCCCATGAAAAACTGAACTATGTGGAATTTGCGGCCAGGGATCTTGCCGCCACCAAAGCCTTCTTTCAGGCCGCTTTCGGCTGGCAGTTCGCCGACTACGGCCCCGATTATTGCGCCTTCGAGGGAGAAGGGCTGGATGGCGGCTTCTACCGCGCAGATATGTGCAGCCAGAGTGCTCAGGGCGGGGCGCTCCTGGTGTTCTACAGCGCCGATATCGAGGCGACCCAGGGCAAGGTGAGCCAGCATGGCGGCACCATAGTGCGCCCCCTGTTCGACTTTCCAGGTGGCCGCCGTTTCCACTTTGTCGAGCCCAGCGGCAATGAATTTGCGGTCTGGTCCGAACCGGCCAGCGCTTGATAATACGCCGCCCTCCCCTGGCCCACCTGCACCACGACCAGCCATGGGGAGGCCACATTGCTGCACTCACCTCAATAGTGTTTTGCGACTGCTGCCCTGTATCCCCCAGTCTGGGGCGGGCATACTGACTCCCGTCTTAACGAGGAGGTTCAGATGCCATCCCCCCTGATCGTGATTGCCCAGCTTGACGCCAAACCCGAATTCGCCGCCCAGTTTCGCGCCGCCCTCGAGCTGCTGATCGCCGCTACCCTGCAAGAGCCGGGGTGCCTTCGCTACCAGTTGCACCAGAGCCTGGAGAGCCCCCACAGCTGGATGCTGTACGAGGAGTGGGAGAGTGAAGCTGCCCTCAGCGCCCACCAGCAGCAGCCCCATTTTCTCGCCTTCGTGGCCGACACCCAGGAGTGGTTTGCCAGCAGCCTGGTGCGCCGCTATCACAGGGTCTGAGGCTGCCGGCGCCCTCCCCGCCGGATCTGCACCGCAGGCCCGGCAAACAGACAAAGCATTGAGCGTAGAAACACTAACCTGAGGAATTTGATGATGAAGATGCCCAACCTGGGTCTTGGAACCTTCCGCCTGAAAGATCAGCCCCTTCGCGACTCCCTGCTCCAGGGGCTGGAACTTGGCTACCGCCATATCGATACCGCCCAGATCTATGACAACGAGGCCGACGTCGGCCAGTTGATGAGCGAGAGTGGCGTGCCCCGCCAGGATATCTACCTGACCACCAAGGTGTGGACCAGCGAGTTCGGTCCGGGCAAGGTGATCCCGAGCCTGGAAGTGAGCCTGGAAAAACTCGGCACCGACTATCTGGATCTGGCGCTCATTCACTGGCCCTCCCCCCAGGATGAGGTGACGATGGCGGTCTATCTGGAGCAGCTCGCCGAGGCCAAAGCCCGGGGCCTGACCCGGGAGATCGGGGTCTCCAACTTCACCGTGGCTCAGCTTAAACAGGCCATCGATATTCTGGGGCCGGGCGCCATCGCCCACCAGCAGGTGGAGATCCACCCGCTGCTGCAAAACCGCAAGGTGGTCGAATTCTGCCAGGCCCACGGCATCGCCATCACCGCCTATATGCCACTCGCCTATGGCAAGGTGCTCGCCGAGCCGCTCTTGATGGAGATCGGCCAGCGCCACGGCGTCTCGGCAGCCCAGGTGTCGCTAGCCTGGCTGCTGGCTCAGAATATGGCGGTAATCCCGAGCTCTACCAAACGGGAGAATCTGGCCGCCAACCTGGCTGCGCTGAAGGTGCAACTCAGTCGCGATGAGATGGCCGCCATCGCCACCCTGGATCGGGGTGAGCGCTGCGCCAACCCGGACTTTGCGCCGGATTGGGATTGATCCCCCTCATCCCCAGCCCTTCTCCCGCAAGGGGAGAAGGGGGCAGGTAACGCTCAACGGTATTTTTCAGCAGAAGCGGGAGGCACAATGCCTCCCGCTTTTTTTGTACCCAATACCGCGCGTCACTGCCACCCGCGCCGCTGGCCCCCTCCCCTGCAACCTTCCGCTGCCCTTCCCTCTTTATTCCCAGTTCGGTCTGTACGCTTTACCTCTGCACTCAACTCGCGCTGTACGGCCCCCTCTTCTCTCTGCAACCTCAGCCACTCCCACTTCCACTTCCACGACCCCATTGCTGCTGATTTGGCAAAAGTAATTTGACGTTACCGTCATTTTTACCAACAAACACCCTCGGCATACTGGCGCCATTCTCCCGTCGGGAGTCCCAATCCAAGGAGTTGTTATGCCACTGGCGTTATTTGCCCTCACCTTAAGTGCCTTTGCCATAGGCACCACCGAATTCGTGATCGTGGGGCTCATCCCCACCATCGCCGAGCAGCTCAATGTCTCGCTCCCCTCGGCGGGCCTCCTGGTCAGCCTCTATGCCCTCGGTGTCGCCATCGGCGCCCCCGTGCTCACGGCACTCACCGGCAAGCTGCCGCGCAAGTGGCTGCTGGTGGGGCTGATGGCCCTCTTCACCGTCGGCAACCTGCTGGCCTGGCAGGCCCCCGGGTACGAGAGCCTGATTGTGGCCCGCATCCTCACCGGGCTGGCCCACGGGGTCTTCTTCTCGGTAGGCAGCACCATCGCCACGGGTCTCGTGGCCAAAGAGAAGGCGGCCAGCGCCATCGCCATCATGTTCAGCGGCCTCACGGTCGCCCTGGTGACCGGCGTCCCGCTTGGCACCTGGATTGGTCAGGTCTTTGGCTGGCGCGAGACCTTCCTGGTGGTGAGCCTGCTCGGCCTCGTCGCCATGGTGGGCAGCATACTGCTGGTACCGGGGAACCTGCCGAAGGGGGCCGCCTCCAGCGTTCGCGAGCAGCTCTCGGTGCTCACCAGGAAGCCCTTGCTGCTGGTCTACGCCAAGACGGCGCTCGGTTACGGCGGTGCCTTCACGGCGTTTACCTTCCTCGCCCCCATCCTGCAACAGGTGAGCGGCTTTAGCGCCGGCGCGGTGAGCCTCATTCTGCTGGTGTACGGGGTATCGGTCGCCGTCGGCAATATCTGGGGCGGCAAGCTCGCCGACCGGATGGGCCCATTGCCTGCGCTCAAGCTGCTGTTCGCCGGGCTCGCCGTGGTGCTGCTGGTGCTCACCTTCACCGCGCCGCACCCGGTGCTGGCGGTACTGACCGTGCTGGTGTGGGGCGCCTTCGCCTTTGGCAACGTGCCGGGTCTGCAGGTACTGGTGGTGAAACAGGCCGAGCGCTACACCCCCAATGCCGTGGATGTGGCCTCCGGCCTCAACATCGCCGCCTTCAACGTCGGCATTGCGCTGGGCTCCGTGGTCGGCGGTTTCGTGGTGGAGCACCTCGGCCTGATGCACACCCCCTGGATTGGCGCCCTCATCGTGCTGCTGGCCTACGGCCTCACCCATGTCAGCGAAGCGGGCGAGCGCCGCGCCGCCCTTGCCTGACCCCCGGGCAAGCAAAAGGCCGACATCCTGTGTCGGCCTTTTTTCATGGGCAAGATGCGAGGCTCAGGGCTCCTTGAGATCCTCATCGGCAGCCCAGCGCGCCTCCAGCCAGAGCAGGTTGACCAGCCCGCAGAGCAAGGCGAACCCCAGCCCCAGCAACCAGGTGAAATACCACATATCGCGTTGATCCTTGTGTTGAAGCGGATTAGTAGAGGCTGTGGCCGTGCTGGCGCACCTGCTCGGCGCTGACCCTGCCGCGCACCACCCGATATACCCAGAGGGTGTAGCCGATGTTGACCGGCATCAGTACCCCGACGATCCCCAGCATGATAAGCAGGGTGCGCTCGCTGGAGGTGCTGTCCCACAGGGTCAGGCTGCTGGCCGGATCCAGGGACGAGGGCAGCACGAAGGGGAAGAGCGCGATGGCCACGGTCAGCATCATGGCGGCGCAGGCACCGCCGCTGGCAACGAGCGCCAGCCCGGACTTGCCGAAGCGGCTTGCCAGCGCGCACACCAGGGGCAGCAGGAGCCCGAGCACAGGCACGGCCCAGAGCACCGGATGGGCGACAAAGTTGCCAAGCCAGCCTGCCGGCACCGCCACCACCTCTTTCATCAGCGGAGTGAGGGCGCCGTTGAGATCGCCGATGGCCGTGATGCGATACCCCGCCATCTCTCCAAGCCAGACGCCGCCAAGGGCAAAGAGGACGCTCGCCAGGGGGCCGAGCCAGAGGGCGAGGCGGGCGCTGCGCGCCGCTATGGCCCCCTGGGTTTTGCACTGCAGGAAGCTGGCACCGTGCAGCAAGAGCAGCGCCAGCGCCGTTCCCATGGCGGTCAACAGCAGCGGCCAGTGGAACGCAAAGGCGCCGTAGTGGATGCGAAGGGCCGCATCGAAGCGAAACGGCAGCCCTTGCAGCACCAGGCCAAGGGTGGCACCAAACACCAGGGTCGGCAGCAGACCGCCCACCACCAGGGCGCGGTCCCACCAGCGGCGCCAGACCGGGTCCGGCAGCTTGCTGCGATAGTCAAAGCCCACCGGTCGCAAAAAGAGACCGAACAGCAGGAACATGAAGGGCACGTAAAGCGCCGAGAAGGCGGCGGCATAGACTAGGGGCCAGGCGGCAAACAGGGTGCCGGCACCGGCGATGAGCCACACCTGGTTGCCCTCCCACACCGGCCCCACGCTGTTGAGCAGCACCCGCCGCTCGTCATCCGTCTTGCCGACCACGGGCAGCAGCATGCCGACCCCGAGATCGAAGCCATCCATCACCACGAAGCCGACCAGCAGGAAGAGCACCAGCCCCCACCAGATCACTTTCAGGGTTTCGTAATCCATCAGGCAGGACTCCCGTTTTGCAACACTTCACCTTGATAACGACCCGTCTGCAGGCTGGCAGGCCCTTTGCGGATCACATGACGCAACAAGAACAACTCCACCACCAGCAGGCTGCTGTAGATGAGGAAGATGGCGATGAGGCTGAACCAGAGCTGCCCCGGTTGCAGCAGGGAGACGGAGGCCGACACCGGCAGCACGTCGCTGATGGTCCAGGGCTGGCGACCGAACTCCGCCACGAACCAGCCCGCCTCGATGGCAATCCAGGGCAGCGGAATAGACCAGAGCAGGGCCCTGAGCAGCCGCGGGGATTGCACCAGCCTGCCCCGGCACAGCTGCAGGAAGGCAGCGGCAAACAGCGCCAGCAGCGCCACGCCGATGCCCACCATCAGGCGAAAGCTCCAGAACAGCGGCGCCACCTGGGGGATGGAGTCCTCCACCGCCTTGGCGATGGCCCCCTCGTCCGCCTTGCCAATCTCCTTGGCATAGGGGGTGAGCAAGAGGCCGTAGCCCAGATCGCCTCGGTGGCGCTCGAAGGTGGCTCGCGCCGCCTGGTTGCTGCCATCTGCCCGCATCGCTTCGAGCGCCTCGTGGGCCAGCATGCCGCTGCGAATGCGCGCCTCGTGCTGCGCTTTCAGATCTTTGAGGCCCGTCACCTGTTCATCCAGGGAGCGGGTGGCGATGATGCCCATCAGATAGGGTATCTTGATGGCCGCGTGGGTGGTCTCGGCACGCTGATCCGGCAGGCCGAACAGGGTGAAAGAAGCCGGGGCGGGCTCCGTCTCCCACTCCGCCTCGATGGCGGCGAGCTTGACCTTCTGCACCTCCCCCGAGCGATAACCCGACTCGTCCCCGAGCACGATGACAGAGAGGATGGCCGCGAGGCCAAAACCCGAGGCGATGGCAAAGGATCGCAGGGCGAAGCGCACCTCCATGCCGCGCAGCAGATACCAGCTGCTCACCCCCATCACGAACAGGGAGGCCGCCACATAGCCTGCCGCCACCGTGTGGACGAACTTGACCTGGGCCACCGGGTTGAAGATGACCGCGGCCACGTCCACCAGCTCCATGCGCATGGTCATGGGGTTGAACTCGGCGCCGACCGGGTTTTGCATCCAGCCGTTGGCGATGAGGATCCAGAGGGCGGAGAGGTTGGAGCCGAGCGCCACCAGCATTGTCACCAGCAGGTGCTGACCGCGGGAGAGCTTGTCCCAGCCGAAGAAGAAGAGGCCCACCAATGTGGACTCGAGGAAGAAGGCCATCAGCCCCTCCACCGCCAGCGGCGTGCCGAAGATATCGCCGACATAGTGGGAGTAATAGGCCCAGTTGGTCCCGAACTGGAACTCCAGGGTGATCCCGGTGGTCACCCCCATCACGAAGTTGATGCCAAACAGCTTGCCCCAGAAGCGGGTGATGTCCTTGTAAATCACCTTGCCGGTCATCACGTAGGCCGACTCGGCGATCACCAGGATCCAGGACAGCCCCAGGGTGAGGGGCACAAACAGAAAGTGGAACATCGCCGTCGCCCCGAACTGTATTCGGGAGAGGCTGACCACATCATCCAGGCTTATCATGCATGACTCTCTATGTTGCATTTAACGGACAGGTTTTCGCCCGCCAAGTACACCATGGTCCATGACACCTATAACAGATGCAGTTATAGTGAAAAACACCTATAACAGTTTGGGCCCACCATGTCCCGCTACGGCCAGTTGGCAGACCAGCTGCAACAGCAGATCACGAGCGGCCTCTGGCAGCCGGGGGAGCGCATCCCCTCCATCCGCCAGAGCTGCAAGACCCACGGCCTCAGCCCCATGACGGTGCTCCAGGCCTATCAGCTGCTCGAAAGCCGCGGCCTCATCCTGGCGCGGCCCCAGTCCGGCTACTACGTCAAGGCCGCGAGCACGGCCCGGCGGGAGAGCCAGCCCCAGCAGGCCCGCTACAGCGGCTCGGTGGACATCAACGATCTGGTGTTCGAGGTGCTGCAGGCGAGCAAGTCACGGGAGCTGGTGCCCCTTGGCATGGCGGTGGCGGACCCGACCCTCTTCCCCCACCCCCAGCTCGGTCGGGCCCTCGGCAGTTGCATGCGCCGCCTCGATCCCTTCAGCACGGTGGCAGATCTGCCCCCCGGCAACGAGGCACTGCGCCGCGCCATCGCCCGGCGCTACGCCGGCGAGGGGATGGCGGTGGATCCCCAACAGATCATCATCACCACGGGGGCCATGGAGGCGCTCTCCCTCAGTCTTCAGGTGCTGACCGAGCCCGGGGACTGGGTGGTGGTGGAGTCCCCCACCTTCTACGGCGCCCTGCAGGCCATCGAGCGGCTCAAGCTCAAGGTGGTGGAGATCCCGGTGATCCCCGGGGTGGGCATCGATCTCGCCCTGCTGGAGGAGGCCCTCGCCCAGCGCCCCGTCAAGGCGTGCTGGCTGATGGGCAATGTGCAGCACCCCCTCGGCCACACCATGCCGGATGAGCACAAGCAGGCGCTGATGGGACTGCTCAACCGCCATCAGGTCCCCCTGGTGGAGGATGACGTCTACGCGGAGCTCTATGTCGGGCGTGAGCGGCCAAGGCCCATCGCCCATTGGGATGCGCGGGGAGAGAGCCTGCTGTGCGGCTCCTGGACCAAGTGTCTGGCGCCGGGCTTTCGGGTCGGCTGGGTGGTGGCGAAGCGCCACGCCGAGCGCATCCAGCGGCTGCAACTGATGTCGACACTCTCGACCAATGTGCCCAGTCAGCTGGCGCTGGCCGACATGCTGCGCCAGGGCGGGGTGGACGCCCACTTTCGCCGCCTGCGCCACACCCTGGCCCAGCGCCAGCAGCAGATGCGGGCAGCCCTGATGCGCCTCTTCCCCGAGGCGCGTATCTCCTCCCCCGACGGGGGCTACTTTCTCTGGCTCGAATTTGACGCCCGCCTCGATGGCCGGGCGCTCTATGCCAGCGCCATCGAGCAGGGGGTCTCCATCGCCCCCGGGGCCCTCTTCTCCAGCCAGGGCCAGCACAACCACTGCCTGCGCCTCAACAGCTCCCATCCCTGGAGCCCGCAACTGGACGCGGCGCTCAACCGGCTTGCGGGCCTCATCGCCCGGCAACGGGAGACCTGGCAGAGCCCCCCTGACGCCTCACACGACAAGGGCCCGTAACGGGCCCTTTTGCAAGCGAGTGCGCCTTATCTGGCCATGGTCTGTGACTGGGCCTTGAAGCCCAGTCGCTCGTAGAGGGCCCTGGCCCGCTCGTTGAAAGCCATCACCTCCAGGCGCAACTGGCTTGCGCCCCGCGCCTTGCCCCACTGGTCCCCGTGGGCGATCAGCGCCCGGCCGATGCCCCGGGAGCGCTGCCCCTCATCCACCACCACGGTCGTGATGCGGCAGACGGGCAGCTTGCTGAGAAAGGGGACGCTCTCGTTGAGGTCGATGCGGGCGGTGAGAAAGCCCGCCACCTCTCCCGCCACCACCGCCACGCAGAAAAGACGCGCCTCGTCGGCAATGGCGCCGAGCAAGAAGGCCCTGTCCTCCGGGGACGGGGGGCAGAACACCTCGGGCACCTGCTCGAAGTGGAGCTGACCTATCTGCCGGTTCAGGGCCAGAATGGCGTCGATATCCTGTTCAGTTGCCTTGCGAATGTCCACCTGATGCTCCTTGCAGTGAGGGTCGCCAGCGAGGAAAGAGGCTCGGCGGTCACCCTTTGGAACCCGCATCTTATCGGCTCGTCACGGCAATCAACAGCCCCCGGCAACGACAAGGCCCCATGACGGGGCCTTGTGGACAATCCTGATGGCAATGCGGGCTCAACCCGGCGCCCCCAGCTGGGCCACCTGGCGCTCTATGCTCCCCTTGAGGTTGTCATCCAGCTTCAAGGCCCGCGCCAGCTCGTCCAGATAGCCGCGCTCCATGAAGTGATCCACCTCGATGGTGAGCAGGGAGGCGAGGTAGACCTCGGTCGCCAGCTCCATGTCGGTCACTTCTCGCGCCAGGACATGGGGGTCGAGGGGGCGGGAGAGCTCGGCGTCAATCCAGCGGGCCGCATCCCGCTCCCCCTGTTCGGTCAGGTACTCCTGGATCTTCTGGCGCTCGGCGGCATCGATGTGGCCGTCGGCCCGGGCCGCCGCCACCATGGCGCGCACCAGCAGGTTGGCGCGGGCATCCAGGGCCTTGCCCTCCAGGGTGTCCAGGGGCTGGGTCGGCTGGGCCGGGGTGGACTGCTGGGTCTGCCAGTCCTGATAGAGCTTGTAGGCCAGCCCCCCGAGGGCTGCCGCCCCCCCCACCGCCGCCACCTTGGTGCCATATTTGCGCATCTTCTTGTTGCCAAGCAGCAGCGCCATGGCCCCGGCGGCCAATCCCCCCTGCGCCATGCCCTTCATCTGGGCCTTGCGCGTGTCACCACCGTCGTTGAGCCAGCCCTTGCCAGCTCCCATCAATTGCTCCAGCATCTGTTTCATGGGGCCTCCTCCCTCGCGTGATGAGTCATGCTGGGCCGCCTGCGCTGAACTCAAGGTGAATGACGGCGCAGACAAGAAGAGGCGCTGGTTGGATCAGTGCCGGCCCCGCCCGCTGCTATTGTCCCCGGGGGACAGCCAAGGAGTCCCCCCTTGCCTCGACATAAGGAAGTACCATGAGCGCCCGTGAACTGACCCTGCAATTTCTCGCCGAACCCGCCGACGTCAACTTTGGCGGCAAAGTCCATGGCGGCATGGTGATGAAGTGGATTGACCAGGCCGGCTACGCCTGCGCCGCCGGCTGGTGTGGCGGCTATGCCGTCACCGTCTATGTGGGGGGCATCCGCTTCTTGCGCCCCATCCAGATAGGCCAGCTGGTGGAGGTGCACGCCAAGGTGATCCACACCGGCACCACCAGCATGCACCTGGCGGTGGATGTCTACAGCCGCCACCCCACCGACCCGGAGCGGCGCAAGACCACCCACTGCATCATCATCTTCGTGGCCATGGACGAGCATGGCAAACCCACTCCGGTGCCCCAGTGGCAGCCGGTGAGCGAGAGCGATCTGCAGTTGCAGCAGTACGCCAAAAAGCTGATGGCCCTGCGCGAGGAGCTGGACAAGGAGATGCGCCAGCACATGTGACCCGTCCCGCCCCGGGCAGCCGGGGCGTGTCTTCGCGCCGCCGGGCGCTATAATGGCGACCACCCTTGCCCTTGAGAACCCAAGATGTCCCTGGAAAATGCCCCCCCCGAGGTCCAGCTCGCGGTGGATCTGATCGAACTGCTGGAAACCAACCACATCGCCCCCGCGCTGGCCCTGGCGGCACTCGCCATCGTTCGCCGGGATTATGAGCGCAAGCTCGAGGAAGGTCGGGAGGCCTGAGCGCCCCCGCAGGAGGCACCATGTCAGCACCCATTCGCATCGAACAAGGCCGCGCCATGCTCCTCGGGGGGCTGCGCCGTCACCACCCCTTCGAGCAGGGGGACTTCGCCGGCCAGTGGCGCGACCTCAGCGCCCTGCTTCCCCTGCCGGGGCAGCTCGGTGAGCACGCCTATGGCGTCATCTGCGCCGCCACCGACACCCACTGCGAATACCTCTGCGGGGTGGAGGTCGCCGCCCTGGAGGTGCTGCCTCCCGGGCTTGGCCGCATGCGCATCGCCCCCCAGACCTACGCCATCTTCTTGCATCAGGGGCATGTCGCGACCCTGCCGCACACCTGGCGCCAGGCCCTGGCGTGGCTCGCGCAATCGGACTATCAATCTGCCCAGCAGCCGGATTTCGAGCGCTACGGCGCCCGCTTTGACGCCGCCACCGGCAGCGGCGAAGTGGAAATCTGGCTCGCCGTGGTGCCAAAACAGGCCCTGGCCTGACCCCTGACCGCCCGGGCTACCTCGGCCCCATCACCTCGTCACAGAGCGCGATCAGCGCCTCCCCCAGCCGGGCGAGGGGCTCGCTCGTGCCCGGCCCCTGGTGCAGGGCCAGCTCCACCGAGCGCACCGCAGGCCAGTGAGCCAGCACCACCTGATCCGGTTGCAGCAGGCGCGCCGGCAGCAGACTGACCCCGATCCCCGCGCTCACCGCCCCTTGCAGGCTGGCGAGACTGCCGCTCACGTAGGCGATGCGCCAGGGGATCCCCTCGGCATCCAGGGCGTCGGTCATCTGGCGCCGGTAGAGCCCCTCGCTTGGAAACACCACCAGAGGCAGGGGGTCGCGCCCGGCGGCGGGCCACTCCCGGCTGTCAACCCAGGCCAGGGGCTCGCGCCAGCGGGCGATGGGCTCTCCCTGGCCGCGCCCCTGCTTGATGAGGGCCAGATCCAGCTCTCCCCCTTCGAATGCCTGCCACAGGGCATGGCTGAGATCGCTTTGTACCTCCAGCCGCACTTGAGGGTGCGCGCGGGCGAAGGCGGCCAGCACCGGGGTCATGGCCCCCGCGGCAAAATCCTCCGGCACCCCGAGGCGCAGGGGGTGGCTCGCCTCGCTCACCCGCTCCCCCGCCCGGGCCAGCAGCCCCAGGATGCGGCGCGCCAGCCCGAGCAGGGTCTCCCCCTGGGCCGTGGTCACCACCTGGCGGCCGGATCGGTCGAGCAGGGTGCAGCCCAGCTGCTGCTCCAGGCGGCGCATCTGCTGGCTCAGGGTGGACTGGGTGAGGTGGATACGCTCGGCGGCGCGGGTAAAGCTGCCGGTTTCGACGATGGCGACGAAGCTCTGCAGCAATTGGGGGTCCAGCAGGGGGCGCTCCATGGGCAATCTCCATTTATAAAACCACTGGAAGTCATTTTATCATTTAATTTCCAAATGATGCGGCGACCCTCTAGGCTGCTGTCCTCCCCCTTTTTTGCCAGGATATGACCATGCCACCCCCTTCCCAGTCCGGTGCCCGCCTCCTCAACTCCCTCACCGCCGCCTCGGCCCCCAGCCATCAGGAGTGGCTGGAGCAGGCCCTGCACCTGGCCCTGACCCATCGCCAGCAAGGGGGGCGCCCCTTCGCCGCCCTGCTGGTGAGGGAGAACCGGCTGGTGGCGAGCGCCGTCAATCGCATGCTGGAGGCGGGGGACCCCACCCGTCACGCGGAGCTGGAAGCGCTGCGGGAAGGGAGTCGCCAGGGGCCGCTGGCCGGGGCCATCGTCTATGCCAGCGGGCACCCCTGCCCCATGTGTCTGTCGGCCCTGGTGATGAACGGCATCCAGGCGGTCTACTACGCCTTTGACAACGACGATGCCGTCCCCTTCGGCTATGACAGCCGCGCCGCCTACGCGGCCCTGCGACTGCCGCTGAGTCCGCCGCCCCTGCCCCTCATCAAGCTGGCGAGCCCCATCGCGGCCGAAACCCTCTACGGTCCCCTGCCCCATGCATAAGCGCCGCCTCCCCCCGGGCAGCGGCGCCTTGCTGGTGTTGGTGATCCTCATCGCCCTCAACCTGCGCCCCTTCCTCACCGCCATCGGCCCCCTGGCCCCTCGCATCGACGCGAGGCTGGCCCTCGGGGTAGATACCCTGGCCTGGGTCACCCTGCTGCCCCTCTGGCTTATCGGGGTCGGCGTGCTGCTCACCCCGGCGCTCCTGGGTCGCACGGGCCCGCGCCCCCTGCTCGGAGCGGCCCTGCTGTTGCTCGCCCTTGGCAGCGCCCTGCGCATCGATCTCGCGAGCGGCGCCCTGCTCATCGCCAGCGCCGCCCTGTGCGGGCTGGGCTCGGCCCTGGTGCAAGGGGTGCTGCCCGGCCTCATCAAGGAGGGGTTCGCCCAAAAGGTGCCCCTGGTGATGGGGATCTTCTCCGCCTGCATGATGGGGGGCGGGGCGCTCGGGGCCGTGCTCACCCCGCGCCTTGCCGAGTATCTGGACTGGTCTCGGGCGCTGGCGCTCTGGGGCCTGCCGGTGCTGCTGGCCCTCGGCTGGCTGGCCTGGCGGGTGCCCCTGCCTGCCCCGGCCAGCACGCCCGCCCCCACCGGGGAGCAGCGGCTGCTCCCCCTGCCCCGCACCTGGCTGCTCATCGCCTGCTTTGGCATCATCAACAGCGGCTACGGCATCGTCGTGGCCTGGCTGGCCCCGGCCTACATGGCGGCGGGCTGGAGCGCCCAGCAAGGGGGCGAGCTGGTGGCCTGGCTCGCCCTGGCCCAGACCGCGAGCGGCCTTGGCCTGCCTCTGCTGGCAGCCGGTCGGCTGGACCGCCGTCCCTGGATGGCGCTGGCCATCGCCATGCAGCTGGCGGGCTTTGGCGGCCTCTGGCTCGCTCCCCAGACCGCCCCCCTGCTCTGGTGTTTGCTGTGCGGCGCCGGGCTTGGGGGGAGCTTCTCCCTCATCATGGTGATTGCGCTGGATCACCTGCCCGACCCGCGCCGGGCGGGCGCCCTCTGCGCCCTGATGCAGGGGGTCGGCTTCATGGTGGCGGCTACCGGCCCCTGGGTGGCGGCCCGCCTGCACCATGCAAGCGGTGACTTCGCCGCCGCCTGGCAGTGGCAGCTCGGCGCCCTGGTCCTGATGAGCCTGCTGGTGGTGCGTCTCAACCCGCGCCACTACCCAGGGGCCATGGGCCTGCCCCCGGAGCAGGCCATGGCTGTGCAGACGGCAGGCCACAAGCCTGCCTGATCCGGCGAGCACCGGCCTTGGGGGCCAGAAAGAACAACACCGGCCTTGGCCGGTGTTGTTCATCAGGGTGCGGGAAGGCCTGGCGCTCAGCGCCCCTTCTTCTGGCGCCCGCCCTGCCCTGGCCGGGGTTTGCCCGGGGCGGGTTTGCCCCCCTTGCCGGGCGCGCTTTTACCTGCCCCCCCTTTGCTGGCAGCCCCTTTGCCCGCCCCGCCCTTGCCTGCGGGGCTCTTCTTCTCGAAGGCCTCGGGACCCGGCACATTGGGCCGCCCGCCAATCTCGTGATCGTCGCTGCGCCGCGGCTTCTTGCCCTGGGCCGGGGTGCCAGCCGCAGCCGCCTTGGGCTTGGCAACCTGAGCCCCCTTGGCCGGTTTGGCCTCGGAGGAGGAGTCCTCAATCAGCTTGAACAGCTCGATCAGCTCGTCGTCGGTGAGATCGCGCCACTCCCCCACCGGCAGCCCCTTGAGGCTGACGTTCATGATGCGGATGCGCTCGAGCTTGGTCACCTCGAAGCCGAAGTGCTCGCACATGCGGCGGATCTGGCGGTTCAGCCCCTGCACCAGGGTGATGCGAAACACGAAGGGGGCCTCTCGCTTCACCTTGCACTTCTTGGTGACGGTGCCGAGGATGGGCACCCCGGCCCCCATGCCCCGGACGAACTCGTCGGTCACCGGCTTGTCCACGGTCACCAGGTACTCTTTCTCGTGATCGTTGCCCGCCCGCAGGATCTTGTTCACCAGATCCCCGTGGTTGGTAAGGAAGATGAGCCCCTGGGAGTCCTTGTCCAGGCGCCCTATGGGGAAGATGCGGGTGCTGTGGTTGACGAAGTCGACGATGTTGTCCTTCTCCCCCGCCTCCGTGGTGCTGACGATGCCCACCGGCTTGTTGAGGGCGATGAAGACCAGGCTGTCGGCTTCGCGCGGCTCGATCACCTGACCGTTGACCTTGACCAGATCCCCGGCAAACACCTGATCTCCCACCCCGGCCCGCTTGCCGTTGATGAAGACGTTGCCCTGCTCGATGAAACGATCGGCCTCACGACGGGAGCAGATGCCGCTCTCGCTGATGTATTTGTTCAGGCGCATGGATTCATCGGCCAGCATGGGTCACCTCCCGGGTCGGGTGGGCCTTGAGAATGGCTGGCTGGATCAGCCGCGCTGTGGTCGGGTTCGTCTGCATACAACTCCATGAAATAAGGGCCTGCGCCCTGCATGTTCGGCAAAAAACGCCGCTACAGTAGCACATTGCACGCGCCCGCGCCCGGCCCCGTCGCACCCTGGCCGCCGGCTCACAGGGGGTGCTGCACCTGATGCAGCAGCAGGCCCCCCATTATCCAGCGTGCGGTGACGCCGCGGCCCTGATTGGGCTGCACCGCGCACTCCCCGCCTCTTTTCACTTCATGGTGCTCACTTCATGGGCCAGGCCCCCGCCGCCGAAGATAGGGTGCGGCCTTTGGCAGATAGCCAGATGATCTAACGCTTGATATTTATCCAGCAAAAATGCATAAAAAGATTTTGGTCATCGCGAATTATCTGCTCTGACCCGCCGACGACGGGAAATGACACCCCCATCGGGGCGCAACAACGGGCCCCTTGAGCCCCGCGAACCCTGAAGACGGGCATGAACCCCTCTCTGGCAGGACGCCACTTTCATCATTCACGACAGGAGTTAAAGATGAGTCATTCCCTCTCCCAGGAGGCCTTCCTGGCCCAGGTCGCCAGCCGCAACCCTCACCAGCCCGAGTTCATCCAGGCCGTGAGCGAGGTGATCGCCTCCATCTGGCCCTATGTGGAGCGCCACCCCCGCTACCTGCAACACGGCCTGCTGGAGCGACTGGTGGAACCCGAGCGCCTGGTGCAGTTTCGGGTAAGCTGGGTGGATGACCAGGGTCGGGTGCAGGTGAACCGCGGCTACCGGGTGCAGCACAGCTCCGCCATCGGTCCCTTCAAGGGCGGCATGCGCTTCCACCCCTCGGTGGATCTCTCGGTGCTGAAATTCCTCGCCTTCGAGCAGACCTTCAAGAACGCCCTCACCACCCTGCCCATGGGCGGTGGCAAGGGGGGCAGCGATTTCGATCCCAAGGGCAAGAGCGAAGGAGAAGTGATGCGCTTCTGCCAGGCCCTCATGCTGGAGCTCTATCGCCACCTGGGGGCCAACACCGACGTGCCGGCGGGCGACATCGGGGTGGGCGGGCGCGAGGTGAGCTACATGGCGGGCATGATGAAGAAGCTCACCAACAGCGCCGAGTGCGTCTTCACCGGCAAGGGACTCTCCTTTGGCGGCAGCCTCATTCGTCCGGAAGCCACCGGCTACGGCCTGCTCTACTTTGTCGAAGCCATGCTGGCCCATCGCGGCCAGTCCCTCGATGGCCTGCGGGTCTCGGTGTCGGGCTCGGGCAACGTGGCCCAATACGCCATCGAGAAGGCGATGGCCCTCGGCGCCCGCGTTATCACCGCCTCCGACTCCGGCGGCACCGTTTACGATCCCGAGGGCTTCACCCCCGAGAAGCTGGCCCGCCTGATGGAATTCAAGAACGAGCAGCGCAAGCGGGTGGCGGATTATGCCCATGAGCTCGGGCTCGAGTTTTTCAGCGGCCGCACCCCCTGGCACCTGGCGACAGATGTCGCCCTCCCCTGCGCCACCCAGAATGAGCTGGATGCCGAAGATGCGGTGCAGCTTATTGCCAACGGCGTGCAGCTGGTGGCGGAGGGAGCCAATATGCCCTCCAGCGCCGCCGCCATCCGTCTCTTCCACGAAGCAAAGGTGCTGTTCGCCCCGGGCAAGGCGGCCAACGCCGGCGGGGTTGCCACCTCGGGCCTCGAGATGAGCCAGAATGCCCAGCGCCTCTCCTGGACCCGGGAGGAGGTGGACGCCCGCCTCAAGGGGATCATGACCAGCATCCACGCCACCTGTGTCCGTTACGGTCAGGATGATGACCATGTGAACTACGAAAGCGGCGCCAATATTGCCGGCTTCGTCAAGGTGGCCGACGCCATGTTGGCGCAAGGGGTCTGCTAGTCACGCCATTTCCCGTGACATCCCCCAAAGCAACAGGGCAGCCCATGGCTGCCCTGTTGTGTTATCTGCATAGCTGTTGCTTTAACCTGGGCGACGCAGGTTGCATGCCCGATACCACTTCACGCTCGCTTCACCCAGCCATGACACCCTCCCCCCTCTTCCATACGCGAACGAGGAGAACGAGATGACAACGACCATAGGCGCCCTGCTGATCCTGGCCGGGCTCGGCTGCTTTGTGGCATTCAACCTGCTGGGCTCCACCCTCGATGCCCAGGGCTTCCTGCACGAGCCCTTCGCCCTGCTGCCCCTGGGCTATCTGCTGCTCTTCACCGGCATGGTGCTCACCGTGATCCCTCTGCTGCGCAAGGGGCGCACCAGGGAGCAGTGACACAAACCGCAAGGTGCCAGGAGCTCAGCAATAACGGCTGATCTCGATGAGGTTCCGATCCGGGTCCAGGCAATAGACCGATTCGATGGGGCCACAGGCACCGCTTTTCATCACAGGCCCCTCCACTATCTCGACCCCCTGGCTCGCCAGCTGGGCCATCACCTGATCCAGGGGCCAGCGGGTGATGAGGCAGAGATCCCCCGACCCCACCTGCGCCCGGTTGCGCGCCTCCTCCCCCAGCAACTGCAAATTGATCTTCTGGTTGCCAAAGCGCAGCGCCCGGCGGCCTGCCCCGAAGGTGATGGGCTCCATCTTGAAGGCGCCGCTGTAAAACGCCACCGCCCGCTCAATGTCGCTGACCGTCAATACCAGATGGTCGATATGGCTGATCATGGTCTCTCCCTGTGGTGGTGATTGCCGCACCATCATACCCACCCGCCTCAATAGAAACTGTGGCATGGTGCACAGGAGGGCTAACCACTTATTTTGACTAGGGAAATACCTTAACGCACGGCAGCACACGCCTTGTCACGCTGGGCCAGCAGGGTTTCGTCATCACTGCCCATGGCCGCCAGAATGGCCTGATTACAGGCCCGCTCCGCGAGCTTCCCCGGGCTCTGCTGGGCGTCGGCGATCTCCGCAATCATGGGGCGATAACCGACAGCCGCTGAGCAGTACATGGTGCGGTACTTGGGAAGCTGCCAACTGCTGTCGTCTTGTCGTGTCAGGTCATCGCACAGTTTGCCAAACAGTGCCTGCGCCTTGACCGTGCACTGACTGAAGCGCCGCACATCTTGCTCGTAGGGACGGCAGACACTTTGCTGTTTTATCTGCCAGAGCTGGAAAGAGAAGGGAACCTGCTCTCCCTCATAGGGCACTACCAGCGTTTTTAGCTCGGTGCCATAGATATCCGTCACCTGTTGCTGCACCAGATTGAGATAAGCCGAAAAAAGATAAGATATTGGATCCATCACCACCTCCCTGTGGTTCGCCTTCTCTATCTTCGCCGCCCATGGCTAGATAGATCTTCAAATGGGCAAAATTAGATAACACCTTACTGATTTAGCTAAAAAAAATGATACCCTGCCTACTCCCCCTATGCACAAGATTCAAGGTCAGTCACCATGCAGCAATGTGGTATTTATGAACAACTCATCACACAACTGTTGGCATCAAGACTAGATCGATCGCATTTCTACATCGGGGAACGACAACTGGAGTCTGCGGAGGCCGCAGTCTGGTTATCACGATTCCTAACTCGTGTGTTGGAATATGCTGTAGGCTCGGTCACTGGCGATGACCCATTACAACGGCAGATTGAGCTGGCTAACCAGTTATTGCTTTGGCTAAAAGATCGCATACAAGACCCAGACTTTATTGGCGAGAACCTTATCGACAGTCAGGGAAAAATTCTGACCGCGCTCTACCAGTTGGATAACCCCATCTCTGCCAATTTAAAACAATATGTTGACGATATTTCCCCTCTGACCGGTCTAACGCAAAGTGAGCTGTTCTGCGGCAGCAATGCGGGTTTGTCGATGGAGTCAGAGATTAAACGGGAGATATTATCGGCAGATAGCATCTGCTGGCTGGTCTCATTTATCAAGTGGGCAGGTATCCGTATTTTCCGTCATGAGCTGGAAGAGTTCACTCGCAGCGGCCGCCAATTAAAAGTAATTACTACCTCATATATGGGGGCGACCGACGCCAAGGCAGTTGAATTTTTAGCCAGCCTCCCAAATACCGAAATCAAACTCAGCTATAACACCCAGCGCGAGCGGTTGCATGCCAAGAGCTATCTCTTTTGCCGAAATACCGGTTTTCATACCGGCTATATAGGTTCCTCCAATCTCTCTCACTCTGCCCTCACCAGCGGCTTGGAGTGGAACCTAAAAATCACCTCGCAAGAGATCCCTCATATTATCGAGAAATCCCTGAGTACCTTTGAAACCTATTGGGAATCCGATGATTTTGAGCTGTTTGATGGCAAGCTCGAAAGCCGTACAAAATTGCAGCATGCACTGCAAGAGGCCCGTGGGGATGGGGACAGAAATAACCCTGCCTATTTCTTTGATATCACGCCGTTTCCCCATCAACTGGAGATCCTTGAACAATTGGCGATGGAGCGCGCTTTACACCAGCGCTTTCGTAACTTGGTGGTAGCGGCTACCGGTACAGGGAAAACTCTGATCTCCGCCTTTGATTTTGCGCGTTTTTTGAAAACCAAACCCGATGCCAAGTTTCTGTTTGTCGCCCACAAAGAGGAGATCTTGCGCCAAGCATTAGCCTCGTACCGCGGAGTGCTCAAGCAATCAAATTTTGGCGAACTCTTGGTCGGCGGCGCCGTGCCAACCCACTACCGTCAGCTGTTTGCCTCGGTGCAATCCTTGAATAACCAGCTGGCTAATTTACGTCTTAGTCAAGACTATTTCGATTACATCGTCATTGATGAGGTTCACCATATTGCGGCGGCCAGTTATCGCGGTCTGCTCGCCACCTTTGAACCTCAGATTCTGTTGGGATTAACCGCAACGCCAGAGCGCCATGATGGCGGTGATATTCTTGCCGACTTTTGTGGTGTCATCGCAGCAGAGATCCGCTTGCCCGAGGCCATCAATCGTCGCCATCTCTGTCCGTTCCAATATTTTGGTATCGATGATGATACTGACTTGCGCCAAGTGACTTGGAAAAATGGCCGTTATGACATCACTGAGCTCACCAATATCTATACCCACAATCAGCAGCGGGTACAGAAGATAGTCCAGAGCCTCAATGAGATCGTCACCGATATTACCAAGATCAAAGCACTGGCATTTTGTGTGAGCCGTGAACATGCCGACTTTATGTGCAAGGCATTTTTATTGAAGGGCATCAAGGCTGACATCCTCACTAGCGATAACCGAGACGAGCGACATAGTAAGCAACAAGATTTGCGTACCGGCGTTATCAATATTCTCTGCGTGGTGGACATCTTCAACGAAGGGGTTGATATCCCGGAAGTCGATACCTTGCTGTTTTTACGACCAACGGAAAGCCTCACCATCTTCTTGCAGCAATTGGGACGTGGCCTGCGGCTGGCGAGCGATAAAGAGTGCTGCACCGTATTGGACTTTGTTGGGAATGCCCGTGCGGAGTATGACTTTGCCCAGAAATTCCGGGCACTGGTGGGTAAAACCAATAAGGCGATCAGCCACGAGATCAAACAGGGCTTCCCTCACGCCCCCTTGGGCTGCCGCATCGAGCTCTCAAAACAGACCCAAGAGTTAATTCTGAGCAATATCAAAAAGGCGACTCTCAATACCTCGCGCCTCATGGGCCTGATCCGCCGTTTCTCACAGGATTGCGATTTACCGCTGACACTGGCGAATTTTCTGAAGTTCAACCCTCATATCAGCCTTGAGGAGATCTACAAGCGCGGCAATTGGAGCGCCTTGGTCAAACAGGCCCACAACCATACCATTTCTGAAATGAGTGATGAGAAGCTGTCGACCCTCTACACCCGGGCCATCAAAACCCGGCTATTGGGCTGCGATGCGCTCCATTACTTGAACTTCTTACAAACCTTGGTGGAAAGCGCCTTTACCTTAACGGCTGAGCACGATGAGCGGATGGCCTTGATGTGCCATTACGACTTCTGGCAACAAAGCGGCCCCAACGCAGGCTTTAGCTCCTTGGCGCACAGCCTGAAACAACTCAATCAACCAGAGTTGAGGGCCGAGCTTGCAGATCTGTTGGCCATGCTGATCAACCGGGTGCAACACGAGCAACTGGCCATGCCTGACCTTCCCGGCAATCCACTGCAACTGCATGCCCGTTATGCCAGAGAGCAGGTACTGGTTGGCTTTGGCGCGACCACCTTCGCGCAGCAACCCACGGCTCGCGAAGGGGTCTATGTCATCGCAGAGCAAAATATCGAGTTGCTGTTCGTGACCTTGAACAAAACGGAGCAGCACTTCTCCCCCACCACCCGTTATCACGACTACGCCATTAATGAGTCACTGTTCCATTGGCAGAGCCAAAACAGCGCTCGCCCAGAGCGAGGTAAGGGGCTGAGTTACATAAACCACAGGGCAGAGGGTAAGCGCGTGTTTCTGTTCGTTCGTGAGCAGAGCAAAGATGAATTTGGCCGCACCCTTGGCTTTGTGAACTTCGGTGAGGTGGAGTACATCTCCCACAGCGGTAGCCAACCGATGAACATTAAATGGCGTCTCACTACTCCGATGCCGCCTTTTATGTGGAAAGAAGCGGCCAAATTGGCAGTTGGCTGAGCGACCCATCACAACAAGGCCCACCCACGGCGGGCCACCTTCGTGTGGTCAGCAGGCAATCCGTTCTATGCGACCGCCACTGAGTTTGAAGAAGGCATCCTGCGGCAGCTCCTGCAGCCAGGTGGTGGTGTAGTCCAGATCCACATAGGCGCCGCGCAGCATGGCGCCAAAGAGACCGTGAGAAACCACGATGGCCTGCTCGGCAATGTACTCGTCCTCAAGCCATTGCCGGGCCCGGCGCTGAATGCTCTCAAAACTCTCGCCATGGGGGGCCCGCAGATACCAGTCCGGCTCCTCCAGATCCAGCTCGGGGTGGGCCGCCAGCAGCTCGGGCACCCGGCGACTCTCCCACTCCCCCATCCCCAGCTCCACCAGCCGCTCGTCCCAGATGATGCGCTCCTGGTCCAAGCCAAGCTGCTGACACACCCGCTCCGCCGTCTGCCGTGCCCGGCCGAGGGGGCTGGCGTAGATCGTCCAGTCGGTGGGCTCGGCCAGGAGCTTGGCCAGACGGGCCCCCATGGCGAGGGCCTGGGCTTCGCCCCTGGGGGTCAGCTCGGAGTTGCAACGCCCCTGCAACCGCAATTCGGCGTTGTAACGGGTCTGGCCATGGCGCAGCAAATAGAGGGTTCGAGACATGGTTTCTCCAGCAGAGTCAACGAGATAAGAAAACAGGGGGAAGATGATAACAGATGTACCGGGTCAACCAAGACCCGGAGGATGCAGGCTTGTGCTGACTCCTTGAGCGCATGGCCTGCGGCTATCGTGAAAGGACGACAGGGGCTACGCGCCTTTATCGCACAGGCGCCTTGTGCGCATACCACACGCCTTCGCCACGAGCCCGCCAGCGCCGTGGCAAGCGCCCCATGCCCCCCTATCTTGTTGTTCAGACGGGATAAAATGGGGATGTGCCGGTTTATCGGTCACAGGATGGCGGCCAATGCCAGAAAAGACAGAGTTTTTGCTCTGATCCGGGGGCCATTTTGGTACGTATCTCTGGCTCATGACAGGGACGCCTGGTGTACAATCTGCCACCCGATTTCCCCTGACCCGGCCCAGGCTCAGGCCATGATGTACCCCAGAGTAAATGAACGTGACCCCAACCCACCCCATGCTCGACAGTTATTACAGCCAGGATCTGGTGTTCTTCTCCATCCTGGTGGCGGTGCTCGCCTCCTACACGGCGCTGACCATGACCAGCCGGGTGAGCCAGAGCCGGGGACGGGCCGCCGTGCTCTGGCTAGCGGGGGGAGCCTTCGCCATGGGGCTCGGCATCTGGTCCATGCATTTTATCGGCATGCTCGCCTTCAACCTGCCCATCGCGCTGGGATACGATCTGACCCTCACCGGTCTCTCCCTGGTGGCGGCCATCGGCTCCTCGGCCTTTGCGCTCTGGCTGGTGAGTCGTCCCCAGCTCCCCTGGCACCAGATCCTGTTCGGGGCCGTGCTGATGGGGGCCGGCATTGCCACCATGCACTACATCGGCATGGCGGCCATGAAAATAGAGCCCGGCATCCACTACCTCCCTGGGCTCTTCATCCTCTCCATCCTCATCGCGATATTCGCCTCGGGTGCCGCACTCTGGATAGCGTTTCGCCTGCGCAACAGCTCGCCCCGCGCCTTCTTCAGCAAGGCCTTCGCCTCCCTGGTGATGGGGGCAGCCATCATCGGCATGCACTACACCGGCATGGCGGCGGCCCAGTTCCCCGCAGAGAGCCTGTGCGGGGCCCTCTACACCGGTCTCAATACCCAGTGGCTGGCAACCGTGGTCATCATAGTGACCCTGGCGGTGTTCGCCATCGCCTTCGTGCTCTCCATGCTGGATGCCCACGCCGCCAGGCTCTCCACCTCCCTGCATCAGGCCCACGACGAGCTGCTCAAGCTGGCGCTCCATGACAGCCTGACCCGGCTGCCGAACCGGCTGCTGTTTGCCGACCGCCTGGAGCAGCGCATCCAGGAGTGCCAGCACAGCCAGCGCAGCTTCTCCCTGCTGTTTCTCGATCTCGACGGCTTCAAGATCATCAACGATGCCCACGGCCACCACACCGGGGATCTGCTGCTGGCCGAGGTGGCCCAGCGCATCACCGGGCTGCTCGGAGCCAGCGACACCGCCTCGCGCTTTGGCGGGGACGAGTTCGTGCTGGCCCTGGCGCCGGGGGATGTGAGCCAGACCACGGCCTTCGCCGAGCGGCTGCTGGCCACCCTGGCCCAGCCCTATGAGTGGGAGCACCACAGCCTGCACATCACCGCCAGCATCGGCATTGCCGTCTATCCCCAGGATGGCACCAGCCTGCACGAGCTGACCCTCAACGCCGATGCCGCCATGTATTACGCCAAGGAGCAGGGGCGCAACGACTACTACTACTTCGACAGCGCCATGAACGCCAACGCCCACCAGCAGTTCCTGCTGCACAAGGAGTTGCAACACGCCCTGGAGCGGGGGGAGCTGGCCCTGCACTACCAGCCCAAATACTGTGCCCGCAGCGGCCAGGTGGTCGGCGCCGAGGCCCTGCTGCGCTGGCAGCACCCGGAGCATGGTGCCGTCTCGCCGGCCAGCTTCCTGCCGCTGGCGGAGAAGAGCAGGCTCATCATCCCCATCGGCAACTGGGTCATCGACGAGGCGTGCCGACAGATGAGCGCCTGGCGGGCGGCGGGTCATCACGACTGGAGCGTGGCGGTCAATCTCTCCACCATCCAGCTCGCCAGCCCCGGGTTGCTGGAGGAGGTGCAGGGTGCCCTCGCCCGCCATCGGCTCGAGGCCCGTCACCTGACCCTGGAGATCACCGAATCCACCGCCATGCAGAAGGCCGAGGAGAGCCTCGCCATCCTCAACCGTCTGGCCGAGCTCGGCCTTGGCATCTCCATCGACGACTTCGGCACCGGCTACTCCAGCCTGCTCTACCTCAAGCGCTTCCCCGCCAACGAGCTCAAGATTGACCGGGGCTTTGTCACTACCCTGGAACGGGGGGGCGATGATGCCACCATCATCGCCGCCATCATCGCCCTGGGTCAGGCCCTGGAGATGCGCATCGTGGCAGAGGGAGTGGAAACCCCGGAGCAGCGCGACCTGCTGACCGAGCTGGGCTGCGACACCTTGCAGGGCTACCTGCTCGGGCGCCCCATGACCGGGGAGCAACTGCTTGTCCACTGCGCTCCGGAGACTCCCCAACAGGTGCTGGAAGGTGTGCTTGCCTGACAAGCTGGTGGGGCGCTGCGCCCGTGTCGCCAGGGTCATCACCAGCCCGATTGCGTCCCTTCACGACTCAAGGTAGTCTGCTGCAAGACTCGAATGCTACTTTATCTTGCCGGGCGCATCGAGCGCCCCATGGCAGATCACCCGTTCAGAGGAGCCACATCCATGGCCAGATACCAGTTCTTCAGCGTCCCCGCCTCCCGCCGTCAGCAATATACCTATGTCGACATGGCCTCCCCCACCTTCCTCACGGAGAAGGAGGCGCTGCTGACGCAAGGGTTCGAGGTGGAAGAGGATTTCATCGACGCGGCCACTCCCCGCGAGGCGGTGGAGAAGTACAGATCCGGCTTTCTCTACGTGGCGGACGAGATAGGCAAGTCAGACGAGACCTATGCGGCGGCAACGGCCTTGCTGGAGATGGGCAAGAAGATCCTGGGCCGCAAGGCGGGCTGAACAAGGCGGGCCGCCGGGACGATACCCCCGATGGCCCGCAGGCAGTCAGCGTTGGGGGTGCTGGCGGAGCATCTCCACCAGCTCCTCTTCACTGCCGGGTTCATGGGCAAGCTGCAGGCTGGGGGCGGCGCCCCCCATCAGCATATAAACGTGAGTGCTGCAGTGATCGTAGTGATACCACTTACCGTCGATACAGACGTCGGTATAGCATCTCGGGTCCCTCTTGAGTTCCATACGCACATCCTTATGTGTCATTCACCAACCTCACCCTTGACCGTAAAATAAGGGACCTAAGTCCCCCTTGACCTGGATCAAGGGAGGTGGCAGGCAGTAGCCGGATCTGGCCGGGGCCGGATGCCCCCAGCCCGGGTGACCTAGCCCGCCAACCGGCCCCAGCCAGGCAACAGCACAACAAAAACGGCGCCCGAAGGCGCCGTTTTTCATGTCCGTCATTTGACCGACGGGGAACAAGCCGCTGGCTTATTCGTCTTCCAGGTAGGCGTAGCCTTGCAGACCCAGCTCCAGCTCGTCGAGCAGGGCCTTGCGGGTCTCTTCGTCTAGCGCCGGGTGGGAGACGATGCGCTGGTAGTTCTCGCGGATCACGGACGGGTCGATGTTGACGTAACGCAGCAGCTGGTCGACGGTGTCGCCACGCACCACGTTGCGGATGTCCATCTTGCCTTCTTCATCCAGCCACACTTCCGCGCAGTGGGTGTCACCAAACAGGTTGTGCAGATCCCCCAGGATCTCCTGATAGGCACCCACCAGGAAGAAGCCGACGTGGCACTCTTCGCCTTCACCGTAGACCGGCATCGGCAGGGTGCTCTCTACCCCCAGACCGTCGACGTAGTGCTCCACCTGACCATCGGAGTCACAGGTGATGTCCATCAGGATACCGCGGCGGGTGAGCGGACGATCAAGACCGGCCAGCGGCATCACCGGGAACACCTGACCAATACCCCAGGCATCCGGCAGGGACTGGAACAGGGAGAAGTTGGCAAAGCACTTGTCCGCCAGTTTCTCGGAGAGCTCGTCGGCCAGGGCGCGGTGGTTGCGGTTGACCGGGTTGAGCAGCTCCTTGAGCGCCAGACAGGTGTTCTGGTGCAGCATCTCGGCCCAGGCGCGCTGCTCCAGGTTCAAGAGGCCCATGGTGTACTGGGCGTTAACGTCACCGAGATCCGCCACGGAGTCGTGGAAGATCTCCAGCAGGGAGGGATCTTCCCCGCGCAGGTCCAGCCAGCCTTTCCACATGTTCTGCAAGATGGTGGGCGCGTCTTCGTCCGGGGCGCTGATGTCGTTCACCTCCACCCCTTCGGCACCAATGATGTTGGTGACCAGCACGGCGTGGTGTGCAGTCAGGGCACGGCCGGACTCGCTGATGATGGTCGGGTGCGGCAGGTCGAACTCGCGGCACACATCGCCGATGCCCCAGACCACGTTGTTGGCGTACTCGGAGAGGCTGTAGTTCGCGGAGCAGTGGCTCTGGGAACGGGTGCCCTCGTAGTCCACACCCAGGCCGCCGCCCACGTCCACCACCTCGACCTTGGCGCCAAGACGGCACAGCTCGGCGTAGAAGCGGCCGCACTCGCGGATGCCGCCCTGGATGTCGCGGATGTTGGCGATCTGGGAGCCCAGGTGGAAGTGCAGCAGTTGCAGGCAGTCCAGCTTGCCGAGGCTGCGCAGACGCTCCACCAGCGCCAGGATCTGGGAGGCGGAGAGACCGAACTTGGACATGGAACCGCCGCTCGATTCCCACATGCCGGAGCCGGTGGACGCCAGACGGGCGCGCACCCCGATGTTGGGCTTGATGTTGAGACGAGCTGACTCGTCCAGCACCATTTCCAGCTCGGAGGGCTTCTCCACCACGATGTAGACCTTGTGGCCCATCAGGTTGCCCAGGAGGGCGTGGCGGATGTATTCGCGGTCCTTGTAACCGTTGCAGACGATCACGGACCCTTGCTCATGATGATGGGACAGCACGGCCAGCAACTCGGGCTTGGAGCCCGCTTCCAGCCCAAGCCTCGGCTTGTCGCTGTAGGACTGACTGATGGTCTCGATGACGCGGCGCTGCTGGTTTACCTTGATCGGGTAAACGCACAAGTAATCCCCTTCATAGCCTGACTTTTCGATGGCCTGACCGAAGGCGTTGAACAGCGCATCGACCCGGCTCTTGAGGATGTCGGGGAAACGCAGCAACACCGGCGTGGTCAGCCCGGACTGGCGCAGTTGCTCGATGGCCTCGGACAGCACGATCTGAGCCTCGGGGCGAGACTTGTCGGGAGAGACGGTCACATGACCGGCGTCATTGATATTGAAAAAACCCGCACCCCAGTAGGGAACGTTGTAGACCTTCAAGGAGTCCTTGCTGGACCAGTTAGTCATGGGCTATGCCTCGCAAATGAGCGGCCGTGGGCCGCCTTCGTTACCCTCAATCACATCCAGACCATTGATTGCAAAATGCGGCAAGCCAGAGCGGCCTGCTGACGTTGGACCCGCAACGGAGCATGCTCCGCCACATCCTGTTCATTGCACATCGCGGCAAGCCAAGGCTGCCTGGTGGATCTTGGGAAGTAACGAGTCTTGATGTGGGGCTGGTGGCTTTACATCAAGCTCAACGGTATGCGGTAACACCTTGCCGGCGTACCGCGGTACTTTGATGACAATCGGCATCAGCCACGCCGTTTGTTCATCATTCGGCAGCCATCCCGACGGACAGGAGAGGGTTTCAAGGAAGAGAAGGGAAGACGTCAGCACGCATCGTGTTGATGGACGACAACCACTACGACCCGCTCAACGCCAGTGACCGCCCATGACAAGGGAGATGATGAGCCCGAAGCCCACTCGGTCAGCTGAAAGATGAGAGTCCGTTGTTCTCCCTGATACCGGAGCCTAACCGGTATTAAAGAAACCATTCCCCAGCAGTGTCTGTCGTTTCTGCGTGCCTCGCCCTATAGGCGTCATGATCCTGCGGGTCTGGCGGACACGGCCTGCGCAGGGTTGCCCTTGGATCGGCGCGGAGTGTACACACTTACCGCAGCCAGTGACAATAAAAAATCGTGTTAAAAAACGGGTTTTCATCGGGGGGCAAAATCTCGCTGCCAGCAAGGCGGGCTCTGGGATGGCGGGGGATGGGAGTGCGTGGGCGAGGCGATGAAAATAACCAACACATCACGCTTTTTGGATCACCCCTTGCCAGCGCTGGGCCGAGGGGAAATTCAGCTTTTTCGCAATTGCTTAACCAGTTTTCATTTTGGAATTTTTATGCAAACTGCCGAGCAATGATCCCCGCCCCTCCCCTTCGATGGCCCTCCTCTCCCCCACAAAGTCATCAAAAACTGCGCTGACGCAATAAGCGGCGCCGCCTTCTTGGCCACAATGACTCCTCTTTCGTGACCCGAGGCTTGCCCATGAACACCCTGCTTTCGCGCTTTCTCCACTACCTCACCTTTCATACCCGTTCCGATGCGACCAATCCTGACTGCCCCAGCAGCGAGGGACAGCGCCTCTTCGCCCGGGCCCTGTGCGACGAAATGACGCAGATGGGGCTAAGCCAGGTCACCCTGGACGAGCATGGCTACCTCACCGCCTGCCTGCCGGGCAACCAGCCGGATGCCCCCGCCATCGGGCTCATCGCCCACATGGACACCGCCGATTACGAGGCCGAATGCGTCGTTCCCCAGATAGTCGAGAACTATCAGGGGGGCGATATCTGCCTTGGCAAGGGAGACGAGGTGCTGGCCATCCGCCAGTACCGCTTCCTGAAAAACTACCTGGGGCAGGATCTCATCACCACCGACGGCACTACTCTGCTGGGGGCCGACGACAAGGCGGGCATCGCTGAGATCCTCACCGCCGTGGAATACCTGCAGGCTCACCCCGAGATCCCCCGTGGCGATGTCTGGGTCGGCTTTACCCCGGACGAGGAGATAGGGCGCGGTGCCGACCGCTTCCCGCTGGACCGCTTCCCGGCCAAGTGGGCCTACACGGTGGATGGTGGCGAACTCGGCGAGCTCGAATGCGAGAACTTCAACGCCGCCAGCGCCACGGTGCGCATCACAGGCAACAACGTCCACCCCGGCACCGCCAAGGGCAGCATGATCAACAGCCAGACCCTGGCCGCCCGCTTCCATGCCGCCATGCCCGCCGAGCAGACCCCGGAGTGCACCCAGGGGTATGAGGGCTTCTTCCACCTGGCCCGGATGGAGGGTACGGTGGAGGAGACCACCCTGCACTACCTTATCCGCGACTTCGACGATGACTGCTTCGCCGCCCGCAAGGCCCAGCTCAAGGAGCGGGTCGCCTCCCTGCAACTGGACGCCCCCAAGGCGCGCATCACCCTGGAAATAGTGGACAACTACCGCAACATGCGCAGCCAGATAGCGCCCCATCCCCACATCGTCGAGCTGGCCAAAGCCGCCATGGAGGCCGCCGACGTGGTGCCCAAGATCAAACCCATTCGCGGCGGCACCGACGGCGCCCGGCTCTCCTTCATGGGGCTGCCCTGCCCGAACCTGTTCACCGGCGGCCACAACTTCCACGGCAAGCACGAGTTCATCCCCCTGCAATCCATGGAAAAAGCGGTCGCCACCCTGGTGGCGCTGGTGCGCCTCACCTCTGCCTGGCGGGCAGAGTAAGGGGGCAAGGACGGGGCTCGCCCCGTCATCAAACCGTCACCCAACCGACACACGAAAGGCACGCAGGGGCGTCAAGCTGGGGCAAAGTTCAGCGGAGCCTTGCCCATGTTCGACGTCGATACCCTGTTGGGGCAGCACCTGCCCCGCCTCGCCAGCCAGCCCCTCCTCCGTCCCCTGATGAGGCAGGGGCTGAGCTGGTTGCTGCATGAAGAGGCCTTCACCCGCTTTGCCGCGCGCCATCCCCACCTGCGCGGTCTGGACTTCGTCGAGCAGGCCCTCACCGAGCTCCACTTCGACTACCGGGTGAGCGAGGCCGAGCTCGAGCATATTCCCGCCAGCGGCCGGGTCATTCTTGTCGCCAACCACCCCATCGGCTCCCTGGACGGGCTGGCCCTGCTGCGCCTCATCGGGCGCATCCGCCCCGACGTCAAGATAGTGGCCAACCAGGTGCTGGCCCAGCTCGCGCCGCTGCGCCCTTTGCTGCTGCCGGTGGACAACCTGGGGGGCAAGACCGACAGGCAGGCCATCCTCGCCATGAATGAACACCTCGCCGCCGACGGGGCCCTGGTTATCTTCCCCGCAGGCGAGGTCTCCCGCCTCGGCCCCAAGGGGGTGAAGGATGGCCCCTGGCAGGCCGGCTTCATCAAGCTGGCCCAGCGCAGCCGAACGCCCCTGGTGCCCATTCACCTGGGAGGGCGCAACAGCCTCTGGTTCTATCTCGCCTCCTGGCTCAACAAGCCCGCCTCCGCCCTGCTGCTGGTGCGCCAGCTGTTTCGCCAGCAGGGGCAGACGCTGCCGGTGACCATAGGGGCGCGCATTCCCCTCGCCAGTTTTCAGGAGCTGCCGGCCAAGACGGCGGCCCGGCTGGTGCGCGGCCACCTCTACCGAATCGCTCGGGGCAAGGCGGGACGGTTGCAGACCGAGGCCCCCATCGCCCTGCCGGAGGATCGCCGCCTGCTGAAACAGGCCATCGACGGGTGCGAGCTGCTCGGCCAGACCCCGGACGGTCAGCGCATCCTGCTCTATCGTCGCCACGAGCAGAGCCACTCGGTGATCCTGCGTGAGCTGGGGCGCCTGCGGGAGATCGCCTTTCGGGCGGTGGGGGAAGGCTCGGGCAAGCGGCGGGATCTCGATGCCTTCGACGATGACTATCACCACCTCATCCTCTGGGATCCCGCCCGCCTCGACATCATCGGCGCCTATCGTTTTGCCCCGGTGGCCGAACGGCTGGCCAGCAAGGGACTGGATGGCCTCTACAGCCACACCCTGTTCGGCTTCGAAGAGAAGCTGCTGCCCCGGCTGGAACAGGCCATCGAGCTTGGCCGCAGTTTCATCCAGCCCGCCTACTGGGGCAAGCGGGGGCTCGATTACCTCTGGTTCGGCATCGGGGCCTATCTGGCCCGCTATCCCCAATACCGCTACCTGTTCGGGCCAGTCACCCTCTCCGGCAGCCTGCCGCCGGCGGCCAAGGATCTGCTGGTGAGCTTCTATCGCCAGCACTTCGCCCCCGCCCTTGCCCTCGCCCCTTCCCGCCGCCCCTATCCCGCCACGCCGACGCTGTTCGAGGGGCGCGATTACGGGGACGACCTCAAGGTGCTCAAGGCCGGGCTCGACAACCTGGGCTGTGCCATTCCCACCCTCTACAAGCAGTACGCCGAGCTGTGCGAGCCGGGGGGCGTGCAGTTCATGGACTTTGGCATCGACCCGGACTTCAACCACTGCATCGACGGCCTGGTGTGGGTGGACGTGAGCCGCATCAAGCCCCACAAGCGGGCCCGCTATATCGGCCTCCCCCCCGGGGAAGCGCTGGCCACCTCTGGCGACCGTTGACCGGGCGCTGCAACGAAAGAGGGAGGCCTGCGCCTCCCTCTTTCACATCATGGGTGATGCCGCCTACTCGGCTGCGGGTTTGCGATCCGCATGGCCGAGATCCCGCTCCGGGGCGATGACATCCCGCACCCGCTGCTTGATCTCCTTGGCCTCGGGGAAGCCCTCGTCGGCCACCCTGTCCCACACCAGCACCCCGTCCACCAGGATGCGAAACTCCCCCTTGCTGGCGGGCACCAGGGCCACCTCGCCCAGTTCGCCGTCGAAGGTGGAGAGCAGCTCCTGGGCGAGCCAGGCGGCCCGCAGCATCCAGCGGCAGAGGGTGCAGTAACGGATTTCGATGCGCGGTTTCGCAAGGGGCAAATGGGTATCTGTCATGGGGTGACTCCGTGAAAATCGGTCAACCAGTGGCGAGCGATACGCTGCATGGTGGCCTGGGGCAGTTCGTGAAGGCCCGGGGTGGATGCCTGATGGGCCAGTTGGTGCACCCCTTCGATGATCTCCGCCAGCACGAGGTAGACATATTCGCCGATGACGGCGCCGTGGACGAAGTTGACCGCCTCCCCCCGGTTGAGCAAAAAGATGGTGCTGCCGTCCGGCCGGGTCAGGGCCAGCACATGGGGACACACCTCCTCGCTCGGCCAGGGCAGCTGGGCGAGGCTGAAGGCAAATTCGTCGTCGGCGGAGGTGACCGAGGCCAGCATGGCGCCGGGGCGCAGGGCCTGCAGATCGGTGATGTCGAGGGAGCCGTTGCCGGTGGAGCAGATCACCAGCTCGGCGCGGCCCAGGGCCTCGGCCTTGTTCACCAGCTTGAAGCCGTGGGAGAGCGCTTCCACCTGGCGCAGGGCATCCGTCTCCACCAGTTCCAGATGCAGGTTGCGACAGCGCAGTTCCCGGGCGATGCTGCGCCCCACCTTGCCATAGCCGAACAGGGCGGCCTGGCAGACGTTGAAGGTACGCCTCAGAGTACGTGCGAGAGACTCCGCGGAGTAGACCACGCTCAGGCCGATCTGGATATCTTCCGCCTGCTTGAGGGGGCTGCGGGCCACCGAGATGACGGGGGCCGCCAGGGACTCCTGTTCGTAGCGCTGATGGCCGTTCTCGGTCATCTCCACCACCCCGATGAAGCGTGCGCCAAAGTGCTCGGCCAGTACCGCCTGGCTCTTGGCGAAGTAGCCGCCGATGTCGAGGATGATGAGCCGCTCGTGAGACATCACCAGGGGGGCAATCTGGGCGATCACCTCACCGGGATCCGAGGTCCAGTGGCGATTGAGGGGCAGCACGGGGTAGTGCTGCTGAGCCCAGGTCAGGGTCGGACCATGCACGGACTTGGGTTTGGGCAGGATGGCACCGACCCGGCCCACCCGATCGAGCACCTGGATGAAGTCGGGTCTGTCGGGAAGCAGGTGGGTCACCAGCAGGATGCAGAGATCCCCAAGACATCCCTGTTCGGTGAAATGGCGAAAAAACAGATGCTCAGATCCCTGACTGCGCAACTGTGGCCTCCTTAGCGTGCCGCGTGAAAGCAGGCAAACAGAACCCGGCATAGCCGGGTTCTGTGTGTATCCAGATAATTGAAAATCCTTTTTATCCGAAAGCACCATGGGTCTCAATCTTTATCTGTCCAGACTTTGACAAGCCCATCAATTTCTAAGGTAATAGCCTGTTTTTCATGCAGAAATCAGTAAAGTGACGCCTCTGGCCATACCCACCACAGACTCACTCCGGCACCGACGGCCGCCACCAGGATCAAGACCCCCCAGCGAGAGAGTCCCGGGCGCCCGTGCAGGGCACGTTCCAGCAGCGGCAACAGCCAGACCGGCAGCAGCACCAGCAGGGGCACTTCCACGTACTGCCAGGCGAGCATCTGCACGAAGGCGAGTGAAAGCCCCAGTGCAGCCGGGGTCACCTTGACCCCTGCAAAGGCGCCGAGCAGGGCACGGAATCCGGCAAACGCGGCCAGGGCCCCCGTCAGCTGGGCGATGAGCAGGCTGCCATCGATGCCGATGACCAGCGCCAGCCAGATGAAGGCCAGGGCGAAGCCGAGCCCCTCCTCGCTGTCACCGCGCCAGCTCGTCCAGCCAGACCAGAGGATGGCGGGCAGCAGGGCCAGCCAGATCCCGGGCTCGCTCGCCAGCACGGAGGCCAGCCCCTGCCACCACACCAGGGCGCCCAGCCCCCCGAACAGCGCGAGGGCGATCCCCTTGTTGGAACCCTGGGTCAGGGCGGGCACCAGCAGGGTCAGCGGCAGCCACTGCCACGCCTTGACTGGCAGGCCATAGGCACCGCCCAGCAGGCAACCCACCAGCCAGATCCCCAGGGCGCCCCACAGATAGCCCAGCCGCGGCCAGCGCCACGACAGCAAAGCGGCCCCTAAAGGAGCCGCCAGGGTTTGAAGCAGGAGTGCTGCGCCCATTACTTGCGCACGCCTTCAACGAACAGGTTGATGGTCATCTCGTCAGGGATGTTCGGCACCATGTAGTTCACGCCGAACTCGCTGCGCTTGATGGTGGTGGTGGCGTTGAAGCCGCTGCGGTAGCCGCCCCAGGGATCCTTGCCTTCGCCGATGTGGACCAGGTCGAAGGCCACGTCCTTGGAGACGCCGTGCAGGGTCAGGGTGCCCTTGAGTACGCCTTTGTCCTTGGTGCCTTCATAGCCGGTGCTGACGAAGGTCATCTTGGGGTACTGCTTCACGTCCAGGAAGTCGGGGCTGCGCAGGTGCTTGTCGCGGGCCTCGTGGTTGGAATCCACGCTGGCGGCATCGATTTCGAAGCTCGCCTTGGCCGCCGCCGGGTTGGCGTCGTCCATGCTGAAGGTGCCACTGAAGGTGTTGAACCGGCCGACCAGTTCGGAGAAGCCGAGGTGGCCCACCTTGAACTGGACTGTGGTGTGCGCTGCATCGACATCGTAATCGGCAGCCATCAGGGGAGCCGCCATAAACAGGCAAGAGGCCAGCAGGGCCTTGGTCATTTTCATTCCGATCGTTCCTTCATTGGGGGTTCACAACGGTGTCCAAAATGCTAACCTCCTATCGAGAATAGATAATCATCGATTTATTAAAATAATTATCAACCGAGAGTGGAATATGGATCAGATAGCCGCCATGCGCACCTTCATCAAGGTGGTGGAGTGCCAGAGCTTCACCAAGGCCGCCCATCAGCTCGGGATCTCGGTCGCCATGACCTCCAAGCTGATGCAGCAGCTCGAGGAGTCCCTCTCCACCCGGCTGCTGTCGCGCACCACCCGCCAGGTCAATCCCACCGAGGCGGGCCAGTTCTACTACCAGCGCTCCCTGGCCCTGCTGGCGGAGCTGGAAGAGACCCACAGCCAGCTCACCCACAACAACCAGCAGCCCCAGGGCACCCTCAAGCTCTCGGTGCCCATGGATTTCGGCTACCTGCACCTCTCCCCCGCCCTGCCCCTGTTTCGCGAGCGCTACCCGGACTTGAAGCTCGAGATTGAGTACAGCGACCGGCGGGTGGCCCTGGTGGAGGAGGGGTTCGATCTGGCCCTGCGCATCGGCAACCTGCCGGACTCCTCCCTGGTGGCCAAGCCGCTCGCCATGATGAAGATGGTGGTGTGCGCCAGCCCCGACTACCTGGCCCGCCGGGGCAGGCCGAAGACCCCGGAGGATCTCAAGCAGCACGACTGCCTCATCTACACCCTGACCCAGCCGGACTGGGTCTTCAAACGGGATGGGGAGGAGCACAGCATCCGCCCCCAGGGGCCCCTTCGCGCCAACAACGGGGTGGCCCTGACCCGGGCCGCCTGCGACCACCAGGGCATCATCTTGCAGCCCACCTTCATCGTGGGGGATGCGCTGCGCTCGGGGGCGCTGGTCCCCTTGTTGCTGGAGTGGGAGAAGGGGCAGGTGGGGCTCTATGCCCTCTATCCGCACCGCCGTTTCGTGTCGGCCAAGGTGCGCTGCTTCATCGAATTCGTGCAGGAGCGCTACCTGGCGCCCCACTACTGGGACAGGGAGACCTGAGCCCGGGCTCAGGGGGTGGGCATCAGCTCGGCCACCAGCAGGTGATCCTGCTGGCTCATCTGCCAGCGTGGCAGGCGCTGGCGCAAGGCGGCGAGCTCGGCCTCCCCCAGCGCATAGGGCAGGGTGACGTGCAGGCAGTGGCAATCCAGCATGGCCGCCAACTGCATCATCAGGGCGAGGTTCGCCTCGTCGCTCTTGTGCTTGTTGATGCGCTTGCCGAGCTCGTGGCGAAAGTGGGTCTCGGGATCCTGGGTCATCGCCTGCCAGCCGTAACCAAAGAGCGGGATGAAGGCGCTGACGATGCCAAGGGCGGTGAGGGGCCGTTTGGGCGGGTGATAGAGGGCATTGAGATCCAGCAGGATGGGGCTTTGATGGGGCTCACGACTGCCGGATAAAATAGTATTGCTCATTGGATTACCCTGTTGATTCCTCTAGACTTCGCCGCATATTTGACCTGACATGCCAACGAGGTGCTGATGCTAAGCGATATCGAGATCTCCCGCCAGTCCCCCCGCCTGCCCATCGCCGAGGTGGCAGCACAGCTCGGCATAGCGGCCGCCCATCTCCACCCCCACGGCCATTACAAGGGCAAACTCGACCTCGCGCTGCTCCATCACGCCACCACCCGCGAGCCCGGCAAGCTGGTGCTGGTGAGCGCTATCACGCCCACCCCCCTTGGGGAGGGCAAGACGGTCACCACGATCGGCCTCTCCATGGGGCTCAACCACATCGGCCAGCCCAGCATAGCCACCATTCGCCAGCCGAGCCTCGGCCCCGTCTTCGGGGTCAAGGGGGGCGCCGCCGGGGGCGGCATGGCCCAGGTGGTGCCGATGGAGGAGATGAACCTGCACCTCACTGGGGATTTTCACGCCCTCACCGCCGCCCACAACCTGGCCTCTGCCGCCCTGGATGCCCGCCTGTTCCATGAACGCAAACTCGGTGACCAGTTCAGCGCCAGAACCGGTCTGGCGCGGCTCGATATCGACCCGGCCAACATCCTCTGGCCCCGCACCCTGGACATGAACGACCGGGCGCTTCGCCACCTCACCCTCGGCCAGGGCGGCGCTGCCGATGGTGTCGAGCGCCCCGATCGCTTCGTCATCACCGCCGCCTCCGAGCTGATGGCCATTCTGGCCCTGGCCAGGGATCTCAAGGACTTGCGCGCGCGTATCGGCCGCATCCAGCTCGCCCTCGACCAGCGCGGCCAACCCGTGACCGCCGAGCAGCTGGAAGTGGCGGGGGCCATGACGGTGCTGCTCAAAGAGGCCCTCAAGCCCACCCTGATGCAGACCACGGAGCAGACCCCTGTGCTGGTCCACGCCGGCCCCTTTGCCAACATCGCCCACGGCAACTCCTCCGTCATCGCCGATCGCATGGCGCTGGGTCTTGCCGACTATGTGGTGACCGAGGCGGGTTTTGGCTCCGACATGGGGCTGGAGAAGTTCTTCAACATCAAGTATCGCCAATCCGGCCTTCCCCCTGCCTGCGTGGTGCTGGTGGCCACGGTGCGCGGCCTCAAGGCCAACAGCGGCCTGCTCGACATCCGGCCGGGCCAGCCGCTGCCGGCCAGCCTGCAAGGGGAAGATCTGCCCACCCTGACAGCGGGGTGCGCCAACCTCGCCTGGCATATTCACAACGCCCGCCGTTACGGGGTGCCCGTGGTGGTCGCCATCAACCGCTTCCCCACCGACAGCGACGCCGAGCTGGCCCTGCTGGAGGAGGCGGCGCGCCAGGCCGGTGCCTGTGGGGTCGCCCTCTCCCGGGCCTTCACTGACGGTGGCGCGGGCGCGGCGGATCTGGCTCACGCCGTGGTGGCGGCCTGCAAGCAGCCCAGTGAGGTCAGGCTGCTCTACCCCGATGAGATGAGCCTTGCCGCCAAGCTCGCCACCCTGGTGGAGTGCGGCTATGGCGGCCGGGGCGTCACCCTCTCGGACAAGGCGCGCCAGCAACTGGCCAGACTCTCGGCAGAGGGCCAGGATCACCTGCCCGTCTGCATGGCCAAGACGCCGCTCTCCATCAGCCATGACCCCGCCAGGAAGGGCGTGCCGACGGGCTTCGAGGTGCCCATCGAGGAGGTGAAACTCTGCGCGGGGGCAGGCTTCGTCTATGCCCTGGCGGGCCCCATCATGACCATGCCGGGCTTGGGCAGTCTGCCGGCCTATCGCCATATCGACATCAACGATGACGGCGACATTGTCGGCCTGAGCTGACGTACAGGCTGGCAGCCTGCCGTCCCTGAACACCATATCGACATCGACGATGACGGGGAGATTGTCGGCCTGAGCTGACGGCGCCCAGGTCCAGCCAGAAACAACAAGGCCCCGCCGATTGGCGGGGCCTTGTTGTGCGTATCAGAACGCCATCAGTAGTGGAAGCGCCCCAGCTTGCTCATGACCGTCTCGGTCAACCCGTGCATCTGCTTGCTCTGGGCATCCTGCTCCCGGGCCACCCGGGTGGAGGCGCTCACCAGCTCGTGGATGTTGCTGACGTTCTGGTTAATCTCCTCGCTCACCTTGGATTGCTGCTCGGCGGCGCTCGCAATCTGCGTCGCCATGTCCTGGATACGGTCGGCGGCCTGCACTATGGTCGCCAGCTCGCTTACCGCCTGCTCGGCATCACGCAGCGCCAGGCTGCTCAACTGGCGCCCCTCTGTCATGGTGTCGACTGCGGCACGCGTGGTATCCCGCAGCCTGTCTATCATCTGCTGGATCTCCTGGGTCGAGGCCCGGGTCTTGGAGGCCAGGGTACGCACCTCGTCGGCCACCACGGCGAAACCGCGACCATGTTCACCGGCCCGTGCCGCCTCGATGGCTGCATTCAGCGCCAGCAGGTTGGTCTGCTCAGAGATGGTCCGGATCACATCCAGGATGCTGCCAATCTGCACCCCCTGCTGCTGCAAGGCGGTGATCCTGTCCGACACCTCGCTGACCTGGGCACTCAACTGGCGGATGCCGTTGGCAGAGGCGCTCACCACCTGCTGACCCTTGTGCACCGCATGACGGGTCTCATCCACCGCCTGGGCCGTGATCTGGGCGCTGCTGGAGACGGAGTCTGCGGTCGATGACATTTCATGGATGGCCGTGGCCACCAGCTCGACCTGCTCCAGCTGGTGATGGCTGTTCGCCAGCCCCTGCTGGGCCTGCCTGGCCGAGTTCACCGCCGCCTGCTGCAACTCGTGCACGCTGGTGGCGGTGTCGCTCACTATGCCCTGCACGGTCGCGACGAACTGGTTGATCCCCTCCGCCAGCACCCCGGTCTCATCGCGCCGGTGCTGGGTCAGCCGCTGGGTCAGATCCCCTCCGGCGCTGGAGAGACGCGCCACCATGCGAGCCGTCTCCTGCACCGGCCGGGAGATGGACCCTGCCGCGAAAGCGAGCCCGACCAGACCGATACCCGCCACCAGGATGCCCACCATCAGCTGGGTCCAGACCCCCTTGCCAAAGGCCTCGGCACGGGCCTGCGCCATCCGCTCGTACTCGGCATAGAGGGCGCTGCCCGGCACCTCGATGGCGATCCCCCAGGCCTGTGTGACCTTGTTGAGGCTGATGGGTGCGAAGACCCTCAAGCCATCGGCGTGCTCGTCGCTGCCCCTCTCGCCACGTTGCAACTGGGCCAGCAAGGATGGATCCTGCAAGCGCTGCCCTACCCCGTCGCCATCGCGGGAGTCGGCGGCGATGATGCCCATGGGGCTGATGATGCGCACCCTGCCCTGCCCGTCGAATACCCGTCGGCTGATGTCAGCGGCCAGCCGTTGCAGGTAGTTGAGGGAGTAGTCGATGCCCACCATGCCGAGGTATTGATCCCCGTTCAGCACTGGCACCACGAAGGAGGTGAGCAGGGTGGGCTGGCCGTTGACCTGGTAGACGGAGGGGTCGACGGCGCAGCTTGCCTTGCTCTCCTGCGGGCAAAGATACCACTCGGAGGCCCGGATCCCGGTCGCGCTCGGCGTCTTGCTGTAGAAATCCCCCAGGGGTTTGAGGTCAAAACCGGCCGGGCCGCGGCTCCAGTAGGGGGCGAAGTTGCCCGATGCCTGGCTATGCCGCCCATCACCGGTATGGAGCGCATCCTGACCGTCGAAACGATCCGCCTCCCAGCCACTGTAGATGCTGAGGAAATCCGGGTTGCGATCCCCTATATCCTTGAGCAGGGCCGTGACCTCGTCCCGATCGAGAGGCTCGGACTGATGGACATTGCCCGCCAGCAGTGCCGCCAGGGTTTCGGCCGCATCCAGCGCCAGTTCGAAGGAGCGTGCCACCTCGCTCGCCTGACCATCCGCCAGGGTCAGCAGCCACTGCCTGGCCTGCTGGCGGGCCGCGTCGTGGCTCTCCTGCTGGATCTTCTCCTGCATGCTGGCCAGGGAAACATAGCTGTAACCCACCACGCTGAGGACGGTGGTCAGCAGGATGCAACCCGCAAAGAACATGACTTGATACTTGATGGAACGGAACATGACGGATGGTGGGTCTCTTGAGCCAAAAAAGGGGGGCATCATACGGGCTCGCAAACAGGTCGCAAACGGCCCTGCATGAAATTAATCGCCGATTTGTGAGCGAATTCGAACATCCGGCCTGTCATCCCCCCATCCGGTAGGTGACGGGGCAGGCGGGCCGGTTGAAACGGGCACAGGGAGGGCGATGACAAACAACAAGGCCCCGCCGATTGGCGGGGCCTTCTGCGCTGTGCCGGGTGGCAGCAAGACTCAGAGGGTGAAACGCTGGGTCATATGGTGCAGGGTATTGGCCAGCTTGCTCAGCTCGACACAGGCCTGGGCGGTCTGCTGCGCCCCCTGGGCATTCTCGTCGGCGGCGGTGTGGATCTTGACGATGCTGCGATTGAGCTCCTCGGTGACCGCGTTCTGCTGCTCGGTGGCGGTGGCTATCAGGGTGTTCATGTCGGTGATCTGGGTGACGGCACCGTTGATGCTGTCGATGCTGCTCCCCGCCTCCCGCGCCAGCTCCACGCTCTCCTGCATCTGCTGACGGCTCAGCTGCATGGCGCTGCCCGCCTCGGCGGTGCGCTCCTGAAGCACCTCGATCATCTTGCTGATCTCGGCGGTGGATGCCTGGGTACGCTGGGCCAGACTGCGCACCTCGTCCGCCACCACCGCAAAGCCACGACCCTGCTCGCCGGCACGGGCCGCTTCGATGGCCGCGTTGAGGGCCAGCAGGTTGGTCTGCTCGGCGATGCCGCGAATCACGTCCAGCACCATGCTGATGCTGGCGCTGTCGGTCTCCAGTTGCTGCACCACGCTCCCGGCCTGCTCTATCTGACGGGAGACCTGCTCTATGCTGCCGATGGCGCTGCGCACCACCTGGTTGCCCTGGGTGGAGGTGCGGGAAGCCTGCTTGGCCGCCCCCATGGCGTCCGTGGTGTTGCGAGCCACCTCATTGACGGTGGACTGCATCTCGTTCATGGCGGTGGCGACCTGAGAGACCTCTCCCTGCTGGCTTGCCATGCCTTTGGCGGACTGCTCGGAGATGGCGCTCACCTCCTCTACCGCGCTGCTGAGCTGGCTCACCGAGCCGGAGATTTCGCTCACCAGCTCTGCCAGTGCCCCCTGCATCCGGTCGATGGCCGACCCCAGCTGACCCAGCTCGTCGCGGTTGAAGCGGTTGCCGCGGACCCACTCCTGCAGCTCGCCCCGGCCGAGATCGCCGCTCGCGATGCGCTGGGCCTGACGGGCCAGCATGATGAGCGGGTCGCGGATCTGGCGGGTCAGCACCACCGAGAGGGCGACAACCAGGGCCAGGCCTATCACCAGGGCCAGGGTCACGCTCAGTTTGGCGCTGTCAAAGGCGTCCACCACCTCGGCACGGGAGCCCACGGAGTAGCCGTGGTTGATGCGGATAAGCTCACCCACCGACTTGGTCAGATTGGTATAGAGGGTGACCCCCTCCCCCATGAAGAGGTGCTGGGCTTCGGCCATCTGTCCCGAGTCCTGCATCTGCCGGATGCGCTGGTGCAGGGCGACATATCGCTCCCAGTCCGCCTTGACGATGTCAAAGGCTCGGCGCTCCTCCCGATCCTCCGCCCAGATGGTGCCATCGTGGGCCACTATCTGGCGCGCAGCCTCTTGCAGGCTCTTCTCGCTCTCGTTGCGATAGCGGGCCTTCTGTTGGGCATCGTCCGCCACCAGGAAGACATCCAGTTCGTAGCGGCGCAGGGCATTGATGGTCTCGCCGAGGGTGCTGGTGCGCACGACGGCGGGCAGGATACTGTCGGTAAAGCCGATGGCGGCGCGGTTCATCTTGCTGAATTCAAACAGCGAGAAGCCGCCGATAAAGGCCATCATCAGGCCGAGTACGGCAAAGCCGGCGGTAAGTTTTTTGCCTATCGTCATGGTGTTCATGGCATGTCCTGCATGGGGAAAACAAGTGGCATTGCTGGGCGCAGGCCTGGCCTGCGCCTTCACTACCCTCCTTGGCAGCACATCTCGTCCCTGTCGGCGCGCACAAGGGCGGGCCCGGGGTGTCGGCGTCAACCAGACCGTCCGACAACACGGAGAGCCATAGCGACCGGCACGGTCACAACTTTAGGTATTTTTCAAAAAAAGTGAGGAAAAGGAGACGGGGCCTGTCGGCGACAGCCCCCGGGAGCACTACCCTTTCAGACCACCGAGGAACTCGGCGCGGGTGTCGGGCTGGGTCTTGAAGACGCCGCCCAGGGAGGTGGTGGTGGTGTAGGAGGTGGAGTCCATCACGCCACGGGCCTTCACGCAGAAGTGGGTCGCCTTGATGCTGATGGCCACGTCCCTGGTGCCAAGCAGGGTCTGCAACGCCAGCAGGATCTGCTGGGTCAGCCGCTCCTGTACCTGGGGGCGGCGGGCGAAGAACTGCACGATGCGGTTGATCTTCGACAGGCCAATCACCTTGCCGCGGGGAATGTAGGCCACGTGGGCAAAGCCGTCTATGGTGACGAAGTGGTGCTCGCAGGTGCTGGTGAGGCTGATGTCCCGCACCATGATCATCTCGTCCACCTTCATCTTGTTCTCGATCACCGTCACCTTGGGGAAGGTGGCATAGTCGAGGCCGGAGAAGATCTCGTTCACGTACATCTTGGCAATGCGGTGCGGGGTCTCGGCCAGACTGTCGTCGGCCAGATCCAGTCCCAGCGTCTCCATGATGGCGCGCATATGACCTTCGATTTTTTCCTTTTTCTGCTGGCCGCTCAATTCATTGGCCACCAGAGGTGTCTCAAGGCCCTCGGCCTCGAGCGCCGCCCTGACCAACAGGGCTTCCTGGCTTAAGCTCGTCATCGTGTTTCTCTCCCACGCTCAGGGACTGTGCTGGCCTGCGGCATGGTGCCGCGGCGCAATCTTACAGGGCGATTATTGTCATAATTCTGTCTAACTCAAGCCCGGTGCCCGACTTTATGCCAAACCACCCCGTTTTGTCCGCACCGGCCTGCCCATTCGGGGGCAAGGCGCACGGCCGTGCCGCCTCTTCCCCAGCCACCATCTCGCACAAGCCTCGCTCTGGTTACCCATCAGGAGGTAATTCAACGGGATAGCGCCCCATAATCCGATCACTCCGGGGCATCTGCCCCCCATTACCGCACCTTCGGCCTGCCCATCGGAGCGGATTTTTGGGATAATCCGCCCCCTACACACCAGAGAGGTCATGATGATGGGATTCGATACCGGTGCACTCCTCCCCTTGGACAAGGCCCTGCAAGGGATGCTGGAACAACTCACCTGCTGCTGCGAGACGGAGCAGTTGCCCCTGCCCCAGGCGCTGGATCGGATCCTGGCCGAGGAGATAAGCTCCCCCCTCTTCGTCCCCCCCTTCGACAACGCCGCCATGGACGGCTATGCCGTGCGCCTGGCGGATCTCGCCGCCGGGGTGCCGCTCCCCGTGGCGGGCAAGGCCTTTGCGGGCCAGCCCTATGAGGGGGAGTGGCCCGCCGGCCACTGCATCCGCATCATGACCGGGGCCCCTGTGCCCCCGGGTGCTGACGCAGTGGTGATGCAGGAAGAAACGCAAGCCGGCGACAACGGGATCACTTTCCTGACCCGCCCCGTTGCTGGCCAGAACATCCGTCGCCGCGGCGAGGACCTGGCGCAGGGTGACAGGGTGCTCGAAAGCGGCCTGCGCCTGAGCCCCAGAGAGCTGCCGCTGCTCGCCTCCCTTGGCATCGCGAGCGTCACGGTGCGCCGTCCCCTCAGGGTCGCCATCTTCAGCACAGGGGACGAGCTCAAGCCTCTGGGCACCCCGCTCCAGCACGGGGACATCTACGACTCCAACCGCTACGGGGTCAAGGCGATGCTGAACCGCATGGGCTGTGAGTGCCTGGACCTTGGCATCATCCCCGACGATCCGGCGGCCCTGCGCGCCGCCTTCTTGCAGGCCGACCGCGAGGCCGATGCCCTGATCACCACCGGGGGAGTCTCGGTGGGGGAAGCGGACTTCACCAAGCAACTGCTCGAAGAGCTCGGGGAAATTGGCTTCTGGAAGCTCGCCATCAAGCCGGGCAAACCCTTCGCCTTTGGCCGGTTGCCAAACGCCTGGTTCTTCGGTCTGCCGGGCAACCCGGTCTCCGCCATGGTCACCTTCGATCAGCTGGTGCAACCGGCCCTGGCCAGACTGGCCGGTCAGCAGTTTGCACGCCCGCACCCCCTCCAGGCCCTGGCGACAGAGGCGCTCAAGAAGAGCCCGGGGCGCCTGGACTTCCAGCGCGGCATCCTGAGCGTGGGCCCGAATGGCCTCGAGGTACGCAGCACCGGCTCCCAGGACTCCGGGGTGTTCAGCTCCCTGTCCCGGGCCAACTGCTACATCGTGCTCGAGCAGGAGCGCGGCAAGGTGGCCGCCGGTGAGACGGTCACCGTCGAGCCCTTCTCGGGGCTGCTGCTGTGAGCGAGATCCTGAGCGACGCCGAGCTCCTTCGCTACAACCGCCAGATCGTGCTCAAATCCTTCGACTTCGAGGGGCAGGAGGCGCTCAAGCAATCACGCGTACTGGTCATCGGCGCCGGGGGCCTGGGCTGCGCCGCCAGCCAGTATCTGGCGGTGGCCGGGGTCGGCCACCTCACCCTGGTGGATTTCGATCGGGTGGAGCTCTCCAATTTGCAGCGCCAGGTGCTGCATAGCGATGAGCGCATCGGCCAGCTCAAGGTGGAGTCCGCGGCGACGTCCCTGCGCGCCCTCACCCCCTGGCTCGAGGTGGAGACCCACGCCGCCCTCGCCGATGAGGCGCTGCTCGATGCCCTGCTGCCAGGTCATCAGCTGGTGCTCGACTGCACCGACAACGTCGCCATCCGCAACCTCCTCAACCAGCGCGCCCGCCAGCACAAGGTGCCCCTGGTCAGCGGCGCCGCCATCCGGCTGGAAGGGCAGCTTTGCAGCTTCACCTGGCAGGAGGATGAACCCTGCTACGCCTGTCTCAGCACCCTCTTTGGCGATCAGGCCCTCACCTGTGTCGAGGCGGGGGTGCTGGCCCCCGTGGTGGGGCTGGTGGGCAGCCTGCAGGCGCTCGAAGCCATCAAGCTGCTGGCGGGCATGGGCAAAAGCTACAGCGGCCGCCTGCTGATGATCGACGGTCTGGGTGGCAGCTTTCGCGAGCTGAAGCTTCCCAAGCGCCCCGACTGCCCGGTCTGCTCAAGGCCCTGAGCTGCGCCCACAAAAAAGCCGAACCCCGGGGTTCGGCTTTTTTCATTGGGCTGCGGGTGGTCACAAAGGGCCTAGAAGATCCCCTTCGCCTTGACCTTCTTCATGCTCGCCACCTGGTTCGAGAGATCTTCGATGAGGGGCTCGGCCAGCTCGGACGAGCCGGACGCCCGGGCGGGCTGGCTGGCCAGGCGCTGGATCAGACGGTGCTGCTCGCGAATGAGCCGGGACTGCTCCTCCAGTTGGCGGGAGAGCAGCTGGATGCTGCCCGCAAGGGGGGCCAGATCCGCCTCTCCCCCCGCCGTCGGCAGCTTGCCCGCGATGGCCTCTGCCAGCAGATCGTGATCGAGCGGGGCCGGCAACCCCTGCTTCAACTCGTCCCAGAGCCCGGTGGGCTGCTGCTCGCCGATGCGGCTTACAATCTCGTCCACCAGGCTGTCCGGAAGTGGCGCCGCCGCCTGCTGACCCAGACGCTGAACGATTTCATCCGCCAGCCCCCGGTTGTCTCCCTGCCCCAGCTGGGGAGCCAGCCTGGCCACGATTTCATCGATCAGGGTATCGGTCGCCACGGGCGCACTCCCTTCCCCCAGATCGAAGCCGCAACTGGCGAAGACATGGCGCAGGGTCGAGAGGTTCACCTGCTCTGGGCCGAAGGCATTGGCCATCCCCTTGCACAGGCTCGGTGCCAGCACGTACAGGAACATGCCGCTCAGGTAGATGTCCTTGTGAAAACGGCTCTTGGAGAAGTCGAACTCCTCCACATCGTCCTGGATCTTGCGCGCCCGCTGATACCAGCTTTGCAAGATCCCGGCCGCATAGCGATCAGACTCCAGCGCACCCGGATCCATGAAGATGGAGAAGGTCATGCGCTTGAGTTGACTACTCATCGCCGACCTCGGCCATCACGGACGCCTCACGGTACACCTCTTCCTCTTCCGTGGTGTAGAGGCAGATCTCCCGCGCCAGGGCGGACTGGGCATCGTCCAGCAGCTCCACCCGCTCCCCCAGGGTCGGATAGGCAGCCTTGATGGCATCGACAATCAGGGACGCGCCGCCACCGACCAGATAGATCCGGTTCGGGTTCTTGGCGAACTTCTTCGCCTCGTGGGCCACCTGGGATCCCAGCTCGTCGATCTTGTTCTGCATCTTTTCGAGGATCTTCGGGATCTGGCTCTCGTCGTTGACCACGTCACGCACGAAGCTCATGTCGTGGCGGCGCTTGATGAATTCGTTGGCCACCAGATAGCTCGAATCGCTGTCTGCCGCCGCCAGCGCCTTGCGGGTCGCGTCGGTTACCATGGAGACGCCGATCTCGTTGTTGCCATACACATCGGAAACGTCGTCAAACTCGCCGACGATGATCCCCATATCGAGGGTGGTGCCACCGCAGTCGATCACCAGCGTCTTGGTGAACTCGTTGCAGCCCGAGCCAATCAGGCGGGAGAGCGCCGCCGGCAGGCTTTCCGGCATCACCTCCACGCTGACGATGTTGAACAGCTCACCCTTGTTGAGGCTGATGGCCCGCATCAGGTTGCGGCGCTTCTTCTCGATCTTCTCCTCGTTGCGCTGACAGTCATCCGGGTTGTAGAACTCGGTGATGGGCAGGGTCACGGTGATGGCCACATCGCAGGGGGTCACGCCGGTCTGCAACAGGGCATGGTGCACGGAGAGCAGGTTGAGATCGTCGTACTGGTACTCCACGTGGGTGGTGGCCAGGGACTTGTCGGAGGTGGCGTCGTAGGTGTACTTGGTGTTGCCTATCTCGTAGTTGTAGATCTTCTTGTCCTTGCGCAAGGCGGCACTCTTCCAATCCTTGCGAAAGGAGTTGGGGGAGATGATGGTCTTGAGCACCTTGTTCTCAATCCAGCTCACCTTGACGTTGGTTGAACCATCGTCGATGGCCATTTTCATTACTTCAGACATGAGGAAATACCTGTTCAATAGGGCAAGATGGGTCCGATTGCCTTGCCATCTGCCACTGGCAAGGCGATCGGACCAATACATACACGGGGGATCAAGGTCAAAAGGCGACAAGTCTAATGGGTTTCTAAAATCCGGTGAAGCAAATGATTGAACCCGGCGGGATCTTCCGCCGGCCAGGCGTGGTGACCATCCGGGGTGTGGATGGTGGCATTGGGCAGGGAGGCGAACTGCTCCACCCGCCGCGCCAGGGGCAGATAGTCGTGACTGGTGGAGATGATGGCCACCGGCTGCCAGAGGGTGCCGAGACGAGCCCGCACCGACCAGCCGGGCAGCGCCTCCAGCAGCGCCTTGTAGGTCTTCTTTTTGTTGCGCACGAAGCGCCCCCGGAAGGTGTGGCGCACCTGGGCGAGATCGGGGCCGGGAAAGAGCTCGCGACCGAGCCACCACGCCAGCGGCCGCATGCCGAACCAGCGCAGCCACTTGAGGCGCATGGCATAGCGCTCCTGCTCCTTTGGCGTCTCCAGCAGAAATTCGCTGAAGCCGTTGATCAGCACCAGCCCCTGCACCTTGTGGGGCAGTTGCAGCGCCAGCTCCAGCGCCACCATGGCACCGAGCGACAACCCCACTACCCAGGCAGGCTCGGGCTGCTCGTCGAGCCAGCGGGCCACGTCCGCCGCCAGGGTGGGCACGTCAAAGGGCCCCTCCTGCATGCTCTGGCCGTGGCCGCGCAAGTCCATGGCCACCACCCGGTAGCGCTCGGAAAAACGCTCGATCTGCGCCTGCCAGTCGAGGCTGGAAGAGCCCAGCCCGTGCAGCAAGAGCAGCAAGGGCCCCTCCCCTGCACTGCGCAGGGCCAAGCCATGGGATTTCATTACCTGATTGCGACGCACCCGTCCCCCCTTTCTCGACGCCATGCCAGCCACTCATGGCCAGCCAATCCGAACTCCGATCCCCTGCCTACCCCTCTCCTACCAGGCTCACCGCCTTGATGTAGGCGTAGAGGCGCATGGCCGGCGTCAGGGCGAGCCGCTGCGCGGAGCGGCTGGTGATCCGGGCCAGCAGTATCTGCTGCCCGAGAGCCAACTGCAACAGGGTCTGCCCGGGTCGCACCTCCCGCACCTCCAGCAGCCGGGTCTCGAGGCAGTTGGAGAGGCTGGAGTGCACGATGGGCTCGGTGGCGATCACCAGATCCCGCGCCGCCACCTTGATCTGCAAGGGGCCTGCTTCATCGGGGGCATGCTCCATGGTCACCATCAGGGCCTGCTCCCCGAGTCGCAGGGTCGCCATCTGCTCGTGCTCGTCGTAGTGGGCCAGGGTCGCCGAGAGCATGACCCCGACGTCGTCGCGACTGGCCAGCGACAGGTCGGTGCGGGCGAAGATCTCTTCGGGGGTGCCCTGGGCCTCCACCCGTCCCTCTGCCAGCAGCACCAGTCCATCGCAGAGCAGGCTCACCTCCTCCATGGCGTGGCTGACGAAGATCATGGGGATGCCGCTCTCCTGCTGCAAGCCCTTGAGCACGTGGACCTGATGGATGCGGCTGCGCCTGTCCAGCGCCGAGAAGGGTTCATCCAGCAGCAGCAAGTCGGGCTCAGCCAGCAAGGCCCTGGCCAGTGCCACCCGCTGACGCTGACCGCCGGAGAGGCCGTGGGCCGGTTGCCCCAGCAGCTCGGCAAAGCCGAGGCGCGCAGCCAGATCCTCTGGCTGCCAGCGCCCCCTCCCCTTGCGAGCCGCCAGTTGCAGGTTGCCGAGCACGCTCAGGTGGGGGAAGAGACGAGCATCCTGAAACACCAGCCCGATGCGCCGCGCCTCGGGGGGCAGGGTTGCAAGCTCGCGCCCCTGCCAGCGCAGGGCATCGCCCGGGGCCTTGTCGAGCCCGGCGATGATGCGCAGCAGGGTGCTCTTGCCACAGCCCGAAGGACCGAACAGGCCGAGGATGCGGCTGGGGGGCAACGCCAGATCGCACGCCAGGGTGAAGGGGCCGAAATCACGTCTGGCCTTGAGGTAGAGGCTCATCCGAACAGCCTCCGTTGCCGACGTTGCAGCACGCCGTAGACCAGCACCAGCATCACCAGGGAGAAGCCCATCAGGCCGCCTGCCAGAATATGGGCATTCTGGTAATCCATCGCCTCCACGTGATCAAACAGGGCGATGGAGAGCACCTGGGTCTCCCCGGGAATGTTGCCGCCGATCATCAGCACCACCCCGAACTCCCCCAGGGTGTGGGCAAAGCCCAGCGCCGCCGCCATCACGAAGCTGGGCAGCGTCATCGGCAGGATGATGCGAAAGAAGCGCTCAAACGGGCCCATCCCCAGGGTGGCAGCAGCCTCCAGCTCCTTGTTGCCCATGTTGACGAAGGCGGAGGTGAGGGGCTGTACCACGAAGGGGAGCGAATAGATGACGGAGGCGATGAGCAGGCCGAGGAAACTGAAGGCGAGCGGGGTCCCGAAGGTCTCCCGCCACCAGTCACCGAGGCCGTACTCCGGGGAGAAGGCCAGCAGCAGATAGAAACCGAGCACGGTGGGCGGCAGCACCAGCGGCAGGGCCACCATGGCCTCCACCAGGGGGCGCAGCCGGTGCTGGCTGCGAGACAGCCACCAGGCGAGCGGCGGCGACAGCAGCAGCAGGATGGCAGTGGTGCTGGCCGCCAGTTTCAGGGTCAGCCAGACCGCCAGCAGATCCCCTTCACTCATAGGGTCCCCTCTCGGGTGTCGATAAAAAACAGGGCGCCGTCATGACGGGCACCGCCTTGGGACACGTCAGGCACCGGATCTGGCCAGCACGGGGCTGGCCGGCCCCCGGCAGACGCCGGGCGCTTACTGCGGCAGGGCGTAACCCGCCGCCTTGATCTGCGCCTGTCCCGGCCCCTTGAGCCAGGCCACCAGGGCATCCACCGCCGCCCCTTTCTTCAGCACCAGGGCCTGCTGCTCGATGGGGGGATAGAAGCTGGCCGGCACCGCCCAGGCTTCGCCGGTCTTGCCCGCCTCCACCAGGTTGGCCCAGGCGACGAAGCCCAGCTTCGCATTGCCGGTGTCGACGAACTGCCAGGTCTGGCTGATGTTGGTGCCGGTCAGCACCCGATACTGCTTGGGATCGATCTTGAGGTGAGCCAGGGTCGCCATGGCGGCAGCGCCATAGGGCGCTGTCTTGGGGTTGGCGATGGCCAGCTCCCCCTGCCAGTAGCGCAAGGTGGCCTCATCGGGAGCAGGCCCCCCCTTCTGCCAGAGGCCGAGCTGACCGATGGCATAGGTGAAGCGTTCGCTCCCCTTGCCTTCCGACTCCAGCTTTTGAGGGGTCGCCACGTCGGCCGAGAGGAAGAGATCGAAGGGCGCACCGTGGGTGATCTGGGTATAGAGCACACCGGTGGCCGCCGAACTGATGACGACGCTGTGGCCGGTCTTGGCGGTGAACTCCTTGCCGATGCGCTCTATGGTGCCCTTGAAGTTGGCCGCCACCGCCACCTTGACCTCGTCAGCCAGCACAGTCCCGCTGTAAATGCCGCTTGCACCGACACCCAGCAACAACAGGGATACCCATCTCTTCATTCCGTTGCTCCTTATGTTCCGGCACGGCCGGATCGATTGACGCGAGCCCGAGGCTCACTCCCCTTGTTGCCAGCGGGCCAGGGCGGCGTCATCGCTCGCCCTGGCCTCGACCCAGCGTTGCACCCCGTCGGCGGTCAGCTCTTTTTTCCAGAACGGCGCCCGGGTCTTCAAGAAATCCATGATGAAGTGGCAGGCCTCGAAAGCCGCCTCGCGGTGGGCGCTGCTCACCACCACCAGCACGATCTGATCCCCGAGCAGCAGCTCGCCGATGCGGTGAATGAGGGTACACTCCTGCAGCGGCCAGCGGCTGCGGGCCTCGGCCACTATGTTCGTCAGCGCCTTCTCGGTCATGCCGGGGTAGTGCTCGAGGGCCAGCCCCTTCACATGCTCTCCCTGATTGAAGTCGCGCACCTTGCCGACAAAGCTGACAATCGCGCCTGTGTCCTGCCGGGCAGCGAGGCGGGCATATTCGTCGGCCAGCGAGAAGTCAGCCCGCTGCACCAGAATGCGATCTGTGATGGCTACGTCGCTCATGGTTCAACCTCCGGTCACCGGCGGGAAGAAGGCGACCTCATCCCCGTCATGGAGGGGGGTATCCAGCGGCACCAGGGTCTGGTTGACCGCCACCAGGAGCTTGCCGGATTCGAGCGCCAGCGCCCACTTGTCACCCCGCTCGCTCAAGGCGGCGCGAAGGACATCGGCACTGGCGTAGTCGCAAGGCAGGCTGAGCTCGTCGCAGCCGACCAGCTCACGCACCTGCGCAAAAAACAGAACCTTGATCATGCCTGCTCTCCTTGGGTCGCACCCAGCTGGAAATGACCGGACTTGCCGCCCTTTTTCTCCACCAGACGCACCTGCTCGATCACCATGTCCTTTTGCACCGCCTTGCACATGTCGTAGATGGTCAGGGCCGCTACCGAGGCGGCGGTGAGCGCCTCCATCTCCACCCCGGTCTTGCCCGAGAGCTTGCACAGGGTACGGATATGGACCCGATTGTGCGCCGCCTGAGGGGCTATCTCGACCTCCACCCGGGTCAGGGCCAGGGGATGGCACAGGGGAATAAGGTCGGCGGTCTTCTTGGCCGCCATGATGCCGGCGATGCGGGCGGTGGCGAACACGTCCCCCTTGTGGTGCTGACCACTCAGGATCAACGCCAGGGTCTCGGGGGCCATGGTCACGAAAGCCTCGGCGCGGGCCTCGCGTTCGGTCACCTGCTTGTCGGTGACATCCACCATGTGGGCCTCGCCACTCTGGTTGAGATGGGTCAGGTTCATCTATGCCCCTATCGAAAAATAAGATGGATGATCCGGGTTTACTCCCGGGATCACAGATGGGTCACGAAGTTGCACGGCCGGGTACGGGCGTCGAGCTGATCCCGGATAAGCTGTTCCCAGCCCAGGCGGCAGGCGCCGGTGGAGCCGGGCAGGCAACAGATCAGGGTGCGATTGGCGAGCCCGGCCAGGGCACGGCTCTGCATGGCGGAGCCTTTTATCTCGGCAAACGAGAGCTGGCGGAACATCTCGCCAAAACCCTGCACCGTGCGCTCGAACAGCACGCCGACCGCCTCGGGCACCCGGTTCTGCTCGTTGAAGCCGGTGCCGCCGTTGATGAGCACCACCTGGACTCCCTCGTCGGCAATCCAGTCGCTCACCTGGGCGCGGATGCGAAACAGGTTGTCGGGGCAGAGCGCCCGGTCGGCCAGCACGTGGCCGGTCTGGGTCAGGGCCTCGACCAGATAGTCCCCCGAGCTGTCATCGGCAGCGGTGCGACTGTCGGAAACCGTCAGGACGGCGATCTTGAGAGGGATGAATTCGCTGTGTTTGGGTGCCATTGGGGCCATTCCTGTCAATCATTGACCACGAGAGGATGAGGTGAACGCGCCGCACCGTGGTGCCAGCCATGAAAGGAGCCGGTGGGCGCCGCGTTGCCGGGAAGGGATTCTATCAAAAGATGTCTGGCTGGGGGGGCGTCATTGCCCATTAATCTCGAAGGCCGCCGGATCCAGGGGATCCGGCGGCCTTCCCATCAGAAGCCTGGCACCCCTTTCATGTCAGGCAGTTGGTGCGCAATCCCCTTGTGGCAGTCGATGCAGGTGTTGGCCCCGCTTGCCAGGTTGGTGGAGTGCATCTGGGCGGCCCGACGCCCTTGCAGGGAGAAGTCCATGTACTCGAAGTTGTGGCAGTTGCGGCACTCGCGCGAATCCGTCTCCTTCATCCGCTGCCACTCCCGCTCGGCCATCTCCCGCCGGTGAGATTCAAACTTCTCGCGGGTATCCACCTTGCCGGTGATCATGCCCCACAGCTCCTTGGAGGCCTGCACCTTGCGGATGATCTTGTAGGTCCATTCGTGGGGTACGTGGCAATCCGGGCAGCTGGCCCGCACGCCGGAGCGGTTGGCGTAGTGGATGGTGTCGCGGTACTCCACGAACACGTTGTCCTTCATCTCGTGGCAACCGGTGCAGAAGGCCTCGGTGTTGGACGCTTCCATGGCGGTGTTGAACCCGCCCCAGAAGATGACGCCACCGAAGAAGCCCATCAGCAGGATGACCCAGAGGGCCGCCTTCGACGGTGACTTGAAGGTGGTCCACAGACGCTTCACAAAGCCGGGTAATTTCATCTATGGGTTCCTCAGTTCAGCGCTTCAACCGGTTTGAAGGTATTGTTCACCAGCGGCTTGGCATCCGCTTGCGGCACGTGGCACTGCAGACAGAAGTAGCGACGCGGAGAGACTTCGCCCAGGGTCATGCCGTCGCGGGTCTCGAAGTGGGTGGGGCTTATCTTGGGGGCCTTCATGGCACTGGCGTTCTTGAAGCTGTGACAGGCCAGGCACTTGTTGACCTTGTTGTCCACTTCATAGTTGCGGGTGTCGTGGGGGATCAGCGGGGGCTGGTGCATGTACTGGCGATCGTAGAGGTCGCCATCCTTGCGAAAGTTCTTCATGGGGGCCGCGTCGGCATCCGTCACCAGATCCGTGCTTCCCCGCTCCGACTTGATGCCCCCCGTGCTGTTGGTGATCTCGGGGACGGCCGCCATCAAGGAACCCGCCATCAGGCAGGCCAGCATTGCTCCAATCAGCTTCTTCATTATGTGTTCTCCGACGTTTTCTCTGCCTTGACGGCAAAACCTACAGTGATTTCAAAAACTTGCTCCGCGCAGACATCGATGCAACGGCCGCAGTTGGTACACTCCTGAGCCGCAATCAAGGGCCCGTGACCACGCCTGGCACCGTGAACGGGGCCGCGCAGGATGGGACGCTCCGGGCAGACCGCATAACAATCCATGCAGTTGCTGCACCGCTCGCGCCCCGAGGCTGCAATCTTGATGAACCCGACCCGGTTGACCAGGGCATAGAAGGCCCCCACCGGACAGAGGTGGCCGCACCAGCCCCGCTCCACCACAAAAAGGTCGAACAGGAACAGCACCGCCAGCAGGCCCCAGCCCGCCCCCATGCCGAACAACAGGCCGCGCAGGGTGAGCGACACCGGATTGACCAGCTCCCACACCAGCACGCCTGTGATGGCCGGTGCCACCAGCACCATGGCCAGCAGCCAGTAGCGGGTAGCGCGGTTGAACTGACCATTGCCCTTGAGCCCGAGCCGCCCCCTGAGCCAGGCGGCGGCATCGGTAACCAGGTTGACCGGACAGACCCAGGAGCAGAACACCCGCCCCCCGGCCAGCCAGTAACCCGCGAGTACCAGCCCGGCCCCGAGCCACAGGGTGGGGATGGGCCACTGGCCCGCCGCCACCGACTGCAACAGGGTCAGGGGATCCGTGAGGGGCACCGTCTCCAGCAGCAGGGAGCTCGAGAGGTTGCCCTTGAGGATCCAGATGCCCGCGAGCGGCCCCAGCAGGAACAGCCCCAGCACCCCGAACTGGCAAAGCCGGCGCAGCAGCAGGAAGCGATGGGCACGCCACCACCCCAGCCTGGCCGTGGCCTCGGCCCCTGGATACCGACTCATAGACCCTCCGGTTTGCGGGTCGGCAGGGTCAGTCGCTCACCGATGAGGGACTTGCCCGCCTTCTCCTTCTCTTCCCAGCCGAGCCGGTAGTGGTGACCCAGCTCCCCCTTGGCAAGCCCGCGAGGTACCACCTTGATGGCCGCCTCCTCCAGCACGCAGGCGTGCTCGCACTTGCCGCAGCCGGTGCAGACATCGCTGTGCACCGTGGGCAGGAACATGGCGTGCTTGCCGGTGCGCGGGTTGTGCTGCAGCTCAAGGGTAATGGCCTTGTCGATGAGGGGGCAGACCCGGTAGCAGACGTCGCAGCGCAGCCCCAGGTAGTTGAGGCAGGTCTCGTGATCGATGAGCACCGCCACCCCCATCCGTGCCTGATCGATGTCGGTCATGGCCCGATCCAGCGCCCCGCTCGGGCAGGCCGCCACGCAGGGGATGTCGTCACACATCTCGCACGGGACGGCGCGCGCCTTGAAATAGGGGGTGCCGGTGGTCACGGGTTCAAACAGCCGGGCGAGCTTGAGGGTGTCGTAGGGGCAGGCCAGGGCGCAGAGCCCGCAGCGCACGCAGGCGCCGAGAAACTCGGCCTCGTCGAGGGCCGCCGGCGGGCGCAGCGCCTGGGCAGGCAAAGCCTGCACCTGCTGGCGCGCCATGCCGCCGAGCCCCACGCCAAGCAGGCCCACACCGCAGGCCCCCTTGGCCATGTCGGCCAGAAACTGGCGCCGACTACGACTCATCTCGCGCTCCCCCGCCTTATGCCTTCATGACCTTGACGGCGCACTTCTTGTAATCCGTCTCTTTGGAGAGCGGATCGGTGGCGTCCAGGGTCAGCTTGTTGACCAGCTGGCTCGCGTCGAAGAAGGGCATGAACACCAGTCCCTTGGGCGGACGGTTGCGGCCGCGGGTCTCGACCCGGGTCTTCACCTCGCCCCGGCGGGAGGAGACGATCACCTCTTCACCACGGCGCACGCCACGGGCCTTGGCATCTTCCGGGTGCATGAAGAGCACCGCATCCGGGAAGGCGCGATAGAGCTCGGGGACCCGGCGGGTCATGGTGCCGGTGTGCCAGTGCTCCAGCACGCGACCGGTAGAGAGCCACATGTCGTACTCTTTGTCCGGAGCTTCGGCAGCCGGCTCATAGGGCAGCGCGAAGATGACCGCCTTGCCGTCGGGCTTGCCGTAGAAGCGCACCCCTTCGCCCGCTTTCACGTAAGGGTCGAACCCTTCGCGATAGCGCCACAGGGTCTCCTTGCCGTCCACCACAGGCCAGCGCAGGCCACGGGCCTCGTGATACTGATCGAACGGCGCCAGATCGTGGCCATGCCCTCGACCGAAGGAGGCGTACTCCTCGAACAGCCCCTTCTGGACGTAGAAACCAAAGTGCTCGGCCTCGTCGTTCAGGGCCCCCTTGCTCTGCTCTTTCGGGAACTGGTTCACCTGGCCGTTGGCATAGAGCACGTCGAACAGGGTCTTGCCCTTCACTTCCGGCATCTTGGCGATGAGTTCGGCCGGCCACACCTCTTCCACGGTGAAGCGCTTGGAGAACTCCATCAGCTGCCACAGGTCGGACTTGGCCCCTTCCGGTGCCTTCACCTGCTGGTGCCAGAACTGGGTGCGACGTTCGGCGTTGCCGTAGGCCCCCTCTTTCTCCACCCACATGGCGGTGGGCAGGATGAGGTCGGCCGCCTGGGCGGTCACGGTCGGATAAGGGTCGGAGACCACGATGAAGTTGGCCGGGTTGCGATAACCGGGCAGCGCCTCTTCATTCATGTTCGGGCCGGCCTGCATGTTGTTGTTGCACATCACCCAATAGGCGTTGAGCTTGCCGTCTTTCAGCATGCGGTTTTGCAGCACGGCGTGGTAGCCCACCTGCTCCGGGATGGTGCCTTCCGGCAGCTTCCAGATCTTCTCGGCGATGGCGCGGTGTTTGGGATCCGTGACCACCATGTCCGCCGGCAGACGGTGGGCGAAGGTACCCACTTCACGGGCGGTGCCACAGGCGGAGGGCTGGCCGGTCAGGGAGAAGGGGCCGGAGCCCGGCTGGGAGATCTTGCCGGTCAGCAGGTGGATGTTGTAGCAGAGGTTGTTGGCCCAGACGCCGCGGGTGTGCTGGTTGAACCCCATGGTCCAGTAGGAGACCACCTTCTTGTCCGGATCCGCATAGATCTGAGCCAGCTTCTCGAGCTTGTCCTTGGGCACGCCGGAGAGCTTGGAGACGGACTCCAGATCGTAATCCGCCACGAACTTGGCGAAGTCCTCGAAGCTCATGGGGGTGGAGTCGCCGCTGTCCGGGTTCTTGGCCTTCTGTTGCAGCGGGTTGGTGGGACGCAGGCCGTAGCCGATGTCGGTCACCCCTTTGCGGAACTGGGTGTGCTTGTTGACGAACTCCCAGTTCACCTTGTCGTTCTGGATGATGTAGTTGGCGATGTAGTTGAGGATCGCCAGATCGGTCTGGGGGGTGAACACCAGTCCGTTGTCCGCCAGCTCGAAGCTGCGGTGCTCGAAGGTGGAGAGCACGTGCACCTGCACATCCTGGTGGGACAGACGGCGATCGGAGATGCGCGACCAGAGGATGGGGTGCATCTCGGCCATGTTGGAGCCCCACAGCACGAAGGCGTCGGCCTGCTCGATGTCGTCGTAGCAGCCCATGGGTTCATCCATGCCGAAGGTACGCATGAAGCCCACTACCGCGGAGGCCATGCAGTGACGGGCATTGGGATCCAGGTTGTTGGAGCGCAGGCCTGCCTTCATCAGCTTGGCGGCGGCATAGCCTTCCCACACTGTCCACTGGCCGGAGCCGAACATGCCGACGGCGGTCGGGCCCTTCTCTTTCAGGGTCGCCTTGAACTTCTCGGCCATGATATCGAAGGCCTGATCCCAACTGATGGGGGCGAAGTTGCCGTTCTTGTCGAACTTGCCGTTCGTCATGCGCAGCATGGGCTGGGTCAGGCGATCCTCCCCGTACATGATCTTGGAGAGGAAGTAGCCCTTGATGCAGTTCAGGCCGCGGTTGACCGGTGCATCGGGATCCCCCTGGGTCGCCACGACGCGGCCAGCCTGGGAGCCCACCAGCACGGAGCAGCCGGTCCCGCAGAAGCGGCACGGCGCCTTGTCCCAGGTGATGGCGGTCTTGTCGGTACTGGTGATCAGGTTCGCCGCCAGAGTGGGGGCACTGACACCGGCCACGGCAGCGGCTGCCGCCACCGCATTGGCCTTCATAAAGTCGCGTCGACTCAGCTTCATGACATATCCTCGCATTGCTTAATCACATCAATGACAGCCATTGTGACGAGCCGCGCTGGCTCAGCTCCATGGCGCTTTATTCCTTTGCTCTGGGCTTTTCGTTCATCGAACGCAGACAACAGACCCGGCATCCCGTGTATTACCCGTGGTGGTCAGCGAACGACTCTTGCGCTTCTGCCACATGACGCCTTATTCCCCATCTTCGGCGTCCACTTCATCGAATTGGTGGTAGATCAGGGCCGCAGAGAGCACCCCGGGCAACCCCTGAATGGTGTCGATGGCCGCCATGATGGGGCGCTGGCTCGGCCCCTCCAGGGTCACCACCAGCTTGCCCTCCTCGCTGACGGCGTGGATCTCGGCCCCGTCCAGGGTCGCAATCCGCTCTGCCAGGGCGTGGCGCAGATCGGGCTGGGTCAGCACCACCAGGCTGGATACATGGAACTCTTCTCGCGTCATATCACCGTTTTCCAACTTGTTCGTTTCTTGGGTCATCGCGAAGCTTCGCCACGAGACAGACCGATGCTGATGCTGCCCACCGGGCAATCCGCCACGCAGGCCCCGCAACCGTTGCACGACTCGGCATGGATGCTGGGGGTGGGTACGCGCCCCAGCCGGGGGGAAAAGCGGATGGCATGCTGCTCGCAGCTGTCCTGACAGCGCTGGCAGAACACCTGGGCAGTGGCCAGACAGCCCGCCTCGATATGGGCCACATACTCCCAGGGTGTCTGGGTTGTCGGCCTGAACACAGGCGCCTGGCAGGCGCTGACGCACTCGGTGCAGAAGGTGCACTCGCCGCGGTGAAAATCCACCGTGGGGAAGCCCCCGTCTCCCTTGATCAGGATCTGCTCCGGACAGGCCGCCAAACAGTCGCCGCAGCGGGTACAGCCGGCCACGAACTCGTCCCAGGAGACGGACCAGGGCAACTGGATCCCGGCCTTGGGGGCGCTCAGGCGTCCCCGAAACAGGCCTCTGCGTGACAAGTTGACCCCATCGGTCATATCGACTCCTCTTTTCGGGGACGGATGCCCCCGCGCGGATCCCGTGACTGGCATTTTCAATACCAATTATAAGCGTGGGTGTATATTGCGGCCCTGACAAGTCAGGGGATATACCACCAGGGAGATAAACAGGGGGGATTCTTGCGCTGGATCAAACCCTTGGCGCAATTAGACACAGCAGGGGCAAGGTAAATTACCCCTATGTGAGGATTGATAATTAATCGAAGGTTATTTGAGGTGCACGGCGGCTGTCAGCCGCCGATGGAGGCCAGGTGGGGGGTCATGCCTGCATTGCCTTCATGGAGGCGATGGGTGGCGGCCTTACCGGTCAGCGCCTGGCGAATACGCCATTGCAGCGCCTCCTGCTGGCTGTCATCGGTGAGCAGATCCCGCAGTTCCACCCCGTTGTCGCCAAAGAGACACAGGTGCAGCTTGCCCTTGGAGGAGACCCGCAGCCGGTTGCAACCGGCGCAAAAATCCTTGCTGTAGGGCATGATGAGCCCCACCCCGCCCCTCGAGTCCGAGTGCGTGAACACCTGGGCAGGGCCATCATCCACGCCGCGCAGCTGCTGCACCCAGCCGCTCTCTTGCAGACGCTGCTTGATGAGTTCACCGCTGGTATGGTGATCGCGAAACAGGACGTCCATCTCGCCGGTCTGCATCAGTTCGATGAAACGAAGCTCGATGGGTTTGTCCCGGATCCAGGCGAGGAATGTCTCGAGCTGATGATCATTGAGCCCCTTGAGCAGCACGGCGTTGATCTTGACCGACCGAAAACCTGCACTCAGGGCGGCGTCTATCCCCGCCATCACCTCCGCCAGCTTGTTCTCGCCGGTGATCTGGTGGAACTGGCGGGGATCCAGGCTGTCGACGCTGACGTTCAGGGCCGTCAGCCCCGCATCGAACCACTCGCGGGCACGCTCCTTGAGGCGATACCCGTTGGTGGTCATGGCCACCTTCTCGATGCCGGGAGTATTGGCCACCGTCTCGATGATGGCCGTGAAGTCGCGACGCAGGGAGGGCTCGCCTCCCGTCAGACGCACCTTGCGAGTCCCCATGGCCGCAAACCCGGAGACGACGCGACGGATCTCCTCCAGGGAGAGGAAGGACTGGCGCCCCTCACCATCTCCTTTCGGCGGGTGATAGCCGTCCGGCAGACAGTAGGTACAGCGGAAATTGCAGACGTCGGTGACCGACAGACGCAAATAGTAAAAGCGACGGGAAAAACCATCTTCAAGTGGCAACATAAACACCTTTCCAAATACGGGAGGCCAGGGCATTTCTTTCCTGACCCTTTCAGCTCGAACATCGGCTGACGGCGATCTCCCCCTATCTCAATGACTTAGGCAAAATCGCTCGGAGTTCATCTAGTTTTTCGATGCTAGCACAACTTGGAGTACACTCCCATGCTACTTTGTGGGGTCTTTGTGGGTGAAAAGGGAGCCGGTCGGCATGGGAAAATGGTTCAGAGTGCAGTCGGTCAGCAGCGCCATCGGTCGCTCCATGGTGCTGATCCTGTTCATGGCCAGCCTGATCGCCGTGGTGGCCATGGTCACCCTCTTCTATTCGGTTCCCGATGCCAAGGCCATCAATCTGTCGGGATCCCTGCGCATGCAGGCCTACCGCATGGCCTATGAAATCGAGAAGGATCAGGTCGTCCTCGGTCGGCTCGCCCAGTTTGAACAGACCCTTCATGCCCCCGAGCTGCAGGAGACCCAGCGCTGGATCACGCCTGCCTCCCTGCGCCGCACCTACGGTGAAGTCCTCTTGCAATGGCAAGTGATGCGCGAACACATCGAGAATGCCACTCCCAGCCGTTATACCGACAATACGGAACAGTTCGTCGCCGCCATCGATGACTTCGTCAACCAGATGCAGTACCACGTGGAGTTCAAGGTGCGCATGCTGGCCCTGGCAGAGGGATTGGGTCTGCTCGCCATCATCACCATCGCCTGGTGCACGGTGCGCTTCACCCGCCAGCAGGTGGTGGCGCCCCTCAATCAGCTGGTCTATTGCGCACGCCAGATCCAGCGTCAGGAATTCGATCTCACCCTGCCCCCCCACTGTGAGAACGAGCTGGGAGAGCTGTCGGGAGCGTTCGCGACCATGGCCGACGAGCTTGGCAAACTCTACCGGGAGCTGGAGAGCAAGGTGGAGGAGAAAACGGCCAAGCTGCAACAGGCCAACGACACCCTCTCCTTCCTCTATTCCACCGCCCAGAAACTGCACGCGGCGCCCCTCAGCCGCCGCACCCTGCAAAAGCTGCTGGAGCGGGCCGCCGCCCACCAGCACATCGAGTACATCCGCCTCACCCGCTTCGAGCACAATGCGATGCCGGTCTACATCACAGGTCGCAAGGGGTGGCCGGGGGATCTGGACGCCGTGGTGAGCTTCTACCTGCAGATGGATGACGAGGAGTACGGCCGGCTCGACATGATAAGCGACCACCCCATCGACGAGCGGCTGATGAAGAACTTCTCCATGTTGCTGGCCCAGGTGCTGCACAAGGATCAGACCCTGCTGCAGCACCAGCGCCTGCTGCTGATGGAAGAGCGCGCCGTCATCGCCCGTGAACTGCACGACTCCCTCGCCCAGGCCCTCTCTTACCTGAAGATCCAGGCCACGCTGCTCAAGCGCTCCTTCGCCAAGGGGGACAGGGCCAAGACCGAGGCAGCCATGGAGCAGATCGACGAGGGACTCAGCAATGCTTATACCCAGTTGCGCGAACTGCTCGGCACCTTCCGCCTCAGCATCGGCGATGCCAACCTGGGTGAAGCCATCGCGGTCATGCTCGAGCAGCTCAAACCCCAGACGCACGCCGACATCAGGCTCCAGTACGGACTGACGGACACCGACCTTGAAGCGGGGCAGCACATCCACATCCTGCAGCTGATCCGTGAGGCAGTGCTCAATGCCATCAAGCATGCCAGCGCGCGGCACATTGACGTTAGCTGTGAGACCCTGGCTGATGGTAACATCCAGGTTCAGATTGCAGACGATGGTGTTGGAATAAGGGGCGCAAGCTCGGCGGTGAATCACTACGGTCTCAGCATCATGAATGAACGCGCCAGCAAATTGCGCGGCCAGTTGACCATCAGTGAACCGCCCTCCGGGGGCACCCGCATACACCTGACCTTTCCCACCAGCCTAACAAGAGACGCCTGATGGACGAGATGAAATACAGTGTTCTGGTCGTGGATGACCACCCCCTGATGCGCAAGGGAATTGTGCAACTGCTGGAGTTGGAAGATAACATCGACGTGGTTGGCGAGGCCTCCAACGGCACCGACGCCGTGGCCATGGCCAAGGAGTCCGAACCGGACCTTATCCTGCTCGACCTCAACATGAAGGGGTTGTCAGGTCTCGATACCCTCAAGGCGCTGCGGGCCGAAGAGGTGACTTCCCGCGTGGTGATCCTGACCGTCTCTGACGCCCGCCAGGATGTGGTTGCCCTGCTCAAGGCCGGCGCGGACGGCTATCTGCTCAAGGACACCGAGCCTGACATGCTGCTGGCCCAGCTGGCTGACGTGATGACCGGCAAGCAGATCCTGAGCGAGCCGCTACGTCCCTATCTCGAGAACATCTACGAGCTGGACCACCTGCAGCAGAAGCTGGAGAGCCTGACCCGACGCGAGATGCAGATCATGCGTGAAATCGCCAAGGGGTTGTCCAACAAGCAGGTCGCCTCCGTGCTCCATATCTCCGAGGGAACCGTCAAGGTCCACGTCAAGAGCCTGCTGAAAAAGCTCGAGGCCCAAAGCCGCGTCGAAGCAGCCGTCATGTACCTGGAACAGCGCAACTGAGGTCCCGTTCTCCTACCAGCAAGGGGTCACCATCCGTGCCTCCTTGCTGGCCCCCTCTCCTTTTCCCCAAATGGCGCGGAACCCGGTGCTCTATTGAGTAGATGGATTATTATTTTCATGACATCGCACGGGAAGGAAACATCGACATGACCTTTGAGCAGATAGAGCTGGTCCAGAAAGCCTGGGGCAGGGTGAGCGCCCTGAACAACAGCTATGTCCAGGAGGTGTATGAAGAGCTGTTCAGATTGTCCCCCGAACTCAGGGCCCTCTTTCCCCCACATCAGGAGCTGCCCGTTGCCAAGGTGTCGGACACCCTGAACACCGTCATCACCAGCCTCCCCCAGCTGGATGCACTGGGTTTCATCATTCGCGATCTCGGCAGGCGTCACCAGCGATTCAACGTTCAACCCCACCAGTTTGCGCTGCTCAAACAGGCCCTGACCCAGGTACTGGCACGGCGTCTCGGCAGTGGTTTTACCCCGGCACTGGCACAGGCCTGGTCGCAGATGTACGACGAAATAGCCGCCCTGATGCTGGACGGCATGACACAGCACACCGAATTCACCACCTGATCCCCTGGCCTTTGTCTCCAGTCGCTCAATGGGTCTGTAACAGGCATTTTGCATGAATCAAATTTGCAATATGCGAAAATAGACTCATTCTGCACACGGGGTATGTTCGGCGCCCTAACACCTCACCTGAATCCCTTTCGCACTACCTTGCTTGCATTCGCGACATCAAATCACAATAGATTGATTTTAAATGGATATTAAAAATAACCACGGGAAATGACTCACCCCTTCGCCACGCCACCTCTCTCTGGCACGGTCACTGCATTGTCACATTCAGCAATGACTGATTAGGAGGATGGAACATGAAACTTCAACAACTGGCACTGTTCCCCTTGCCGTCCCACATTCTGCCCGGCGGCAAGCTCCCCCTTCGCCTGTTCGAGCCGCGCCACCTGCAGATGCTCAAGGAGTCCTTCCTCGAGGACCGGGGTTTTGGCATCGTGATGGAAGAGACCACCAGCACGGGTACCTGCGGACGGATTCTCCCGGTCGGAACCCGCGTCAAGGTGACTGATTTTTATACCCTCAACGACGGTTTGCTCGGGGTCACCGTGCTCGGCCTTGAACGCTTCTGCATCCACGAGATGGAAACGGATAGCGCAGGCCTCAGGCACGCCCAGGTCGAGCCGTTGCCCAACTGGCCGAGTGCGGATTCTGATGTCAGCGACAACCAGCTGGTCAGCCGATTGAGAGAGGTCTTTGCACAATACCCGGAACTGGATGAGCTCTACCCGGACAAGCAGTTCGACGATGCAGCCTGGCTCTGCCAACGCTGGCTCGAGATCCTGCCCATGCCGATCTATGAAAAACAGATGTTGATTGCCAAACAAAACAGTGAAGCGGCGCGCCAGTTCTTGCGCCGACTGATCGCACAGTGAGTCAAAGAGTGAGTCAACGGTTGGTTTGCAAAACGCGAATTCTCGGCACTGCATTCTTATAATGAAAAAATGAGAATTGCATTTTGCAATCACGGTAGCGATAAATAACACACAACTCAGCTACAGGCCGCAAATAACAGGTTTTGAAAAGTTGGCACGACTTTTTCATATAAAACCGTACAACCCGATTTATCCCGTGCTCTCTTCAGTATTTGCTGAAGAATTGGTCAACCACCAGGTTGACCATTTTTTTTACCCAAAATCGGCCGGCATCACCTGCAATGGCGGAGCAGGCAGCTTCGCAGCCTGGCAAGACTGATGGGTTTGGCCAGAAAATCGTTCATGCCCTGGGCAAGGCAGCGGGCCCTGTCCTCCATCATGGCATTGGCCGTCAACGCGACGATGGGCACCTCGCACCCCATGTCCCGCAGGCGCCGGGTCGCCTCCAGCCCATCCATCTGCGGCATCCGCATATCCATCAGGACAAGGTCCGGCTGCTGCTTCGCCACCTGTGCCAGGGCCTCCAGACCATTGCCTGCCAGCCTCACCCTGCACACCAGCTTCTGCAGCATCAGGGATACCACCAGCTGATTGACCGGACTGTCTTCCACCACCAGCACATCCAGCTCCAGTCTGGCGCACTCTTCACTGCCGGGGGCGGTGGCCGGAGCACAGGGAGAGGCCATCCCGGGCAGCTCGAACCAGAAGCAGCTTCCCAGCCCAGGCGTGCTCTGCACGCAAATATCTCCCCCCATCAGCTGCACCAGCCGCCTGCAGATGGCCAGTCCGAGCCCCGAGCCGGAGAAGCGGCGGGTTGCCGAACTGTCGACCTGATAGAAGGGTTCGAACAGCAACGCCTGATCCTCGGTGGAGATGCCGATCCCCGTGTCGCTGACCATGACCCCCAGCTTTTCCTCCTCCCAGGTCAACGCCAGACGCACGCTGCCGACGGAGGTGAACTTCACGGCATTGCCAAGCAGGTTGCCTATCACCTGGGAGAGGCGGACGGCATCCCCTTGAAGGCGTTCAGGGAGCGTCTCATCCAGATGCCAGTGCAGTGTGATGCCCTTGGCACTGGCCTGTGCCTGCAAGGGCTCCACCAGGGCACGGCACAGCTCGGCTGGCTGAAAGGGTTCACAGTGCAGCGTCAGGGTATGTGACTCTATTTTCGAGAAATCGAGCACGTCGTCGATGATGGTCTGCAACAGATGCGCAGAGTGGGTGGCATGGCCGATGAGGGTCTGTTGCGGAGTGTCGAGTCGGCCGTGCTGCAGTAGATCCAGCATCCCCAGCACGGCGTTCATGGGAGAGCGGATCTCGTGGGTCATCATAGCGAGGAACTGGGATTTGGCACGGTTGGCCGTCTCGGCATCGTCCCGCGCCCGCGCCAGCTCCTGCTCGCGGCGGATCTGGCTACCTATCTCCCGCGCCGTGCCCCGATAGCCGAGGAAGCGGCCACCGGCATCATGGCAAGGCTCCGCATTGATCTCCATCCAGCAAGGCCCGCCCGCCAGCATCACCTGGGCCCGCATTCCCCGCACCGGCAGATGGTGGGCGATCAGGTGCCGGTAGTGGCTCCAGGCCGGGTCCTGCTTGTCGTGGGCAAAATCATAGAGGCTTCTCCCCGTCTGGCGGGCCAACACCTCCCCCTGATAGCCAGGGGCAGAGACATAGCTGAGCCTGTGCTGGGGATCGGTCTCCCAGAACCAGTCGGAGGCCATGGCGGCAAAACTGCGAAAACGCTGTTCGCTGGCCTGCAGGGCCAGGGTCTTGAGGTCAACCTGTTCTTGCAGGCGAGCCCGATAGGCGATATTGACCAGGGCCTGGGAGATGAGCGGGCGACAACGCTGCATCGCCGCCTTGCTCTTGAGATCGAAGGTGCCCGCCACGCTGTGCCGGCAGATGAGCACACCGGAAAACCCCGGTCCCTGCAAGCCTGTCATCATGACGCTGGCCCAGCCCGGCGCCCCCGCCAGCGGCGCCAGCTCAGGCAGTTGGGCGGGATCATAGATGACCAGGGTCTCTCCCTCGATGGCCCTGGAGAAGAGCGGTGTCAGCGACCAGGTCCGGCCCACCTCGTCCGGCTGGGTGCTCAGATGGGTGCTGCCCCCTACGGCCTCCCAGGCGACCACGTCCGCCTGTTCGAATCCGATAAAGGGCTTGAGAGCAAGAATGAGACTCTCCAGTACCTGCTCCAGACTCTGGGCCTGTGCCAGGGTCGCCACCCCGCACAGCAGGGCTTGGGACTCCTCCCGATATCTGGCCTCCCGCTCCCGGCAACGCATCAGCTCCACCAGCGTGGTTTGCAGTTTGTCGCCCAAGGTTTCGAGTTCGCTATTGCCTATCATCTTGAATCCAGCACAGTGTCAGCTCTCGAGGAAGATTACGCTCGACACCATGAGGTTGCCGTGTGCCAGCTCACCATGGGGTAATCGTCCCTGTTCACCGAAGGTAAAGGGCGTGATGAAGGGGATCTCACCCAGCCTCTGACTGAATTGACTGACGATGTCCCCCAGCCTGTCCCCCAGTGCCAGCCGACAACCGGCACAAAACACCACCAGGGCGCCAAAGGGGCGCATATTGCTCGCCATGCCATATTCAGGCTCGATATTCACCGCATTCAGGCTACGCTGCAACAACCCTTCCTGGCTGCTGTACATGAGCAGCAGCCGCTCTCCCAGTCGGGTTTCGGTAAAGAGGCGCAGCCCCTCCCGCGCCGTCACCGCCTCGGGATGGGAGAGCTTGTAGTAGGGCAGGTCATCGAGCATGCCGACCTGACGGGCCAGTGGCGAGAGCGTCGTCTCCCTGAGGATGGGGCCCACCGGCCAGGGCGTCGCACGCTCGGTCCAGCGACCATAGACCCGGGCCGCCGGCTCGTGATCGATGGTCAGCACCTCCCGCCCGTCTATCCCGGTAATGATGCCGCGACACTCGGTGGGTACATAGCCTGAGTGAAACTGGAACGCCAGTTGGCAGTCCGGGTAAAGCACCGCCAACACGCACCCTTGTGATCCCTCCCCTTCGTCCCAGCACAGCTGCCACTGCCCGGCCACGCCATCGTCTGCCGCCGACCCGCCGACGACGGGAACGGTCGCGCCAAACTCGGCGTCGATCCCAGCGAGCACAGCCTCCTCCAGCCCCGGGCTGGTGTGCAGCAACACGAGCTGCGGCAGCTCTCCCGGTCGGCCACCATCGGCGATGGCGCGGCGCAGCAATGCCCGCACATCCGGTTGATCCCCCATCTGGCCAGCCACGCCATAGGCCCCCTTGCCATCATAAAGGGCGGCGACCGACAGGCTCCAGCCATGCCGACCATGATGGCCATCCTGGGTCAGGATACCGCCGCAGGAGCTGCAACCGATCAGCCGGGTATCGGGAAAACGTGCCTTGAGCGCACGGCGCAGTTCCGCCGCCTCGTGTGCTTGGGTAAAATAGACCAGCAACAGCGATGGAACATGGGATGACTGGGCATGCAACCGCTCTGTAACTTGTTGGGCGGCCAGTGGGGTCGTCTCGGCAAGCGAGTGAGCCGTCAGGAAGTTCAACATCGTCTCCTAGGGGTACGGAATGCTGGCATCAAGCAAAAATCATACCCTTATCAAACAATTACCTGGCCATGGAGACTAGAATGGTGCTCACTGGCCTCCCACGGGATCACTGCATGTGGCAGAAAAATATCAATGACTTCGACCGGGTTGTCGCCATCGGCGGCGGGCACGGTATGGGCCGGGTGCTCTCTTCCCTGTCGTTCTTGGGATCCCGGCTGACGGGCATCGTCACCACCACGGATGATGGCGGCTCCACCGGACGCCTGCGAAAAAGCCAGGAGTGCATCGCCTGGGGGGATCTGCGCAACTGCCTCAACCAGTTGGTGACCACCCCCAGCATCGGTAGCCAGCTGTTCGAGCACCGCTTTACCGGCCGCGGCGAGCTGGCGGGCCACAACCTCGGCAACCTGATGCTGCTGGCCCTCGACAACCTCTGCGTGCGCCCCCTGGATGCCATCCGGCTCATCAGCGACATGCTGGAAATTGAACCCAATCTGCTGCCCATGTCCGAGCATCCCACCGATCTGTGCGCCCACACCGTCTGTGGCGATCAGATCCTGGGAGAGGTCTCCATCGATCAGCTCACCACACCGCCACGGGCCCTGAGCCTGAAACCGGTCGTGCCCGCCACGCGCGAAGCGGTCGAGGCGCTGAGCCAGGCCGACATGATCATCCTGGGGCCGGGCAGCTTCCTCACCTCCATCATGCCTCCTCTGCTGCTGCGCGAGATTGCGGAGGCGATCCGCAGCAGCCGCGCCATCGTCGTGTTCATCAGCAATCTGGTGGACGAAGAGGGTCCGGCAGGCCAGTTGTCACTGTCCAGTCAACATCGTTGGCTGGAAGAGCGGATAGGCAGCGGCCGGATCGATGCCATTCTGGCTCCCGAGGGCCCCCAGGTACCCGAGCTGCAGCACTGCCTCGTTCGGGCCGAGCTGGGTGAAGCGGCCCTCCCCCACCGCCACGACCGCCTCAAGCTGCGGCTGGCACTCGACACCGTGATCCTGAGCAGGCTTGGCGAGCGCGACATGGCGGGCTGATGCCCTTCTGGATCAGTGAAACTGGGCCAGATGGGTGAAGACCTGGGGCAGGGAGTGCTCCAGCTCAGCCAGCAGTCTGCCGGCCTCTTGCTCATCTTCCCGGCGACAGGCGGACTCCAGATCCATCACCTGCTGATAGCTGGGTTTGGCGCCATAGCTGCCACAGGACGATTTCATGCTGTGGGCAACACGCGCCAGGGCTGACCAGTCCCGCTGCTCAAAAAGCGGTCTTAATTGGGCCAACTGCTCGCCTACCTCTTCGACAAACACCGAGATGACGACCGGCATCATCTCGTGACCGATGTCATCTGCCAGTTGTCGCAGCACTTTCTGATCCAGCCACTCCATCTTCTCTTCCCTATGATGGTATTCAAACAGACCACAATATAGCGGACCCACAGCCCCGCTGTCACCCGCCCTTCGGGCATGCCCGTATCGCTCCGGATGCTCTTGGGACACCAGAATGTGAGCAGCTTCAAGTTATCGGTATGTCAGCCAGAATGGAGAGAGATAAAGGTTGTCACAAAATTAACATTAAAGTAACAATGCAACCCATGAGAATGATGCGGCTCAGCAACACCTCTCTCATCCCTTTTTGCCTGTATGGCTGCTGCGAAGAACCAGGGTAGACATCTACCCTGGTATTTTTTATTTCTGGTTCAACAAGTTGGCTGCATTGCCATATTCCAGCTCGCCCAGCCTGAACAGGCAGAACTCCCCGGGCACCATCTTCACCCAATTCTCGTTGCCGGTGAGCGGCCGGGTGGCGATCAGGGTCACCACATCGTTCGGCGTGGTTTCACTCTGAAAGTCGATGGCCACATCCTCATCCAGCAGACGGGCTTCGCCAAAGGGAGCCCTGCGCGTCAACCAGTAAAGATTGTTGCTGCAATAGGTCATCACGAACTCTCCGTCCGACAGCAGCATGTTGAACACCCCGAGCCCGCGCAGCTCGTCGCACAGGGTCGCGAGGTAGCGGAACATGGCGGGGAAATTTGCCGGCCGTTTGGGGTACTTGTGCTCCAGCCTGTCGAGCAGCCAGCAGAAGGCGTGCTCGCTGTCGGTGTCGCCTACCGGGCGATGCCGCCCCGTGGGCAGCCTCTTGTAACCGGTCAACTGGCCATTGTGGGCAAAGGTCCAGTAACGGCCCCACAGTTCGCGGGTAAAGGGGTGGGTGTTTTCCAGGGAGACACACCCCCGGTTCGCCTGCCGGATATGGCTGACCACGGCACGGCTCTTGATGGGCAGTGCCTGGACCAGCTTGGCGATGGGAGACTGGGCGCTGGGTTCGGGATCCTTGAAGGTGCGAAAACCCCGCCCCTCATAGAAGGTGATCCCCCAGCCATCCTTGTGGGGACCGGTCTTGCCGCCCCGCAGCATCAGCCCGGTAAAGCTGAAGCAGATGTCGGTCGGCACATTGGCACTCATGCCGAGCAGTTCGCACATATACCATCCACTCCCTGAATGTCTTGACTCTGGTTTCGTCAATCAACCGTCACGGCTGGACGAGAGGGCCGGTATGGTCACCCATCCCCCCTCTCAATCCCGGATCGTTGATTACTTGGCCATCTCTTTTTCAACCAGCTGGATCAGGATGTGGATCACCTTGATGTGCACTTCCTGGATGCGGTCGGCATAACCGAAGTGCGGCACACGGATCTCCACATCGGCCAGGCCAGCCATCTTGCCGCCGTCCTTGCCGGTCAGGGCAATCACCTTCATCCCTTTGGCACGGGCCGCCTCGATGGCTTTGAGGATGTTGCCGGAGTTGCCGCTGGTGGAGATGCCGAGCAGCACGTCACCACGGCGGCCGACGGCCTCCACATAGCGGGAGAAGACATAGTCATAGCCAAAGTCGTTGGAGACGCAGGAGAGGTGGCTGGGATCGGAGATGGCGATGCCGGCATAGCCTGGGCGGTTCTCGCGATAACGACCGGTCAGCTCCTCGGCAAAGTGCATGGCATCGCAGTGGGAGCCGCCGTTGCCGCAGGAGAGTACCTTCCCTTCCTGCTTGAAGGAGTCGGCGAGCAGCCTAGCCGCCGCCTCGATGTTTTTCAGATTTTGCTCATCTGCCAGGAACGCCTGAAGCACGCTGGCAGCCTCGGTCAACTCGTTGCGGATCAGTTCTTGGTACATGGTTCTTGAAATCTCGTCGTCCAACATAGGGTGGCGGCATTGTCGCACAAGCCAGTCCAATCGTCGCCCCCCGCCCGCCAAGATGGGGCGGGCAGCGCGTTATGGCGATCACAGAGCCAAGGTAACAGGCTTGTAAACAGCTTGATAAGTTTGTGCGTATGAATTACAACAGGGGCCATATCCAACAGGTCAGACCTCTGGATCAGTTAACGCCAATTTCCCAACCTCGGCAATTCATGCAAGGAGCAAACAATGACGACGACCCTCACTCTGCTCGGGGTGATCCTGGTGATCGGCGCCATGGCCTATCGCCGTGCGTCCCTGTTCACCGCCACGCTTGCCACGGCCGCCGCCCTGGTCGCCGGCACCTTCTATGGCCATGTTCCCCTGCTGGTGTGGGCGCTGTTCGCGGTGATAGCCCTGCCCCTCAATCTGGTGAAGTTTCGCCGCAACCAGCTGACCAAGCCGCTGTTCAAGATCTACAAGTCCATCATGCCGGAGATGTCCCGAACCGAGAAGGAAGCCATCGAAGCGGGGACGACCTGGTGGGAAGCGGATCTGTTTGCCGGCAACCCGGACTGGAAGAAGCTGCACGCCATTCCGGTGAGCACCCTCAGCGCCGAGGAGCAGGCCTTCATGGACGGCCCGGTTGAAGAAGTGTGCCGCATGGTCAACGACTGGGAAGTGACCCACGAACGTGCCGATCTCTCCCCCGAGGTGTGGCAATACCTGAAGGACAACAAGTTCTTCGCCATGATCATCAAGAAGAAATATGGCGGGCTGGAGTTCTCCGCCTACGCCCAGTCCTGCGTGCTGCAAAAGCTGTGCGGCGCCAGCGCCGTGCTCGCCTCTACCGTCGGCGTGCCCAACTCCTTAGGGCCGGGTGAGTTGCTGCAACACTACGGTACTGACGAGCAGAAGGATTACTACCTGCCACGTCTGGCCGTCGGCAAAGAGATCCCCTGTTTCGCCCTGACCAGCCCGGAAGCGGGTTCTGATGCGGGCTCGATTCCCGACTTCGGCATCGTCTGCAAAGGCGAGTGGGAAGGGGAAGAGGTGCTCGGCATGCGCCTGACCTGGAACAAGCGCTACATTACCCTGGCTCCCATCGCCACCGTACTCGGCCTCGCCTTCAAGCTGCGTGACCCTGACCACCTGCTGGGTGAGGAAGAAGAGCTCGGCATCACCTGCGCCCTCATTCCGACCCACATCAAGGGAGTCGACATCGGTCGCCGCCACTTCCCGCTCAACGTGCCGTTCCAGAACGGCCCGACCCGCGGCCAGGACGTGTTTGTACCGCTCGACTTCATCATCGGCGGTCCGGCCATGGCCGGTCAGGGCTGGCGCATGCTGGTGGAGTGTCTCTCCGTCGGTCGCGGCATCACCCTGCCCTCCAACAGCACGGGCGGCGTCAAGATGCTGGCCTTGGCGACCGGCGCCTACAGCCGTATCCGTCGCCAGTTCAAGCTGCCTATCGGCAAGATGGAAGGGATTGAAGAGCCGCTGGCCCGTCTCGGTGGCAACGCCTACATCATGGGCGCCGCCGCCAAACTGACGGTCACCGGCATCGATCTCGGTGAAAAACCCTCGGTCATCTCCGCCATCGTCAAGTACCACCTCACCGACCGCGCCCAGAAGTGCATCATTGATGCCATGGACATCCATGGCGGCAAGGCCATCTGCATGGGGCCGAACAACTATCTGGCCCGTGGCTATCAGGGGGCGCCCATCGCCGTGACCGTCGAAGGAGCCAATATCCTGACCCGCAGCATGATCATTTACGGTCAGGGAGCCATCCGTTGCCACCCCTACGTGTTGCCGGAGATGCTGGCAGCCAGCCACCCCGACAAAGAGCAGGCGCTGAAAGATTTCGACAAGGCGATGTTCAGCCACGTGGGCTTTGCCATCAGCAACCTGGTGCGCAGCTTCTGGCTGGGGCTGACCGGTGCCCGCTTCGCCGCAGCGCCCTACAAGGATCAGACCAAGGGCTACTATCAGCAGCTCTCTCGCCTCTCCGCCAACCTGGCCTTCCTGTCAGACATGGCGATGGGCACCCTGGGTGGCGAGCTCAAGCGCAAAGAGCGGGTCTCTGCCCGCCTCGGCGACGTGCTGAGCCAGCTCTATCTGGCATCCAGCGCCCTCAAGCGCTATCAGGATGAAGGACGCCAGCAAGCCGACCTGCCGCTGCTGCACTGGGCACTGCAAGACGCCCTGTTCAAGGCTCAGGAAGCGATCGACGAGTTGCTGCGCAACTTCCCGAATCGCTGGATTGGTCTGGCCCTGCGCGCCATCGTGCTGCCCCTTGGTCGCGACCTGAAGCGTCCCTCCGACAAGCTCGACAGCCAGGTGGCCCGCCTGCTCCAGGTGCCAAGTGCCACGCGCAGCCGTCTGGCCGAGGGTCAATATCTGACGCGCGAGGAGGGCAACCCCTTCGGGCTGCTGGAACAGGCGCTGGACGATGTGCTGACCGCAGAGCCGCTGTTTGACAAGGTGTGCAAAGCCGAAGGGAGCAAACGCCCCTTCACCCAGCTCGACAAGGTGGCAGAGGCGGGCCTGAGTCTCGGTGTCATCAACCAGGCCGAAGCGGACCTGCTGCGGCGCGCCGAGGAGAGTCGCCTTCGCACCATCAACGTCGATGACTTCGATCCCGTCGACCTAGTGGCCAACAAGGCACTGTTTGAAGCCTCCGCCTATCACAGGGCAGCTTGATGCCTCTGATGCCAGAACGCCTCCCTTGTGGAGGCGTTTTTCATGAAAGGGCTGGTGGATGGCATTCGATACGAAGAAAGAGAAACCGACTGGATCATATTTTGGATATCAATCCGTTTCCTATATTGAATGAAGCGGTTAAGGTAAGCACAGGATCACACACAGGATTGCATAATGGATGATCAAATCCTGATTATTGATGATGAAGATCTTCCCCAATCAGCACCGCGTCCCGCCGGCTGGAAGGTGATGATAGTGGACGATGAACCCGAAGTGCATCGCATCACCAAAATCACCCTGAACAAGTTTGAATTCGACGGCAAGCCGATCGATTTTCTGCACGCCTACTCTGCGGCTGAAGCCAAAGCCTTGCTCGCCCTCACCCCGGATGTCGCCCTGCTGCTGCTCGACGTCGTCATGGAGGTCGACCATGCCGGTCTCGAGGTGGTCAAGTTCGTGCGCGACGAGCTGCAAAACAAGATGGTGCGCATAGTGCTGCGAACCGGTCAGCCCGGCCAGGCCCCGGAAGATGACGTGGTGACCAACTACGATATCAACGACTACAAGGACAAGACCGAGCTCACCTCCCAGAAACTGCGCACCCTGCTGCGCGCCAGCCTGCGCTCTTACCGGGACATCCGAACCCTTGAGAGCAATCGACAGGGGCTGGAGAAGGTCATCGAGGCGTCCAAGGGGATCTTCGAGCAGCGCGCCCTGCGCCAGTTCGTCGAAGGAGCCCAGACCCAGCTCAGCGCCCTGCTCAATCTGGAAGAGTCCCAGATTTACGATGTGAAGCACCTGGCGTATGAGGTGCGGGATCAGGTGCTCGAGCCTCTGCTCAGCGATGGTCCCATGCTGCGCCTCGTCGATGCGCCGGAAATCCTGCGCTGTGCCATGGCCAAGGGAGCCAATGTCTACGATGGCAACCAGATGGTGCTCTATTGCCAGAATGCCCGTCATCACCTGCTGTTCCACATCGAGACCACTCGCCCGCTCAGCCAGATGGATACCGGGCTGCTCAGCCTGTTCACCGAAAACATCATAGTGGCGCTGGAGAATATCCGGCTCAACGAGGTGATCGGTGACAACCAGCGAGAGATCATCTATCGCATCGGCGAACTGGTGGAGAGCCGCTCGAAGGAGTCCGGCTTGCACGTCAAGCGGGTGGCCCTCTACACCGAACTGTTCTGCAAGCTGCTCGGCATGAATGAGGACAGGTGCGAGCTCATCAAGCGGGCCTCTCCCCTGCACGACATCGGCAAAGTGGGGATCCCGGACGCCATCTTGCACAAACCGGGCAAACTCACTCCCGAGGAGTGGGAGATCATGAAAACCCACGCCCAGCTTGGGCAGGACATGCTCTCCGGCAGTGATCTGGCACTGTTCCAGATAGGCGCCACCATCGCGGGCAACCATCACGAGAAGTGGAATGGCAGCGGCTATCCCCGCGGATTGAAGGGAGAGGACATTCCGCTGGAAGGACGCATCGTCGCCCTGGCGGATGTGTTCGATGCCCTGGGCTCGGATCGTTGCTACAAGCAGGCCTGGCCGCTGGATCAGGTGCTGGCGCTGATCAAGGAGGAGAAAGGAGAGCACTTCGACCCCCTCCTGGTGGACCTGATGCTGGCCAATCTGGAAAAGTTCCTCGATATTCGCGAGCAGTACAAAGACATCTATATCGGCGCTCACTGATATCGGATTCACCCCATCCACTTGCCACCATGAAGAAGCCGCCCATTGGGCGGCTTCTTTGCAATGTGCGCGGAATTATTGCTCCGGCAGATTGAGATCCAGTTTGGGGGTTGCTGGCGTCTCTTCAAGTTGCGCCTTCTGCGCCGCCATCGCCTTGTGCAGGGTGCGGCGCTTTTGCAGCAGAATGAAACCACCGGCCCCCAGCAAGAGCAGCAACACGCCACCTCCCCCCAGCGCCCAGGGCAGCCAGACCGGACTCTCCCGCTCCTCGAACCGGTCGGGGGTGGCGGCGGATGCGGGCATGGCCGCAGAGGGTGCGGGAGGGGGGGGAGGCGGTGCTATGGTGAACGACTTGGCCGGCAATTGCAGTTGCACCTCGCGACCGAGCCGGGTTGTTCCAAAGAGGGTGGCCTCCACCTTGTACTGCCCTGCCGCCTTGAGGGCGGAGAGATCCACGCCAAAACGCGGCGCTGTCGCCACCTCGTTGAACGTCATGCTACTGCCCCCGCCGTCAATGGCCTTGCCCTGGATGACCACGGAGGCGGGATCCAGTTCATCCACATCGATGACCAGGGAGAGCTTGGCTCCCCCCTCCCCGGAGGGGGGATTCAGGGAATAGCTGACCGGCCAGGGGTAGAGCAGCACCTGCTGTGACTGGGCTCGTGAGAAGACCTCATTGCCGGTGCTGAAGAGGGCTCGGTATTTTCCCGCAGGGACGTCCAGTACCGCCTCGGCGGTCAAGATACCGTCCCCCGGCACTTCGTCCACCCCCTTGCCATCATCCATGTAGCGTCCCAGGGTCTCCTCGAACACGGGATCGCCGCTCTGGCTGGCATCGTTGAACTGCTGCAGCTTGACGGTCATGCCCAGATCGGTGAGGTAGTAACCCGCCCCAGGCGCCGCGCCATCGATCAGCAGACGGGATTGCAGTTTGACCCGCTCACCCTGATAGAGGCGGGCCGGCAGCGGCTCGCTCTCGACCTGGATGTCGGTGAGCAGGCGCACCCGATTGTCGGGGTCCACCTCCCCGATCGCCTGCCAGGGGCCGGGCATGGGGTCGCGGATGGTGATGAGATCCTGATCCTTGAGGGGCAACCAGCCCACGTCGGGCGGCTTGACCTTGCCCACATAGAGCTTGCTGCCATCGGGTCGCACCAGGATCACCGAGGGCGTCCCCGGCTTGCGCTTGATGATGAAGGTGATCTCCTTCACGCCGTAATCGATGCGAAAGCGGTTGTCGAGCAGAGGAATGTCGGAAGGCGCAAACACCTCGTTGGCCGCGGCCGGGAGGGAGGCCAGCAGCAGCAGCCCCCAAAGCGATCTCATTGCCGCCACAGGCAGGCACCTCCTTTTTTCTGTACCAGATCCAGCCTCGCTTCATGGACAGCCGCCACCTCGTCGCTCGCGCGCACCACCCTGAGCGGCGGGCGATTGCTCTCCAGACGACGAATGCCGGTATCCTGGCTGGTCTCGCTCTCGCTGGTTTCACTCGCCAGATTGAGTTTGGTCTGGCCACCCGTCATCAGGAGGTAGACGTCCGCCAGGATCTCCGCATCGAGCAAGGCGCCGTGCAGGGTACGGTGAGAGTTGTCGATGCCGTAGCGATCGCACAACACGTCCAGGTTGTTGCGCTTGCCCGGGAAGAGATCCCGCGCCATTGCCAGGGTATCCGTGATGCCGCAGATATCCGCCGTTTTGAAGTTCAGACCGAGCTTGCTGAACTCATAGTCCATGAAGCTCACGTCAAAGGGGGCGTTGTGGGCGATGAGCTCGGCGCCGCGAATGAACTCGATGAAATCGTCCGCTATCTGGCTAAAAGAGGGCTTGTCCGCCAGGAAGGCATCCGTGATGCCGTGCACGGCAATAGCCTCGGGATCCACCAGCCGATCCGGCTTGATGTAGACGTGGAAATGGTTGCCGGTGAGTTTGCGGTTGATCACCTCCACACAGCCGATCTCGATGATGCGGTGCCCAAGATAAACGGGGCCGCCCGCGGTGTTCATGCCGGTGGTTTCGGTATCCAGAATGATCTGGCGATTCAGTTGGGGTGTGCTCATGATCAAATCCATGTCAAACTTCGGTTTTACTCGCTAGTTTACCCCAAGCCTCTCGCTAAAACAGATTGATTGCTCATGTTGAAACAGATTGATTTATTCACGGATGGCTCCTGCTTAGGCAACCCGGGCCCCGGCGGCTATGGTGCCGTCATGGTCTATGGCAAGCATCGCAAGGAGATCTCCGCAGGTTTTCGATTGACCACCAATAACCGGATGGAGCTGATGGCTGCCATCATGGGGCTGCGGACCCTGAACGAACCCTGCCAGGTGCGGCTCACCACCGACAGCCAGTATGTGCGCCAGGGGATCACCCAATGGATCATCGGCTGGAAAAAGAAGGGCTGGATGACCGCCAACCGTCAGCCGGTCAAGAACGTCGATCTCTGGCAGGCCCTGGATGCGGAAGTGGCCCGTCACCAGATCGAATGGCTCTGGGTGAAAGGACACTCGGGCCACCCGGAAAACGAACGCTGTGACGAGCTGGCCCGTGAGGCCGCCAGCGGCAAGCAGCTTGCCGAAGACAGCGGCTACCAGCCCTGATGCCCGCTAGCCGCCCTGGCGCGCCATGCCTGGCGCGGCCATCGACTCCGGCAGCCGCCAGCGGCGACGTACCGGTGTCACGGGGAAACGCCGCTTGCGGGCGGCAATCACGTAAACAGACGCCAGGGAGCGGCAATAGTCCCGCCCCAGACTCTCCCGCCACCAGCCGATCTTGCTCTGCCTACCCATGAAGGAGAAACCGAACCGCTCGTCGAACATCACCTCGCAGCCGAGCAGTTGCAGCCAGTCGGTCACCCGTGCGGGCGTGAACATGCGGGCAGACCAGGGCAGATGCCGCCGCATGAAGGGCAGATAGTGACCCAGCCCCACCAGGCTGAGCGGGTTGTAACCGCTGACAATGAGCCAGCCATCGTCGGTCAGCACCCGTTCTGCCTCCCGCAGCACCTGATGAGGATCCGGCGAGAAATCGAGGCAGTGAGCCAGCAGGCAGGCATCCACGCTCCCCGATCGCACCGGCAAGGAGAGCGGATCCCCCTGGATGTCCAGCAGCCGTCCGCCGGGGGCGACACCGATTTGATGACGAATGGTGGAACAGCCGCAGGAGAGTTCGGCGCTCAGGGCTCCTATCTTGAGCAAGTGATAGCCAAAGAGGTGAGGGCACCAGTTGTCGAGGCGCTCCTGAAGCTCGGCGGCCACCCAGTCCCCCATGGGCAGTGCGGACCAACTGGTCGGAAGCGCGATCTGTTGTTCGGTACGTGCCAGTTGCATAATGGGACCAACTCGGGGGCGAATGCCATCCAGTTATATAAGATCCCTTCCTTAAAGAGAACACAAGAGACCTCGCCCCATGTATACCGTCATCACAGTTCCCGCCTTCAGCGACAACTACATCTGGTTGATCCGTCATGAAAATCACTGCCTGGTCGTCGATCCGGGAGAGGCCGCTCCCGTGCTGGAACGGCTGGCTGCGCTGGATCTGGTGCTGGATGCCATCCTCCTGACCCATCACCACCGCGATCACGTCGGGGGCGTATCCGAGTTGCTGCAACACTTCCCCCACGCTCGTCTCTATGGCCCCAAGCATGACCCCATGCCGGACCATCACGGCCAATGGCTCGACGACGGGGATCAGATCAACTGGCATGGCCTGAGTCTGGATGTCCTCCATGTACCCGGTCATACCTTGGGGCACATCGCCTATTACGGCCAGGGCATGCTGTTTTGTGGCGATACCCTCTTCAGCGCCGGTTGCGGCCGTCTGTTCGAAGGTACCCCGGCACAGATGCACACTTCCCTGCAACGGCTCGCGGCATTGCCCGATGAGACCCTCCTTTATTGTGCCCATGAATACACGCTCTCCAACCTGCGTTTCGCCCATGCGGTCGAGCCCGACAACCTGGCGATCCAGCGGCAGATCGGCGTGATCAGCAAACTGCGTCAGCAGGGCCTCCCGAGTCTCCCCTCCCGGCTGGGAGATGAGCAGAATTTCAATGTTTTTCTGCGCTGCGAGCAGGACTCGGTAAAATTTTCTGCTGAGAAATACGCCCTTAAATGCTTGGAAAATCCAGAGGATACCTTCGCTGTTCTGCGGGCCTGGAAGGACGTTTTTTGAACAAACCTTGATCAGGGGGGCATTGCCCCTTATGATGCGAGCTGTTTTTCCACAGATGACCTGAGCGAGATGAAGCTACGAACGGCCTTATTGGCAGCGCTGTTTCTCAGCGGCTGTCAAAACCTGAGCCATCAGGATGACCGGGCGGTAACGGCAATCGAGCCGATCAAATCCCCCCAAGTCAGCAAGAAAACGTACAAAAAACACTCTTCGCGGATGCTGTTCGGCGACGAACAGATAGAAGAGCTGGATGACACTGATAACCTGTGGGTGCGTATCAGCGATGATATGCAGCTGGACTCGCACGATAATGCCCGGGTTCGCCAACAGCGTGATTGGTTGTTGCGCAATGATAAGCATATGGCGACCATTGCCAGCCGGGCTGAGCCCTACCTGTATCTGATGGTAGAGGAAATCGAACGGCGTGAGCTGCCAATGGAGCTTATTACCATCCCCATGATCGAGAGCATGTTCGATCCCAATGCCCGCTCCCGCAGCAATGCGGTCGGTCTTTGGCAGTTCGTTCCTGCAACCGGCAAGAATTTCGGCCTGCGCCACGACAACTGGTACGACGGTCGACGCGATGTCCTTGCATCCACCAATGCCGCACTGGATTACCTGGAGTACCTGAACCGGTTCTTCGACGGTGACTGGCTGCAGACCCTGGCCGCTTACAATGCCGGTGAAGGTCGGGTGCGCAACGCCATCACCCGCAACGAACGGGCTGGTCGTCCGACCGACTACTGGTCGCTGGACCTGCCCCGCGAAACCCGGATGTATGTGCCCAAGATCCTGGCCATGGCCGACATGATCCGCAATGCGGACAAATACAATGTCACCCTACCGGTGCTGGCCAACAAGCCGCAATTGCGAACCATCAATACCGGTGGTCAGATTGATTTGAACGTGGCCGCCCAGCTGGCTGGCGTTTCCGCCTCCCAGCTCAAGGCGCTCAATCCTGCGCTCAAGCGTGGCATGACCTCGCCGCAGGGCCCTTACAACCTGCTGGTCCCCGTCGAGTACGCCGACACCCTGGAGCTGGCCCTGGCCGATCTGCCCCAGCGTGAACGTACCCGTGGTGTGCGCTCCTATCAGGTCACCAGTGGTGATACGCTGTCACGGATCGCCCAGAATCACGGGGTGACCGTGCAACAGCTCAAGCTGGCCAACAACATGCGCGGCAACAACCTGCGCCGTGGCCAGAGCCTGATCATCCCCAATGGTGGGCGCGCAACCCAGGTTGCCCAGAGCAAGCCGCAGCAGCTCGCCAGCCGCAGTGGTGGCAAGGTGAACTATCAGGTGCGCTCCGGTGACAACCTGTGGAGCATCAGCCAGGCACACGGGGTCACCCACGCCGACCTGGCCAAGTGGAACGGCCTGAACGCCAAGTCGGCCCTCAAGCCTGGCATGAAGCTGGTGGTCTGGCCCAAGCAGGGCAAGAGCAGCAACAAGTCCATGGTCTATCAGGTGCGCCGCGGTGATTCCCTCTCCTCCATCGCAGCCCGCTTCCAGGTCGCCGTCAACGATGTGATGCGCTGGAACCAGCTCGGCAAGAGTGACTATCTCAAGCCGGGTCAGGAGTTGACTCTGTTCGTGAAGAACAACAGCTGATCGCTCGTCGCAATCCAAAAAATACCCCGCTTGATGCGGGGTATTTTTTTGTCTGCATGAACCAGCGGCTACGCCGCTCTCCCCTGAGGGATGACTCAGGGAGTGATGGCCTGGGCCGCAAAGCGCGCCAGAATGGGGTTGTGGTCAGAGGCATCGGTAGCCGGTGAACTCACCTCCACCAGATCCAGATTGCGATAGTAGAGGTGATCCAGCGGGCGGCCAAAAGCGGTGCGACGCAGATCAGGCACAGGTATGGCCTCCTGCAGGCCAAGCTCGCCCACCAGCTTGTTCAACCAGAACGCGCGCTTGTCGCTCCAGGTGTTGAAATCGCCGCCCAGGATGACCGGCCCCTGGTGGCGATGGATCAATGCAGTCAGATCGTTGAGCTGCTCGCGGAAGGTCGCCATGCCCAGTTCGAAATTGACCGCGTGGAGATTCACCACCAGCACGCCGTCAGGATCCCCTTGCAAGGGATAGAGACTGACCAGACCTGACTTGGGGATACGCAGCAGGGGTTCGGGGGAACGGACGCCACAAACAAACGCCTGCGGCGTTTTCGCCACCGTCATCACGCCAAAGGAGACACCTCCCTGGGTGAAGGCCTGCAACTGCTGCCACTGGAAATCGCCTCTCTTCAGCCAGTCCAGCATCTCGGGCCGGGTCGCCGACTCTTGCAGCAGCACCAGATCCTGGGACTTGGCATACTCATCCAGCCCTTCCCGCCAGTTCTTGCGTTGTCCCTTGTAGAGGTTCCAGACGGTGATGCCAAACTCCCTCGGCAAGGCCGTGGAGGCGAGCGCCACCAGAGGTGGTCTGTCACAGCTTGCGCCAGGTATGATACCTGCCGCAGTCACCAGATGATCTTGATCCGGCACCTCGAAGCAACCGACCAGCCCCAATGTCAGCAGGGACGTTCCCAGAATCCGATAACTATTTTTCATTGGCTAACAATCACCTGCCTCTGCAAGACGACATGGCCCTCACACAGGCCACGGTCGCCGACTAGTCTCATTATTCGTGTCCGGCCCGACTCATCCAGAAGGAGTTCAACGATGGCGAGACAGCACCAGTACCGCGTGACATTTTACGATCAACAGGGAACCTGTCATCAAGTGGAGCTTTCCACCGTCTATCAAATCAGGCGGGATCCCCAATGTGATCTCTGTCTGTTCGACACCCGGCAGTGCGTGGGGTCGGAAGAGATGCTGGAGCGCATGATACGGCAAAAAACCGGGCTTGAGCAGGAAATATCCATCATCAATGCCCGGCTCATCTGAGCAGACTCAGACCGGGACGGGGCGGGATTTGCCCTGATCGTCGATGGCCACATAGGTGAAGACGCCCTCGGTCACGCAGTACCGCTGGGCTTCGTTCTCCCGCAATACCGGCTTGACCCAGACCTCCAGTTTGAGTCGCATGGAGCTGCGACCAATCTTGAGGCAGCGACCGTAACAGCACACCACGTCACCCACCTTGACCGGGCTGTGGAAGGTCATCCCCTCCACCGAGACGGTACAGATGCGCCCTTTTGCCAGCTCCTTGGCCATGATGCCCCCACCTATATCCATCTGGGACATGATCCACCCGCCGAAGATATCGCCATTGGGGTTGGTATCGGCTGGCATTGCCAGGGTTCTCAGCAACAGCTCCCCATCGGGGTGGCGCTTGGTCTCTTCCATCATTACCGCTCTCTTTATCATGGATGGCGGCATGATAGGGGGCGATCCCCCCCTTGGCAAACCTCAATTGTCCCGGAGCGCGCGCCGTATCTGGTTTGCACGCCAGATGACCGACTCCGGGGCCCGGATGGCGACGACCCGTTCAGCCCTTCAAGGCCGCCCCGTCCGCAAACCAGTGGGCCGGATCCGGCCAGCGATAGACGAAACCAAGCTGCTGGCAGATGCGCTGACCTTCGATGGGAGCAAACTCCCCCGCCGGCTCGACAAACTGAGGCGGCACCAGCCCGAGCAAGCGGCTCGCGAAGGGGTAGAGCTGCTCCCGGCGCGGGTGGACGGGGGCGCTCAGATTGTAGGCATCCCCATCCTGCCCCCGGGCCAGCATCAGCTCACAGGCGGCCACCACGTCGTCCAGATGCACCAGGTTCACAGCCTGGCCTCCCCCGGCCAGCGTCTTGCTCGCCAGAAAACGGCCAGGGTGACGGTCAGGACCATAGAGTCCGGCCGGGCGCAAGATCATGGCGCAGTCAACATGCCCTTCCAGTACGGCCAGCTCGGCCGCCCGCATCCGCGAGCCTCTGTCATGAGCTGGAGCGGGCGTATCATCCTCCCCCTGTCCGGCCCCCCAGACCGAAGTCGCGCTGATAAACAGAACCCTCTGAACACCCGCCGCCCTCGCCTGTCGGCACAGGCTGGCCACGGACGCCGGGTAATCCCCGGTCTTGCTGGGGGGCACGCAGATCACCAGGTCATGACAGCGAAAAGGCAGTGATCCCATGTCAGGGGTAAGCAACAGCGGCCAGGCGGCAATACCCTCCCCCCGCAGCCGTTCAGCCTTTTCGGCCGTACTGACCGTCACCGCGACAGATTGCCCCTGCTCTTGCAATGCCCTGGCCAGGGGCAACCCCAGCCAGCCGGCGCCCACGATACCCGTCTGATACTCAAATTCGTTCGTCATACCCGGATCCTGACAAAAAAAAACGGCCATCCAATGATGACCGTCGAAAGTAACGAAGGAAATAGCCGGATTAACCGGTTACCTCCCACAGCGGGAAAATCGGGAGCGCACGCTCCTAATTCGTGGGCCTATCCTAGTGGCAGCGCAGGTAAAAAGCTTTGAAGCGGATCACAGTTGAAAAGGATTTCTGAAAGCGCTTTCACTGTTTTGCAAAAAAGTCGACCCGCACGGGGCCAACTTCATGACTCAGGCCACAGATTCCCGCCGTACCAGTTCGGCTTCGAATTTGAGCGCCAATCCCTCTACCGGCTTGTGATCCAGCAGCCTCAGGGCCAGCTCAGCGGCCCGCTCTCCCATCTCCTCGATGGGGTAACGTACCGTGGTGAGCTTGGGATAGATGTATCGGGCATAGGGGATGTCATCAAAACCAACCACAGAGACCTGCTGGGGGATTTTGTAACCCCGCTCCAGCAGACAGGAGATGGCCCCCGCCACCATGGCATCGTTGAAACCCAGCACAGCGCTGAACTCGACGCCGCGCGCCAGCAGCTCGCTCATGGCCACATAGCCACCTTTTTCATCGGCATAGGCACGGCCGATGAGGGCAGGATCCAGCTCGATACCTGCCCGTTGCAGGGCGAAGCGATAGCCGGCCATCCGCTGCTGACCATCCACAAACTCCTCGTCATCGGAGGTGACGAAGGCAATCTTGCGATGTCCCGCGTCCAGCAGATGCTGGCAAGCCGTGGTGATGCCGGCCTGGTTGTCCAGCCAGACGCAGCGATCCTCGCAGCCTGGCACCTGACGGTTGATGAAGACGATGGGGGTCGTGCCCGACGCCAGCTCGCTGAGCTCTTCGTCAGGCAGCGCCTTGCTGTGCAGGATCAGGGCATCGCACTGGCGCTGCAGCAGCGCCTGGATGGCGTGCCGCTCACGGGTCGCGTCGTGGTTTCCGGACACCACGATGGTGAACTTGTTCGCCTTGTCGACCATGCTTTCGATGCCGCGCATCATCTGGGCGAAGAAGGGGCCGCCACACAGATCCCCCACCAGCACACCGATACAGTTGGAGCGTTTGCTCACCAGGGCCTGGGCGAAGCTGTTTGGACGAAAGCTGAGCTCCTTCATGGCCGCGAGGACAGCCTCGCGCTTCTCGGGCGCCACCTGCGCCGTGTTGTTGATCACTCGAGACACTGTCGAAATGGAGACATTCGCCAGCTGAGACACATCTTTGATCGTTGCCACTCTCGATTCCTTTGTTGGAAAAGCCTGTCAGTGATGATCGGGCATTGTATCGAACCTGACAGACCAAGACGCGGCGCCCGATCACCTGGCAGGTTTCCTTTTGTAACAAAGCTTAAGGGATGATAACCATTCTGGGGCAAGAATGGGAGGCAGCCGCGACAACGACTGCCCCCGAACTCAATAGGCGTGATTCAGCTCGCGTTCCGACATGAAACGCAAGGGCTGCTGCAGCTTGTGTTGATAGATGAGATCGAAAGAGAGCACGTTCTGGACATAGTTGCGCGTCTCCCGATAGGGGATGCTCTCCACCCAGACATCCATCGGCTTGTTGTCGCTCTGCTCGCGCCAGCGCTTGACCCGGCCAGGACCCGCATTGTAGGCCGCCGCCGCCAGGATCCGGTTGCCGTCATACACATCCAGCAGGCGCTTGAGGTAGGCGCTGCCAAGACGAATGTTCATGGCCGGGTCGAACAGTTGCTGCTCGTTGCGATAGGGCACCCCAAGCTTGCCGGCCGTCTCTTTCGCGGTGGCAGGCATCAGCTGCATCAACCCCCTCGCCCCGACTGGTGACTGGGCCAGGGGATAGAGTGCGCTCTCCTGACGGGAGATGGCGTAGAGCAGACTGGTGTTCATGGTGCGCTCTTGTGCCATCTGGGAGAAGGTGCGCTTGAGGGGCAGTGGGAAGCGCAGGTCCAGCGCATCCCAGGCCTCGGCACGGATGCTGGAGAGGATCGCCAGCTCGTGCCAGCCCTGGTTGAGGGCGATGTGGCCAAACTCCAGGCGCTGGGCCACGCTGTTGCGATCCATGTTGTGGATCCACTCAGAGCGGGCCGCCGTGATCTCGTTCATCGCCAGCAGCTCACGCACCCGCAGCAGGAAGGGCCAGCGGCGGCTGGCACTTTGCCAGTCCGGCACCTTGTGCGCCACGCTCTGGTTCTTCATGCGATAGGGCACACCGGTGCGCTGGGCCGCCATGAAGCCGTAGAAGCCGCGCAGGCTCGCAGTCTCGAGATAGAGGTCCCGCGCCGGTTTCTGCCGCCCCTGTTTCTCCAGCGAGCGCGCCATCCAGTATCGCCAGCGATCCTCTTTTTGCAGCCCCATGGGCATCCGCTTGACCCAGCCTTCGAGGCCGCGCCAATCCTGCTCCCAGATGGCAAGACGGGCCCGCAGCTCCACCAGCTCCGGCTCCTTGAGCCGCATCAGGGCTGTATCCAGCCAGGCGCGCTGGTCAGAAGAGCGGTCCAGCAACAGGCGGCGGGCGGCCGCCTTCTCCACCCGATTCACCTCGGCATGGTTCAGGCCGAAGCGACGGGCCATCTCCCCCAGTTGGCGCAGAACCGCGTCGGGCTCCTGGTTGGCGTAGCGGGCCAGCCCCAGGGAGAGCAGATGCCGCGACGGGGGCGCCGCCGTGAAGTTGGCCGGATTCATCGCCCGCACGGGTTGGTCATACAGGGCGATCATCTGATCGCCATACCCCTTCATGCCGCTGCCGAGCTGGGCACCGAGGTGGCGAATGAGGTTGGGGTTCTGGGCCTCGAAAGCCAGGTTCATGCGCTCCCAGATCTTCTCCTGAGTACGCAGACCCGCCTGCTGCCAGAGCTGGAACAGGGGATCGCAGGCATCGGGCCTGGATTGACCGCTCAACCAGAGCTTGCCTGCCTCCTGCAGGGCTTCACTTTTGTGCCCCGTGTAGTAGCGGGCCTGATAGTGCTGACAGAGCAGATCGGTGGAGCTTGGCTTGGCCGGATAGAAGCGCAGGAACTGGGACCACTGCTGGCTCTGGGCAAGATAGGTGAGATAGCTGCGCTCGAGCCGGTTGGACTGGGGGGTGTCCCCGTGCTGGCGGATGAAGCGGGTCACATCGTTGTAGTCTGCCGCCCCGGGACGGAACGCAAGCTGGTAGTAATCCAGATAGGGCAACAGAGGATAGTGGATCAGGCGTGCCCGAAGCTGGCTGAATTTGACCTGATCATTGGCACGCACGGCCTCATGGGCCTGGCGATAGAGAGACTGCTCCATGGTTTGCGCAAAGGCGGGTGCCACTAGCCCTGGCACGCACAGCGCCGAAAAGATGATTCCCTGCACGGCTTTCACGAAAGGTATTCTCCCTTGAGAGGCATAACCACCGCCCGCTGGCGGTGGTGAGATACCTTCATTCTACCCGTTAAATATGGGCGCTACGCCACACTATTTTTATCGGTGCAGACGGGGCGATCACCGCGTACCTGGCGGCTGACATAGCGTTCAAGGTAGGGAACAGGGAGCGGCTTGGAGGCGAGGTATCCCTGGAAGAAATGGCAGCCCTGCGCCTGCAGAAACTCCAGTTGCTGGCGGGACTCCACTCCCTCCGCCGTCACGTTGAACCCCATGTGGCGGGCCATGGCGATCACGGCCTCGACGATGGCCATGTTGTCACCATCCTTCGGAATGTCCTGGATGAAAGAGCGGTCGATCTTGAGCTCGTCAGCCGGCAGCCGCTTGAGGTAGCTCAGGGAAGAGTACCCCGCCCCGAAGTCGTCGATGGCAAAGCTGATGCCCAGGGTCTTGAGTTCCGCCATCTTGCTGATGGTGTCTTCCGCATGACCCAGCACCACCGACTCGGTGATCTCCAGGTTGAGGCAGGCGGGATCCATGCCGGTGGCAGCCAGCACGTCGTGAATGCGATCGACGAAGTCGGGAGCATGGAACTGTTTGGCGCTCACGTTGACCGACAGCTGGGGGACGTGGATCCCGTTCTCCTCCCAGGAGACGTACTGGGTACAGGCTTCGTGCAATACCCAGTTGCCGATGTCGACAATGAGATCCGTCTCCTCGGCAATGGGGATGAACTCGGCAGGCGACACCAGGGCACGCCCGGGGGGTTGCCAGCGGATCAGTGCCTCGACACCGATGATCTCCCCCCCCGCCACCATGTGCTGGGGCTGGTAGTGGAGAGTCAGCTCCCCATTGTCGAGGGCACTGCGCAGCTCGTTGTGAATGTGCAGACGCCGGTCGGCCTGCAACTGCATGGAGGCATCGAAGAAGCGCCGGGTCTTGCGGCCCGCCGATTTCGCCTGATACATGGCGGTGTCAGCCTGCTTGAGCAGATCCCCCGCCTCCTGCTCCCGACCGGGGAAGAGGGTGATGCCGACACTGGCGCCGATGTGCAGCACCTGGCCTCTGAAATCATAGGGGGCGGCGATCTCCCCGATGAGCCGCTCCGCGATGAGGTCGGCCTGCATCTCCGCCTGGGGCGGGCTGATGGAGAGCGCTGGCAGCAACAACACGAACTCGTCGCCGCCGAGACGGGCCAGACAATCCCCCTGGCGCACCAGCCGCTTGAGACGGCTGGCCACCTCCTTGAGCAGCCAGTCGCCGGTGGCGTGACCCAGGGAATCATTGATGGTCTTGAAGTGGTCGAGATCGATGAACAGCAGGGCCCCGATGAGGTGACTGCGATTTGCATCGGTGAACGCCTGGGTCAGGGTTTCGTGCAGCTGACGGCGATTGGGCAGACCGGTCAGCTCGTCATAGAAGGCGAGATCCTGGATGCGGCGCTCCGCCGCCTTGCGCTCTGAAATATCCTCGAAGAAGATGACATAGTGGCTGATCCCCCCCTTTTCATCCTGCACCGGCGTGACGATCTCCCACTGGGGATAGGCGTGACCGTCGGCGTGCAGGCGCAGGGTTTCCCCCTGCCAGCGATCCAGGGCGTTGAGCTCGTAACCCAACCCTCCCAGCCCCGACCAGAGATCGTTGCCAAGGTGCAGACCAATCACCCCCTGGTTGTCAAAGCCGGTGATCTGGCTGAAGGCGTAATTGACCCGCAGGATCTTGAACTCGGGATCCGTGATGATGATCCCTTCGTGAGTTTCAAAGGCCACCGCAGACAGCCGCATCAGGGCATCGCTCTGCAGGCGCTCCAGCTCGGCCACCATGCGCACCGAGAAGATGGTCAGGACGGAGTCCAGATCCGTGGTCCGGGTCTGGCTCGGGAACAGCAGGGCGAGATGGCCCAGGATCTGACCGTTGCGATCGAGCAGCGGCTGGGCGTAATAGTGCTGGCCCGGGGGCAGGTCGGGATACCCGGTCAGGGGTTCACTCACGGGGACCGCGCAGGAGGCCCCCTGGCGATAGAGCTGCTGGCAGGGCATGTCACAGAGGGCATACTCCTTGACGTCGATGCCGTGGCTCGCCAGCACCCTGAGCCTGTCGAGACCGACCCGCTCCGTCAGCCAGACGGCAGTGGCTCCCAGGATATGGGCCAGCTCGTTGACCAGGGTCTGGCAAAAATCGAGCCCCGTCTTAGCGGAGAGCGCCTGCGCCAGCTTGGCCAGCAAGGGGGCTTGTAACATGGGAAGCGGCGGTGTCACGCCTGCGGGGGAGTCGGCGCGATCCATCTCGCGATGCATCATTTCGAGGGGGGCAAGCCAGCCACAACAGAGCCCCTGTGCAGGCACATACTGACCGTACCAGAGCGCGTGGTGTACCTTGCCGTCCTCATCGCGTAGGTGACCGATGAACTGGCCAGGCTGGCCGGAATCGTGGAGTCTTGCAAGAAAATCGGCGAAACCCGCTTCATCTTCCCGCTCAAGTTGGGTGGCCCAGGGGTGGGCTCCCTCCCCTGCCCAGGGTTCACAAGAGACATGATCAGACAGGCTCCATTGCCCATGCTGCCGATCATAAAACCACATCATCTGGGTGGCTTGCTGCTTCATCTACGACTCCAACCACTACAACCACGTTATCCACCCCGACTCCTGCAGAAAAGCATATCCGTTTGCGCGCATATCTCCACCGGCGCATGGCAATGATTTTGCGATGCGATGAGGCGATGTGGGTGGAGAAAATTCGAGACTATGCGGCAAAAACCAAACATCGGGTCGACACAAGGCGCTGCCGAGGGGGGACAGAAACGATCCTATTTGCTGATACTGCCTGCCTGTTTCACTGAGCTCAAGCGGTTTTTGGCATGAAACGGGAAAAGCTCACAATTTATGGACAGCGGGATTCCCAAGGGGATTTTTCGTGACGCAGATCACATTTTGATTTGGCGACATGGGTAATCTGGAGGTGAAGACACAAGCAAGACGACCCGAAGGGGGCCATTATGAAAATCGAAATGACCAGTAAAATCATCGACATCACCCCAGCCATCCGCGAGCGCATTGAATCCCGTTTTGAAAAGCTCGAGCGTCTTCAGGTGCCTCTTATCACACCCCATGTGATCATCTCCAAAGAGCGTTTGATGTATATCGTCGAAGCCACTATCGGCATTCCCAACGGCAAACTGTTTGCGCAGGCAGAGCACGAGGATCTCTATGCCGCCATCACGGACCTGGGCCAGAAGCTGGAACGCCAGCTCAACCGTCACACGGAAAAACCCATCGCCCGTCGTGCCGCCGGCAAGGAAGTGCCCCAACCGGACGAAGCAGACGCCTGACAAGGTTCACCACTCATAAAGCAAAAGGCGGGTTATCCCGCCTTTTTGCATTCTACCGTGCCGTCACCCCAGCCAGCACAGCCTGGCATCCACCCCTTGCGCAAGCTCATCGAGCAGCGGCAGCATCATCAGCGGAGCCTCCTCCCTGGGGTCAGCGCCCATAGGTCGGGCCTGCCATCGCTCACGACCCAGTGCCGAGAGGTTGTCGTACACCGCGGGATCCAGCGCGGGCGTTCGGCTCACCAGTGGCGGGGAGCGCAGCGCCAGCCAGAGTCTCACATCCGTCATGCACCCGCCCTGTTGCAGACGCTCGTTGAGGCTGGTGGCATCGCTCTCTTCCACCCCGCCTTGCAGGGACGCCCGGGGCATCAGACCGAAACGGGAGCGCCAATCCAGCTCACCCGACGCAGGCTTGGGCGGGGCATCAAACCAGGGCTGCTCTTCCACTGCATCAGTCAGCAGCGCCAGATGCAGCCTGAAGTCGGCACGGTCCCCCGCACGGAGATCCTGGTTGAGCCGTTGGCCCAACTGGGCCTCATCCACGAGCAAGCGGTCACGAATCGCACTGGGCAGCATGAGATAAATCTTGGAAATGAAGGTTTCATTGCTTATCGGCCATCAACCCGATCCTTTAAGCATTAAAAATCCCGGCAGAGGGGTTCACAAGCGCGACAGATCTGTTAGTATGCGCCTCGCACTTGGGGAGGGGTTCCCGAGCGGCCAAAGGGATCAGACTGTAAATCTGACGGCTCTGCCTTCGAAGGTTCGAATCCTTCTCC